>CAZQVT010000014.1:0-2723 GCA_964596875.1 uncultured Candidatus Saccharibacteria bacterium | reverse complement strand
TTTTGACGGAGTTTCATTTAACTACGGTATAAAAAAACCTATTTTAGACGAGGTCTCTTTCAATGTGCGACGTGGTTCTAAAATAACTATCATGGGACAAAACGGTGCTGGTAAAAGTACTCTATTTGGCCTAATAACGGGGGGAAATAAGCCAGAAGAGGGTCAGATATATATTGGACAGGGTCTAAGTATTGCCATAGCAAGACAGGTTATACCAAGACAAGAAATGGAAATGACAGTTTTGGATTTTTTTCAAAATGTATTTCCAAAAAAAGTTTATGATATTGAACCAAGGATCAAAAAGGTTTTGGATGCTGTAAACTTCTCTGCACCTACTGACAGAATAGTGAAGTCCTTTTCAGGTGGACAGCAGGCTAGGCTACTTTTGGCGTCAGCGCTCATACAGGATCCGGATATTTTGCTATTAGACGAGCCTACAAACAACCTGGACAAAGACGGTATAGAACATCTAACAAAGTTTCTAGTGGAGTACAAAAAAACTGTCTTGGTTATTTCTCACGATGCCGAGTTTCTAAATGCATTTACACAAGGAGTTTTGTACCTAGATGTAAATACTCACAAAATCGAACAGTATGTGGGTAACTATTTTGATGTAGTAAAAGAAATATCTATTAGAATCGAAAAAGAAAACAGAAAGAATGCCCAACTTGAAAAAGAGATCCAGGAAAACAAAGATAAGGCAAACTTTTTCTCGAACAAGGGGGGTCAGATGCGTTTGGTTGCACGTAGAATGCGTGAAAAAGCCGAAGAACTAGAAGAAGAAATAGTCGAAGTTAGAAAGGAGGATAAACCTATAAGAAACTTTGTTATACCAGCACAAGAAAATATAAACGGTGACATAATAAATATCACGGCTTTCTCAATGATAAAGAACCACAAGCCGGTTTCTAGAAAATGTGATGTGGTTTTGCGAAAAAAACAGCATTTGCTACTTACAGGACCAAACGGTATTGGAAAAAGTACACTCCTAGAGCAACTTGCAAGTGGTAAAGCAAAGGGCGCGACAATAACAGAGGGAATAAAAGTTGGATACTACAGACAAGATTTTTCTACACTAAATTTTGAAGATACTGTTCGAGAAGCATTGTTCTCTGTGATGGATCAACATGTAGAGGAAACAATGCGTTCAGTTGCTGCAGGTTTTCTACTTACCGGAGAAGTTATAAATACTAAAATAGGCGCACTTTCAGAAGGGCAAAAAGGTTTGGTTGCATTTGCGCAACTTGTTTTGCTAAAACCAGGACTACTTATACTGGACGAACCTACAAACCACATAAACTTTAGACACTTACCAGTTATTGCAAAAGCATTGGATGAATACGAAGGCGCAATGATACTTGTTTCTCACGTTCCAGATTTTGTACAACAGATAAGCATAGATGAAACTCTAGCTCTAGACAAGTAAAATTTATACTACGCGTTTTTACCGGCAACAAAGCCTGTTGTCCAACATAGTTGTAAACTGTAGCCTCCACTTGGTCTATCAATATCTAAAATATCTCCCGTGAGATACAGGTTTGGGTAAAGTTTAGATGACATTGTTTTGAAGTCCACTTCATCCAATGAAACTCCCCCTGAAGTTACTATGGCCTTACTTTCGTCTAGTAAGTAATCTACTTCTAGTTTTATGTTTTTCATTTTCTCAACAAGTTTTAGTCTTTCTTCTCGAGTTACACTGTTTGTTTCCTTGTCGCCGTCGATTTCTGACATTTCTATAACCACCGGTACTACTGCAGAAGGCATCAGTTCATCCAAAACATTTTTTAGTTTTTTATTACTATTTTCTTTGAAAACATCTTGAAGTTTTTGGTTTAGTTGGCCAGGGTCAAGTCTTGGAGCAATATCTAGTGAAATAAAAACTTCGCCATATTTTAGCAGTTCAGAAACTTCGGAGGCTAGGTTTAAGATGGTTGGACCAGATAGTCCAAAGTGTGTAAAAAGTATTTTACCTTTTTTAGTTTCTTGTTTTATGTAGTTTTGTAAAACTGTAACTTTTACCTCATCAATACTTACACCCTGGAGTCTTTTTATTGAGTCCTCTTTTATGGCTAGGGGAACAAGGGATGCAGTTGGTTCGGTCACTTTATGTCCTACATCCTTTAGCCACTTGAAACCATCTCCTGTTGAGCCAGTTTCTGGATGAGATTTTCCTCCTGTTGCTAGTATAAAGGATTTTGCTTTCACGATACTTTTGTTTTTCAAAGTGACACTTACTATTTTATTGTTTTCACTGTTTATACTGACTACAGTTTGGTTTGAAGCAACTGTGACACTGTTTTTCTTTAGTTCATTAAGAAGAGTTTCCCAAACAGAACGAGCAGAGTTTGAAATAGGGAATACACGTCCCAAGGCCTCTACTTTTGTTTGCATTCCACGAGAATTGAAAAAGTCCAAAGTATCAGAAACAGCAAACTGTGAAAATGATGAAAACAAATATTTGTCAGAGTCTTTGTACTTTGATAGAAACTTTCGAATATCTGGTTCGTTGTTGGTGAGGTTGCATCTGCCACCACCAGTTATGAGAAGTTTCTTGCCAAGTTCCTCGTTTTTTTCAAGTATTAAAACCTTTTTACCTTGCTGTGCCGAAACACAGGCAGACATCATACCTGATGCTCCACCTCCTATAACTACCACATCCCAAATAGTTTCCTCAATATTTTGCATAAATTTATACTAGCATGATTGACAAAATATACGAAATA
>CAZQVT010000013.1:0-6649 GCA_964596875.1 uncultured Candidatus Saccharibacteria bacterium | reverse complement strand
TAGTTCTTTTATTTTATCTACTTGAAATGCAGCCTGAGCATCGCTTATGTCTTTGTTGTCTTTATCAATCTGCTGTTTCAAATAAATCTTGTAACCGAACAAACCTCCTGAAGCCAGTAAGGTTGCAACAAAAACAATAACGGCAATAATACTGAATACGTTTGATTCTCTTACAACAGAAGAACTTGATGCGATTCTAGCATCATTGATTATTGGTTTTTTAGGAATGAACGATGTTTGAAATCTAGGTTCCATACTATATGACTAATTATAGTACAGGGTTCTACAAATGACTATGAAAATATGTGTAAAACTTTATTAAGGTATCGATAGCCAAAACAAGTAAGTGTATTTATTTCAACTCCTGTAGTTTCCTCAGAGCAATTCCAACTGCAACTGCAAACTCTGGCCCAGTATCTCGTAAAACTTTTTCTAAAAATGCTGGAGCTACAACCTTTGAAAAAGGGTCTCCTGCCACAACTTCTGTTTGAAATATATTCTTTGCGACATCGACAACTCCTTTTAGTGCACTTCCCCCACCAACCAAAACTATCTTGGCTATGTTCTTGTTGTATTTTTTCTGATATGCCATGACGACATGACTAGCTTCTGAAAAGATATAGTTCAAAGTAAATGAAGCAACGTCTTTTAAGGCGATGCCGTTTATATCACCAAGCAAACCTTTTTCTCTTTTTAGATATTCTGCATCCTCTAAAGAAATACCGACAGATTTTGATAGTTCATCTGTTATGTTGTGTGATCCTCTACTGACCATATGAGACGACCTCAATATACCCTTTTCAACTATGTATAGTTTCGTAGTAGAAGCTCCCATATCTACTATCATAATAGGCTCTAATTCTTCGTCTAAAATAGACCGGATAGTACTAAATATTTCTATTTCAAAGAATCCTGCATCAAGTCCTGTTTTTGTAACGATTTCTTTGTAACGGTTTATCGTATCGTTATGCAAAGCCACTATTAACACTTCTAATCTTTGAGAACCGACTACAGAAGTATCGTTATCTGGAAGTGGCTCAGAATTTCTGTCTTTAGGTATGATATACCAGTCTAAAGTCACTTCAGAAATAGGAACTGGCACATACTTTCTAGCTTCGAGTGGCACCATCTGATCAAGTTGCTTTTTTGTTGCTAAAGGTAGGTCAATAACAGCCATCAAACTAGATGAAAAAGGAATAGCCAATCCACAAGTCCTAGTAGTGATATTTACTTCTTTTTCTCGAAGCATATCATTTACAGCATCTATTATTTTTTCTGTAGTTAGATTTGTTGACTCACCCACACCTTTGCCTGTATAAGGTCCCAGGGCTAATTCTCCATAAGTCTCGAGGACGGCGTGGCCGTTTTTACGGCTGATTTGCACCATTTTTATAGAGGAAGAACCTATATCGATACCCATCACACTCACACTGTCTTTATTGAATAGATTTGTAAAAAAATTAGCCATAACAAATAATATTGTCTTTCAACCTAGTATATCATAAACCTAGTTATATAATATACATATGTTGAAAAGTTTTATTACATATTTTGAATATATTTTAGACTTTATACTACCACCTAGAAAAGATTTTGATATTGTCAGAAAACTTACTCCAGAAAAAATAAATGCATTACCAAAAGCTCCACCAGTAATTGGCGATGAATGGATAACTCCTCTTTTTCACTACAAAGACAAAAGAGTTAAAGCAATAGTTTGGGAACTAAAATACAGAGAAAATATTTTGGCACTCGAACACATAGGTAAACTTTTATACGAAGAAATAATGCCAGAAATTTCAGATATTTTATTGTTCGATAACAATGCTGAATTTTTATTAATACCAATCCCAATAACAAACCAAAGAAGAATTGAGAGAGGTTACAATCAGAGTGAGCTAATATCAAAGTCAATATTAGAAAATGACATTGAGCACACTCTACTTTACGCTCCACAATGGTTCCAAAAAATAAAGGAAACATCTAGACAAAGTCACAGCTTATCGAAATATGATCGAGTTATGAACCTATTGGATTCTTTTAAAGCAGATGCAAGAGTGCATGGGAAATATGTGATCCTGATAGATGATGTAGTGACCACCGCAAGCACAATGAGAGAAGCCCGAAAAGAGCTCTTAAACAATGGTGTTAAAAAAGTTCTAGGTTTTACTATTGCGCACTAAAATTGTCCCCTCTTATAATCTGGTCTACCTCTTCAAAACCTGTTAAGTAAGAAAAGTTATATCTCGCTGGAATAGCAAAAACATATTTATTGTTTCGTCCAAGCTCACTAGGATTTATTGGTGCGGCACCTATGTGAAATTTGTCTGCTTGCATATCGTTCCATTGTGAAACAGTAAAAACCATTACAGGGATATCTTGTCTCGGAGATTTGTAATCCCAATCTGGGTGACGAATAGAAATGAGAGGCCCATTTTCTTTTAATGTTTGGCTTTGTCCATCTGCGGTTAAACTATAACCTTCCCACTCATCTTCTATGATCGAGTAATCTTTCCAAGTATCTGGGAGTTTGAATGTAAAACCATAATCAGCATTTTTGTATTGCACACCTTTCACAACAACTTCTTCTGTTGTTGTAGCTGGTGGATTTGGATTTTGATTTTCTTCTGTAGATTTGTTTAAAAGTTTTAAATAAACAAAAAGTATAACAATCGCAAGAATTGCTAGAACAGATATTACTCTCAAGATTTTATGATTGTTTATCATAAAACAATTATAACACCTTTTGTTAAAAAGCGGAGAGAGCGAGATTCGGTCAGGAATAATTTTTTCGTCGTCACTCAAAAATTTTCCCTACCCGGACTCACGACCTAGCGTGCTCGCTAGGTGCCCGCTCCGTCTTTCGAATCTGAGCGCGAAGCTTCGCTTGGCTTCTTCCTGCGGTGTGTATTAGACAAAGTTCGATTTCATTTTGAGAATAATCCTGACGAAAGCTACTAATCTCACGCGCGGAGCGCGTGGTGGCTCTGAATTGAATCGTACGCTCTAATCTGCGCGCCTCGCCCGCTCCCTTCGGTCGCGGGAGCAAAAACCAAAAATTTTCCTTACCTTTCTTCTTTTCCTCGGCGGGGGGTGTGGGGGGAGCCGACAAAAAATGGAAAGGAAATTTTTGGTTTTGCTTCGCCGCTTCAGACTACAAAACGAACATTTACATTATATCACTTGTGGTTATTTGGCGTTGTTCATTTCTCCGTCCTTGCGGCGAGACGAGGCGCTTCCTCTCGGTGTTCTGTGGTAACTTGAAACTCTGTGGCTTCGGTGACTGGTCGTGGTAACTCAATCAATATGGATTGTGCTAGGCACAAACAAATCTTATTGTGCTTGCCCCGCCCGCCCTGTGCGCGCACAAATCCCCGCCGTTTTTAGGAGATATTATAAAACGGCGTGGATTGCTCCCTTAATACTTCGTGTCCACATAGTATCCGTGTCTACCTCCACAACGATAGCCACTTTTATCTTTATGCTCTCGCAAGCTACTATCGTGTTTGCTCTTTGTAAATTTTCTTCCGCAATAATTACATTGGTAAATATATTTTGGCCCAAACGAAGAACGCCTAGGCGTTCTTGATAGGCCAGATGTTCTGCGTGGACGCGGAGCAGGTGTCGGTCTGTTTGGGTCAAACAGATATGGATTTTCTGGTGTTTCGCCAGCCTTCGATAACTCTATCGGGAATTGAGGTGTGAATTTTTCATCGGTATTTTCTATTGATTCAATTTTTTCTGCAACAAAACATCTAACGCCTGGCTCGTTATTTCCACCACTTTTATTGAAAACATAAAAATACTCGCGCTCCGCGCCATCTTTTCGTTGCAAATATTTTAGTGAATAAGGTTCAACAATTCTATCCGCTCCTTTGTAGCGAATTTTTAGGAGCGTTTGCTCTCGACCAGCTTTCATTATTGGCGCTCTAAGTTCCGAGCCAAAATATGCAAATTGTGCAAAACCATTGTCAGGATAAATGCCAAACAAAGTTTCTAGATCGGCAGTAAACAAGTTTATTGCCTCATCTACCCCAAACATGAATTGTTTTGCACAAACAACAGTTTTGCCCCAATATTCCTTAAAATAATCAAATGGCGTTTTATGTAGGATATTTTTCAAAACATGTGGGTTTTTTCCGAAAATAGTTTTTTGTACAAAAGTTCGTACCACTTCCTCCTTATTAAGCTCACCACCTAATAATTTTATTGAGTAAACATAGTCAAACAAATCAGGTGCGTGCTGTCTTTGCAAAAGACACTTTAATTTTGTGGCGATAATTTCCTCAAGTTTCATACAGCGAATTTTGCAGGATACACTTTCTGCATCAGAATATGGATGAATTAAATCAACAGTTTGTATTGGCAAAAGAACTTTATCAAAACGAGTAATATCCATTGAGATTCTCAATTTGATGTGATCGGCTTCGCCGTTAAATCCTTTGAAATAAACTCTTACTTCATAAACACGAAGTCCGGGTATTGGAGCTTCCGAAGCTGAAAATTTTTCCTCAACTTTGTTATCGGTTTTTACAAAAACAACCCCAGCTTTTTCTTGGATAAAATCACAAACTTTGTTTATTTCCTCAAGTAGAACATCTTGAGCTATATCGCCAGGAATACCAAAATCCAAGTCAGAAGAAAACCGAGTATTTTTGAAGTACCCCTTTCTTAAGGCGTTTCCGCCTTTCAGAAAAATAGTATCTTTGAGATCACTTGCTGTAAAAATTCCAAAAATTAGCCAGCCAAAAACATAATCCCGCTCAACATTCGAGAAGTGGATTTCAAATTCTTTTGATTTAGATTCAATTTCATTTCTATCAATCATTTAGTTAAGTACATTCTCAACAGTCGCGTCAGCAAATATCTTCATCGTGTCGAATATTTTAAGATTTTTATGACTAGGAATGAGAAGCTGCAAGTCAGTACAAGCCAAAATGACGCAATCCAAACCTTTGTTCTCAAAGTCATTGATAATACTTATCAATTCCTCGCGGTCTCGATTTTTCTGTTGACCAACAACAAGATTCAAAATAAACTTTCCCATTCGAGCTTGTTGGAGTTCGTTCGGAACGACATACTCAATTCCACTTTTTGCAAAAGCGTCTTCGTAAAGTTTATTTTTAATCGTTGCCGAAGTAGAAACAATCCCGACTTTATTCATGTTTTCCTTTTTCAGAAACTTAACAGTTTCTTCAACAATACTTAACACTGGAACGGAAACGGATTTTCTAATTTGTTCTATAAAGACATGCAGAGAATTACAAGGCATAACGATAAAATCTGCCCCTGCCTTTTCAAGTCTTTGAGCTTCTGCTGTAAGAAATGGAATATATCGCTCCATGCCCTCACTTTTCAAAATTAAATCTTCCTCGATTTGGTATGGTAGAGGAACACTAGCAATAACAATAGCTGGTCTAGCTGTTTTGTCTTTCTTAGCACACGAAAAAACCAAATCGAGGTAAAACTCCGAAGTTGTTTCTGGTCCAAGTCCGCCAATGATTCCTACTGTTTTCATATTTTTAGTTTATCAAATTTTGGTCGAGTTTGCAAGGTGTCATAAATAATTGTAAGTTCTTGTATTTTTCCTTCAGAATTAAATTTGAAAATATCAACACAATCAAAAGAGACAGGCGAACCGTCAGACAAAGTCCAGTCATACAAAAAATTTACGGCTCCTTTTGATCCGTCCTCGTTCGTAAAAATATCTTTTAGAGATATGACGGATTTATTCGTATCCTTAAATAAATCTGTATAAAATTTCTTTGCCTCAACCTCACCATATAGCGGAGAGTGAACAATGGCGTTAGACGCAAACAAATTGATCAGATATTCGTAATCTGATTTTTGTAGGGCATTAAGATATTTTTTGATTGTTTCTTTTGGTTCCATAAATTATTTGATTGGCCTAATTCCCAAGTCTTGGAAAAATCTTAGTAAATAACCATCGGGGTCTTGCACCAAAAATTGCTTATTCCCAATTTCTTTATCGTTTTTTCGATACCATTTTTCTTCCATTTCAAAAAAGATTGGGTGGTTAGCTTTTTTGAAATTTTCGTACAAACTTTGAACATCTGGTATTTCAATTTGAAAATGCATACCGCGACCAAATGGTCGCTCTAAGTTTCCGACTTTCCATGTACGACTTTTTTCTGTAAGTCCTTCAATCATAAGACGAGCACCATTTATTCCAAGCATGGCAAAATCTTCTTCTGGTCGGTCGTAAAGAATTTCAAATCCTGCTAGTTTCGTATAAAAATCTAAACTTTCTTGAAAATTCAATACTTTAAGTTCTGGTGTTAAAATTGTTTTTTCTGTGGTCATAAAGTTATTTCAAAAGCTCATCGCTCGCGACTCCTAGCGCTTGGGCGATTTTCTCTATTGTGGAAAGCGTAGGATTGCCCTTACCAGCTTCAATATTACTCATTTGGGCACGATCAAAACCGAGAGCACGACAAATGTCGCCTTGCGACATTTTCTTTCGCTCTCGTATACGCTTTATGTTTTTTCCCAGTTTTATTGACGAAGTTTTCATATCCACAACTACATTCTAGCAATTTGTTGTGTTGTTTAACAATAATGTGATATATTACAATAGATGAGAATATTGATAGCGGCGAAGCAAAACCAAAATTTTCCTTTCCATTTT
>CAZQVT010000012.1:0-9244 GCA_964596875.1 uncultured Candidatus Saccharibacteria bacterium | reverse complement strand
CCACATCCCTTGCGAGACACGATTTTAAGTCGTGCGCGTATACCAATTCCGCCACCCGGGCAATGTATGGGCGGGGTAATCTTTTTGAATTTCAATTCGTCGTCACTCATTGAAAACAAGAACGCAGATTTCCGACAAACGCTACTGCATTTGTAAACCGGAAATCTGTTCGATCCCTAACACAAAGCATTGCTTTGTTCTGGGTGAACAGAAAATTGCTTCAACAATTTTCTGTGCGCCCAGTAGGGATCGAACCTACGACCTTATCCTTAAGAGGGATCTGCTCTACCAGCTGAGCTATAGGCGCAATAACACATGGTTAAGGATAACTTATTTTCACAATAAATTCAATTACAGTGTTTTTAATTGAAATGCATATACGAGCCGGAGTCTCTCCTTCGCCTTAAAATATTTTCGTCAAAACCTTTGATTTCTATTCTGGTGCCCGAGGTGGGAATCGAACCCACATGACCTTACGGTCACAAAATTTTAAGTCTTGCGTGTATACCAGTTCCACCACTCGGGCGATTTTTATTTTTACCTCTATGTGTTGTTTGAAGACTGTGACAATTTGGACAAAGAATCCTTAGATTTTCTATCCTGTTATCATTTCTATTTCCGTTTACATGGTCTAACTCCAAAGGTATTCTTCCATCAATCGATTTCTTTGCCCAGCCACATATCTCACATTTTGGTTTTTTAATACTAGCTGAAAATAGTCTTTTTTTCAACTTGAAACTCTGGTATGAACTTCCGTTTACTAAAATATTTTCAAGTTTAATTATTGGCCTTGGCCCGAGTTTTTTACCCTTACTCCACAACATTCCAGTAAAATGTTTTGTGGGAAGATTATGCTGTTTGATAAATTTATTTATTTGAGCATAATTTCCTCCGGCAGGTATTAAGTTTAACTTTTTTATAACTTCGCGTACGCTAAAAGAATTTTTTACTGCCTTATCTAACTGCTCTATGTTCCACTTTCTATTTCTAGTCATGCATTATGGTATACGTATAGTATATCATAATTATATTAGTTTACCTTTTGAGGCGTAGGCGAGAATCGCACTCGCGTATAAAGATTTTGCAGATCTTTGCCTTACTACTTGGCTACTACGCCTTATTTGTATCTTTAACAATTCAATAAACTATTTACCAGTTTATTTTTGCAAAGATCTTTGTCATTATATCAATTCGCTACGCTCATGCTACTTGGCTACTACGCCTTATTGTCTTCGTTCAAAAGACTATCAATCTTTTGTCTGTTTTTCTCACCGTTATCTATTTCAAAATCCAACTGAGGGATTCTGCCTATTTTTGAGTTATCTTTTATAAACTCTCTGAATTCGCTTCTTTTTCTTTTAGCAAACTCAAGTGCGGTTTTTTCAAACTCAACAGGAAAAACCGTAAAGAAGATGGTAGCATATTTTGCATCCCTTGTTAAACTCACATCTGTCACAGTGAGTAGGGAAGAGTTGTTCCCGTTTACGAGTAAAAACCTTGCAGCAAGGTCACGGAGTATTTCTTTCATTCTTTCGTCGCGGTTACTCATTTTACTTTTCTATAGTGATAAAGTTTTCTATATAATCTCCCGAAGCAATCTCTACACTTGCCTCTATCATTGCTCCAAACTCTTTACCTTGTGGAACTTCTTTGGTGTTAACTCTTTGTTGCTGAAGTTCGCGTATTCTTCCGTCTCCAATCTCGGCGTCTCTCCTAAATATTTTTACAACAGCATCAAGTTTTATTTCCCCACTATCTACTCTACCTCCTAGAACTTGCTTGTTTTTAGTTTTACTAAATGTTTTTAGTATTTTTGCTCTACCGACAGACTCCATAACCTGCATTTTAGGTGTACTTTTTTCCAAAACTTCTTTTAGCCATTCAGAAAGTTTGTAGATTACATCAAAGTTCTGTATCTCTATTTCATTTCTTTCGGCTAGGTTTTTTGCGGGAGCATCAACTTTTGTATTGAAGCCGATAATGTAAGTTTTTTCTTTTCCTCCCACTAGTCGAACGTCATTTTCTGAGACAGTTCCAACACCAGAAGAAATAACTTTTGTTTTTATTCTATCTGTATCCAGTTTCTGAACTTCAGAGATTACTGCTTCTAGACTACTTCCTGTATCTGCTTTAATGATAAGAGGCACATAGGTTTCATTTGCGTCACTTCCAGAAGTTTTTTTATTTTTCTTACTTTCTGCTTCTCTTGTTGCTTTTTCTTTCTCTATTTCAAGTCGTGCGTCTTCTCTAGTTTCAAATGCTTTAAATGTGCTTCCAACTTCAGGCAAAACATCCCAGCCTATGATTCTAACTGGGCTAGAAAAAGTCGACTCCTGTATTGGTTTTCCCGCAAAGTCTTCTATGATTCGGATAGGTGCTGTAGAAAGTCCTGCAGTAACAAACATTCCTTTTTTAAGAGTTCCATTTTTTACGATACATGTAGAAGTTATACCTTTTTTACCGTCTAAGTTACTCTCGATCACCACACCCACAGCAGGCAAGTTTCTGTCGCCAGTCAGTCCTTCTAGTTCTGTCATAAGCAAAATCATATCCAAAAGTTCTGATACTCCTTGGCCAGTTTTCGCTGAAATAGGTACAACAGGTATGTCGCCACCGTAACCTTCTACATATATTTCATTTTCAACCAAGCTCTGCTTTGTTTTTTCTACATTTGCTTCAGGTTTGTCGATCTTATTTATAGCAACAATAAAAGGAGTGTTACTCTGTTTTATAGATGACAGCGCTTCTAGTGTTTGCTTTTTTACTCCGTCTTCGGCAGAAACAACAAGTACCGCAATATCAGAAACATTTGCACCTCTTTTTCTTATACCACTAAAAGCCTCGTGTCCTGGTGTGTCTAGAAAAGTAATGAGGTGATCTTTGCCATCTTGTCCTTTATGAGAAACTTCGTATGCAGAAATGTGCTGAGTGATATCTCCAGCTTCGTTTAAAGGGGTTCTACTTTTTCGTATATATGAAAGTAGGGTAGATTTGCCGTGGTCAATATGACCCATTATTACTACCACAGGTGATCGTTCTATAGTTTTGTTTGTTTCCGTTTTTTGCATGGTAGTTTTTTGTTAATCTCATACCTATTCTTTTAGGCGGTTTATTGAATTTGTTAGTACTTCTGTTTCTTCTTCTGTAAGTTCAAAGTTGCTTTGAAACTTTTCTACTGGTTTTGAAAAAATACTTATTCTATCTCTAGAGTAAAGACTAGAAAGTATAACTCCATCACCATTTTGGTTTAAAAGTGCTGTAGAAAAACTTTGATTGCCTCCATCGCCAGTGCCTTTAAAAGGGTTGAAACGCATTGTTTCCACCGCCTGTACACTTCGGTTTAGTCTTTTTTCAATATTTGAAAAGTGTGAAATAACTTGTTTTTGGAAATTGTTTAGTTGGTCCAAATTACTTTTTGTGGCAACAATAGAGTCTTCTAGTGACTTGGCATCTTTTCCAACAAGCAGGCGTTTGATTTTTATCTCCAATCTTACTATCCAACCTATAAGGATTATTGCTAGTGCCAGTAGTGCATAGACAAAAAATATAGGGTTGGAAATTAGATTTGCCATTTCGTGAGTATGCCATATTTTAAGCCTTTTTGCAAAAATAATTTCGTATCAGGTGTTTGACTTGAAAAAAATTTAGTAATACTCTTTTTCGGGGGTCATTTCCATGACAGTGTACATCGTGCAGTTGCCGGTAGGAGTAGTCGATGCGGCTCGTCTCATCCTCTACATGAGGGGAGTCGGTTCAGAAGTCTCACGGCACGGCCGGGAGTTTCCGATCGTGCTTTGTGAGGATCTGTCGCCTGTGGTTCCCGTAGCCACGCCGACAGAGGTGATGAAGGTGGTGAGGTACCTTCGGGGTAATTCCACCGAACGCGACGCGCGTTCTGAAACCGATCGCCTTCGCCTCATGAGGGGTGAAAGAGGTGACCCGCACCACTTCAGTCGGGAAAGGCAGAGGCATACAACGACCGCTGGACGGCCGCGCTTCCACAGGGCGCAAATCTAGTCGACGTGTCGGTACTGCCAAAAGGGCCGGGGAAACTCGCGCCCTTTTGTGTAAAAGTTAAGAGGTTGTAACTAAGTAAATAATAAGTAGTATAATGAAAGTATGCGAATGAATTTTTTTAATCCGTTTGGTTTGTTTAAAAACAAACTAGGTAAAAATATTTTTCTAGACTACGCGGGCGGAACGCCGGTGAGTTCTTCGGTATTAAAAGAAATGCAAAAATATAATGATGTTTTTGCTAACCCCTCAGGTTTATACAGTGAGTCTGCTGTAGCAAAAGAGTTGCTCGTGGGTTTTCGAACAAGAGTTGCAAAAGTTTTAAATGTAAATAAAAACGAAATAGTTTTTACAAGTGGTGGCACAGAGGGTAATAACCTCGCACTCCTCGGTGTTTTTGAGGCTTATAAAACTGCGGATTTTGTTCCACATTTTATAACGACAACAATCGAACATTCTTCTACTTTGGAAGTTTGCAAAGAAATACAAAGACGTGGAGGTGAAGTCACTTTTATAAATGTAAATGAAGAGGGAATAGTTTTGCTCGATGAACTTGCAGGAGCAATAAAGCCAAATACAGTTTTAATAAGCATTACTTTGGCAAACAGTGAAATAGGAACAATACAGCCGGTAAATGAAATCGCAAAAATAATTAAGGATTCAAGAAAAAAGAATCCACCATATCTTCATGTAGATACTGGGGGTAGTCCACTTTACGTTTCATTAGATATCGCAAGACACGGTATAGATCTACTAACGCTTGATAGTGGAAAGATATACGGACCAAAAGGTGTGGGTGCACTATATGTAAAGTCTGGAATAAATATTAAACCAATAATTTTTGGTGGTGGACAGGAAAGAGGTCTGCGAAGTGGTACAGAAAACCTATCTTCAATCTCGGGTTTCGCTCTAGCCCTAGAAGAGTCCGTAGAAAACAGAGAGAAAGAAGTTGAAAGATTAACTAAAATCCGCGATTATGCGATAGAAAATATTTTAAAAACATTTAGAAATGCAAGTCTAAATGGTTCTCTAAAACACAGACTTCCAAACAATATAAACATTTGTTTCAAAGGCTTGGATGCAGAATTTGCAACTATCGAACTAGACCTTCTAGGTTTTTCGGTCTCGTACTCGTCTTCTTGTATGACATTAAAGGATGATCAGTCATCATATGTAATACGAGCCCTAAATAAAAAAGAGGATTGTAGTAAGTCTAGTTTGCGTTTCACTTTGGGTAAGTTTAGCCAAAAGTCAGATATAGATAAACTAATTATTGCATTAAAAAAAGTTGTGATAAAATAAACCAAATGGAAGATCTAAACAAAAACCAAATAGTTTTGCTAACAATACTCATAAGTTTCGTAACTTCTATTGCTACGGGCATTATGACGACTTCACTTTTGCAAGAGGCGCCTATTGAGGTTACAAGAAACATAAACCGTATTGTGGAAAAAACTATTGAGACAGTTACAACTCCAACTACAGTCATAACTCCTGGACAAAAAGAAGTTACAACTGTAATTGTAAAAGAGGAAGACCTTATTTTGGATTCAATAAACAAAAATGTAAAAAGTATTGTAAGAATAGAAGAGGTAGATGCAGTAACTGGTGATAAGACTTTCTACGGACTTGGTTTGGTAACAACAAAAGACGGTGTGATGGTGGCTGATAGAAAAACAATTACTGCAAACAACTTTTATACAGCAGTAATGAGTGATGGCGTGAAGATTCCTCTACTTGCAATGGGGGTAGATAAACAAACAAACTTTATTTTGTTCAAGGCAAATGAAAAATTAGAAAAAGACAAGACTCCTTATGTTTTCTCTCCAGCAAAGTTTAGTGATTCAGACCCTAAACTCGGACAAACAGTTATTTCAGTAGGTGGTACAGCAAGCAATGCAGTAGCTATAGGCAGAACAGTTTCACTTACAATGAGAGACTCTACAGTTGGTACAACTACAACAAAATATTTAGGAAGTGTTGAAACAGATTTGGCAACAAAAGATCTGTATACAGGTAGTCCACTCTTTAACCTTTCTGGTGATGTGGTGGGTATGAAAATAACAGGTGAAGCATCAAAATCATTCATTCCAGCTTCTCTACTTAAAAAAGATATAACAGCACTTTCTGAAGTTTCAAAGGCACAATAGGTAGCCAAAAAATCAAAATTCTAACCTTGACTTTAGCCATTTTTTTATTATAATTCACGCTATATCTGACTTTCAGATTTGAGACTATATCGAGGCGGAAAGCTTAAAATGTGAGGAGGCGTATTTGGACATACGGTGACGAAGATTTTAAGCTTTACAACGAAGAGATAGTCCAAATATGGAAGTCATGTAAGATAGTAAACAAAACCAAAATGCATCCGTTCAATAATTTCACAACAAAGGCTAAAGAAGTAATCCGAAAAGCTCACGAGCTTGCAATAGAAAGAGGACAAAACCATGTGAACCCTTTGCATCTTTTGGCTGCACTTATTATTCAGGAGGAAAGTATTGTGGCTTCTATTATGGACAAACTGCAGGTGGATACTATTTTGATGACTGACTCACTTATGGAAGGCATAGAAGGCAATGAACAAGGTCAGACTCTTTCTGCATCATATCAGGTGTATCTTACTCCAGAACTTGCACAAACTATCGATGCCGCAAGTAAACAGATAACGTATTTAAATGATGAGTTTGTTTCTACAGAACATTTGTTCTTGGCTATTTTTGATATTCAAAGCAGTGCGCGAGACTTACTTTCAAAATTCAAAATCACAAAAGATTCTGTTTTTAGAGTTATAGAAGAAATACGAAACTCAAAAACATTTACAGAGGAAGCTCCAAAAAAGTTCAAGACTCTTACAAAATTCACAAGAAATCTTACAAAACTTGCATCACAAAACAAACTCGACCCTGTTATTGGACGAGATGACGAGATAAACCGAATCGTTCAAATACTTTCTAGACGAACAAAAAACAATCCAATACTTATTGGTGAAGCGGGTGTTGGTAAAACTGCAATAGTAGAAGGTTTGGCACAACGTATGTCTATGGGTGAAGTCCCAGAGTCTTTGAAAGACAGGGAACTTGTATCACTTGATCTAGGTCTACTTATTGCTGGAACAAAATATAGAGGTGAGTTTGAAGAAAGACTAAAAAATCTTTTGAAAGAAATAGAAAAGTCAGATGGAAAGATAATTCTTTTCGTAGATGAGATTCACACTATTGTCGGTGCAGGTTCTGCAGAAGGGTCCTTGGATGCTTCAAACATGCTAAAGCCGGCTCTTGCGCGTGGAGAGTTGCGAGCGATAGGGGCAACAACTTTGAAAGAGTACCAAAAACATATTGAAAAAGACCCAGCGCTTACTCGAAGATTTCAGCCTGTGTATGTAAACGAACCAAGTATAGATGATGCCATAACTATTTTACGAGGTCTAAAAGAAAAATACGAGGTATATCACGGGGTTCATATTACGGATGAGGCAATAGTTTCTGCTGTAAATCTTTCATCTAGATATATTACTGACAGATTTCTTCCGGACAAAGCAGTCGACCTTATCGACGAGTCTGCTTCATATCTAAAAATCGCGCTCGAAAACAAACCTCCTGTTTTGCAAAATGCTCACTCTAAAATAGTTAAACTTCAGATAGAGCATGAGGCTTTGAAAAAAGAAACAGATCCAAAATCTAAAGCGAGAATAAAAGATATAGATAAACAGATAGCCGACCTAAAAGAGGAGATTTCTGAAATAGAATTAAAGTGGAATAATGAAAAAGAAACCGTTACAGATATAAAAGATCTCAAGAAAAAACTTGAGGAGTACAGACGTGAGGCAGAAACTGCAGAGGCAAGGGCAGATTTAGCAAAAGCAGCAGAAATACGTTATGGAAAAATCCCTGCTTTGGAAAAAGATCTAGACACTAAAACAAAAAGACTAAAGAAACTTCAGAGTTCAAGAAGAATCTTGAAAGAAGAGATAACTGAAAACGATATTGCAACTATTGTTTCAAAATGGACTGGTATTCCTGTATCAAGAATGCTCGAAGAAGAGGCAGAAAAACTAAATAGGATGGAAGATGTTTTGAAACACAAAATAGTTGGTCAAAACGAGGCTGTCAAAAAAATATCAGACACAATAAAAAGAAGTCGTGCTGGTATCGCAGACCCAAACCGACCTATTGGTTCATTTCTATTTTTGGGTCCAACTGGTGTTGGTAAAACAGAACTTACAAAAGCACTAACAGAGTTTTTGTTTGACGACGACAAGTCTTTGGTAAGAGTCGACATGTCAGAGTTTATGGAGAAACACAGCGTCTCAAAAATTCTTGGGGCGCCTCCGGGATATGTAGGTCACGAAGAGGGTGGAACACTTACAGAGCAGGTTCGACATAGACCATACTCGGTTATTCTATTTGATGAGATTGAAAAGGCTCATCCAGAAGTTTTCAATGTGCTACTACAAGTTTTGGATAACGGAAAACTTACTGACAGTAAGGGAAGAGTAGTTAACTTTAGAAACACTGTAATCATCCTTACTTCAAACATTGGTGCAAGATACATAGATAAAATGGAAAAGATCGGTTTTGCTTCAGGGCAAAGTGAAAAGGCTGTGTATGAAGATGCAAAAACAAAAGTTCTAGAAGCACTAAAAGATCACTTCAGACCAGAGTTTCTAAACCGACTAGACGATATTATTGTTTTCGATACTTTAAGTAAGGAAGCGATCAGACAAATAGTTACTATTCAGGTTGATATTGTAAAAGAGAGATTGGCACAAAAAGAGATTAAACTTGTTCTAAGTTCAAGTGCTTTAGACTATCTTGCAAAAGAAGGCTATAGTCCGCAGTACGGTGCAAGACCACTAAAGAGACTTATTCAAACTAAAATTCTAAACAAGGTTGCTGAACTTATGATTAGTCGCGGACTATCAAAAGGTGGAACTATCTCAGTAGATGTAAAAGCGGGGGAGTTTTCTTTCAAGGTTACAAAGGGCAAAAATGGTTCGTTTGTAAGTGATGGATTTGTGAGCGAGACAGCTGTTATATAATGTGGTCACAGATAAATTTCTGCTGAAATTTTCCGCGACCCCGACTCGCGCCGTCGCGCTCCGTCTCGCACCCGTAAACAAAAACAGCATACCAATGCTGTTTTTGATTCGTGTGCGCCGGGTAGGATTCGAACCTACGTAGGCCGAAGCCGACAGATTTACAGTCTGTTGTAATTGACCACTCTACCACCG
>CAZQVT010000011.1:0-11799 GCA_964596875.1 uncultured Candidatus Saccharibacteria bacterium | reverse complement strand
GTCAGTTTATATATAGTATTACTTATCCTTTTGTTGCTCCATTTATGAACGTCTTTCAAATAGCGAGGGTTGAAGGGGCTACCTTCGAATGGACAACATTGTTAGCAATGATAGTTTATTGGTTAGTTGCTTTAGCGGTTATTAGACTTTTGGTGATGAGCAAGTCTGTTTCTACACCAGAGGCGGCTGTAAAGCTTAACCAGCAAGATCGGTAATAATAAAAATTAATATAATAAAGTTATGGCTACAATTATAAATAACCCAGACTCCGGAAGTGGTAATGGTGGAGGTATGGGTATGTTAATCGGAGGGATTGTTCTAGTAATTATTATAGCAATTTTCTTTGTTTACGGATTACCTGCAATTAGAAATGCTAATAAAGGAACTAGCGTTAACGTACCAGATAAAATTAATGTGGACGTTAACTCTGGATCTACTAAATAAATAATTAAAAAATAAATATATGGGAATTATACTTTGGATAATTTTAGGAGCATTAGCCGGATGGATTGCTTCTATAATCATGAAGACCGATGCTGAGCAAGGTTCATTAATGAATATTGTTGTCGGAATAGTTGGTGCATTAATTGGCGGATTTATTATGAATTTCGTTGGTAATGCTGGAGTAACTGGCTTTAACTTATATAGTTTGCTAGTAGCAATATTGGGCTCAGTGGTATTGATTGGTTTGTTAAAGTTTTTAACAAGACAAACCGCTTAAAATAAAAGAAACAGCGCTTACTATAATATGCGC
This sequence comes from uncultured Candidatus Saccharibacteria bacterium, assembly GCA_964596875.1. Classification (GTDB taxonomy): domain Bacteria; phylum Patescibacteriota; class Minisyncoccia; order Phycocordibacterales; family DATDWN01; genus C7867-006. The sequence goes on along the minus strand of CAZQVT010000011.1, from coordinate 11,045 downwards.
TGTTTTTTTATTTAACATCTGCCCCTACCGCTTCGCTTATATTCTGATAACCGTCTTGCTTAAGTAGTTTTGCAAGTTCATAGTTAATTTGTCCAACCACTTGTGGTCCTTCAAAGATCATTCCTGTAATCATTTGGATTAAATTTGCCCCAAGTTTAATTTTTTTATAAGCATCTTCGGCATTAAATACTCCACCACATCCAATGATGATAAATTCTCCTTTTGTCTTTTGATAAATATATTTAACCAGGTCGTCAGAAATTGGTTGTACAACTTTGCCTGACATGCCTCCATGTTCGGGCACTTCAGGGTCTAAAATATTTTTATTGTTTCGATTCTTTGCCAAATTAGTGCAAATAAAACCAGCAATTTTGTGTTTCCTGCAAACTTCAATAATTTGATCAATTTGCGCATGCTCCAATTCTCCTGGCATCTTTATAAAGATAGGCTTGAGGCTGTTAACTTTAACAAGTTCTGTTAATAAGCGGTCTAATTTTTGCGGATCAGTAAAAGGTTCTCCTCCAAAAGTATTAGGACAAGAAATATTAATTGTATAATAATCGCCAACATTTTTGTTTACAAATTGTTGGTAAGCTATTTTATAATCTTCGATTCCGTCTTCTTCACAAACCGTGTTGGGGCTATTAGTTTTTGCTATACTAACCCCTAATGGAAACGCAAATTTTTTGTTTTTTAGTTTGTCCGAAATTGCCACCGCACCATCATTTTTTAATCCATAGTAAACTAATAAGCTTTGAGATTTTTGCAGCCTCCAAAGTCTAGGTTTGTTATTGCCTTTGCATAGTTTGCCCGTAATAGAACCCACTTCTTCAAACCCAAAACCTACAGCAGGCAAAATATCAGTCAGTTCGGCATTTTTATCAAATCCAGCTGCAAGCCCAATTGGGTTTTTAAAATTAATACCCAAAATAGTTTGGCTTAAAATTTTGTCTTCAAAATAGAATGCTGTTTTTGTGAGTAGGCGAGTGAGAGCATTAGAACCTAAAAAACGTCCTATTAAAGTCACTAAATCATGAACATCTTCTGGATCAAACAAGAAAAAGATTTTTTTAATTAAATTTTTATAAGCAAAAGATGATAAAGCTGTAGCGATTTTCATATCTATATTTTATTCCTTTTTCTTATGAATGTTAAATTAAAAAAATAAAAAAACCGCCTCTTCGGCGATTTTCTTTTGGCTGGCGTCCTTGAGCAAGAACCGTGGTCGGACTTGCCCTGTAAGGCTTTCGTAACTAGTTTTATAATAGCATTTCGACGGTACTTGAGCACTATAGCGTTATTTGATTTCCGTCCTTATCAAGCACTACTCCTTTTGGTAGTTTATACAGATCAGGATTCTGTTTCTTGTCTTGTTCTAGTAGCCACTGAAATACTCTAACAACATTATCTAGCTCTTCCTTGTTCCAATTCTTTGGATTTCTCTTATCTTCTTGATTCATAAAATGAGACAAAATGGGACAGTACTATAGTACTAAATAAGCCTATCCGTCTGTACTTTTATCCCTACTGCTTGCTGGCTAACTCTATATTTTTCTGATAATTTTGGAACATTCTGTAAAAGGTTAAAATCTTTTTTAAACATAGCTTTTGGCATTAGTACTTCCGCGGCAAAAGTTTCAGCTTCTCTTTCTATATTTTTATCCCTGCCATTTGAACACTCATGACCCAGAATTAGATGACCTATTTCGTGTGCAATAGTATATCTATTTTTATACCAAGAATTTTTGTCATTGAAACCAATAACAAAAGTTTCGTCGTCGTATATATCAACTTCTTTAGACAAGAAACCGTGCACACCTTGATCTAATTCACTCATTTTCCTGATTTGAAGATTGTGCTTAGTTTTAAGATGCTCCACTACCTGATAAAGAGATACTGGTGCTTGCATGATCTTCAGTGCTTTGATCAGCTTTTGAGCTTCAGATGTAGCAAACTTTTTTCTAGCTTTTTCTTCAACTTCATCCATATGATTACTTCTTCTTTTTGTTCTTGTCCATTTCAAGAATATTTAAAATAGTTTTTCTTGCTGTGTCAGATATATCCTTATCAGACCTTAATGCTAGTTTAATATCTGGGGTGTATTTGGAATCTCGCCCTAAGAAGTAGTAAATATCTCGGTGTAACGCCATTGCGATTTTCTCTAGGTTGTCCGCTGTTATCTTTCTCTGACCAGCCTCTATTAGAGAAATGGCAGTAGCAGTACCAAAATCTAATATCTTTGCAAGTTCAAGTTGGGACATGCCCACTTCTTCTCTTGCTGTTTTAATTTGGATACCTATTGATTCTGCTTTAGTTTTCATATTGATAGTATACACTTATCAGAATGATTTGACAAGATATTATCAATTTGATAAACTGTATATAACACTATGAAACTAGTGGATTAATAATTAACCATTTAAAAACAAATATGGTAAATCAATATCAGGGTCCTTATCAGTTTAGTAAAGACGTGCTTCAAGGTTGGAATAATTCCCAAGGTGGTGTTTATTATTGCGGTGTATTAGGTCAAAATAATACTCTAATAGTTCACTACGTGGGCAAAGCCTTTGGCGATGGTGGTATTAGAGGTAGATTACTTCAACACTACAGTGAAAACAAGTGGAATGACATTACACACTTTGGTTACGCAGTCTGTGATTCTGAGAGTGCTTCCTTAACATTTGAAGCACAAGAGATCAAAAGACTCAATCCAAAATATAACACTCAGGGGAAATGGTAAAACCCCTCGTGGTATAATGTATATATGTATCCACAAATAGGCGAATTATTTAAATGTCAGTGCGGTACACCAATTGCCAAACGTGTTGGTCAGAGCCATTTTGAAATGGTAAAGAACCAAAACGGTGAGAAACTTAAAATCGGTTTCAAGGGAATTCCCTTGCATGACGGTGATCCAGTACAGACTGAGATAATTTGCGGAAAGTGCGGTATAGGACATATTTTAGTGACCATACAAGAATCGGTCGGTTTAAATTCTTCTGTGGAATCTAAGGTAAGTTAAAAGTTAGAAACAATTAAATCGAGCATCGTCTGGAACGCCCAGATATATACCTGTTTTATAACGGGTGTGTATCTGGGCGTTTTCCGTTGCTTAAAACATAAATAATTATATGAAAAAACTATCATGGGTCACTGAAACCCGTAAAATTTCAGACCTTGTGCCAAATGTGAAAAATCCTAGAACTATCAGTCCTAAACAGATTGAAGATCTAAAAAGAAGTCTTAAGAAGTTTAATGTCGTAGAAATACCTGTAATTGATACTCAAAATAATGTGATCGCAGGACATCAGCGTTTAATGGTACTTAAACTACTTGGTAGAGAAAAAGAAACTATCGAAGTTCGTGTACCAAATAGAAAACTTAGTCAAAGTGAGTACGATCAGTACCTGCTAACTTCAAATCGTGTACATGGTGATTGGGACTGGGAAGCATTATCAAAATACTTTGATATGGAGACTCTCTCCCTCTCAGGGTTTGACGATCTAGATCTATCGAAAATATTTGATGTGCATACTGAACCCAAAGTAGATAACTTTGACGAAGTAAAAGAATTGCAGAAGATAAAGAAAACAAATATTAAAATTGGTGACATTTACCAACTTGGTAAACACCGACTTATTTGTGGTGACGCAACAGATCCAGAGACGGTTAAAAAACTAATGGACGGAGCTACAGTAGATATGATCAATCAAGATCCACCGTTCAATATAAATCTAAGTTATAACAAAGGTGTCGGCGGTAAGAAAAGTGGTAAAGAATATGGCGGGACTGTAGACGATAATAAAAGCGACAGTGAGTATAAAAACTTTTTGAAGTCTATGCTTGAAAATGGACTATCAGTATGTAAACCTAACTGTCATGTTTTCTACTGGTGCGACGAAACGTATGTGTGGCTACTACAAACCCTGTACAAAGAACTTGGAATATCAAATAAGAGACTTTGTATTTGGATTAAAAACAACGCATCACCGACTCCTCAGATAGCATTCAACAAAGCGACAGAATTTTGCGTATATGGAACTATGGGGTCTCCTTACTTATCAAAAAGTTTTCAAAGTTTTAACGAGATCATAAATAACGATATGACAACTGGCAACGCATTAGTTGATGAAATACAAGACCACTTAAATACATGGGTTATGAAAAGATTGCCAATCAGTGAGTACAACCATCCAACCCAAAAGAACCCTGAACTACATCATAAGGCTATAAAGAGGTGCACCGAGGTAAATGATGTCGTCTTAGACCTTACAGCAGGTTCTGGGAGCATTATGTCCGCCTGTGAGGTACTTAAGCGTAAAGCATATATGTGTGAGCGTGAACCTATTTTCTGCCAACTTATTATTAATCGCTTTAACCAACTAAGCCATGAAGAAGTCCGAAAAATCAATTAGTCGCATACGGATAGAAAAAGAGAAAGTAGAGTTTATCGAACAAGTAAAAAAGACTCCAATTATTCAAGTTGTCTGTGAAAAGCTCGGTGTAGGACGAGCTACATTTTACCGCTGGAAATCAGAAGACAAAGAGTTCTCAAAACAAGTAGACGAAGCATTTATGTACGGTAAGTTATTAATAAATGACTTAGCAGAATCTCAACTCATAAGTTCGGTCAAAGATAAATCAATGCATGCGATTACATACTGGTTACGACACCACCACCCCGAATATTCAAACACTATGACAGTCAAACATGCATTTGATTCAGAAGAGTTAGATGATGAACAAAAAGAAATCATACGAAAAGCATTATCGTTATCAAACACAACACAAGAAAAAGATGAGCCAAATACCTAACTACAAAATTGATCCTGAAATCATTGAAAAAATGTTTTTAGATAAAAAGATCCGTATCAATATCACAACGGAGAGTTTTTGGTATTTCTTTCATTTCTACTTTGCCCACTATATACGATATGCAACAGCTGACTTTCAAAAAGAAATAATCAGTATTCTTGAATCTGACCCAGTAACTAGCTTTTATATCGTTGCTTTTCGTGGATCTGGAAAATCTACGATTGTGACTACCGCATATCTACTCTGGTCGATACTTGGTAAACAACAAAAGAAGTTTTGTGTTGTGTTCGGTCAAACACGAGGGCAAGCAAAACAATATATGAATAATATAAAAGCAGAGCTTGAGAGTAATACACTCTTGCGAAATGATCTCGGTCCGTTTCAAGAAGATTCTGACGAATGGGGCGGATATTCTATTGTGTTTAAACAAAGATCAGCACGCATAACAGTTGCTTCGTCTGAACAAAGTGTACGCGGACTTAGGCACGGAGCATTTAGACCAGACCTTATTATTTGTGATGACGTAGAAGATATGCAATCTGCTAAAACAAAAGAAGGTAGAGATAAAACATATAACTGGCTACGTGGTGAAGTTATACCTCTTGGAGATAGAAATACACGACTAGTAGTTGTGGGTAATTTACTGCATGAAGATTCGTTGCTTATGAAAATTAAAAGTGAGATTGAAAAGAAAGAAACGGTGGGAATATTTAAAGCGTATCCTCTTATCACTCCTGAGGGCGAATGTTTGTGGCTCGGTAAATACCCAACTGCAAACGACTTAGAGTTAGAAAAGAAGAAGATATCAAATGAAATTTCTTGGCAACGTGAGTACTTACTAACCATTATCCCTGACGACGGACAAGTTATTTATCCAGAGTGGATTAACTATTACAAACAAGAGACTTTACCAGTTAGAGGTAGAAATACTTTAGTTTATGGGTATATTGGAGTTGATCTTGCTATTTCTCAAAGTAATAACGCTGACTATACAGCCATAGTTAGTGCCAACTTAGTTGTTGGTGACAAAGGAATTCAAACTATCTATATATTACCCAATCCGATAAACAGAAGAATTGGATTTCCTGAAACTTTATTAACTTGTAAATCATTATCATATGACATGAATTTAAAAACACACAGAGCAACTATATTGGTTGAAAAAATCGGATATCAAGACGCTTTAGTACAGCAACTAATAAATGATGGAATCAGAAATGTTGAAGGTGTTACTCCAGTTGGTGACAAACGAACTAGATTAGCCCTAACTTCTAGTATGATCCAAAGTGGGTCTGTTGTTTTTCCAGAAAATGGCTGTGAAGATTTGATTACACAACTTACACACTTTGGAAGCGAAAAACACGATGATCTAGTAGACGCATTTACTATAATCATTAATTACATTGTAAGTCACCCATATAGAGAACCTAGACTTAGTGTTTCCAGTGGTCTCTTCCATATAGTTCACCAAGATGATGACGGTGATTTTTAATTCTGTTTAATCAAAATACCTGTAAACTTACTTGGATCTTTGATAGCCTTAACAAATTCAATAGAATATGTAGAACTGTTTTCTTGTGTATTTGTAAGTTGCAACATTCTTGTCTTATCTGCTTTGTTGTAAATATCGTCTGTTGCACTTACGAAAAAGTCAGTTACTTTTTTACTTTGTATGTTGTAAGTAACGAGTAACTCAAAACCATCTTTCTTAAAAGTTTTCTCCCATGTTTTAGTGCCTAGTTTAATTTGCTCTGCAGTAGGTTCAGGATAATTTTCAGCCTTACCTAAAACTGAAATAACTTCATTAATATTTTTATTAAAAAGTGACTGAACATCAAACACTACTTTTTGCTCTACTACTACTTTATTTTCAGTAGCAACTTTATCTTTAGTTGTACTCGAAGTTAGTACACTGATAATAATTACAAAAGAAACAACACCAATAAAAACACTGAGTATTTTATGAGAGTTTACCCAACTCATTATTTTTTCTTTATTCATAATCTTTGGACGGATTTTATGTAGATCGTATAGGTAGCAAAAAGCTCCTAGCCAGATCCTGCATACCCCGTGAGGTATACACATATCAGTTTCCCAATATGACCGTCCAAAGTGAACTCTGACTAGGAGTTCTTTACTTTGGACGGATTTGCGACCATATCCACTAATTACTTAGTGGGGTTAGGTCTCCATATTTAATTGGTAATGTAATAATAGCATTTTTTAGGCTATTATTCTACTCATTATATCGCAGTTCTTGTGGATCACTGAGGATAGTTGCCAACAAGTTGCCAACAGTTTTAGCCTTAGCAAAATTAGTGATCTCTGTCATTAATATATATAGAGTCTTAACCGTCCAAAGTAAACTCTGACAAATATATGAATACAAGTACAAACGCAAGAATAGGGCTAGAAATGATAGCCCCAACAGCAAAAATTAGATATTGCTTATATGCTCGTAAATCTACTGAATCAGACGAAAAGCAAGCATTATCTATTGAATCTCAAGTTAAAGAAATGCTATCTATTGCAGATAGAGAAAGTCTAGAAGTCATAGATATACGTAGAGAATCGCATAGTGCAAAAGATTCAGGGCAGCGACCAGTATTTAAAGAAATATTAGCTGATCTAAGACGAGGTAGATTTAACGGGATACTTACTTGGGCACCAGATAGATTAAGTAGAAATGCAGGAGATCTAGGATCGGTAGTTGATCTTATGGACGAAAAGAAGTTACTTGAAATTAGAACTTACGGACAACAATTTAAAAACTCACCAAACGAAAAGTTTTTACTAATGATTTTGTGTTCACAGGCGAAACTTGAAAATGATAACAAAAGTATAAATGTTAAAAGAGGTTTAAAGACGAGGTGCGAAATGGGTCTTCGCCCAGGTCCTGCAATCTTTGGATACTTAAATGAAAAACATGCTGATAAAAAGTGTCAGGTAGTTTTAGATCCTGAACGGGCACATATTGTAAAACAAATATATGAGAAAGTAGCTTACGAACAATGGAGTGGTAGAAAGATATATAACTGGTTAAAATTTGATCTGAATTTAAAAACGAGAAATGGTAATAAGGGTCTAACACTTAGCAATATATACCTAATACTTGAAAACCCCTTCTATCACGGGGTTTTTGAATATCCAAAAAAGAGTGGAAATTTCTATACAGGCAGACACGAACCAATAATAACAAAAGAATTATTTGATTTAGTACAAACACAGGTTAAAGTTCGCATATTACAAACAGCAGAGCCGAAAGAATTTGCCTTTATAAAAATGATGAGCTGTGGACTTTGTGATTCTGGAATTACAGCCGATGAAAAGTTTAAAAAGCTAAAAGACGGATCGGTAAACAGACATGTCTACTATGTTTGTAGTAAGTCGAAAGATAAGAACTGTAAAGGTGGATATATTAACGAAGAAGACCTAATCAAGCAATTTGAAAAACTACTTGATCAAATAGATATTAATGAAATTGGTATGAGGGATAGAATAAAAGACGAAGTACAGAGGATTAAGAAATTTCAACAGTCTGTACTTGGTTTAAAGCAAGAAATACAAATAAACGACATAGATGTTCGTAACTATGCGAAGTTTATACTCAAAGACGGATCTATAGACGAAAAGCGAGAATTGCTAAGTTGTTTTAAGAGTAAGATTTTACTAGCAAATAAGGTTATCAGTCTTATGTAAAGGCTATAAAACATAACCCATAAATGATATAATTAAAAATATTACATGAAAAAACCAAGTAACAAGGTGAATAAAGAAAAAAAGGGTCTGAAACTAAATCAGATTGTTCTTGGCGATTGTATCGAAGAACTAAAGAAAATACCAGATAGAAGTGTTGATTTGATTATACTTGACCCACCATATTGGAAAGTTATAAATGAACACTGGGATTACCAATGGAGAACAGAGAGTGACTATGCAAAATGGTGTTTTGAATGGTTTACAGAGCTTAGTAGAATAACTAAAATATCTGGGAGCCTATACTTATTTGGTTATATGAGGAATTTGGTATATCTATATAAAGATATACTGGATTTAGGATTTACTTTCAGACAACAAATTGTAATAGATAAGGGAATGCAAGCGTTAGGCGGAAGAGCTACAAAGGGTTATAAAATGTTTCCAAACGTAACAGAGAGTCTGTTGTTTTTCATCTACGACAGCAAGCCCTTTATCAAGAATTTTTTAAAAGAAAGACAACAAGAGTTAAAACTCAACTCTTTAGAAATAAACACCCAACTTGGAGTTAAAGTAAACGGAGGTGGTGTTTGGTCTTTATACACAGGTGAAAATATACTGGCACAAGTTCCTACAAAAGAGATGTGGGAAAAGTTGCAAAAAGTATTAAAATTTGATCTGCCTTATGAGGAAATTGCTCAAACTTTTAATATTGAAATGGGTGTAACTGATGTTTGGACTGATATAAAATTTTATACTGAAAAAAGACATCATCCAACTCAGAAACCAATAAAACTTATCGAAAGAATAATAAACGCCAGCACCAAGGAAGGAATGGTAGTTTTAGATCCTTTTATGGGAGCAGGGTCTACAGCTATTGCCTCAAAAAATTTAGGCAGGCACTTTATTGGTATTGAGATTGATCCCAATTATGTTGAAATAGCGAACCGGAGAGTCAAAGAATTAGATAATAAATTATTCTAAATTTTAGACAGCTCTTCTAGTGTATGCACTCTTTGCTGTAGAAATTTTATCAGTTTCTCTTAGTGGCAAATATGCCCTTAGTTTCTCACTTAAACCACTCATGTTTTTTATTCTGTCCTTAAAAGACATATTTTTAAACACTCTATAATCAACATTAATGTAAGGTTTCAGTTCTTCAACTTTAGCAGACACTACTACTAATTCTAGTTCTTCTTCTGTTAACAAGTCAGCAGGCATTAAAATTGAATTAAGCTTTGATCTGTCAGTCTCTGGTTTTACATAATGGTCTATCGTTATAGTAGGTTTTTTGTCTGCATTTTTTACAGTACATGAAAAAACATTAACGGGGTTGCATATGTAAAATTGGTAAGAATAAGGCCAGAAGTTTTTAGGGGCAGGTGTTTTATTAGCGTCACTTGCTTTATGCCCTAGATATATTTTGTTGTAGTAATTAGTCATGATTTCAACAAATCTAATACACCTAGGACTATTAGTCCATATCTCAAAAGCTTGAAATCTTAATGTGGTGAAATCGTTTTGGTTAAAATTTGGATAGTCTCCAATAATTAACATTACTCTTTGTACGTCTTTTGTAAGAACCTTAAGATCATTTTCGTTTTTTACAGAAAATAACCATTTAGAATCATCCTTCCTTGAAATATTTACTGAATTACAAACTGAACAATTAACTTCTGATCTAGCAACTGGGGATTTACAATCCTTACATGAATCTAGTTGATCAATTCTTGAGCAGGATTTAACCTCACTGCCGTCAGATAGGTCATTTCCTCTAGCACCTGTTCTCTCTCCATACATACCGGCTATTAGTGAAGCAAGGTGTTGACCTGGATACCCAATCTTAATATTAGGAGTTTGTTTTGTTATATCTGACCACTTTATTGCATTAATTCTGGGTTGCAAAACTAACTCACTTATCATTTGAGTTATTTTTTGTTCATTGTCTTTAATTGTGATCAATTTCTTATTAGGTTGCATAAGTTACTAATATCATAGCAAAAATTTGGGTTTTTTACGAGCGGTACTATTTTTAGAACAAAAAAACACCATCCATGTGGAAAGTGTTTTTTGTCTTCGAACTAGCTATCTTTGAGCTAGCTCAAGTTGGCTGGGGTACCAGGATTCGAACCTGGGAATGAGCGGACCAAAACCGCTTGCCTTACCACTTGGCTATACCCCATTATTATTTAAATTTTACTTATTAACAATATAACATTTCTTGGTCCGCTGAGCGGACCTCTAAAACTTAACGGTTTGCTTACGCAAACCTATGGCACTTGCCTTACCACTTGGCTATACTCCAAAATTTTCTTTTTCGATTGTTGATACCTCTCGAAGATAAACCACACTCACTAGTCCTCGCTCTATAAAAAACTCATAAATAGAGCTGCGGAATTCGTTCTTGTAGCTTATCTTCAAGAATTTATTCCATTAAAACTAAATATTGATACTTAACAATTATACGCTAAAAACTAAAGTTATTCAAGTGGTTTTGTGGTATAATCTACTATATATTACAAAAAACATGA
>CAZQVT010000010.1:0-12497 GCA_964596875.1 uncultured Candidatus Saccharibacteria bacterium | reverse complement strand
CGTGTGAGAAGGAGAAAAGTCTGGGAGACTTTTCGTAGGGACTCGAAGCCTGTTTGAGATATTTTTGGAGTTATGTAATTACGAGCAAAAATATCCAAACACGGGTACTGATCCTGTAAGGATCGAGTTCCTCCTTACTTATTGACACAATATACATATTGTTATATTGTTTTGAGTGGAGGTTCTTGATGCCCGACCCTTTTCTAGTTATTGCCTCAGGGTTTCCCAACAGTTCAGTTCCGCGAGCCGATGCCAAGGATTCAATGATGGGTGCCGTTATTATCCCGTCAGAAGTGACCGACGCACGACGCAGGGGGCAGAATGTAAAGTTCGTGCAACAGGGTCCTAGTACTCCAAACTGGTACTGGGAAATGCCTGACGGCACGAAAATCTACCACAAGTAAGTCAGCTCACTCCCCCGCCGTCGCACAACCCGTCGCGCTCGGCGGGTTTTGCATTATAAAAAATTATTCTATCACTTTGACTCCCCTACACTTTATATGTAGATTATCATCGGAGACAGCAATGACCTTTTGGATCGTCCTGGGGTCTATCCTCGGACTCATATTCACCCTCATCGTTCTCCTCATTGCTTTCGATGTCATGACGACACCAAGCATGACAGATGAGGACATTCTGAATATACTCAGCCACTCTGTCTGGAAGACAGGAAGGGAGATCGTAGTAGAAATTTACCATCAGAAAAACTACTCAACAAACTTTGGTGTGAATACGGCGCCAATATACACGAAACTGTTGAATCTGGAGGAGGAGGGATATATTACATCAAGATATCGAACTACTCTTACCAGTAACGAGCTTGGAGGAATGCCGAACTACATACCCAGAGAGTACAAACTGACAAGCAAGGGCACAAGAAGAAAAAACCGTGTCCCGAAGGAAACCTCCAGTGTTATTGGTAACTGGGTTTTTGTTCCAGAACAATGACACACCCGCCAACCGCACGACGCAACCCGTCGACTACGGTCGGCGGGTTTTGCATTCCCCTCATTTTCACGGCCACACTAGGCCGTATTTTTATGAAACAAAACTTGACTTTTGTATTGTTTTATGATAGAATTATGGGCAGAGCATAGGGCTGGCATTGTGCCAACCCATGTCAGCTCTTTGACTCTAGGAAAAGGAAAAGAAATGAATCTCCGACTGATCGGAATCATCATCGCACTTTGCTTCATCATCACCCCGATGATCTTTGGGGTGTGGGGCTTCATCATCTACACCCTGTGCATCGCTCTCATGGGTGCATACCTGTTTGCCGCTTGGCAGTTGGCGAAAGCCAACATCTTTTTCACGTTCGTTGGAACGGGAAAGATCAAAACGGTAGACAGGGGTAGGGACAACCTGGTGAGGGTTCTCGAGAACGTCTCGGACCACCACCTCGACGACCACTGGCACATCGTGTCAGGAGAAAACCTGAAGAGTCTTCTGGAGAGAGAGTACGGCCTTTACTGGGTCGGCCTGCCTCCATCTACGACTCATCGTTTCAGCTTCGTACACGAAAGAGTGAACCCAGACATCAACGACGACACCCCCTCAAGTGAGTGGATCATCCGAGATGCACAAGCCAAGGAAACTGATGAGTTGTTTTGGGAAGTTCCCCACACTTATCGGATCACCGGGGTCGAACTCTCGGATGGGTTCCACGTGGACCTTCTGTTCAACACTAGGTCACGTGTGGTGGTGCCGGAAACGGCACTGTACATTCGTGGAGGTCAGTTCATTGACTACATGGCTCAGTACGTTGAGTCTGGTGTCAACGCTGTCCTCTGCAACTTCGATGCAGTGACACTTCGGACCACGGACAAGAGCGAAGGCAGTCAGATCACCATCGATATCATCCGTGCAATCAACGAGTCAACCTCCAACAATCCAAACTTCCCAGCCCAGCCTCTGCTAGAAGCAGTTGGCATGAAGGTGGTTGGTGGATTCATCTCTCGGATTCAATCATCAGACAAATCCGAGGAGGAGGCCCTCCGTAAGAAGAAAAAGGCAATCCTCGACGGCGAGGCGGCAGTGGAAACTGCCAAACTCGAAGTCAAGAAGGCTGCTGAAGAAGCAACCCGTATCACCACCCTCGCAAAGGCGCAAGCTGATGCTGATGGTCTACGTGCTGTCGGTCAAGTCTCAGGACTTACCGCGGCGATGGAAGCGATCAAGCTGAAGTTCCCCGACATCGACGACGCCACGGCACTCGCAGAAGCAGGAGCTCTTGCGAGAACCATCAAACTGTCCGATAAGGACTCCCCTGTTACCGTCATCGGTGCTGGGGTCAATATCGGGGTCAACAACCCCGGAAAGAAGGGCTGAAGATGTACTGGTGGATCGTAGCGATGCTTCTTTTCTTGTTCTCCGCACTCGTAATTGTGGGTGTGTGGGCCAAGAACAGAGCGACCGCTGGAACAGCAACCCCGTCCGGCAACAACACCGTGATGCAGAGCATCTACGGCATGTGGAAGCCGGTACGTACTGCGATCATCTTCTGCGCGACGTGCTACGCACTCTGGCTGGGGTCAATCCTCATGCTTCAGCAAGCGGAGCTCTTCAAGCAGAGACCTGGACCGGTACTTCACCTGGACCCCACGAAAGTGACGGCGCCAGGCGAACGTTCGGCCTACTTTGACGGCCAGACCCACTTCCTGAACGAGGTGATTCAGTTCTGCTACTTCGATGAAGAGCTGAAACTGACACGCGAGCAAGGGTGGGACTGCGTCGACATGGTGAAAGCTGAGTCGGAATTCCGGATGTACAATGACGACGGCAGTGTGTTTCGGGGAGAACAGAACCCCGATGACACCGGCGTCCTCATGCTGAACGTAAAGTACCAGGCCGAGAACATCAAGAAGGCCAGGTGCAACATCGACTCGTTTGAATGCCAGAAAAAGGTGTTCAGACTGGCCTACCTCGAAAAACGCAGTTTCGAACCCTGGAAGGCGTACAAGGTCATGAAGACATGGCCTGTGCAGACCTACCAACTGACTGCGCCCATCGACGAATGGGGAGGAGAATTCTTCCTCCCCACAAACGGCAGCTGTCTCATCGAGCCAGACCGTGAAATGTTCATGGTAGGCGTCGATAGTACTCCTGTCGTCGTTAGCCACGAACATGTTCCTTTCATGGAGTCACCTACCGTGCGCTTCCGTTCGAAAGACGGGGTGCAAGGTATGGCAACTATCAGGTGCAGGACGAGACCGTCCTAAACCTAGACAACGCAAATCGCGCGCCACCCCATGGGTCGGCGCGCGATATTTGTTTATTTGCGTTTTGTTAACTATGGAAGCCTTAGATATGACCTAACCGCTGGTACAAGTCCCCCGACATTTATTCCAAACGAATCCAGAACGAAAGCGATAAGTCCGTAAACCGAGAACATGACAACTAAACCGACTATATTCCAAAGTATTGCTGTCCAGGCTTCGTCTCTTGCCTTATCCCCTGGCTGTTTTGAAAGAAAAACAGCAAAGTTATAAAACAGGTATGCAGTTGCCACGGCAAACGCTAGACCTATAAGGGGGTTTAGTATTATTGCTACTACCCGGTTTAAAAAAGGTACTATAGTTAACATTTAAGAAAATACTAAGGAAGTGGAGGTAGAGTTACAGTAGTGTTGTTTGCATTTACTCCAAATGATTGCTGTAGGAAGTAAATTAGACCGTAGATAGATGCCATAACAGCAAGTGCTACGATACCCCAGATCATAATACTTCGTCCTTCTGCTGCAGCTTTAGGATCACCTGCTGATAGGATGTATTTTGCAACTCCCCAAAAGAAGTAAATGATTGCAAGACCGAATAGAAACGGATAAATGTTGTTTAGTACACTTTGCATTTGTTGCACTAGTGTAATAAGACCACCCAAGTTTTGTGCGAAAGCCAAAACTGGAACGAAATACAATGAACCCAAAATTGCTTTTTTCATTTGTTTATTACGATTAAAACTAATTATGTGTAATACCTAAAATTATATTATAAAACACTAAAAATGCAATACTACTGTGGATAAAATTAAGGAAAAGTGATTAGTGCTCCAACCAAATTTAGAATTCCATAGATAGATACGTATACTGCAAGAGCAACTATCCCCCATATCATTTTTACCTTACCATCTTCTCTGTATTTTTGATCTCCTGCATGTAGTATAAACTGACCTGTTCCCCAGAAGAAATATATGACTGACAACGCAAAAAACAATCTTGGCAATCTTTGTATCAAAAAATAAAAATCTGCCATAAGTCCGTACAGTCTAGGTGGAGGTGAAACTTGGGCACTAGCATAAAATGGAACTAGAGTTAGAAAAGTGACTGTTTTTATATATATTTTGTTTATATTTTTCATATTGTTATGCTTGTGGGATTTGTGGTGTTGATGTTCCTGGACCAAAACCAAAATCCGAAGTAATAAAGGAAATTATTGCTCTAAATGAAATAAGTATAAACAAAGCGATAATCGCCCAGAACATGTAGTTTTTACCTTTTTCAATTTCATCCTTACTTCCGGAGTTTAGGATAAACTTTGAAAGTCCCCAGAAAAAAACTACGAAACACATAGCAAAAAGTATTGGGTTTAGGTATCCGATTGTGGCACGCGCAACCTGGATAACATCACAAACATTTGCACCAGCACCTCCACCTGCCACCTGACAGTTTACTGGAGCCGTTTGTGCGAAAACTAAAATTGGAAACAAAAAGTAAACAGTAAGAGCAATATACTTTGATATTTCCAGAAATTTATATTTTAAATTCATATTTTTAGATTATGGTGCAATTAATGTACTGACGGTATTTGAAACTACTGTAGAGATTCCCACTGCGCCCAAAAGGATTCCTGCACCGATAAGTGACCATAGCAATCTTTGTTTTGCTTTTTGAATCTCTCCAGGGTTTCCCTGCGCAGTAATGAAACCAAAACCAGCCCAAACTATCCACATTGTTACCCCCACGGCTGCAATAGGCATAATGATACCGTTTAGAATAGATGTTATAAGTGTCATGATAGTACAGTTACCTGCACCTGCACTTCCACAGTTAAATGGGTTTGAAATTTTTATAGGAAATGCAACCGAACCAGTACCGCCCCCACCTCCACCCGTTGCTTGAGCAAACACAAAAATTGGCACAAAAAGTAAAACCATAATCCACAAACTCAAACTTATCTTTTTTATTATATTTTTCATATTTATATATTTCATAATTCTAAATCGGAACCGCACTTCTAAATGCTGGGTCAAGCAGAACATTTGCAATAAGAGTAACAATAAGCCAAGCAGCTAGCACAAAGAAAATACCGATTACAACTTTTGTAAGCATTTTATTGGCTTCAGTGCGTTTTCCTGGATTATCTCCAGAAACCATGTAATTGAAACCTGCATAAGCAATAATAACTACTGAAAACTCTAGAGTAAATACGATCAGCCAATTTACTACTTTTTTTACAGCCAAAATCAAGTCATTAAAATCGCATTCGCCAACAGGCTTATTTGGGTGGTTACATTCATAAACTATTCCTCCTTGTGCTCCAGAAAAAGCCGGGATTAGAAAAAGTAGGAAGAAAACAAAAATATTCGCTAGCAAAACTTTCTTTGATATTTTTTTAATCATTTTAGTTTAGTTGTGAACTTAACTCTCGGTTAGCAAAATCCAACGCTTCAAAAACTTTGTTTTTTCCACTTGTTATTGATTCAATCATATCACGAAATACCACAGAACTTCCTGCTGGATCAGGATCTATCCATGAATGCGACACAAGAGCAGCATCATAAAACACAGAACGAAAAGCATCGGTTGGTTTTTCTGCTAGCATGTCTCTCCTTACTGGAGGTAAGTTTGTTTCTGCTTCTAATGCTTTTAGAGCAACTGGGTCAGTGAAAGCGCCCATTGCCATGTATGATGCTGTAATATTTTTAGACTGTTTTGTCATGGCCAAGGCATACATATGTGCAAATACAGTTTTCTTGCCAGTATCTCTTGTATCTGGAACCGAAGTCACATCAAAGTTTAAGTTCGGATTTTTTTGTTGAATGTTAAATATTTCACTTGCAAAACCTAGGTACATTGCTAAGTTCCCAGATAAAAACATATTAAGCGAAGTCGGCAAAGATCTGTTCCATGTGTAAAAATCTGAAGTTGGATTTGAAAACTGCGTATAAAAGTTTAATGCAGATTGACCTGGTGCTACTGGTTTGTTTAGAGGAGAGTTCAACACAGAAACTATTTTGTTTCCAGATCTAGATGTTATCGGTGTACCTGCTTGTAACAAAAGCATAGACAGTATTTCTTTAGCATTTGTTACATTACGCCACTCCCCCAGAGCAATAGTACTTTGCAAAACATTTGCATTTGCATCTTTTTTGGTTGTTTTTTGCAATATAGAAAATATTTGATCCCAGTACTTTGGAGGTTGTGATATAAGACTGTTAGTAAATATATCCCTGTTCCAATACATAACCATAGGATCTACTATAAAAGGTATAGCCACTATTCCCTCTGGAGATAAAAACATTTCGCCTTCTTCTATAAATTTATCTTTAAAACTACGCTCGGTATAACTTTCGTATGGAATAGTAAAAAGTTTTGTTTTGTGTTTAAAAACTGAATCCTCTCGCATGATAACAATATCCGGACCAACGCCCTCTGCAAGTGCCTCGATAAAGTCTGCATCAAACTCACTCTGATCTTTTTTTACATAACTTACAGTTATGTTGTCATTAGCCTTTAAAGTAGATGCTTGATACATTTTATTGAAAGTATCAGAAGATATTGTACCCCACACGACAAGATTTGCCTTTATACTATCTGTACCACTACTTTTTGAGAGTGCAAAAACAGCAATACCAATAAGTGCAAAAAAACCAAACAAAAAAAGTATTCCGAGTTTAAAACTGCTTAGATTTTTCATAATTTTTTAAATATTAAACCATAATGATGACTTCCTCCCGAAAACTCTCTGTCTGTATGAAAACCATTTTTTTCAAAGATTTCTTTTGCAGAATCCTCACCAAAAACAGCATTTTGTTTTGGCCCAAGTCCACCAAAAGTGTCTGTCCAGTCTACAACTAGTACCCTGCCTCCTGGTTTTAGTATTCTTCGCACCTCTTTTACCAAAACATCCTTGTTTTCTACTTGAAACAAAATATTGCAAACCATAGCAATATCAACAGAAAAATCCCTAAGTTTAGTGCCATTTGGTGCGTCTATATCTCCCCAAATAACCTCAATGTTGTATAAGCCCTGTTTAACACCCTCATTTTTCACCTTATTTAACAGGTCTTTGTTTATATCTATTGCATAAACCTTACCGGTAGAAATGAGCGCCTTTGAAACAGCAATAGTATATGCGCCGGAGCCTGAACCCAGGTCAGCAATTTCCTGACCTGCTTGTATTCCTAGATGCTCAATATTTTTTGTTGGATCAGAAAACATATAAATAGTTTGTTTGTTACAAACTTTATTATATTACGAAAGCAAACTTTCTGTAAGTGAGTTGTTCACAAAAAGAAATTCTTAAACTAGTTTATGAGTTTGAAAAATAGAACTTTCATAATCTGTGTTAAATTCGACGTTGAGGATTTGAAAATGCGAGAAGCCTTACAGATAGTAAGGTGACGAGAATTTTAAAATACGAAACTAGAAGTTAACCAGATTTGGAAGTTCGCTACAGACAAATAAGGGATGCGATAGAATCGCCGTCTCGTAGTTTCATGATTCTTACACCTTGTGTTTGTCTTCCTAATACTGGAATTTCCTTTGCATCCACACGAATAACTTGAGATTTCTTAGATATTGCCACTATTTCCCCTTCGCCTTCGGCAAAAACTTTTGCTGAAATAATGTTTCCTGTCTTTGGTGTTACGTTTGCTGTTTTTATTCCACTTCCTCCTCTGTTTTGAACTTTGTATTCATCTATGTCGGTGCACTTACCGTATCCGTTTGCAGAAATCACCATTATAGTTCCATTGTTTAACTCATGAGAGACTGTTTCAGCAGAAATAACTTCATCACCCTTACCTAGTTTTATTGCTCTCACACCCATTGCTGTTCTACCCATCTCACGGATATCTGCCTCTTTAAAGTGTATAGACTGACCTTTTGCTGTGATAACCATAACAGTGTCCTTGTTGTGAGTGAAAGATGCAGAAACTAGTGCATCCCCAGCATCTAGTTTTATAGCGATGATTCCAGAAATACGTACATCATGGAAACTACTTGTGGCAACTTTCTTCGCAACACCTTGTTTTGTAACCATCATAAGCGAAGACTCTGATTTCTTTACTTCTTTTGGCATTGGCAAGATAGATGTGATCTTTTCTCCCTCTGAAAGTGGTAGGAAGTTCATAATAGACTTACCTTTTGTTGCTCGACGACCTTCTGGGATGTCGTACATTTTTGTCTGGTAAACTTTTCCTTTGTCTGTGAAAAATAATAGGTCTGAATGTGTAGAGGTAATAAGAAGCATGGTCACAAAATCTTCTTCTTTTGTATCTAGGTCAACCACACCAACACCACCTCGTTTTTGTTTTCTAAACTCGTCTGGGTTTGTTCGTTTTATGTAGCCTCCTGCTGTTAGCACAAGAGCATTTTCTTCGTCTGGGACCAAATCCTCTACAGAAAGAATTTGTGCACCACCTTTTATGATACGAGTTCGTCTTTCGTCACCGTATTTTTCTTTTATTTCTTTACACTCGTCTTTTATTATTCCTAGAATTTTCTTTGGTGAAGCCAAAATCGCCTTCAAAGTTTCAATAAGTTCCTGAACTGCTTTTAACTCGTCCTCGATTTTCTTTCTTTCAAGACCAGCAAGTCGAGAAAGTTTCATTTCCAAAATAGCAGTTGCCTGAATAGCAGAAAACTTGAACCTTGCCATCAAGTTATTGTGTGCCTCTGGAGTATCCTTACTTTTCTTTATAAGTTGGATAATTTCATCTATATGATCTAGCGCTTTTTTAAGACCTAGCAAAATATGCTCCCTTTCTAGTGCTTTTCTTAGGTCGTATTCTGTTCGTCGCCTTATAACAGTTGTTCTGTGTGTTACGAATTCTTCCAAAACACCCTTTAGAGAAAGAGTTTCTGGCACACCGTTTACCAAAGCCACCATGTTGTAGTGGAAAGTTTCTTCTAGTTGAGTATGTTTATACAAATAGTTTAGAACTGTTTGAGGGTGTGCTGTTCCTTTTAGATCAACAACAACACGAATATCTTTTGCAGACTCGTCACGCAAACCTTTTACACCTTCTAGTTTTTTCTCTTGAACTAGTTCAGCGATCTTGGAAATCAAGGCTGACTTGTTTACACGGAAAGGAATAGAAGTAATAACAATTTGGAAGTTTCCAGCTTTGTTTTCTACAATTTCTGCTTCTCCACGAGTAACCACACCACCCTTACCACTCGCGTATGCATGGCTTATGTCTTTTTGGTTAAAGGCAATACCTCCAACTGGAAAGTCTGGACCTTTCACGAACTGTAGAAGGTCTTCTGTAGTAGCGTCTTTGTTATCCACAAGGTGTGTTACTGCGTCCATAACTTCGCCTAGGTTGTGTGGTGGCACGTTTGTTGCCATACCCACCGCAATACCGAGCGTTCCGTTTAGCAAAAGGTTAGGAACAGCAGTTGGTAAAACTTTTGGTTCTTTTTTAGTACCGTCGTAGTTTGGAATAAAATCTACAGTTTCTTTTTCGATATCTCGCAGAAGTTCTGCAGATAGTTTAGACATTTTTGCTTCGGTATATCTGTATGCCGCCGCGTTGTCTCCGTCGATAGAACCAAAGTTACCCTGGCCAATGATAAGCGGATAACGCATTGTAAAGTCCTGCGCCATTTTCACCATAGAGTCATACACAGCAACATCACCGTGTGGGTGATAATCTCCGATCACAGCACCCACAACCGTCGCAGATTTTCGAGTTTTGCCTCCGGCTGTTAGACCGTTTTCATGCATCGCATATAGGATTCTTCGGTGCACAGGTTTCAAACCATCACGCACATCTGGCAAGGCACGATCAGTAATAACTGACATCGCGTAGTCAATAAAAGATGACTTCATTTCAGAAGTAATTTCTTGAGAGATGACGTTTATATGAGCTGGTACTTTTGGTTCCTCCGCTTCTGTTTTTTGTGCTTTTGCCATTCGGGATTGAGATTAAAAAATTTATTACCAGCGTATTATAGCATATTTAGACTTGGGTTTCAAAGCAAAATTAGGGCAAATCACCCTCTGTTCCAGAGTAAACATTGGCTGTATTTTGAACATTAGCATTATCATTTACTGTGGTAGAAGTAGTTGTTGCTGTAGTACTAGAACTGTAGTACGCAGCCTCCTTTGCAAAGTTTTCCCCAACTTCCCTGACCAGAGACAACTGGTCTTTGATTTTAGAAAAATTATCAGAAAAAATTGCTCCGACACTCGCTATTGGACTAGTTTCATTTTTTTTAACACTCTTTTCTTTGTTAGTTTGTTCTATAAAACTAGGATAAACAGCAAGTGACCAGAAAATAAGAATTATTCCCGTAAAAGTAAAAGAAGTTAGAAATGCTATTCTTTTTTTTGTTGCACGAGGTTTACTGCGCAGATTTTCCAAATAATCAAACATAGGTACATTATATATTATTTTTTAAAACAGGTATAAATACCTGTTGGTATAACAAGAATTAGCCAAATTTAAAGTATTAAATTGATTCAAGGATTATGACATCCCCCTCTTTCCCCTCCAAATCCTTCTTCTTAATAGTAAGTTTATCTACAGGTTTAACTCCCTCTTCTCCTGCTTCTTTTAGAAAAACTTTCAAAGCATTTTTGTCACCGACTTCTGCAAAATGACTAGGAATAATTATTTTTGGTGAAAACTGTACCGCAAGTTTGTGCGCAACCGCTGGGTCTAGAACTCCTTCACCTCCAATGGGCACAAAAAGCACATCTATTCCGTCTATAGCCTCTTTTGTTTCTGCAGAAAGTTTATCGTCTGACAAAGCTCCAAGAAAACAAAGGTTGATACCTTCTAGGTTAACTGTATATATAGTGTTAAATCTTTCCTTGTCTCCGTATACAGAGTTTGAAATGAAACCTTTAATGAAAACTCCAGAAACCTCGTACTCTCCAGGACCTTGTATAACAAAAGACTCTTTGTCACCACGAGAAGTTACATCAACACCGTTGTGTTCAGGACTGTTTAAAGAAACAAGGGTAATATCGCTACCAAACTTTGTAGACTTTATTTTTGAATCTTTTGAAATTGGATTTACGGCGATAGTTGTATCTCCAAATGAAACTTTGAAAAAATCCGCTCCGTGGTGTGTGATTATCATACTTGAAAGAATATCTTAAAAAATTATTTTATGCAAAAAAAGAAGACTCGACGCAGGGGGACTGCGTCGAACGCCTCCCGCCTACACCGAGCCTACACGAAGAGGCACACCTCTTCGTCAACCTCACTTTCTTCTACCGGAAGAACTGGCGCCACTTTTGGCGATGCGACGGTTTCAGCCGTCACTTTCTGCTCCAGTCCAATCCGAGCATCGGGATTCGCAGCTGCTTCGCGAACCCTCTGAACGAACACCTTCCCACTGTCGCGCAGGAGGTTGTAACCGAGGACGCCCGCAATGAACAGGAGCACCCCGATACCAACCGTCATGCCCTGGCTTGAATTTGTTGCCCGACCTTCATGCATCGTGACCCACCTTCCCAGTCTGAAGTTTCCTAACCAGTTTCGCACAAAAATAGCCACTTGTCAAATGTGGACAAAGTATGATTTTTATGTATACTTTAACCCTGTATATTAATAGCCGTAACAAGTCTTAACCTTATCTCTTCCCGAAGGTGCAGTCCGAGATAAAAAACTTGTTGCACATATACTAAAAATGGCGAAAGCAAAAAAAGTTGAGGAAGAGGCAATGGAAGCAGCGCCCCTTTCAGCAGAAGCGGAGCAAAAAAAGTCAGTTATGGACAAAATCCTAAACTCGACTGCAACTCCCCCATCTGTAGATGATGTTATAGAAGGTAAAGTTATTGGTATCGAAAAATCTGGCGTATATATAGATATGCCTCCTTTTGGTACAGGTATTATTTATGGTAGAGAGTACATAAACGCTCGAGATATCATAAAGAAAATCAATGTTGGAGACAGTGTTGCAGGTAAAGTTGTAAGTCTAAACAACAAAGACGGTTATATCGAAATCTCTTTGAAAGAAGCTAGACAAGCACTTATCTGGTCAGAAGCAGAAGATGCTATCAGAGACAAGAAAATCTTTGAACTTCCTATTTTGGAAGCAAACAAAGGTGGTCTTATCATTGCATGGCAAGGTATTACAGGTTTCCTACCTGCATCACAACTTAAAACAGAACACTATCCTCGTGTAGCAGACGGAGACAAAGATAGAATCCTAGAAGAGTTGAAAAAACTAGTTGGTCAGAAAATCTCTGTTGCAATTATCGGTGCATCTCCAAAGGAAGGTAAACTTATCTTCTCTGAGAAGAACCCTGAACAGAAAAACA
>CAZQVT010000009.1:0-16529 GCA_964596875.1 uncultured Candidatus Saccharibacteria bacterium | reverse complement strand
CAGCGTTCATCCTGAGCTAGGATCAAACTCTTAAAAAAAGTTTAATCAAAAACTTGTAATGAACGGAACAAAACAAAAAACAATATAATATTTTTTATTCTGATTTGCGCTGTTGTAACAAATGAATTTCTTTTATGTTTTATTGATGTTGAAAGTCGTTGCTTAGACTTTCATATCCGAAAGCATTTAAAGGAAAATTTGTCGTTTTTCACAAGCCTGACAGCTTGGAAAAATGACGAAAACTTGCACTTAAATACGTTCTTATTTCAATTTGATTTTCAATGAACTAAAAGTGCCTCTATAAAGGCACTGGGTAATAGTATAGTCATTTTCCAACCTAAGTCAAGGGGGCTAAAACAGTGGATAACTTGGCCTAAAATAAGGCTGTTTTAGGCTATATAAATTAACTTTTTAGTGCACTTTTAAGCCATTCAGTTTCAACCTCTAAAATAGTCCTCCCGGTGATTTTAAGGAAGTTTTGCACATTAATCTCTCGTGAGTTAGTGCGCGACATTGAAATATACAAATTTCTAAAAACTTCTAAACCAAAAATATTAAAGGCATACCCAACAAATGAACCGGCAATCGAATAATAAAACTCCGCTTCTTCATCGTCCGTTCCCAACCAGCCGTCTTGATCCATCAATAAAACTACGTCGACACTTAATCCCCTCTTAAGACCGTCAACTAAAACATCATTATGCAGTTTACCAAACATACTTTTTCCCACCATATATTCTGCAAGTCCTTCTTGAAAAAAACTTATTGGCAACCCCCACTCTAGCGATAGTAAATGAGTATCCTCGTGCTCACCTATAACCCTATCATTTTCATTATAAATTGCATGTATGGTAAATTCATTGTATATAGATTGACCAAACCAAGAATCCCCCATTAACTCTTTTTTCTTTTCAGGAGTTGAATAAAAATAATATTTTATTTTTCGCGGAGACTCAGAAATTCTTAAAAAGTTCACAATCTTTTTATATGCTGTTTCTTGTGTTTTAATTATTTTTTGAATTTCAAAATCAGCCAGCGAATTTTCTTCTACATGAAAAATATAGTGTTCTGTCTCATGCACTTTCCATGAATACTTATTAAAATCATAAATATAAAACGGGATATTCTGTTCAAACATAATATATATTATATACAAAGGGGGCGACGCCTGTCGCCCCCTTCTCCATTGGCATTTAGTACGAGAGTCGGAGAAGTCCCTCGTTTAGATCATGAAGGAGTTCTTTCTTGCAGTGCCGAGCTGAGAAAGCCTCGGTGGTACCACCGTTCTCGACGACCGCGTGGTAAGTGCAACCACCTCCACATATTGGCAGATAGGCGCACTTTTCACCGATGCAGTCGTCGAGCCTTTTGAAGTTCTCGTACCTGGAGTCCTTGGTGTAACCGGACACTGGGTCGTAGACGCTCCCAAAAGCATGGTGATTCTGGCCGCTGGTGCAGAAGCACTTCTGCAAATTTCCATCGGGCTGCAAGACGGCAGCGTGCTTGGCTTGCGCCACGCACAGAGGTCCAGAAGCGTATTCGTCCGGAATACGGAAGCCCAGATTTCGGGCAACCTCCCAAACACGAAGAGCTTCCTTAGCCTGCCACTTTTCAGTCACCCCTCGTACTGAAACGAAAAAGGATGACTCGATGAACCCGATGCTCAGTCGGATTCTGTCCTGAACCCCCTCGGCCGCCATGAACTCGAGCAGCCTGGGGATGTGTTTGGCATTTCCCTGATCAAGTGATAGGCGAATGTCAACAGCTGGAACGTATGACGAACGAGCCAGCATGAGAACATTCTTCCATATCTGAGCAAATGTTGGTCGCCCGTTCTCTCCGTGACGCCGGGCATCATGAACCTCTTCTGGACCATCGAGAGTAATCTGCACTCTCTTCCAATTGTACCCGGAAAGGAACCGGGCGACGTCCTCATTCAAGAGTTCGCCGTTGGTGATGATCTCAGTGATATTTTCCAACCCCCTTGAGGTAGCGAGATTGGAGTAGGCTGGCAAGGACTTGCGAACGATGTCCTTGCGCAACAACGGTTCACCACCGAAATATATTACACGGAGAACCTCGACTTCTGGATGCATGTCGAGATACTCTGAAAGCCAAGTGACTGAACGACTAAACACCTCGTTCGTCATGCCGACACCACGATCGATGCCGTTTTCGAAACAGTACCCACAACGAAGTTGGCACTGAATCGTAGGTTCCACATGAAGAGAGAAAATCCTGGCGCGATTGTCTCGCGTATCAAGAAGTTGATCTCTCCACGAAATGAATTCGTCAATCGTTGCATCCACCAGAATACCGTTCTGGCCGACCAAGCCGGTGACGAAGTTTGGTGAGAGTGCTTGTTGATCACCAAGCCATTCCTGAAGATCTGAAAACTGATTGGCCGTTAGTCTGACCACGGCTCCAGTCTTAGTATTCTTCAGGATGACACTACTCCCCTCGCCATGAGCCTTAATCGTGAACTCGCTCATCTTGAACATTTCAGGTTACCTCTTTTGAACAGGGAGGGGTCCTTGCGAACCCCTCCCTAGTCCAGCCGATTGGATCAGTAGCCGCAGCCGTCCTTGCCGAGTGCGACCTGACCAGTGACCACGGGACCGAAACGCAGCCCCGCCGCTCCTTCCTTCAGGACTACGAGTCCCGAAGGAGTCACTTCGCTCTGGTCCTTCTTGACGAAGGTACCCGAACGAACACTTGCTTCTGCCTTCACAGCTATCACCTCCCTTCATAACAAAGATCTGGTACTGCTATTATGGTACCAGCAATATTTTAATTGTAAACAAGATATTATTTTTTCTGTAACTTTTCAAGTGTGACGAGTAGTGGACTCGCTACGAAAATTGATGAATATGTTCCCGCAATAACTCCAACAAGTAGTACAAAAGCAAAATCTTTTGTTGTTTCTCCACCAACAAAATATAGTGCAGAAAGTGCTAGGAAAATAGTTACTGAAGTATTGATAGATCTGCCCATAGTTTGTGTTACAGACTTACCAACTGTTTCTACAAAAGATTCTTTGCCAGTTCCAACACTTAGGTTTTCTCGAACTCGGTCAAACACCACGATAGTATCGTGAACAGAGTAACCAAGGATAGCAAGGAGTGCAGTTACGAAAAGCAGGTCTATCTCCCCTCCGTGAAAATGTGTCCATGCTACGAAAATTCCAGTTGGAATAATCACATCGTGAGCAAGAGCAATAATAGTTGCAAAACCATACTTCCATGATGCTACAGGTCGAGAAACTTTTCTAAATGCGTATGTAATGAAAAGCACAATACAAAGTATCACAATACCGATAGCAATAAGTGCCTTGTTTTTAAGTTGTGTTCCAACAACTGGTCCAAGAGAGTTAAATCTTTCTTCTTTTGCAACATTTGTAGGGTCTTTTTGGAATGCACTCATTACTACAACTTTTTCAACTGGAGATAGTTCTCTAGTTTTAAGTGTATAGTTTTTGTCGCCAGATGGTGACAAAACGAAGTTACCAATACCAAACTTTTCTATCTCTGCCTTTGTTGTTTCAAAATCTGGTCGAACTTCTGCATAACTTACTTCAAGTACAGAGCCCCCTTTAAAGTCGATCCCCCAGTTTAGACCAAACTTCCAAACTGAAAACACAGAACCCAAAACAAGAACTGCTGATAGAACAAAGAAAAACTTTCTGTTATTTACTATAAACATATATTTTTAATTAAATGTGTAATCCGTTACTGAATAAAAACTTAACAAGTTTACTTGGCGCAGAGTTTGTATTTTTTGGTGCAATAGCAAACAAGAAAGTTCTTGAAACAGTTATAGCTGTAAACATTGAGATAAGTACTCCAAGACCTAGTGTAAGCGCAAAACCTTTGATAGCAGAAGTTCCCAACCAGAACAAAATAACTGCAGTTATCATACTTGAAATATTTGAGTCGCGGATAGAAAGCCATGCTCGAGAAAAACCTTCGTGCAATGCGTCGTGAATAGACTTTCCTTTTTTCAACTCCTCTTTCATTCTTTCAAAGATAAGTACGTTTGCATCCACCGCCATACCTATAGACAGAATAAAACCTGCAATACCCGCCGCAGTAAATGTAACTGGGATTAGTTTAAACACAGCAAGTGAAAGAATAATGTAGATAACAAGAGAAAGTGATGCTACGAAACCAGGAAGTCTGTACCAAACCAAAAGGAAAGCAACAATAAGTGCAAAACCAACCATACCAGCCTTAACACCAGAAGTTGCCGCATCTCTTCCAAGTGATGCACCGATTGTTTCTGTTGAAATAAGTTCGATAGGCACTGGGAGAGCACCGTAGTTTAGGTCACGCACAAGTGACTTTGCTTCTTCTCCAGTAAAGTTTCCGGAAATAACAGCTTTTCCGTCTGTTATCACATCATTTATAACTGGACTTGAAATAACTTGTCCATCAAGGAAAATAGCCAGGACCTTTCCTTTATTTTCTCTTGTTATTTTTGCAAACAACTCTTTTCCTTCAGCATTAAATGTAAGTGCTACGATAGGTTGACCAGCGATCTGACCGCTACCACCGTTTGTAAACTGCAACTGACTACTTTCCAAATACTGTCCGCCAAGTCCAGTTGAAACAAAAACATCGTTAACAGTTTTAGTCTGCAATTCTGCTTCTGTAAAACCTTGTGCTTCTGGTCTTACAAGCATGAACTCTAGTTGTGGAGTTTTACCAATAAGTGATACTGCTTGCCCGATATCTGTAACGCCAGGAAGTTCCACCAAAAGTCTATACTCAACTCCCCCAGAAACTATTCCAGGATTTTCTACCTGAACAACAGGTTCAGAAACACCAAACATGTTTACTCTTCTTTCTATAACATCACGTAGTGATGACATCGCTCCTGCAATATCTCCAGATTTTACTTTAGAAATATCTGCTCTATATGTAAGTTCTGTTCCACCGTTTAGGTCAAGTCCAAGTTTGAAAGCATATTTTGCAAGTCTTGGAGAAACATTTGGATCTGCTTTTTCAGATCTATAAACAAAAAGACCGATTAAAACTACTAATGCTATTAAAAAGCCTGAAATTGCTCGATGTTTTATCATAATCCTATCAGTATAATGATTTTGGGTAATAAATCAACCAACAAAAAACAGGGTCGTGCCCTGCTTTTTGTCTTATTTTTCTTGTCTTTTAGAACTCTTTGTAGATGAATGATCTAGGAACAAAGTTTGCTATTACGTTTTTGTTACCGTTTACAGTGACAATACATGTGTTAGTAGTTCCAGAACAATCTCCACCCCAGCCACTGAACCTCCAGAAAGAAGATTTTGGCACAGCAGTAAGCGTTACATTTGAATTACTGTTGAAAGGTGCAGTACATGTTCCACCACAGTTTATTCCAGCTGGTGCAGATGTTACTGAACCTCCAAGACTAGATGTTGCTGTAACAGAAAGGTTGTATGTTGCTACTGCACTTCGAACGGCAGTACACGACGCGTCAGTATGTCCAGTTCCAGAACCAACACAAGTCCAGTTTGTAGAATTTCCAGCCGCTGGAAACGCAGGAGATGCTGGTGATGCAGTACCCGCAGAACAGAATGTGTCAGAGCCATAAGTAGTAACCCCAGAACCATATGTTGTGTTTGCAGTACCACAAGAACCATTTATAACAACAACAGAACGACTTGCAGTACACTGACCACTTGCAGCACCTCCGTTTTGACCACTACATGTCCAGTTTACTGTTGCGCCTTGTGCTGGGAACGCTGTTGTACTTGGTGTTCCATTACCGCATTGAGTATCAGGAGAATATCCAGTCGCACCAGATGCATAAGTTTTATTGTTTGCTGTTCCACAAGTACCTGCAATAGGAACACTTAGGTTAAATGAAGTTCCCCATATCCATCCACTCGGATGACCAAATGTATTGTAAACATGTCCAGTTATAATATTTCCTGTAACAGGAGTAGTGAATGTAGTATCGAACCTCACATTAAATGTTACAGTTCTTGTATTTCCAGAAACTGTTGTAGTACAAGAAACAAGGTTTACATAAGATGGGTTTGACCAAGGGTTAGTAACAGACTGCACTACTGCGTATCCACCACCGGTACAAGCCATTAAGTTTTTATCACTTGGCCACCAAACATTTCCACTAATACCCCAGGTAACAAAACCTCTATACTGTCCTGCATTTGCACCCACATCATTTATAATTGCATATACCTGAGTAACATTTGCACCACTAGTTGGGTCATATGCGACTTCAGTAATAGTGTGTTGTGTAGAGTTATTTGCAACAACCGGAGAAGGTGAAATACTTACTGAATTCACTGTTGGCATATTTAGTCCAAAATTAACATCAAAAAGTGTCCATGGACTGTAATTATTGTTTATATTGTATGTTATTCCGTATAGGTCGTTACCTGTAACTGTTACGTTATAAGTAGACTCAAAAATTACACCGAAATTTGTAATTCTTGAATCTTGAAATGTAGAAGTGTTACAACTAGATAGTCTTATATACTGATCTCCGTATCCTGCCCACCCACCAGTAGAAAGTATTGCTGCATAGCCACCACCTGTACACGCCATAGCATTTTTATGTCCTGCAAGTGTTGACTCGGATGTCCATGCCAACCATCCCTTGTTTGTACCATTTGCATCTCTTAGCAAAACATACTGGTAGGTAATTTTTCCAGAACCACCAGCATCAGAACCTGTATGCTTTACAGTGTATTGAGTTGCTCCGTTTGGTGTAACCATCGGTGAACTTATTGAAACGTTATCAGTGGTTGGTGTAGTTGGAACTGGAGGACATTGTAGAGTAAAAGATTTTACCCCTGAATTTAGAGTGCCAACATCTAATGGGTTAAATGGTCCTGTATCCCCAAGATCTCTCGGGTGAACATAAAAAGTTCTTGCAACATTATCTTTTAATGAGGATGGAACAGTAAATACAAAGCCGTGGTTCCCAGGTATACCATAGTTCGTGTTGATATCTGGCCTTGGAATATTCGCCATTACATCCATTTGATATGTTCCATTATTTTGATAAGTTTTACCACTAAAAAGATAAACACCGATAGATTTTGTATAGTCATCTGGGTCAGCGGCTGCACCTGTTATTGCAGTACAGTTGTATGACTCCACAGTTCCTATAGCAGGGTTAAGTGGTGTAGGTGGTGGTGGTGGACTGCTTCCTGGATCAGAACAATTTAAACTAACGTTTCTATTAACATCCGCTGTGCCCACAAATACACTTCCATTTACTGTTCCACAGTTTGAAGCAGAAACAGTATAATTTACTGTGTTGTTTTGAGAAATACCAAAGTTTGCAAAACCGGAACCGTCAGTGTTTCTAGTTGTTCCGTTACCAAAATTTTGACCAATAGTTACCAATGCTCCTTGTCTAGCACTATTATTTTGATCCTTTACCCAAAAGTTTAAGTTGTAAAAACCTGGTGGTGGAGTAAAAACACAACTATTATTATCAGTTGTTGCAGATGGATTATAGTTATCTGCTAGAGGGTTCATACAACCCGCAATAGGAGGTGGAGTTGTACAATTACAGGTACCGCCGGGGTAACAATAGGCATTCTGTGAATTACCGTAAATACCACGACACTCCTTATCTTGCGCGGGTCTGTCACATGAAGGTATCAAGTCACCGCACTCACACCAACTTTGTCCAGCGGTATTACATTGTCCGTATTCACCCTGCAAAGTACAATAATCAGGATCTTGGCAATATAAACCAATGGCTTCTACTTGTTTAAAAGAAAAAAAGAAAAATATAAAAAAAGAAAAAAAGAAAAAATAGGAGAAAACTTTTTTAAAGGACATATTTATTATTAAATTATCAAAATAATAAATATATTTTAGCATGCAAACGTGAAGGCGCAAGACTCAGTTATCAACTTTGTCTTGCGCCTCTGTTGTTATCGGAGCGATTTTACAGCTCCGGTGTGCCGTATACCCTGGCGAGGTTCTTGTCGTTCCTCACGATGGGGACGAAACTCCTGTTCGAGATGTACAGGAAGCACTCCCCCTTGAAACACTTGGAACTGTCGTAGCTCACCTTGACACTTCCCGACGTTCCGCTGAACGTGAACGGCGTGAAAGAGAGGTTCACGACCGGATGATCTGCATCGCCGGTCTGGCCACTCAGGACGATCACCATGAAGCTGTAATCGCCGGGAGTTCCGAGATCGATACGAACATCCAGATCGTCGGAGGTCCTGGTGAACTTCGTACCCGGACCAGGGTTGTTCTGGTTGGGCACGAAGGGGTTCATGTCGAACCCTTCCATCTTCGCGATCTGCACGGGCCCAGAGGGCACCGGCGTGACGGGCGGGGTGGTAGTCACCTGCGAAGGTGACGTGGGACTGCTCTGACCGTTACAGCCAGCGGAAACCAGACTGGTCAGGACAGCGACGACGACGAACGAATTCACGGACTTCATGGGCACCCTCCTTTCCAAGGGTATATGTACTTTCTAACCAGACTATACGGCAAATAAAAATATTGTCAAGTGAGTTATCCCCAAGCTAAACCTGGCTTAAAATAAGGCTATTTATTCTCTAAAAGTGTTATTCTGACTTGTGCAGTTTTATCATCTAAATATT
Organism: uncultured Candidatus Saccharibacteria bacterium; assembly: GCA_964596875.1. Lineage (GTDB taxonomy): Bacteria > Patescibacteriota > Minisyncoccia > Phycocordibacterales > DATDWN01 > C7867-006. Next base: position 7,924 of record CAZQVT010000009.1, on the reverse strand, counting down.
GTGAAATAACTTTTATTTTATACTTTGAACTTTCACCAGAAACGATAGCGGCACTGAAAGTTCTGGAACCTAGATCAATCTTATATCCCAAATCTCGAACCACAGTGTAAAGTTTGTTATATGCATTCATTACATTCTCTGGGTAAACATAAGACATACTCCATCCCCCATTTCCATTTGTATAAGTTTCCTTTTTCACTACTACAGAAGTTGCTCCTGACAAAACTATTCCCGCCAAATCTTTTGAAAGCGAACTTACTCCAGAGTCAACAGAACTTTTTACTGTTACACTAGGAAATTTAGATCTACTCTCCAAAGATGCGATATCCTTATCTATAGAAAGTTCTTCTACCTTAGGCTGTTCTTTTTTAACCTCCTGTTTTTTACTTAAAAAACTTAGTGGATTTGTTCCTAAAAGTGACAGCACTCCAAAAGCAACAACTACAAAAATTATTGTGAGCCAAACTGTTTTACTATTGTTATTTACGTTATTTGTATCTTCCATATATTTAAATTATTTTAATGCATTATTAATAACTGTACTAAACTCTGCATACTGCCTTGCTCCTCTAATCATTTCACCGTTAACTACAAAAGTTGGGGTGGAGCCGATACCATAACTTTCCGCAAAAGACCTGGCACCGTTTATCTGATCCACATATTTATCTGCACTCACACATTCACTAAACTTACTTCCATCTAGGCCAATACTTTTCGCAAATTTCAAAAGATTTTCATCATTAAAGTTTCCAACATTGTGTTCTGAGACTTGGTTTTTATACAAAACATCTCTATACTCCCAAAACTTACCTTGTTCTGCCGCACAAAGTGATGCCTCTCCTGCAGAAGTAGACTCTGGTCCCAAGAAAGCCATATCATAATGAACAAAAAGTATTTTTCCTGTATCTATAAATTCTTTTTTCAACTTGTCATATGTTTCATCGTGGAATTTTTTACAATAAGGGCATTGAAAATCTTCGAATGCCACCACAACGACTTTTGCATTTTTGTTTCCTACTCGTTCTGCATCTGAACTAATATTTTTTATTAAATTTTTTAGTGGTAAAACCTTTTTACCCTCTGCTGTTAAATTTGCAGAAGCAAAACTCCCATTTCTTATCTGGTAGTTATTATAAAAACCAAGTAAAAGAGATATTATGCACACCACTACAAGTGCAGTAAAAACGTCTGGATCTGGGTTAAGCCTCACTCTTTTATAAAAACTTATAACCTTATCACCAATATTCATATCCAATAATAATAACACAACAACACTCACCTACAATGGCTATATTCCACTTCTTGAAAGCAATGCTTTTATAGTTTTTAGTGCAATTTTAATATCCAACCAGAAAGAGCGATTTTTAATATAGTAAATATCGTATGTTAGTTTTTCTTTTGTCTGACTAACCCCAGGACCATGATGTGGATGGTTTTCTTGGTGAGTTTGCGCCCAACCTGAAAGTCCAGGTTTTATAAGGTGTCGTATATTGTAGTATGGGATTTCTTTGTCATACAAGGCGACACCACTTGGCAACTCTGGTCTTGGTCCAATAAGCGAAAGGTCACCCAAAATCACATTCCAAAGTTGAGGCAACTCGTCTATGCGACTTTTTCGAAGAAACTTTCCAACTCTTGTAACCGTATTTTCTTTTCTTGCGTGTATTGTAGAGTCGGCAAACATATATGTTCTAAATTTGTAGAGTTTAAAAATTTTTCCGTCTTTACCCACTCTTTCCTGAACAATAAAAATCTGTCCGCCATCATCTAGTTTTATAGCAATGCAAACAAAAGGATAAAACGTGAGCGAAACTACACCCAAAATACCCGAAAGTACTATATCCATTACCCTTTTTAGAAAATCATAAGCAAAAGATGAAGTTGTAGAAATATTCTCCAAAAACCAACTATAAGTAACCAGAGAAAGTGGTATTCTATCGAAAATATCCTCGTAAATTTTATGTGAGTCTATAAACTTTACTTTTGAAAAAATAAGATTATATAAGTGAGGCAAAAGAGGCGCGATTTTTTCATGAGAAAAATCTATAGCGATTATTTTTATATTATTAGAATAAACAGTTTTTACTATATCCTCCTGAACATCTACAGAATCAATACTTGAAACATCTATAGAAGAAACGAAACCAAGATCGTACCTACTGTTGTTGTTTACTTCGTGTAAAAGTTCTTTCATCTCATCCCCTGCTCCTATAAGGAGTGCTGGCTGTTTTTCTCCTTCGCTCAAAAGCCCACCACCGTATATTCTCCAAAAAAGAATAAAACCGAAAGACAAAACTAAATAGATAAACAAAATAGTTTTTGGAGTAATTCCAAAAACAGGAACTGCGTAAAAAAATACTATCGCCAATATACTGTTAACAACTTGAGTGTTAAAAATAATATTTGGTAGTTTACTTTTCAAAAGCAAAGTATGTTTTTCATACAAACCTGCAATAAAGTAAACCAAAATCCAGATAGCAAAAAGTATTGAAAAAGGAACTATGTGAACATGTAACCTTTCCCAAGTTGGGACCTCAGTGAAACGCAGATACAAAGAACCCCACAATGACAAAACAAAGAAAAAAATGTCACCGAGAAAAAGTGTAACCGCCTCTTTTTTAGATAGACTACTCATATAAAAATGTGTAATGAAAACAATAGTATGCTAAAATTTACCAATATGCAAGACCGAAAAGTCTCAAAATCTAAAACAAAAATTTGTTACTTGATAACAAAAGGTGTCTGGGGTGGTGCACAAAAATACCTATTTGCCCTAGCAACTTCTTTACCCCAAGACAAATACGAAGTATTTGTAATAGTTGGAAAAGGCAGTATTTTAAAAAATAAACTCGAAGAAAAAAATATAAAAGTTTACGAGGTAAATTCTCTACAGAGAGATATTTCTATATTTTCTGAAATAAAAAGTTTTATAGAAATGTTTAACTTGGTTAGGAAAATACAACCAGATGTTCTTCACCTAAACAGCCCAAAAGCCTCTGGCCTTGGTAGTGTCATAGCCAGACTACTTTTGATACCAAAAACGATACAGACTGTTCACGGCTGGAGTTTCAACGAAAACCGAAATATATTTTCAAAAATTTTAATATGGTTTTTCTCTTGGATTACCGTTCTTTTTACGGATAAAACTATTGTTATAAGTAAAAGTGAAAAAAGCCAAGCACAAAAAATGCCTTTTGTTTCTGAAAATAAAATCGTGCTCATAAGAAATGGTATAAGTAAAATAAACTACATAGATAAAGAGATAGTAAGAGACGCATTGCTACATAGAGTGGGCCTGACCGCAAATGACTTTCCAAAAGATACAGTATGGATAGGAACAATATCGGAGTTAACAAAAAACAAAGGACTGAAATATGCTATCTCCGCTCTTTCAGAGATTAAAACTAATTTTGTATTTTTTGTTATAGGAGGGGGCGAAGAAAAAGAAAACCTAGAAAGTTTTATTTTTGAAAAAGGTTTGCAAGACAAAGTTTTTCTGCTAGGTTCAATAGACATTGCAAACTTGTATGTAAAAGCCTTTGATATTTTTACTCTGACATCCGTAAAAGAAGGTTTGCCTTACGCCATAATGGAGGCTGGTGGTGCGGGAGTTCCAGTAATAGCAAGTAACATAGGTGGCATACCAGATATGATAGATACTGGCAAAAATGGAATACTAGTAAAAAAAGGAAGCGTTGGAGAAATAACAAAAGCCCTAGAACTACTAATAAAAAACCCAGAAAAACGAAAAGACTTTGGCATAAAACTTAAACAAAAAATAGAGAAGGATTTTGATATTGAGCAAATGATAAAGAAAACCCTAGCCTTATACAGGTAACTATATAAATACTTCATTCTGAGCTACTTCTTTGTGCACACTTCTGCTATTTTTTCGGAGCCCCATAAGTATCCCCAACCCTAGAAACTCTGACATCAAGTGACTTCCCCCGTAACTCATAAATGGTAAGGTATTTCCTGTAACTGGAAGCAAACCAATATTCATACCTATGTGGATTATTGCATGTACCGAAAAAAGTATTACAAGCCCCAGTCCAAAAAGCATTTCAAAATTGCTTCCGCCTTGCGAAGATATTTTTAATATTCTCCACATAACAACACCGTACAAAATAAGAAGTAGTGCCACTCCAAAAAAACCCCACTCTTCTGCAAAAGCAGCAAAAATAAAATCTGTTTGATACTCTGGGAGAAACTGGAGTTTCGACTGAGTTCCATATCCGATCCCCTTTCCGAACATCTGGCCTGAACCTACAGCAATAGTTGACTGGTAAGCATTGTAGCCCGTTCCACGAATGTCTGTTAGGGGGTTTAGAAAAGTCATGATTCTGGCTTTTTGGTATGGTTTAAATGCAAACATCCAGAGTCCACCGAAAACTACAGCTCCCAAAAAGAAAACTGCAAACAAATGCTTTTTAGAGATTCCCGAAACCAAAACCATCCCGAACCAAACCGCAAAAATAATTATTGCTGAACCAAAGTCAGGCTGAAGTAAAACCAAAACAAACACAACAAAAACATAAAGCCCGGATACTAAAATATGCCTAACATTGGCTATTTCTACGTGTCTTCTAGAAAAATATTTGGACAAAAGCAAAATGACAACAAGTTTTACTACATCCACAGGTTGGAAAGAAAATGCCCCGAGATCAAACCAACTTTGTGCCCCCTTGAAAACACTTCCTAAAACAAACAACATGAAAAGCAGTAAAGTAGAGAACATAAAAAGACCTACTATGATTCTGGAGTTTTTTAAAAAACTCCAGTCTACCCCACTGGCAAAAATAAAAACCAAGGCTGAAACAGATATCCAAACAATCTGACGACTAAAATAACTACTTACCCCCGTAAAAGAGTTCATTGTAATAAGCCCAGCAAGAGAAATAAGTATGCAACTTATAAACAAAACCCAGTCTATATTTTTAAAAATATTTTTTATAGAAAACATAAGTGTGAAGGAGGACTATTTCAATATCCTATACATTACTTGAACTACATTCGGTTTCTTCTCACACAAACTAGAAGAAATAGTGCTATAAATGCCCGCCAGAGTCTCCTTGCTTGGAGCAAAGAAATAGTGACTATCATCTGTTGCCAAAGACTTTAGAAATCCGTCACTTACATTTTTACCGAGTCCAATAGTAAACACATTTATACCTTGTGCTTTTACCTGTGAAGCGAGTGCTTGAGCCGAAGTACTAGGATAATCCACTTCCCCTATTTTAGTTGGCTCAGTTGGAATACCGTCTGTCAAAAGTATTAAGACTTTTTTACTATCTGTTCTTGCTCTACCTGAAGAAAGTTCATCCATTGCATTTTGTAGTCCTCCAGTAATATTTGTTTGTTCCTGAGTTGTGGTACTTAGAAACAGGTTTTCTATAGAAAGAGTTGCAACGTCTTTGTCTTTTGTCAGAGTACTTTCAAGTTTAGAAAGTGTTCCAAAAGCAACCACTGAAACCTGGTCATTTTGTGTAAGGTTTTTTACAAAGTTTTTAGCGGTTTTTGTAACAGTAGTAAAAGGTTCTGGTGGGAATAGCCCTTCACTTCGCATACTTCCAGACTTGTCCAAAGCCAAAACTATATCTAGTGGTGCCACACATGCCTCTACTCCTAGGTTAAAAGGTTTCGGCCATGTGAATACAAAATCCTGTGTACTTTTACGCGTTAGGTTGTCGACAAAAGATCTACTAGCAGCAACAACGTTTTCATTTCCATCCAAAATAAATACTGCTAGTTCTATTTCAGGAACACTTACTGTACTGTTGTTTGTTATAGTTCCTGTAACTCTAGGTGCTGTAGTTGTAGAACTTAGTGCTCCGTAGTTTAAATCTATTTTGGGTTCAGGAGTTGGATCTTTTTGCCATGCAGAGTATTCTGTAAACTCGATATCTGCAGTTTTTGGTTTCGAGCCTTTTAGCACGATACCGTTTTCAAAAACAGCAAACTTTTTACCTTTTGGAATTGAAGTTACGCCTTCTTTTACTGTAATAACTTTGTTGCTGTCATCATAGATCTTGAATTCGTATTTTACTGCAGGATTTTTTGAATTTATGTTTGGGTTTTCGACATAAGCTACCGCAGTATAAACATCACCTGAAATATTGAAAATCTTGGACCACAAAACTAAGGGTGGCAGTGTGTCAGTGCTACAAAGGTTTGTACAACTTCCCCCACAGTCTATACCTTTTTCATCGCCATTTTTATATCCATCTGAACAAGAAGGCGTTTTATAAAAAACTTTATAAAACACAAGAGTAGAAAACAGTGCAAGCAAAATAAGCGCGATCCCACCGTATATAAGTCTTCTTCTTGCTGCCCATGACATATAGGATAGTATAACCCGAACAATGGCTAGTTTCTAGTGACTGGATCGAATGTTTTTCGTAGACTGTATAAAACAATAACAGAAAACAAAGACAAAATAATGATTATTACTGGGAACACAATAACTGAGTAGCTTGGTAATATTGAGAACGAGTCGTAGGGATGAAATCTTAAATAATAGAAGGTTACAATAATTCGATACACATCATAAAGCACCGGTGACAACGATCCCATACCTAGCCATATAGACCATTTATAATTTTTATTTATTAAATACGGTATTGAAAAATATATAATTGGTTTTACAATTAATAATATTAAATACAATATAGTAACAAGTGACTGCATTGAAATATTTAGCTCTAAAAAAACAACCAAGGTCCACGGGTTTACTAAAATCACAACTAGTTGATAAAGAGTGTAAATACCTAAAAAAATAAAAATAAACTTTACAATTCTAATATTTATCATTTGGCTCGCAGTATCCACCTGCATTGTTTTATATCTAAATAAAAAAACTGATAATAAGAAAAATACAAAAGCGGAAGTGGCCAAAATTACTGGAGCACTCCTCACACTAAGTTCATAATATGATCCTGAAGAATTGGTAGCTAATTTATAGATTAAAAGTAAAGAAATAAAGAAAAAAAACGCACCGAAAGTTTTACCCAAAGCATTTATTGTTGTCATGCAAACATTATACCACTTTTGGGTACGAAAAAATCCAACACTTAGTTCTGGCGCCCCTACTTTCCTTACAGGAACAGTACACCTTGTCAGCTTTTTCATTCGCTATGCTCTGAAAAATCTAGGCAAGGTTCTTTGTTGGGTCCCTATCCCAACTTCAGCCCCCGCGAGTACCATAGGCACTACGAGTGCTTAACCCAGTAGTAGAAATTAAAAAAGTTGAATACTTTGTTCTGGCGGCTACCTACTCTCCCCTTACGAGTACCATCGGCACTATGAGGCTTAACTTCCGTGTTCGGAATGAGAACGGGTGTGACCCTCACGTCAAGCCACCAAAACAAAATATTCAACTTTCAACTTTTTTAATTTCACTACTGGGCTTGCTTCCGGTTCCGGAATGGAACGGGTGAGAAGTGATTTTATCACTTCGCAAGACCTTGAGCGCTTCAACCGCGAAAGGTATACAGCGCCTGTAAGGCGGGACCCTCGCGTTGAGGCACCAAAACTAAAAGTTGGATTTTGAATTCCAAATTTATATTCAATTTTCAAAAGTAAAACGTCATGGAATTCATTCCATGTAACAGAACAAAGTAGTGGCGGTTAAATTTCCTAATAGAAATCGGCTAATTAGTACACCTCGGCTACACATATTGCTATGCTTCCACCTAGTGCCTATCACGTGATCATCTCTCACGGGCCTCAAACGATTCCTAATCTTGAAGTTGGTTTCACTCTTAGATGCTTTCAGAGTTTATCCATTCCCGACTTAGCTACCCTGCGGTGCTTTTGGCAAAACAGCAGGCACACCAGAGGTCAGTTCACCCCGGTCCTCTCGTACTAGGGGCAAATCTTCTCAAGAATCAACGCCTACAGTAGATAGGAGACCAACCTGTCTCAC
>CAZQVT010000008.1:0-17809 GCA_964596875.1 uncultured Candidatus Saccharibacteria bacterium | reverse complement strand
TCTCCAAAGGAAGGTAAACTTATCTTCTCTGAGAAGAACCCTGAACAGAAAAACAAAGACTACATCATTGGTAAATACGAACTTAACGACGAAGTTACTGGTGAAGTTACAGGAATGGTAGACTTTGGAGTATTCGTAAAACTAGAAGAAGGTCTAGAGGGTCTAGTACACATTTCTGAAATCGACTGGGCACTAGTAGAAAATCCTAAACTTCTTTTCCACATCGGTGAGAAAATCAAAGTAAAGATAATCGAAATCAAGGATGGAAAGATTTCTCTATCTATCAAAGCTTTGAAAGAAAACCCTTGGAAAGAAGCAGAGAAAAAATATAAGAAAGACGATATTGTTTCTGGAGTTGTTATCAAATTCAACAAACACGGAGCCCTTGCATCTATTGAGGAAGGTATCGCAGGACTTGTACACATCTCAGAGTTTGGTTCAGATGAAAAACTTCATGCCGCACTAGAACTTGGTAAGAGTTACAAGTTTAAGATAGGAGTTTTTGATGCTAAAGAACAAAAAATGACATTGTCATTTGTTGATCCATCAAAGAAAGACTAAAAAAAACTAAAGAACAAAACAAAAACGACCGAAAGGTCGTTTTTGTTTTAGTTAAATGTTGTCATGGCTTTTTCAAGACCCTCATTTACAAAAGTTTCTAAAGCTTCGTTTAGTTTCTTTGAAAGCTTTTTAAGTTCCTTTATTTCTTCGTCTTTAAATTTGCCCATTATTACTTTTGTAACCGCGTCCTCACCTTTTGGTTTTTTTATTTTTCCACTTGGTGTTTTAGGAGAAATACCCACACGAACTCTTGCAAACTTTTCTGTTTTAATAGCTTTTATGATTGACTCTAGTCCCCTATGACCACCCGAAGATTTATTGAAAGAGATTTTGTTTGTACCAAAAGGTAGATCTAGATCATCGTACAAAACCATAAGTTTTTCTGCACCCTTAAGTGAAGTTATAAGAGGTTTTACACTTTTACCCGAGTTGTTCATAAAAGTTTCTGGCAAAACCAAAACTGCAGGTGTTTTACCCACCTTTATTTTTGCTACAGTCGCGTTTAGTTTTTTATCCAGTTTCCACTCGGCGTCGTATGCCTTTCCAAACCATTCTACAAGCATTCTACCTGTATTGTGACGTGTTTCTTTATATTCCTCACCTGGATTTCCTAACCCCACAAATATATATGCCATATGATTTAGTTTTAAATTTGAAGCACTCCTTTGTCGCAGACTCCGGTTGCTCCTGCACTGTACTATTTGTACAGCTTAGTCGCAAGCCTCACCTGCTTCGCGGATTGCATTCAAATTATAATCCTAAATAACACAAAACGGAAACCGGAGATTTTGCTAAATATTATTTTTAGAGACCCCGCAGTGCCTCCAGCTTGGTTCCGTCAAGGCATTCCATCTTGACGGATGGAGGCCGAGGACTGTCCCCGCAAAACCTGCTGGGGTTTTGTGGGGTTGCTCTAAAAATGATATTTAACAAAATTCAACCGAGTCACAATAAAACTCTTTACGTCAAGTAGTCGTTGCCTGTATACTAGTGCATATGAATGATGAAAAAGTACCAGTAGAAAGTACGAGACCTCCTCACCTTATAGAAAAACTAGAGCAAGCAGACAATATTTCTCAAAAAAAACATATAAACTGGAGAGAAATTTTCAAAGAAATAGTAACTATCGCCATAATAGTTTTTGGAGTAATAATCCCCTTTAGAGTTTATGTTGCAGAACCATATTTGGTAGATGGAAAGTCTATGGACCCAACTTTTGAAACAACTGACTATCTTATTGTCGACAAATTGTCCGACAAGGCAAAACATCCCGTGAGAAACTCTGTAGTCGTATTTAAATATCCAGAAAATCCAAGTAAAAATTTTATAAAAAGAATCATTGGTCTTCCAGGTGAAACTGTAGTAGTTACTAAAGACGCCGTAAAAATCATAAACGATGAAAATCCTAAAGGTTTCTTTGTGGACCAGCCTTACTTAGTACACAAAGCAGATATAGAAGTTACAAAAAAACTTGGAGAGACAGAATACTTTGTTATGGGAGACAACCGCGCAGATAGTTTCGATTCTCGATACTGGGGACCACTAGATACAAAATTCATTTTAGGTAGACCAGTCTTGCAACTATGGCCACTAAATAAAATCCGTTTAATGCCAGGTAATAATTAAAACTTATGACAAAAACAAAAGAAAAACCAAAAATGGAACTCCTGCCGACAACAGATATGGTTGGCGAAATAGCAATACATTATGGTTTTAGTGTCATAAAAGCACCAGATGTTTTAAACGACGATATTTCTAAAACAAAACAGTTCAAAGACCACGACCACTATGCCGACAGCCACGAAAAAGTAGCGCTAACTAGATGGTATATCGAGCAAAGATTTGACCTAGAACCACAACCAATAAGTGTTCACTATAAAAAACCTCTAGGTGGTGCAGAGAAGAAAAAAACTTCAAACGAAGTTTATGGTTTTGAAATAATGGGAAGTAACAAGTCTACTAGTGAGTCTTTAATCCTAAAATGTGTTATTTCTATCCTAGAAGAACTTGGATACAAGGATATTTGCATAGACATAAACAGTATCGGCGACCGAGAGTCTGTGAACCGTTTCGAAAGGGAGATGAACACACATTTCAGGAAAAATGGTCACCTACTTTCTGCAAAATCGAAACAAGATTTCAAGAAAAATCTTTATTCTTTACTAAAACTAAACACTCCTGACGTAAAAGAGTTTCTAAAAACAGCACCGCAAAATGTGGGCACACTTTCTGACAACGGTAGACTACATTTCAAGGAAGTATTGGAAAGTTTGGAAGCCTTTGGAGTAAACTACAAAATAAACTCCAGTGTAATTTCCAACAAGCTATTTGCAACTTTTACTACTTTTGAAATAAGAACTCTGGTTGCGCCAGACTCTACAGAACAAGGCGAACTTCTAGCCTACGGTTACAGATACAATAGTCTTGGTAAAAAACTAGGTGCAAAAAGAGAGATCCCGACAGTTGGCGCCACAATAATGGTAAAGAAAAATAAGGACTTGGCAAAGAAAGTTATAGTTAAAAATATTAAAAAACCAAAATTCTACCTAGTTCAGTTAGGAAACACAGCAAAACTAAAGGCCCTAAATGTTGTGGAAATGCTTCGAAAACACAAAATCCCTATATACCACTCAATAACCAAAGACAAGATAACCGGACAGCTTTCTGGTGCAGAATACATGAAAGCGACTCATGTTCTAATAATGGGACAAAAAGAAGCCATGGAAGACAGTATGGTCGTGCGAGACATAATAAGTCGCAAGCAGGAAACCGTAAGTCTAAAGGATTTGGCTAAGTATTTAAAGGGTCTAAAGGCCTCAAAATAGGCAGTATTGAACATTTTAGTGTCTTATGATAGAATATCCCCCATATGATAAATGCAGAAGTAGTAAAAAACGGCAGTGAAAATAACGTAAATCTTATAAGAAGATTCACAAAAAAGGTCCAAGGATCTGGTGTTTTGCCTAGAGTAAGAAGTCTTAGATACGCCACTCGAAAACTTTCTCCTTATGTTAGACAAAAGAAAGCCCTAAAAACTCTAAGAAAAAGAGAGGAAGTAGCGGAACTTATCAAACTTGGTAAGATGACAGAACACACAAGAGGAGGAAAGAAATAATCAATGAGTGAGAACTTCCAAATACTCAATATGACAAAAAGCACTCTGCCAAGAGTGCCTTTTGATAAGATTAAAGAAGAAATTCTAGGTGAAAAATATGAACTTTCTATGGTTTTTTGTGGCAACAGAAAGTCGAAAGAGCTAAATAAAATATATAGAAATAAAGACTACACACCAAACGTGCTTTCTTTCCCATTAGACAAAAATTCTGGAGAGATTTTTATAAACCCTCATGTTGCAAAAAAAGAAGCACCAAAATTTGATAAAAATTACAAAGATTTTGTCGCATATTTATTTATCCACGCTTGTCTACATTTGAAAGGAATGGAACATGGTAGTACAATGGACAAAGCAGAAAAGAAATTTTCAAATAAATTTGGTATTTAAAAAAAATACTTCTGAAGTCTCTTTCTCATCATAACTTTTCTGGAAACAGAATAATTTTCTACTGAAAATTTTCTTCGCGCTCACCTTTTCACAGGTTCCGCGATGTTCCATAAAAATTATGACTCAACGAGACTTCCAATCTGCTTTTACTATAGATGCTACGCAATACAACAGTTGGAATAGATATTGGAACATACCAAGTAAAAGTGGTTGTTTCTGAACTTGTAAATCTAAACGGCAAAAATACCACAAAAATAATAGGCACTGGCATAGCCGAGTCCAAAGGCATGCGTCATGGTTATATTGTAAACAGTATTGAAGTAACAAACAGTATAAACCAAGCAGTAAAACTAGCAGAAAAAGCCTCAGGCATAAAAATCCACAAAGCATATATTTCCATAGGAGGCATAGGTCTGGGCAGTTGCACTTCTACAGGCATGACCATAGTTAGTCGAGCGGACCTGCATATTTCTGATCTTGATATAGAAAAAGCAAACAGTAACTGTGAGGAAAACATACCCACAAACCAAATCCAGAATCAGAAAATTCTTCACAGTATTCCCCTTTCGTACAAAATAGATGGAAAGTCAGTACTTACAAAAAGCCCATTGGATATGCGGGGCACAAAACTGGAAGTTAAAATGCTTTTTGTAACTTGTCTTGAGCCACACCTAAACGACCTATTAGAAGCAGTAGACGCTACGGGCATAGATATTATCGATGTAATGGCCTCACCTATTGCAGCCTCTTTTGTAACACTTTCTAAAACACAAAAAATGGCAGGGTGTGTGCTGGCAAATATTGGTTCAGAAACAATGTCTATCGTAGTTTTTGAAAACAATATTCCTATTTCAATGGAAGTTTTCCCTATCGGTGGAACAGATATTACAAACGATATTGCTTTAGGTCTGAAAATCCCACTTGAAGAAGCAGAAAATATAAAAATAGGTGCTATTGGCTCCGGTAGTTATCCAAAAAAGAAACTCGAAGAGATAGTTTCAGCAAGACTTACTGACATGTTCGAACTTATAGAAAACCATTTGAAAAAAATCGGTAGAAACGGCCTACTACCTGCAGGAATATTTATAACAGGAGGTGGTGGAGGTATCGGCACCATAGAAGATTTTGCAAAAGCAGCACTAAAACTACCTTCACGTATAGCAACACTCAATATTTCTGAACAAAAAACAAACATGAAAGACGCTACTTGGGCGGTGGCATACGGACTTTGTGTTTTAGGCTTTTCAAAAGAAGAAAAAACCAATTTAGGCATAAGACATAGTGGATACAAGTTGTGGAACAAGATATTTAACTGGATAAAACAATTTTCACCATAATACCCTTTATTTAAGCCGTTTTTTAATGAAAATATCAAACACAAATTGACCCCGTGGTCAATTGTTTTTATTTACAGACTTTAGTGCTATAGTACTGTCATCTAATAAATTTAACCGCAAAATTATGCCGCAAATCAAACCAGATGTTGAAACATTCGCGAGGATAAAAGTCATTGGTGTTGGAGGTTCTGGAAAGAATGCTCTGAACTACATGATAAACTCCAAAGTAAAAGGGGTTGATTTTATCGCTGTAAACACAGACTCACAAGATCTTCATCACTCTCTAGCAAAAAGAAAAATACACATTGGTAAAAACCTTACACGAGGACTAGGTGCCGGCATGAACCCAGAACTTGGTAGAAGAGCAGTAGAAGAAACAAAAGAAGAAATCCAGGAAGCTATAAAAGGTGCTGATATGGTTTTCATTACTTATGGTTTGGGGGGTGGAACTGGAACTGGTGCAGGACCAATTGTTGCAAAAATCTCAAAAGAGATGGGTGCTCTTACTGTAGGTGTTGTAACAAAACCATTTTTCTTTGAAGGACAACAAAGAATGAAACTTGCCGAAGCAGGACTAGAAGAACTACGCCAAGCAGTAGATGCTATTATCGTTATTCCAAACGACAGACTACTTTCAACTATATCAAAAGAAACTACAGCAAAAAATGCTTTTGCTACTTGTGATGATGTTTTGAAGTCTGCTGTAGAAGGTATTTCTGACCTTATTACAACCCCTGGTATCATTAACATTGACTTTGCAGATATCAAAGCGGTTATGGCAGATGCTGGCTCTGCACTTATGGGTATTGGTAAAGCAACGGGTGAAAAGCGAGCCGAAGAAGCCGCTAAAATGGCGATTAACTCCCCTCTTCTAGAAGTTTCAATAAACGGTGCCAAAGGTGTTCTGTTCTCTATCGCCGGTGGTGAAGACTTGGGAATGTTCGAGATTCAAGACGCAGCAAAGATCATCACAGAATCAGTAGACCAAAATGCTAAAATTATCTTTGGTACAGTAAAAGATGACAAACTAAAGAAGGGCGAAGTAAAAATTACTGTTATCGCATCTAGTTTTCCTGAAAGTTTTACAAAGAAAACTCTATTCCAATCGGCACCAATTTCACAACCTGAAAAAGTAGTAGCACCAGAAGAAAAAGGTAAAATATACAACTCTATTCCTGCACAAACTACAGCAACAGACGAAACTAAAAAAGTTACTGACGACGAGGATGATGAGTGGGGTGCTGTACCCGCATTCCTACGCCGATCAAAGCTAAAATAATTAGAACACAATAAAATAACCCATTTGCATTGTTGCAGTTCAAGTTTTTTCACTCAATGTGCGACAAGTACATCTCCCCTAAAAACTATCCTGCTCCCAACATCTGGGGCTATTTTCTTGGTTCCAAAATCCTGATATACTTTGTTTTATGAGCGAATATAATCCTGAAATACCTCAAGCGGTATTTAATTACAAACACGAAAAGTTTAGTCTGCCTGAATTAAGTCCTTCACAAAAAGAATTTTATACAAATAAAGTATCTGAAATAAAACAAAGACTAAAAGACCTACAGGCCTTTTATGACAAATCTAGAACTGATGAAACCTTGAACACTTCAATACACCAAGCAACATACGCGTTAATTTTTTTAAACAGAATAAAAGATAATTGGGAAATTGATACTGAAGAAGTAAGAAGGGAAAATGATTCACACGTAGATACACTAATTTTAGACCCGGCAGCTGATTGTAATGGATGGAATGCAGCTATTGAGGAGGTCAGAGATATTATTGAGGAAGGAAAACAAATTAACTAACTATGACATACGATTTAATCATTGTGGGAGGTGGGCCAGCTGGTGTTTCTGCAGGTGTTTATGCAGCAAGAAAGAAACTTAAAACACTACTTATAACCCCTGAATTTGGCGGTCAGTCAGTTGTTTCTGAAGGTATTGAAAACTGGATAGGAACAGTCAAAATAAGCGGTTCTGACCTCGCAAAAGCCCTAAAACAGCACCTTTTGGCATATGCTGGAGACACAGTATCTGTTCTAGAGGAACACGTAAAAGATATACAAAAAGTGGACGGCGGTTTTACTGTAGTTTCAGGCACAGGTAGTCATGATACAAAAACAGTTTTGGTCGCAACAGGTAGCACAAGAAGAAAACTAGAAGTTCCTGGCGCTGATGTTTATGACAATAAAGGTCTTACATATTGCGCATCATGCGATGGACCACTTTTTGCTGACCAAGACGTAGTAGTAGTTGGAGGTGGAAATGCGGCCCTAGAAACATCTGCCCAACTACTCGCCTACTGTAAAAGTGTTACTCTTTTAAACCGAACTGAAACTCTTCGTGGTGATGAAATCACAATAGAAAAACTAAAACAAAATCCAAAGTTTAAAATTATTCTAAATGCAGTTACAAAAGAAGTTAAGGGTGAAAAGTTTGTAAACGCTATTGTTTTTGAAGACGCAGTTTCAAAAGAAACCACAGAACTAGAAGTTGCAGCTGTCTTTGTGGAAATCGGACTTATCCCTACAACATATTTTGCAAAAAATGTTTTAGAGTTAAACCAAATAGGACAAATCCCAGTCGACCCTAGAAACCAGAAAACAAATGTAGCGGGAATATGGGCAGCAGGAGACTGTACAGATGGTCTATACCACCAAAACAACATTGCCTCAGGAGATGCGGTGAAGGCGCTAGAGGATATCTACATGGAATTACATACCAAGTAATTATTTAAAACACAGATAAATCTTTGGTAAGATTTTCCTATGCTCGCAAATCAAGAAAATAATCTCCTCATTACATAGCCTTCTCGCAAACTCGCCTTGCAGTATATTTTAATCGCAAGTGCTCAAACAGTACTTCAGGCTTATTTTCACTCGTCGTTATTTTCTAATTTCCTGCGCAATGTTTTAAATAATTACTTGGTATTAATGTTGAATTTTTTACATAAGTAAAAGGGCGCCTCAACCCGAAGGGAGGCGCCCGAATCTTGTGGTCCATCCGAAGATGGAGGGGTTGTCGTTTACTCTGGGGAGAGTAGCGACCAAAGAACGGCTGTGACGGAAGGAACTCTGTCTGGTTTTTTTGAAAGCTGTGGAGCTTTCAGAAGAACCAGACTCGAACCTAACTCACAACTAAACTCTACTCCTCTGCACAAAATATGTCAAATCCTTAAAAAGTGGATAAGTCATTTTTTTTGCTTTTTTTACAAAAAATGCTATAGTTTTGCAGTGTATTTTAGGTGTTTGGCCTCATCGTCTAACGGTTAGGACGCGGCCTTTTCAAGGCTGCAATCGGGGTTCGATTCCCCGTGAGGTCACAGATTTTTAGCGAAGCAAAAAAGCTTTGCCACACAGTAGAGTCCGGGGTGACTCTACGTGGGGAATCGAAGACCTTTGATAGTTTTACGAAGTAAAAACAGAAAAGGTGTACCGTTCCTGTGGGGAAAGATTCCCTGTAAGGGTCGACTTCCCCTTTTGCGGGATTAGCTCATTTGGCTAGAGCGAGTCATTGACGTTGACTAGGTGGCAGGTTCGAATCCTGCATCCCGCACAGATGAAAATCCTTTCCATAGAAACGTCCTGCGACGAAACAGCAGTCAGTATAGTAGAAGCCTCAGGTGGTCTAGAAAACCCCACTTTTTCTATACTTGGAAACGGATTATTTTCTCAAATTGAGATTCATAAAGAATTCGGCGGGGTTTTCCCAATGCTTGCAAAAAGAGAGCATGCAAAAAACCTACCCCCTATCCTAGAAAAAGTTTTGAAGGACTCAGGTTTCTATAAAACAACGGACTCCGAGCAATTTAATAACTGGAAAGAAATTGAAGAGATCCTAGAACGTGAGGAAGGTTTATTTATGCCTTTTAAAACGCTACTTGAAAATATCGAGAAACCAGACATCGACCTCATAGCCGTTACTTCTGGTCCAGGACTTGAACCAGCACTTTGGGTTGGAATTAGTTTTGCAATAGCACTTGGAAAAGTGTGGAATATTCCGGTTGTTCCGGCAAACCACATGGAGGGTCACATAACTTCTGTACTAATAGACAGCGATAAAAAAGTTCTATTCCCTGCCCTGTCTTTACTTATTTCTGGAGGTCACACAGAAATAGTAGAAATAGACTCTTGGGGATCTTATAAAATAATAGGTCAAACCGTGGATGATGCAGTTGGTGAAGCCTTTGATAAGGTCGCAAGACTACTTGGTCTACCCTACCCAGGAGGACCTGAAATTTCCAAACTAGCAAAAATGGCTAGAGAAAATCACCTTCCAAAAGTAGCAAAACTACCCAGACCAATGCTTTCTTCAAACAACTCAAATTTCTCTTTTTCTGGTCTAAAAACTGCAGTCTTGTACTACATAAGAGACAATTTTGACTTAAAACCAGAAACCATTTCAGCAGAAGAAAAAGCCGATATCGCCAGAGAGTTTGAAGACGCTGTTGTGGAAGTCTTAACTCATAAAATAGAAAAAGTGTTAGAACAAAAAAACTTTAAAAGCTTAATAATCGCTGGAGGAGTTATTGCAAATAGAAAAATCCGTGAAGAATTTAGCAACCTCGTAAGCAAATATCCAGATCTATCTTTAAATGTACCAACAAACGAGTTGTCCACAGATAACAGTATTATGATTGCCTGCGCTACCTACATAAAAAGTCTTGTTTTTCCTAACATTATTGCAAACCAAAGCAAAATAATCGCGGAAGGAAACTTGAAATTAAAATAAAAAGTTGTAATATATTTTTCAGAGGTACAAAAAGAAAAGAACCGGCCAAAGTGCCGGTTCTTTTCTTTTTGTTGTTTATTGTAGGTTTATCTCCTTGTTTAACTCGTCTATCTTTCTATTGTTTTTATATTCTCTATACCATAGGTATGAAAGAATGATTATTACTATGATTAGAATATAGTTTAACCAACTGATTCCGTAGAAACCTCCCTCTACGCATTGGTTTGCATTTTCATCTACTCCATCTTTTCCAAATGGCCATGAGAATAGTCCCAAAAATGAGTTAAGGAACTTCTTACCAGATGCGATAACGTTTGCAGTCAAACTGTTAACGAACTTTTGTGTACTTGATGAGTAACCTGCCAAAGTTCCTAATGAAACCTTGTCATCATTTACAGTATCTACATTTGTACCAACTTGCCCGTCAATTATTATAGGTTTTGTTGGAGTACCAGAATTTATAGGTTTTGCTGGTGTAACATCTTCTGTAGGAAGTACTACTCCGGCATCTCTCAAACCTTGTAGAAAGTTTCTATATGTATCTATTTCTGTTTGCTGTGCGGCAGTTACTGGAAATGCCATCTTACAGTATATTTCGTTTACTTTTTTCTTTGTAAGAATATATGTATATGAAGTAGGTGCTTTGTGTCCCCAAGGTGTCAAAATATCTCCCTTGTATCTATCTTGAAATGCATTTAGAGCAGTAATAGTTTGGTCGTCATAAACTCCTGTTACTTGTAGTGACTTGAAGCCTTCCAAGTCTCGTAGAAATACTTGTAGTTTTTTAACTTCTACTGGGTTGTTGTTGAAATCTTTTCGAAGATAATCTAGCAAGTAGTAACAACTATTTGGCACAGTTACAACAGTTGGATTTGTTCCGTTTACTGGAACATATGTTGAGATAGGACCATTTCCGCCCCCTCCACCTCCTCCACCACCACCTCCGCCTCCACAGTTAGAAGTACATCCTCCTGTAGGTGCTGGGTTAACATTTATTTCAAATGTACCAGTGTTATTTCCAGAATTAGGATCTGAAATCGTTGAAGATGCTGTCGCAGTGTTTACAATTTTCTGACCAAAAGTATCACTGTTTACAGTAGCAACGATAGTAAGCGTTGTTGAAGCATTGTTTAGAAGATTACCAACTGTCCAAAAACCAGTAGTTGTTGCAAATACTCCTGTTGTAGAAGTTGCAGAAACTAGTGTAAGTGTAGAAGGCAAAACATCTGAAAGACCAACACCGTTTGTATCATTTGGACCTTTGTTTGTAAGAACAAGAGTATATGTAACTGTATCTCCAGGATTTACAGTAGTTTTGTCTGCAGTTTTTACAACTTCAAGATCTGAAGTTGGACCACCTCCTCCACCACCACCGTTTACTACAGTAATAACTAGATTTTCATTATCTACTCCACAAGTATTTGTAGCAGACATAGAAACTGTGTATGTTCCTGCTGTAGTAGGTGTACCACTTATTGTGTTTGTAGTTGCTGCATATGAAAGCCATGCAGGTAGAGAAGTTGTTGCGATATCAAGAGTTGTGTTTGTTGTACTAGCAGTTAGAGTATAAGTAAATGCAGTTCCAACTGTTGCATTTGCTGTTAGTGCAGAAGAAATTTCTGGCAATACACATTGTGGTGCTGGATTATATGAAGTAAGTAGCACTACTGTTCTTTCTCTTCTATCATTTGTAATACTTACTACTCCATCTGAGTTCATTCCACCGACTGCACTTCCAAAAAGGAACAAATCAAAAATATTGTTTACTGGCTGTGTACTTTGGTCGTTGTATTTTGCCACATTCCATCTTAAACCGTTTATAGCAAGTTCAGAGTAGTTGTATGTACCCAAATCCAAGTCTGTAAATGTCACACAGTCAGAATCATTTGAGTTTGAAACTACTTTTGTATTTGGCGCAAAAGTAGAAGAATTCCATGTTTTAGATTTTACTGTAGTAGAAGCAAAGTTTGTTGATGTTGCTAGGTTTATAGCAAATGAACCTGTAGGCAACATACTTGAAGATGTTGCGATAACATTTTGGTCATCAGTTATTACCAAACAGAAAGTTATTTTTCCTTTCTCAGTTGGAGGAGTATCTCTCTCAAGGACATTAACTGTCCTTGATACAGGAGTCGCTGCCAATCCTTGTGAATCCATCACGTTGTAAGTAATTGTATACACACCAAGTACGTTTGTATTTACTGTGCCTGTAGTAACTATTTTATTTGTAATATCACCATCTTCTTTGTCTGTAGCTGTTGCACCAAGATCAGAGTATACATCTCCCAAATACACATTTACTGGAGTTACACCAACTAGCGTAAGAGTAGGTGGAGTATTTTCTGGTTTATTTTTCAATACGTTCCATCCAACACAGTAGTAAGTTTTTCCAGATACAGATGGAACAAACCAATCATAGTTATCGTAGTTTAGTACATCGGTATCACAATATAATTCTGCAGAAACAGCCTCAGTTGTATTTAGTCCTGAAAAAGGTATGTAATTCTCATTAAATTGCTCTCTAACCCAAATCCTGTCTCCAACTGGCACAATAGTTGAACTTTCAAATGTATTCCACTTCTCGCCTCCAGTTTTAACTTGATCTCCAGGGTTTGCAACATTGTTTAATGCCCACTCAAAAGTCCAAGGAACTATTTTACATGTTGGATGAGACTCAACATATGCAGTTGCTGTAGTACTAGTAATGTTAGGACCGCCAGCGCCGTAGTTTGGCAAATCAGACTCAGCCTCACAAACAATTTTTGTGGCAGAAACTATAGCAGTCTTAGGTAGAATTATTTTAGGATAAACATTAACGATTCTTTTAACTTCTGTAGCCTTAAGACCCTTAGAATCAGAAACGTTATAAGTAATAGTGTATGTTCCCACTACCTGGTTGTTTACAGTTCCAGAAGTAACTATTTTATTTGTTATATTTCCGTCCTCCTTATCTAGCGCAGTTGCACCAAGATCGCTGTAAACATCTCCAGCAGTAATACTAACTGTTGATGAACCGATAAGAGTAAGTACAGGTGGAGTGTTTGGAACTTCTTTTACACAAAAATCTCCAGAAGCATCGTGATAACCTGTGCCATTATTTTTATTAAATTTAAAAGCCAACACGAAAGGTACGTTTGGATATGCATATGGATTTGAATCCAAAAGAGTTGTTGGGTATTGTCCATACCAAGCATCAACTTGTGCCATACAGGAAGGTAGCTCTACTTTAAGAAGTGTAGAAGAAGTTGCATTTACCAATTCTGTACCTGCGTATAGTTCTTGATGTGACAAAACGTTATCAAACATTTTGTATGAAGATAGACTGATTGAAACCTTACAGTTTGTATAGTTATTTAGTAGAAAATATCCAAAGTTTGCGTTTTGATCAATGTAAATAGGATTAACAACTATTTGCCCGTTTGAGTAGTATTCTGCAAGTTGTGATAGTTCACAACCATAAGTGTTTGAAGTGTTTTCGTAGTTTTTTTCTTCAAAATGTTCAACATTTTCTGTTTTATTTTCATATACAGTTTGCTCACCCTCTGTACTAGCAAATGCAGTCAATGGAACCATGTTTGAAACCATCGAAACCATAACTACCGTAACCAAAACTTTTGATATAAATCTATTCATAATTTTTATTTTCTACGAAATTGTTAATGTGAGGATAATACATTGACTTGCAAATATTGTCAATAAGTGGTCATTTTATACATTTTAAAAATACCCTTATTTTAAGCCATTTTATAAATGTGTCCTTTATTTTGAAAAATCTGTCCTTTATATTCCATACAAATACGGTAATATAATGTTGCTTTTGAATATATTTATAAAAGACATTGCATTTGTCTTTTATAAATACGCCTTATCTCTACATATTATGTCGAAATACACTACTATTTTATACAAAGCATAGTTATGCTATTCTACATAAATGAAAGACGTATTTTTGACCCCATACAACCCAAAAGAGACTGAGCCTAAGTTATACAAGATATGGAAAGAGAGTGGGTTTTTTGACCCACAAACACTTGTGGACAAGGGCATCGTAAGTCCGGATGCAAAGCCGTTCACTATAGTTATGCCTCCACCAAACGCAAATGGAGATCTGCACGCGGGACACGCACTCTTCATTACCCTAGAAGACATCATGACTAGATATAAAAGAATGAGTGGGTTTAAAGCGCTTTGGATACCTGGAGCAGACCATGCAGGATTCGAAACACAAGTTGTATACGAAAAGAAACTAGAAAAAGAAGGTCGTTCAAGATTTGGAATGGACCCTAAGGATTTGTACAAAGAAATACTGGATTTCACCCTAACTAACAAAAAGAACATGGAGGCACAGGTTGAGTCACTTGGTGCTTCTTGTGACTGGTCACGAGAAAAGTTTACCTTGGATCCGGAAGTAGTTTCAAAAACACAGGACGCATTTATAAAGATGTGGAAAGATGGTATTGCGTACAGAGGAAAAAGAACTATCAACTGGTGCAGCAAACACCAAACTTCCCTTTCTGAAGTTGAAACAGATTCTAGTGAAGAAACATCACCTTTTTATTATTTTAAATATGGACCTTTTGAAATAGGAACAGTTAGACCCGAAACAAAGTTTGGAGACAAGTATGTAGTGATGCATCCAGACGACAAAAGATACTTAGAGTACAAACATGGTCAAAAAATGACTGTTGAATGGATAAATGGACCAATAGAAGCAACTGTTATAAAGGATTCTGTGGTGGATATGGATTTCGGTACAGGAGTAATGACTATTACCCCATGGCACTCACAGGTTGACTATGAAATAGCCCAAAGACACAACCTGGACATGGAGCAAATTATAGATTGGAGAGGAAAACTTTTGCCTATTGCAGGTGAATTTGCGGGCATGAATATAAAAGACGCCAGAAGTAAAATAGTGGATAAACTCCAGTCAAAAGGCTTGGTTACAAGAATAGATGACAAGTATAAAAATGTAGTTAAAAAATGCTATAAATGTAATACAGTAATAGAACCTCAAATAAAGGACCAGTGGTTCGTAAAAATGGAGCCTCTTGCAAAAATGGCCATAGAGTCAGTGGACAAAGGTGAAATAAAATTCATACCGGATAACTATGAAAAGATATTTAGATATTGGATGACAAACACCATAGACTGGAACATATCAAGACAAATAGTTTGGGGAATCCCAATACCAGCGTGGTTTAAGGACGGCGAGGCAGTTGCAAGTAAAGAAAAGCCAGAAGGCGACGGCTGGGTGCAGGACACCGACACTTTTGATACCTGGTTCTCATCTGGTCAATGGCCACTTATGGTTACAGGCTTTCCAGAAAATGCTGATTTCAACAAATACTATCCTACCGATGTAATGGAGACCGGTCACGATCTGATCTTTAAGTGGGTACCAAGAATGGTTATTTTTGGACTATATCTTGGCAAAAAAGCACCTTTTCACACTGTATATCTACATGGACTAGTAAATGATGCTCAGGGTAAAAAAATGAGTAAGTCAAAAGGTAATGTTATCAACCCCCTAACTCTTACTGACAAATACGGCACAGATGCGCTCCGAATGGCTCTCGTGGTTGGAAACACACCTGGTACAGATGTGGCACTTCAAGAAGACAAAGTAAAAGCGTACAAAAATTTTGCAAACAAACTGTGGAATATAACAAGATTTGTACTAACTAGTACCGAAGGTTTTGACGGAAAAAAACCAGAGTTACTTATAGAACAAGACCTGGCAAATATTTCTGAGTTAGATGAAATAGTAAAGGATGTAACAAAAGACATGGATGAGTTCAGGTTTTATCTTGCGGCTGAAAAGTTATACCACTATGTTTGGCACTCTTTTGCTGATAAAATAATAGAGGATTCAAAAGAGAAATTAAAAAGTGATGACCAAAATGTGGTTGACTCTACTAAATACACTCTGCTGTATTTACTTAAAACTTCACTTAAACTTTTGCATCCGTTTATGCCTTTTGTAACAGAAGAAATCTGGTCTCACATAAAAAATACTGAAGACAACCTGCTACTAGTTACAAAGTGGCCAAATAAGTAAGGAAAAATATGTTTCTTACATTTTTACAAGACTACCCTTTTATTGTTGCTTTTATATTTGGACTTATACCTGCACTTGTGTGGTTGTGGTTTTGGTTAAAAGAAGATATACACCCAGAGCCGGCAAAAATGCTGACTTTGGCATTTTTTGGTGGAATGGTTGCGGTGTTATTTGTATTACCACTACAAAAACTTGTTTATGACAACTTGAGACAATTTACGTTCGTTTCCTTTGCTTTATGGGCAGGTATAGAGGAAATAACTAAATTTGGTTTTGCATACTATCTTGTTTTGAGAAAAAAGATAGTAGACGAGCCAGTAGATGACATGATTTATCTTATTGTTTCAGCCCTAGGCTTTGTCACTTTTGAAAATACCTTATTTTTAAGTGAAATACTCAAAGATGGTGACATAATAAACACTTTAATAAACGGGAATATGCGCTTTATTGGCGCAAGCCTAATACACATAATGTCTTCTGCTATTATAGGTACAACACTGGGACTGGCATTTTATAAAAACAAATATCAGAGAATAATATATACGATTGTGGGTATTTTGATTGCAATTGTATTGCATACTTCCTTCAATTTATTTATAATTAGCAGAGCACCAGGAAATATTTTTCTTGTATTCGGAGGTGTTTGGTTTGGAATTGTAATTCTTTTACTTTTATTTGAAAAAATTAAACATCTTAGAAACGAAAATATAAAAACTTATGAAAGACAATAGATCATTCTTTGAAAGACTAACGGGTAGTGTACGAATGGACGACATGGAAGACGAAGTTGTAGAAGAAAGCAAACTACCTAGCAAAGGAAGTCTGCACGGAAGTCCACTAAGTGAAGAGAGTGAGGAGGGCGAACTAACGATAGACGTTTACCAAACTCCATCTGAGATAGTTATAAAAAGCATGGTTGCAGGTGTTAAACCAGAAGACCTAGATATCTCTATAACTCGAGATATGGTAGTAATAAAAGGAAAAAGAGAAACTGAAAAGTTTGTAAAAGATGAGGACTATTACCACCAGGAGTTATACTGGGGATCATTTTCAAGAAGCATAATGCTACCGGCTGAGGTTGAAGTTGAAGAAGCGGATGCTATAGAAAAACACGGGCTACTTATTATTAGACTACCGAAGATAGATAAGAACAAACAAACTCGACTTCGAGTAAAAGGATAAAATGACTCCGGAAGAAAAAGAATTGTTACAAAGAGCAGTTGAGCTGTCTGAGGAAAATAACGAGATTCTACGCTCAATGAACCGTTCAATGAAGATAGCCAGAATTATGAGTATTGTTTACTGGGTATTTATAATTGGTTCAGCTGTGGGTGCTTTTTACCTTATACAACCCTACATAGATGGCGTTATAAATGCCTACGGCAATGCTAGTACTAATATAAACAGCATTCTGGGTAGCTAATTGCAAAAAGTCTAAATTTTAGTAATATAGACAAGTATTGCCGAGATAGTGAGTTTGGGTTGGGACCCAAACGCAAGACCGGAGCCCGACGGGGCGAGGTGGGGTCACAAGTAATTTTAAGCAGAAAATTAATATTGACCAGTTTGTTACAAATATAGTAAAATTAAAAAATATGCCGAGATATCT
>CAZQVT010000007.1:0-43473 GCA_964596875.1 uncultured Candidatus Saccharibacteria bacterium | reverse complement strand
ATCATTCAGTAACACTCTAGCAAACGGAGGAACTGCAACAACAACATTCTACAATGGTGGGGTAGTATTCTCTGATGGTTTCAGACTAACTCAAGCTTCATCATCTTCTTCATTCTTCTGGGATGATTCAAACAGAAGACTTGGTCTTGGAACATCTTCACCATACGCAAGACTATCAGTAGTAGGTGAGATAGTTGCTACAAACATAACAGCAACATCAACAACAGCAACATCAACAATCGCTGGAGGACTAACAGTTGGCAACGGTGCGATAAACTATGACTTCTCAACTGGTATTACATCAATACCAAACCTAACTATTGGTGCAACAAACTTTGATGCTGACTCAGGAATACTTTCATGGATTGATATGCCGGTAACTTCTGCTGAAGCAAATGGTACAGAAGAGTCATACTCTGCTCAAATAGATGGAAATCCAGTACTTACAGTATTTGGTAGATCAAATGGTTCAGGTGGTCTATCACAGTACGGTCTAGGAGTAGGTACATCAACAACAGCATGGCTTGCAACATTTGCATCTAGTACACAACCTCAACTATCTCTATCAGCCGGAGCAGGACTAGCACAAACAGTATTTAGAAACGATGGAACAAACTTCTATATTGCAAGTACAACAGTTGCTGGAAACGCAACAACATCAATCTCAGCACTTGAAATTGCTCTAGGTGGCTTCGGAACAACAACAATTAGAGGTCTAAATATATCTGGTTTTGCAACATCTACATCTAATGTTGGATTTAACATCACAGGTGGTTGTTATGCAATAAACAATGTATGTGTCTCTGGTGGTTCAGGATTATCATCATATGACGCTTGGAGTCACCCACAGCTTGGATTCTCTGCAACTTCTACAGCACTTGTAGTTTCAACTTCAACTGCTCCAACAAACATTTCTGCACTAACAATCGCATCAACTACTGCAAGTCAACTAGCACTTAGTGCAGGATCAGGATTCGGAATGTTTACATTTAGAAATGCTGGAGGAAATCTATATATCGCTACAACAACAGTAGCAGGAACAGCAACAACATCTACATCTGCTGCTCTTTCAATAATAGGAAACTCTGGTTTTGTTGGAGTCGCTTCAACATCACCTTGGGCACAACTATCTATTAACCCAACATTTGCAAACGGAACATCTCCATCATTTGCTATTGGCTCAAGTGCAGCCACATCATTTGTAGTGACAAATGCTGGAAGAGTTGGAATTGGAACAACTTCTCCAAATACAAACCTAAGTATTAACGGCGCTATGAACGTAATGAATGGTTCAAGTATCTTTACAGCATCTCCAGGTAGTGAATTTACTTACAATGACAATGCAGGATCATTTGGCCAGGGTCCATTCATTAAATTCTCAGGAACATCAGGTCCATCAGGTAACGGTACTTATTTCTTAATAGATCCTGGAAGTGACAACTCTGCAGCTACTTCTCTTAGAGTTGGAACAGCAGATTTCTTGGTAAAACGAAATGCAGGTGGAACTTTTGCTTCTGCTTTCGGTACATCTACAATAGCTGGCACAGCAGGCTCATATAATTACCTTATAAACGCATTCTCATCTACTCAGCCACAAATCGCACTTTCATCTGGTTCAGGTTTTGCACAATGGACATTTAGAAATAGTTCTGGAAACTTCTCTTTGGCAACAACAACAGTAGCAGGAACATCAGTTACTTCTAAGGCGGCACTTTCTATAAACGGAACAACAGGCGAATTGTCTATCTCTACATCTACTGCAGGTACATTGAAGGTTACATCATCTGGTGTAGTTTACTCTGACACTTCAGCAAGTGGTTCTGGATACTCAACAATACAAGAAGAGGGAAGTTCTCTTGCACAACAAGCAATTCTTAACTTTATTGGTTCAGGTATAACTTGTGTAGACAACTCTGGTTCATCTCGAACAGATTGTACAATAACAGCTGGAGGGGCAGCAGGTTCATGGTCAACAACTACATCACCAATTGCTGGTAGACTAATAAACTTCTCAAACAACTCAACAGATATAATCGCAATTGGAGGAAGTGCTACAACTTCTGCAGAATTCTGGTTTGACCCAAATACTTCTACATCTTATCTACAAGGAAACGTTGGATTTGGAACAACATCACCATGGGCAACTATCTCTGCTTCAACAACATCTTCAAACCCACTTGCAGTATTTGACCAAAGAGGAACAGGAGGATTACTTACATTGCAGTCATCAGGAGTAGATAAACTAACAGTTGCAAACACTGGTGCACTAAGTATCTTTACATCAACGGGTGATACGGTAAAAACTGGAACAGGTGCTTCTAAGGTAACTGACTTTGACTACACTGGTTCAACATTCGCATCAACAACAGCATCAAACAATAACGTAACTATTGGTGATGGAACAATACAAGGACAAGGAACAATTACATCAACAACAACTGCAACATCAGCCAACGTTGGAGTTGGAGGTCACGTTGTTCTTAGACTAAACGGTCAATACGTTATAGTTCATGGAGGTGGATCTGCAACAGCCTCAGTTTGGGACGGAAGAACTGGTGGAACAATGTCTGCACTTGCAACAAACGTAGTTTCAACTGGCTCAGTTGGTGCAGGTTCTATATCTCTAAAGAGACCAGACGGTAGATACCTTATTATTCACGGAGGTGCTACAACGGCTACTTCAGTGTTTGATCCAAATGGTGTGATTGCTGTAACAGCCGGTCCTTCACTTACAGGTTCTGCGGCTTCAGGTACAGCAGCTGCACTTCTACCAAACGGTAAATACCTTATCCTTGTTGGAGGTACAGCAAACTGGGGTATCTATGATCCAAGCTTTGTTCCATCAACAGGTTATACCAACGTATCAGTTGGAGGCACTACATGGGGAATGGGTACACACATTGTACAAAGAGACGATGGAACAATGCTTATCTTTGCCGGAGGAACAACACAAACTTTTGTATTTAACCCATACACAGGTAACGGTTCAGGTGGAACTATGATTGCAGGTCCAACTGCTCCAACTACTGTTACTGGAGGTGCATTCTCAATACGAAGACAAGACGGATTGTATTTGGTCCTTCCTGGTGCAGCTAACCAGTCATTCATTTACAACCCAGTAGGAACAACTACAACAAACGCGCTAGGTGCATTCTCTAATAACCTTGGGGTTGGACCATCTGCACAACTTTCAGAAGGTGCTGCACAGACATTGTGGAGACAGGATCATAAATATCTACTTATTACAGCAACAACATCTGGTTCTGTGCTTACAACAAACGTTGTTGACCCAGGTGCAGGTCTACCAGGTTCATCTGGTGCACAAAATCCAACATTTACAACTTCTGGTGTGCCAACTATGACAGCAGGTGCGGTAGGACTTGGTATGACAGCATTTATGATGCCGGATGGAAGGTACGCAATTATAAGAGGTAGCGGTACTTCAATGGATATATACGATATGAACTTTGAAACAGGTCTAAGTTCTGCAAACGCTGCTGATTCATACTACGAATCAGAATGTATTGCTAGTCCGGCACTATCACCAAACTCAACTCTAAACTGGACATCTAACCAGGAAGGCAAGATACAAGCGTATGTGAGAACAGCAACATCACCAGCCTTGTGTTCATCTGCTACATATATACCTATTGGAAACTCTGGTGATCTTATCGGTGCAACATCAACAGCAGATAATCTTGTTCAGTTCAAATTTGTATTCCAAAGAGAGTTGCCTAAGTTCCTTGACCAAGAGTGGGGACTAAGAAAGGGTAGTATCACAAGATACCGAAGATACAATGCTGATCCTGTGCTATACGACGTAACAGTAGACAATGGTGCAGTTCTACATAGATCACAATTTGATTTTGGAAATGGAATATCATCTACTACTGCTGCGGGTTCTGGACCAGTACAAGTAAACATAAGTAACGACGCAAACAGAAAAAATGCACTAGCACTTATCAGCTCATACTATGACTCAACTATAAACATTGCAAACAGTGCTATGGCAAACGGTACAACAACATCTCATGCTCCAATGACACAAACAACTGCATCTACTACTTTGGTTATGAAGCGACCAGACGGTAAATGGTTGGTAATCGCTGGAAATGGAACAGCAAACGCAATGGTTTACGATGAACAAACACAAGCATTTACAAACAATGCTACTTCTCCAACGGTTGCTATCGGTATCGGTGCCCTTACATTCAAACGACCAGATGGTAAGTTCCTAATTGTTACTGCAAACGGTACCGCATCATCTACTACAAACATTTACGATCCAGTAGCAAACACATTCGTAGCGGGTCCTGCTTTGGCTTCACCTACAAGTACCACTGGTGCCGGTGAAGGTGCGAGTGCAATACCACTTCCAAACGGTAGAGTGCTAATCATGCACGGAGGTGCTACTGCAAACTCTTCTATTTACGACCCAGTAAACAACAGTATGACTGTTGGACCACACGCACTTTCTGCGGCAACAACAGTTGCAACTATTGGTTCAGGTTCACTATGGATTCCTAGACAAAACGGTACATATCTATTCTTGCCTGGTATGACATCTACAATGACACCTGGAGTAGGAGGTCTTGGAGGATGTGCAGCTTTGAGAACAGGAACAAACATCTTTAACCCTTACACAATGAGATTTACATTTACAGGTTCTCCTGCAATGACTAACGGTACTGGACCTGGTGCATTTGCTTTCCAAAGAAAAGACGGTCAGTGGGTGATCGTTAAGGGAGGTGCAACTGTAACTTCTTGTGTAAGTCTTCTTACAACAAACATTTATAACCCTATTTCAAACCAAATAACTGTTGGTCCATCTCTAACACACGGTTCCGGTCCTGGAGGTCACGCTATCCCTAGACCAGATGGTACATGGCTAGTTGTGTTAGGTATGAACATTGTGGCAACTTCAACAAACCCAACATATATGGGTGGAGGTATATATGGAACAACTACAACAAACATTTACGAAGAAGAATCTGGATTGTTTACAACATTTGGAGATCAAACAACAGCCGGTACATTTAGAGTTGGTCCAGCATATATGCAAAACATTGCATCGGGAGCGGTTTCATTCCAAAGAGCTGACGGTAAGTTTGTGACGATCTCTGGTGCTGCAACCTCATCATCTGCAAACGCTATGGGTGCTACAACTACAGTTCAAGTTTACGATGCAGGTTGGGTAACAAGTGGTACATATAGATCTGAACAGTTTGATCTTTCTCCAGTGGGCACAAAACTAACATCCGATTCGTCTCTTGTTTGGAAATCAAACATGGCGTCTACTCCTACAGGAGGTATTTCAGCTGAAATCAAGACAGCAAGAACTCAAGCAGAACTTGGAACATCAACACCAAGAGAGATACAAAAT
This sequence comes from uncultured Candidatus Saccharibacteria bacterium, assembly GCA_964596875.1. Classification (GTDB taxonomy): domain Bacteria; phylum Patescibacteriota; class Minisyncoccia; order Phycocordibacterales; family DATDWN01; genus C7867-006. The sequence continues at coordinate 38,090 of CAZQVT010000007.1, read as the reverse complement.
GGTGGACTAATTAACCCTGGTGCAACTGATACATGGGCACAGATAGTCTTTAACTTCCGAAGAACATTCCCATCATATGGAGGTATATATACCGATGTTTGGTCAGGTATAACCAACTACTCACAGAGACCAGTTCTAACTCCAGTTCTATATGAGTACAAGATTTCTTCTGACAAAGACGCCTTGAACTTGCAGGCTGACGGTCTATCTATCTTTAGAGTTTCTACAAACGGAGATGTTTATACACAAGCAGGTGGAACCATAAACACATCTGGAGCCGACCTTGCGGAACGATACACATCACAAGAAAAACTAGAGTTTGGAGACGTTGTGGTGATAGATCCATTAAATGATCACGCAGTTAAGAAATCAAGATATCAGTATGAACCTACAATGGTTGGAGTTGTTTCAACAGACCCAGGCTTTATCTCTGGTGCATATACAGAAAATTCATACCCAATCGGTTTGATCGGTCGTGTTCCTGTAAAAGTATCTACTGAAAATGGTCCTATCCAGGTTGGTGATTATCTAACAACATCTAGTGTTCCTGGAGTTGCGATGAAAGCAACACTTGCAGGAAGAGTTATTGGTAAGGCACTCGAAGCAGTTGATCCAAACAAACTTGAGGACTGCCCAACAAGTGACATCTATATTCCTGGAAGAAAATGTACAAAGATAATGATGTTCGTAAACCTAATTGACTACGGTGGACTGTCTGTTGAAAATGCAATGAATGATTGGAAGATACTAAGAGATGCAAAACTTGCGAAAGCAGCATTTGATGCAGGACTTGCATATACACCTACAGCATCAGAACCTCTAGCAACTTCATCTGCACTTGCTTCTATGTCAGCAAAAGATGCAGAAATCCTAGAATTCCTAACTCTACTTAAGGCTGACAGAAGTGAAGGTGTAAACTCTTCATCAGAATTGTTTGCAGACAGAGTAAGTGCAGTGTCACAGGTTATCTCTCCTGAAATAGTTTCTAGGGTTGTAAAATCTGAAAGAATCGACGGTCTAGAAATAAATGCTGATAGAATAAACACTAAAGCACTTACAACAGATACAATCTCAGGTCGTGGTGGAATCACAATGTCTCTAGTTGATGGTAAGTTGGTAATAAGAGGACGAAGACTAATAACAAATGCTTCAACAAGCACTGTAGCAGTTGCTACAACTACAGAAATGTTAGCGACAACTACAGATACTGTTGCAAGTACAACAGATAGTGTGGACGCTAATCTAGCAAATGTAATCTCTGCTCTGGACAATGCATCATCTACTCCAAGTACAGAAAGTGCATCAACAACTGCAACTACAACAGAGTCTGTGCTAACTCTAGAGCCACAATACGAAGAGGATGTTGTAACGGTAAGCTTTGATACAGACGGAAATGCATACTTTGCAGGTGAAGTAGTAGCAAACAAAGTAAGTACAGGGGCGCTAGCAGTTACAGGAACAGCATCATTTACAGGAGGTCTGGAAGTTGCAAGTATTGGAAACGCAAGTAGTACACTAGCAATCATTTCTGACACCACATTCTTTGGAAGACCATACTTTACTTCTGACACTGGTGGAACTGCTGTTATAAAGGGTGGCGCAAAGACAGTAGACATCGTCTTCGATAGAGAGTATGTAGAGGCACCGATAATCTCAGCATCTATTGCTTACGCAACAACAAGTACAGAAGAAGAAATCGAGGCGCTGTTTGCAAACGACATCAAGTTTGTGGTTACAAAACGAGATACTAAGGGCTTCACAATCAGAATTAACAAGAATATGAAAGAAGATATTACATTCAACTGGATTGCTCTTGCAATAAAAGATTCAAAAGCATTTACTTCACGAACTATAGATATAGAGCCAGTAGCAGATGAGTTTGATATTACAACTTCTACTCCTATAGTTTCAGGTGGCGCTGGTTCTACAACCCCAATAACTGACAATGGTTCAACGACGCCTGTAACAACAGGGGATACAGACAATGCTTCTAGTACAACTCCGGTTGCAAACGCAAGTAGTACAGAATCAAACTTAAATAGTGGAGCAGGAACTATTCCACTAGGCAACCCTCCTGTAGAAGTTGTGCCGACACCTGAAAGTACTACTCCTCCTCAGACAGAACCAGTACAAACGACACCAGTTAGTGAACCGGTTGTAAATGATGGGGGGACACAATAGCCTATGATATAATTTTACCTTGTAAATATAAAAAACATGCTAAAAAACAAATACATTCTAATCATAGCAGTCCTCGCATCTGTTCTTCTGGGTTACTTTTTGCGAGGATCAGACTTGTTTAGTTCAGTAGTAAATAATTCTTGTACAAGCAAACTTGTTTTCCTAAAACCATCTATAGATTGTGACTCTATAGATGAAAAGTCAGAAAAATTGTCAGTTCTACAGCAAAAAGCAGAGGTAATGATAAGTGGCTACGTCAAAACCAACAAAGTTAAACGAGTGAGTATGTTTGTCAGAGATCTAAATACAAGTCGTTTTGCAGGGGTAAACGATACTGACTCATACTATATGGCCAGTTTGCTTAAAACCCCACTTCTTATAGGCGGTTATAAGTTAGCAGAGGTGGAGCCTAAAATATTGGATCAAGAAATTGTATATAGTGGTGTACCAAATCTTTACGGAGAGCAGGTTGTGGAGGTTTCGGATAAAATGGTTGTTGGTCAGTCTTACAAAATTAAAGATCTTCTTTATAGGTCAGTAGTTTATTCTGACAATACAGCAGCACAAATGTTGTTTGACTATTATCCTGAAGAATACATGGATAGAATACTTCAGTCTCTTGGTATCCAGATAACTAAACCAACAGGGGAGGTGGAAAATTATGTAACCGCTAGAAGTTACGCAAACATATTTAGGATTTTATATAATGCTTCATTTCTAAATAAAGAGTATTCAAACGAAGCCTTGTCTATTCTTTCGCAAACAAAATTTAATGGTGGCGCTACTGCAAAGTTGCCGAAGGGAACACTGGTAGCGCATAAGTTTGCCGAAAGGACTTTGGTTTACCCAGATAATACTGTTGCAGTAAAACAATTTCACGAGTGTGGTATCGTTTATGCAAAAAATGGAAAAGATCCTTATATATTCTGTGTAATGACAGAAGGAAGTGACTACAAAACTCTTGAAAGTGTGATAGCGGATATTTCGCTGTTAGTTTTTGACGAGATTACAAATTAAAATAAAAAATATGGATACAAATTTACAACAAGAAAAACCGAAAGCAAAGTTAAATAAGTTGGGCATGATAGTTATCGCAGTTGTCGTGATAGTACTAATAGGTGCGGTAGGAACAAGCGTTTATTTTTACAGAAAAGCAAATACAGATCCACAAGAAGATGCCACAAAAGAGTTGGCTAGTACGATAAAACTTATTGGGAAACACATGGTTTTGCCTACAGATGAAGAGCCTACGATGGCCACAGTTTCTGATCCGGCAAAACTAAAAGACCAACCTTTCTTTGCTAACGCTAAGAAGGGGGATAAAGTGCTTATATATTCCGAATCTAGAAAAGCAATTTTGTACAACCCAGAAACAGATAGGATTATTGAAGTGGCTCCTATAAACGCAAATCTTGGAGCACCAGCAGGTAATTAGTAACAAATAAAAAATGAGAAAAAACCCACAAATCTTTTGGACAGTCATCCTTTTGATAGGAGTAGTCTTGGTTTGGGGGTTTTTTTCTTTCAAAATAGACAATGGCAGTAGTGTTTTAAGTGGTTTACTGAATACTGAAAAAGACCCGGCTTATTTGCCGCTCGGAGAAGGACAGACTGTAGAAGATCTAAATTTCAGTAGCAAGGAATACAAGCACTCCATACTAGGTTTTAGTTTTATATATCCAAAAGAATATTCGATAAGTTCTTTTGGAAACTTTTTTGACTTAAGTGGAGAAACAATTCTATTGCAAAATAAAGAAAATAGTAGCGGATTGCAAGTGCTTGTTACGCCTTTTGATGAAGACATTGCTCTGACTTTAAAAAGGATTAAAAAGGATTTACCGTCACTTTCTGTGTTGGATGGCATGGAGCAGGAGATTGGTGCGGCGGATGTGAAAGTGCAAGCAGTTGTTTTTAAAAGTGACAACAACTTAACTACTGGAAAAAGTATTGAAGCATGGTTTGTTTATAGAAAAAATCTATATCAAATTAGTAGTCCAGATATGTCAGTAGGTTTGTTCCAAGATATTATAAAAACATGGAAACTGGAAGAATAAAAAAAGTAATATTTACTATATGCATTTTTTTTCTTTTACCTTCATTTTCAAATATATATGGAGCAACCCTTTCTAAACCAGCAAATAATTTAAGACTTCTGGGTTACTGGTCATTCAATGAGGGAACCTCAACGGTTTCGACTGATTTTTCTGGTAGAGGAAATAATGGAACACTAAACACTTTTTCTGCACCAGCTACGGCATCTTCTGGGTGGGGAAGCGGAAGACTTGGTGGAGGTTTAAATTTTGATGGAAGCAGTGATTATGTAGATATGGGTAACCCATCTACATTGTTGCCGACATCAAATGTATTAACAATTGCCGCTTGGGTTAAGCCTGGTAATACCGGTGCGGGTAATGGCTACATAGTTTCTAAAGAAAATGCTACTGCGGACTATTTTATGAGACAGCAGGGAACTGGAGGTGCTGTCAGGTGCTCTTTTGAGGGAGTAAATGCAGGCGACTCACCTGCGGCCACATTGGTAAACGGAGAGTGGGCATTTATCGTCTGTGTTTTTGATGGTTCTAATAATATTGTTTATAAAAATGGAGTTTCGGTATTGTCTGGTGCAGCGGTAACTTCGACTTTGAGTGATAATGGAGACTCTGTAAACATAGGAAGAAAAGGTGATGGTACAGCATTTTTCACTGGTGGCATTGATGAAGTCAGAATATATAATAGAGCACTAACTGCAACAGAAGTAAGAAGAATATATGATTATGGTTTGATAAAAATGAATTCATCAAAAAATAATCTAATCACAAATGGCCTAATTGGTTACTGGACCTTTAATGGTGCTGATATGACTGATACTATTGTTACTGATATTTCGTCTTCAAATAATTCTCTTGATATAGCAAACGGTCCAGTAATGACTATGGGAAAAGTTGGTCAAAGTTTAAATTTCGATGCTGTCGATGACACGGTTTCTTGTACAGATGCAAACTGTGGTGGAACTTCAGGCGGGAAACTTGATATGGGCACGAGAGATTGGACTGTCTCAGCGTGGATTAAGCCAAAAAGCGGTGCGACAAGTTGTAACATAAGTGGAAGAGTTGCAAGTAAGATTGGAGATGACGAAACACAGGGTTGGTTCATCGGTATAGCTAATAGTTATATTTGCGGGTCACTTAGAAACGGTGGTGTTGATATTTTTTCAACGCTTGATGGAACGCAAGTAACACTTAATGAGTGGAACCATATTGCAATAGTTTTTGATAGAGATGGAAATATGACCAGGTATCTTAATGGAGTTCAAACAGGTACACAAGACAACATATCTTCTTATAACGGTGTTTCTATCGACCATCCTTTGAATTTTTGTATAGGTGGAAGAGATGGTGGTGCGGGGTGTATAGAGAGACTTTTTGATGGTTCTATTGATGAGGTCAGAATATACGACAGAGTTTTGACAGTGGGTGAAATAAAACAACTATATCTTTATGGGGAATCTAAAATAAATACTTCTCAAAATACATTAGGTCAAAGTACTTTAAATACTGGTTTGGTTAACATGGTGTCTTTCAACAGTAAGGATTTTTCGGACAAGGTTTACGACAGAAGTAGTAGCGCAAATAATGGTTATGTATATAACAGTGCAACTGGAACCACTAAAACTATTGGTAAAACGGGTCAAGCAATAAAGTTTGATGGAGTAAATGATGTTGTCGTTCAGAACTTATCATCACTTGGAACTTTAACAAGAGGTACTGTGTCTTTTTGGATATATAGACAAAGAAATACTCCATATGAAATTGTAATTGAAGATGGTGTTAGTAATGTAAGTATAGAGGGGGATAACCCGCTTTCGTTGTGGATCGCTAACACCTGTCAGACACTTTTTGGTACCGTAACTCTAAATGAGTGGGTTCATTTAGCTGCTACTTGGGATGGGACAACAAATAGAACTTATATAAACGGAGTTCAGTCTAACTCAAATGGATGTGCTTTTGCCCCTGGTGCTATGGGCGGGTTTTCAACTGGTGGCAGATATAGTAGCGGTGTATCAAGCGATAATTTTAGTGGTAAAATAGATGAACTTCGTTTGTATAATCGTGCTTTAACTGCCGCGGAGGTAAAACAGTTGTATCTAGTAGGTAAGTAATTATGAAAATTTTTTCACAAAATAAAATAATATTTTTAATTCTATTTTCACTTTGTTTTTTTTCCTTTGCACCAAAAACATATGCTGGAATTTTAACTAAACCTGCAAATAATCTAGGTCTCGTAGAATATTTATCTTTTAATGAAGGCACAACCACAACTGCTACAGACTTTTCTGGAAATAAAAATAATGGGACATTGGTGAGTATGTCGCATCCTGCATCTGCGACATCAGGCTGGGGAGCGGGGTACTCTGGATCGGGTATTGTTTTCGATGGTGTCAATGATTATGTAACCTTTGATGGAGTTGCAGACAATGTAACTCAAACTTCATTTTCTATAAGTGCTTGGGTTAAAACAACTTGGACTGCAGGATTTTTTACAATTTGGGCAGTAAATACAAATGCATATGGAAATGAGACACAACTTTATTTGGATTCTACAAACTTTGTAAAAGTTTATGATGGTACAACTGATGCAACAGAAATAACAAGTTCTATAACTGTTGGTGATAATAAATGGCACCATGTTGTGTACACAAGGAGTGGTTCAACAGGAACATTGTATGTAGATGGTGTAAGTCAGGGAACTCACACAGGAAATGACACATTTTCTTCTAATGACAGATGGTCCTTAGGACAAGAATGGGACGCTGGTCCTGTGACATCTGATTTTTTCAAGGGGAATATGGATGAAGTCAGGGTGTACAGTAGAGTTTTGTCCCAAGCAGATATAACTGCACTTTATAATTCTGGTGGAGCTAAAATAAATACTTCTTATGGAAGTGTAAATAAAAATGGTTTGGTTGGATGGTGGACTTTTGATGGAGGAGATGTGACTGATAAGGTTTATGACAGAAGTGGACAGGGTAATAATGCCTACCATCTTGGTCGTGCAACATCTACTGCAAAAACTATAGGTAAGATAGGACAAGCATTTGATTTTGATGCCGCCTCTGACTATGTGAGGGTTGGTAATCCCAGTTCACTAAATAATCTTGGGCCACTCACATATTCGGTTTGGATCTATCCTCGTACAAGTGGAGGTTCAAACAGAGGTCATATTTTTGCAAAAACTACTGCAGACGGTTCGGCGACAGGAGCATTGCTTTTTAGTATGTCCAACTTGGTTTCTGGGGGACTATATTTCTTTAGAGTTACAAATGCAAATGCAATCGCGAGAACAACAAATGCTGTTGTAAATTTTAATGCGTGGAATCATGTTGCAGTAACGTGGGATGGATCAGTTGATGCAAATAACGTGCATACATATATAAATGGTGCAGAGGCGACTTATTTCGATACCTCAGTAGCGAGTGGGGCTTTAGATTCTGATGCATCAAATCCATTTGTTATCGGTGCTCGACCACTAACAACTCCAGATAGATTTACGGACGGAAAACTCGATGATGCAAGAGTTTACAATAGAGTATTAAGTTCAGCAGAAATTAAACAAATATATGACTCAACTGCAGGTTCTAAGGTAAATGCAAATCAAAATACACAACTTTCAACTGGTCTGAATTCTGGTTTGATAGGATACTGGTCACTAAATGGGGCAGATGTTACAGATAAGGTATATGACAGAAGTGGTTCAAATCAAAACGGTTACTATAATGGTCGGGCTACTTCTACTGCAAAAGTTGCCGGAAAAATAGGTCAAGGTATGAGTTTTAACGGCTCAACTGACTCTGTTATTGTTCCGGACAGTGCGTCGCTAGATACATCAACATTTTCTGTTTCTCTTTGGATGAATGCGGACAACTTTAATGCATACGGTAGACTAGTAGGTAGATGGGGAAACACTGATTTGATTTGGGTTATAGATGCTTCAGATACCGGAGAGTTATACTATGAAATTGATACAGATGGGGTTCTTTTTGGAGAGTGTGGTGCAAATGTAACATCAGATGCATTACTTACTCCAAAAACTTGGTATCATGTAGTTTTAACATACGATGGAACAACAAGTAGAATTTATCGTAATGGTACAAAACTAAACGCAGATGATCCATGCGCAGGTCCTTCTACTGGAACAGCGAGGTTACATTTTGGAGGAGATGCTGGAGAATATTTCCAAGGAAAGCTTGATGAGATTAGGTACTACAATCGTGCCTTGTCGGCTTCCGAAATCAAACAGCTGTACTTAATGGGTAAGTAAATGAAAAACTCTCCTTTCGGAGAGTTTTTCATTTATGGTTTTGTGTCTATAAGCCGAATTCTGTATCAATATAAATTGACGACATTTATTTATCTAGCCCGGAAATTGCTTTCAGGGTCAAGCGGCACTTCTGTCTTGCGACAGACACGGCCTTGCATTGGGGTAAGGATTTTGCCGTTTCATTTTGGTGTTACCACCAAACTATCCCCAAAGGGGACTCCTCAGCTTTCGCTTCGGTCGTTTCTGCTCGCACCTCTCATATTGCTATGGACGGGGGTTACCCGCTACCTTTGCCACTCTAAGTGGCTCAATGTTCGGACTTTCCTCACTAAAATAAGGATATTTTAGCGCAAATGTCCAACACAAAACTAGGTGTATTTTAGCATAAAAAAAGAGGGGTGTAAACCATTTAAAAATTCAAATTTTATGGCTTAACTTATTGCCGACGTAGAGCGAATAACCTCTAAAAGTACTCTTTTAGAGGGGAGAGCCGAGGAGGGCAAAAAGGTATCTACACCTTATCAACATATTATCCATCTACTGTCTTAGATTTGGGGCAGTTATTTAGGTATAATATGTGGATAAATATTATTAGTTTATCAATAAAAAACAAAGAAAATTATGGATGATAATGCAATAAATGTAAGCACTGTTAGTGCTCCAAAGGTCGCAATATTAAGTAAATTGTCTTACTGGGTCTTACTTTCGGTTACCGCACTTTTGCCAATATTCTTTTTGCCGATTTCTTTTATCTCAACTCAATTTGGAACTAGTCTACTATTTTCTTTTGGGGTAATCGTTTCTGCGGTGTTTTATATTGTCACTGGTATTACAAAAGGTTCGCTTGATTTGCCAAAACCAGCAAAATACATTTTAGGTTTTTCTGCACTAGTTCCTGTTGTGTATTTTTTGGCAGGAATATACCTGGGTTTTTCTAGGATGGCGTTTTTTGGTTATACATTTGATACAAACACTGTAGGCTTCGTTTTGTTGTCTTTCGTATACATGTTTTTGGTTTCAGTTTTGTTTAGAGAAAAGAGTAAGATGATGATGGCGATAAAACTAACAAGCGCATCTAGTGCTTTGTTTGCTCTGTTTGTTTTGGTTCGTGTTATGACAGAAGGCAAGTCTCTAGGTTTCGGAGTATTTTCAAATGTCACAACGACAATGTTGGGTACATGGAACAACGTAGCGGTTTTGTTTGGACTCGGAACTATTGTTTCAATGTTGACTCTTGAGCTTCTTAGACCAAGTAAAATGGGCAAGGTGCTTACGTATGCAGGAATGGTAGTTTCGCTTTTCCTTGTTGCACTTGTAAACTTTACTGCTGTATGGATAACACTTGGAGTATTTTCATTCCTATATATTGTTTATGGTGTATTTAGTTCAAATTCAGGAGAATACGCTGGTTTGAGTATGAAGCAAAAACTAATGAAGTCTCCTAAACTTACTCTTGTTGTTTTGTTGTTATCAGTTGTGTTTGTTGTTTGGAGTGCTACATATGGTGCTTTTCTAGCAAACAAACTAAAAGCGGTAAATATAGAAGTGAGACCATCGCTAAGTACAACTTTGGACATTGCTAAAAATACTCTTCGAGATAAACCATTGTTTGGTTCAGGTCCTAACACTTTTGCTACTCAGTGGCTTGCATACAAACCAACAGATATCGTTGCTTCAGTATTTTGGAATACAGACTTTGCAAATGGAATCGGTATCATACCAACATTTATAGTTACAACAGGACTTATAGGTATTTTGTCTTGGTTACTGTTTATGTGTTTCTACGTTTATCTTGGTGTGAAATCTATCTTTGTTCGAATGGAAGATGAGCAGTCAAAATATCTTGTTGTTACCACATTCTTTGCATCTTTGTTTATGTGGGTGGTTGCATTTATATATGTACCAAGCACATCTATTTTTGCTCTAACTTTCTTCTGGAGCGGTATGTTCTTTGCTTCAATATACAATGCTGGAATTGTTCCAGTAGTAAATAAACAGTTTAACCTAAATCCAAAGATTGGTTTTGTTTCTTCAGTTGTGATGGTTGCATCACTAGTTGCGATGCTTTCGTTGGGTTATGGTTTGTACAGAAGTTCACTATCTCTATGGTACTTCCAGAAAAGTTCATATGCTTTAAACAATAACAATGACACAAAGAATTCTGAGAGTTATATGTTGAAAGCAATCTTAGCAGTGCCAAACGACATCTACTACAGATCTCTTTCAGAAATATACATTGTTAAACTAAATGAAATTCTTTCACAAGATCCTAAGACAGTTAAGCAAGAAGAAGTACAGAAACAATTCACAGACGGTCTAACTAGTGCAATAACTGCAGCAAAAACAGCAACAGATAGAGATCCTTCAAACTATCTAAACTGGGTATCCTTGGGAAGAGTGTATGATGCAGTTTCTATTCCTCAGTTGAACATAACTGGTGCATACGAGACAGCACAACTTACTTATATTGAAGCATTAAAGAGAAACCCAAAGAATCCTGGAATCCTAATGCTTTTGGCTAGACTTGCAGTAAATAGAAACGACTTGAAGCAGGCAGAAGTATATGCACAACAAGCAGTTCAACTAAAAAACAATTATCTAGACGCATACTTCTTGCTTTCACAAATTGAAGTAGCAAATGGAAACATAAATGGTGCTATTAAGTCTGTAACATCAGCATCAGTTATTGACCCTACAAACCCTGCCATTTTCTTCCAGTTGGGACTTCTAAAATACAACCAAGGAGATTTTGCTGGAGCAGTTAATGCTTTGGAAAAAGCAACAACCATGACACCTGACTATGCAAACGCAAAATTCTTCCTAGGACTTTCATATGAAGTTCTAAAGGATCATGAGAAGGCCATAAAACAGTTTGAGGATTTGAAAGTTTCCAACCCAGACAGTAAAGAAGTGGACGCAATACTTACAAATCTAAAGGCTGGTAAATCAATATTTAATAATCCAGCAGATAGTAAGCCGGAGAAGGGTAAGGAACTTCCCTTGAAGGAAAAAGTTCAATAAAACTTCCAAATTTGTAAGTTTACAAAAAAGCCATAGAAATATGGTTTTTTTGTTGATTTTTTGCAATAATGTCTAGGTGGTAAAGAGATTTCTAAATTTTATAAGTAGGGAAGTTTCAGGGCTTCACGAAGCGGCTTATTTGCTTGGTTTTTTTGCGATATGTTCCCAAATCTTGGCATTGTTTAGAGACAGAATACTGGCATCGAGTTTTGGTGCCGGTAATGTTTTGGATATTTACTATTCTGCATTTAGAATCCCAGATATTTTGTTTGTGACTGTGGCATCTGTTGTTTCTGTGTCTGTTCTCATACCTTTTCTCATAGAGCGTTTTGAAAAAGGTGAAAAAGAAGCAAAAGATTTTATTGACTCTATTTTTACTTTTTACTTTTGTTTTATGGTTATTGTGGGGCTAGTTGCATATGCTCTGACACCATTTTTTATGGCAAAACTATTTCCGTTGTTTGCCTCGAAACCTGAGTTTGTAGACCTAGTAAAACTTTCTAGAGTTTTACTTTTGTCTCCTGTATTTTTAGGTTTTTCAAATCTTTTGGCGAGTATTACGCAGATACACAAAAGGTTTTTCTTGTACGCTCTTTCACCAGTTTTTTATAATGTCGGTATAATAATCGGAATAAAGTTTCTGTTTCCAGTTTTTGGTTTGTCTGGCTTAGGTTTCGGAGTAATTCTGGGAGCATTTTTGCATTTCTTTATACAAGTACCCTTCATTGTAAGCAATAGAATGTTCCCAAACTTTAGTCTACCTATAAGGTTTGAGTTTATAAAAAAAGTTGCACTTACATCACTTCCTAGAACAATTACGGTTTCAGCAAATGAACTTGCGGAACTTTTCCTAATATCTTTCGCATCATTTTTTGTGGTTGGGTCTATAGCGATTTTTAACTTTTCATTTAATCTGCAGTCGGTGCCTTTTAGTATTATCGGTATAAGTTATTCGCTTGCTGCATTCCCAACGCTTACAAGACTTTTTTCAGCGGGGCATAGAGAGAAGTTTGTAGAGCAAATGATAGTCTCAAGCCGACACATTATCTTCTGGTCAGTACCAATCTCTGTTTTGTTTATTGTTCTGCGTGCCCAGATTGTCCGAACTATTTTAGGTGCAGGAAGGTTCAACTGGGAGGACACTAGACTTACTGCAGCAGCGCTCGCTCTGTTTACAGTTTCTTTGGTGGCTCAAAACCTGGTTACACTTTTTGTTCGTTCTTACTACTCACAAGGAAAAACAGGAAGACCGCTCGTTATGAATGTTTTGTCAGCAGGTTTTATTGTTATTGGAAGTTATTATTTTATTCATTTGTTTAACACTAGTGAATATTTCAAATATTTCATGGAGTCTTTACTAAAAGTTTCTGACTTACCAGGTACAGCAGTCCTTATGTTGCCACTTGGTTTTTCTGTCGGGCTTTTTATAAATTTAATAATTCACTGGTGGGACTTTACAACAAACTTTCCAGCGTATTCAAAGCCTGTACTAAGAACTTTTTTTCAGATTACTGGAGCATCGCTAATTATGGGTTTTGTTTCGTATGTTTGTCTAGATATTTTTGACAACTATTTAAACTTAAACACACTCATGGGTGTATTTTTCCAGGGATTTTTATCAGGCGTAATGGGAATTCTAACTGGAATCGCTGTCTTATATTTGCTTAAGAGTGAGGAATTGCATGAGGTGTGGATGACCCTGCATCATAAGATTTGGAAAGCGGAGGTTATTGCTCCAGATGCAGAACTAAACTAGATTATTTAAATTTACACTTTTGTGCTTTAATGTAAGCCAATGGAAACAATACGAAACTTTAGCATTATTGCTCATATAGACCACGGGAAATCGACTTTAGCAGATAGAATGCTAGAGATAACTCACACTATAGAAAAAAGAAAAATGCAGGATCAGGTGCTGGATTCTATGGAACTCGAGCGAGAGAGGGGAATAACTATAAAGATGCAACCGGTGAGAATGAACTATGCTCATGAGGGTAAACAGTATATTTTAAACCTTATTGATACACCTGGTCATATAGACTTTTCGTACGAGGTTTCTCGGGCTCTAAAGGCCGTAGAAGGCTCTATTCTTTTGGTGGATGCTACCCAGGGTGTACAAGCACAAACTCTAACAACTTTGGGTATGGCAAAAGAATCAGGGCTTAAAATAATCCCGGTTATTTCAAAAATAGATTCTCCGCTTGCAAGAGTTTCTGATGTAAAAGACGAAGTGGTAAAACTTTTGGACTGTGATCCTGATGAGATACTTTGCGTTTCGGGTAGAACAGGGGAGGGTGTAGAAAGTTTGCTTCAAGAAATAATAAAAAGAGTGCCTGCTCCTAAAAAAGTAGAGAATACTGAAAACTTTAGATCTTTAATTTTTGATTTTAAATATTCTACCCATAAGGGTGTAATAGTTTTTATCCGTGTAATGAGCGGGAAAGTTTCTCGAAATGAAAAACTTACTTTCAAAATATCAGGAAGGGTTTTTACTTCTATTGAGGTTGGAATTTTTTCTCCGGATGAAAGACCTGTAGAGTCCCTTTCTGCAGGAGAGATAGGTTATATAGTTACAGGCATAAAGGAACCCGGTATCGCTTCAGTTGGAGACACTGTTTCTTCACAAAACGATACGTTGCCTCCACTTGCTGGGTACATGTCACCTCGTCCTGTTGTTTGGGCATCTATTTACCCAGAAAGTCAGGATGACTTTACTACACTTAAACAGGCCTTGGGAAAACTTAAACTTTCAGACTCTTCATATACTTTTGAAGAGGAATCTTCAGGTGTTTTGGGGAGAGGTTTTCGTTGTGGCTTTTTGGGAATGCTACACCTTGAAATAATTTCTGAAAGACTTCACAGAGAATTTGATCTACAGTTGGTTGTTACAATGCCAACTATTACTTATGAAGTAACTTACAAAACAGGTCCAAAACAAGGTAAAACAGAAATAATATATTCTCCATCAAATTTCCCAGATGAAGGTCTGCTTTCAGAGATAAAAGAACCTTGGGTAAACTGCGTGATTATTACACCAGTTACACATTTGGGTAACCTTATGCCACTTTTGTATGAGCATGAGGCGGAGATAGGTGAATCAGAAAACTTTGGAGATGACAGAACAAGACTTGGTCTTAGAATGCCTCTTCGAGAACTTATGCGAAACTTTTTCGATAAACTAAAAAGTGTAACATCTGGTTTTGCTTCGATATCCTATGAAATAGAGGGAATGCGAAAGGCAGATGTGGTGCGAATGGATATACTAGTTGCGGACGAAGTACTGCCAGCCTTCTCAAGAGTTGTTTCTAGAAGAATAGTAGAAACAGAGGCAGAGACAATGGTAGAGAAACTACACGGACTTCTACCAAGACAAATGTTCGTAATGAAAGTCCAGGCAAAAGCACTCGGAAGGATTATTTCTAGTAGAACAGTATCTGCTTTTAGTAAGGATGTGACACAACATATGTATGGAGGAGATATCACTCGAAAAATGAAACTTAGAGAGAAACAAAAGAAAGGAAAGAAGAAGATGAAAGAAAGAGGGCGAGGGAGTGTTGATATTCCACAAGAAGTATTCTTGAAAATGTTAAGAAACTAACAGATTTGTCGAACTTCTCGCTCTCGAGTTTAGAAATGTTCGTCACCTTACTAATTGTAAGGCTTCTCACATTTCTAAACTCTCAGCATCGGATTTCATCCAAATCTATTAGTTTCTTTGTTTAATTTAAAATCTATTTTTTATAAATTTTCTCATTCTAAAAAGTACTGGATTGACATAGGGGGTAATCCACTCAATCGATATTAATAAAAATATTATACAAACTAAATAAGTAGTTATTACTATGATTTTGTCAGGAATGTTTAAGCTAAATATTTTTTCTATATAGTAAGAAATAAAGCCATCCTTTAGTATCGGTATCGATTCACCAGATTTTACTCTCAAATAGTTTTCTAGATATGTAAGTGGACAACCGCCATATATTGACCAGATTATCACCGCGCTTAAAAGTAGACTTGACTCAATTGGTCTGTATTTTTTATATCGTACACTTATTAGAATTCCTATTAAAACAAGTATTATTAGGCTTGCGTGTATAGCCATAACTACATTAGCAAGTTGTGAATAATTCATTTAAAAATTTTAACACTTATCTGTGAGTCGCGAAATGGGTGAGGCCGATGGCAATAGCATCAAGTTCGTCGTCTGAGTTTGTTTTCGACTCTACTTTTATAAGTTTACGTACCATATCCATCATCTGCTTTTTTTCAGCACTGCCGTAGCCAGTTATTGCGATTTTGATTTCATTTGGTCTATACTCAAATATTTCCAGCCCACAAGTGCTACCGGCATACAAAATAACCCCACGTGCCTCGGCAACAAGGAGTGCAGTCTTTTGGTTTCCAGCAAAGAAAAGTTTTTCCGTTGCAAGTTGTTCTGGTTTGTATTTTTTTATTATTTCAATAATCCTGTCTCCAATAAGGGCAAGTCTCTCATGGTGGGGAAGTTTGGCGCTTGTTTTGAAACACTCAGAAAATATTAGAGTTTCTCTTTCATTTTTATTCTTTTCTATTATTGCTAGCCCCAGCCTTTCGTAACCCGGGTCTATAGAAATTATTTTCATTTAGATTGCGTTAGTAAACACATCATTTATTTCATCTGACTCTTCCAGCTCGTCTATAATTGTAGAAAGTTTGTCTCCATCTTCTTCGGAAAGTGTAACTGTGGTTGTGGGAATCCAATCCTCACCAATATTGTGAGTAAATGCCCATGAAGCAGCGCCTGGTCCAGCCATGGCGAAGCCATTTCTAGAAAGAATAGTTTTAATGTCTTGGTTGGCTCGGTTTTTGTTGTCGGTAAGTGCTTCAATAATCATTGCACAGCCACCTGGGCCGTATGCCTCGTATACTACTAGTTCTGTTTCTCCGGCTTCTGCAGATTTTTTTATAGCGCGTTCTATGTTGTCGTTTGGAACGTTGAAAGATTTTGCTTTTTCTATTGCAGCTTTAAGTCCTGGAGAAGAGAGGTTGCCGTTTGCCTTTTTTGCCTCAACAGAAATCATCTTTACCATCTTGCCGAAAATCTTGGACTTTTGCCCGTCCGTTTTTTCTTTCTGTCTTTTGATTTTTGACCATTTATTATGCCCTGACATATAGAAACAGGATATATAAAAATGTGGAAAGAATCAACTTGCATACTTTTTATAAGTTGTTAGTATGTGGAAAGGACCTGTTCTTCGTTTCGCACATCCGTGCGGACATTGGTCCTGATGGGAGCGATCATGCAGAAGCGCAACCTGGCCTGTCGCGGCAAGACCCTCATCTCGTTCGTGGCCGACGTCGCCAAGAAGCAGGCCGTTCGCTGCACGTAGGCAGTCGAACCGTGGAAGGGGGCGCAGTCGCCCCCAACCACCTCAATCGTTAAGACTTTTCTATTTTTAGCAAAAGAGCACTGGCGGTTTTTTTGAATCCAAAATATGTTTTAATAATGTAACCACCAACTTTCAAATTTGGATAAAATCCGATGTGAGAAATTAAAAATACGAGAAGCCTTATCGGGTATAAGGTGACGAGAATTTTTAATTTGGGAGCGAGGATTTTGCCGAATTTGGAAGTTCTATAGAAGACTATTATTGTTTTTAATTCCTAAATGGTCATAACCTGCAGGTGTCACAACACGACCTCGTGGAGTTCTATCTAGAAAACCTAGTTGTATAAGATATGGTTCGTTAAACTCTTCTATAGTTGCTTGTTCCTCTGACATTGCAGCAGCAAGAGTATTTAGTCCTACAGGGCCTCCAGCAAATTTATTTATTATAGTGTGTAACACATCCCGGTCTGCAGGGGTAAGTCCTACCTCATCTATACCCAAAAGTTTCAAGGCCTCATCCACTGACTCTTTTGTCATTTCACTTTTTTGTACTTGTGAAAAGTCGCGAGCGCGTTTAAGTAGGTAGTTTGCAGTTCTTGGTGTAAACCTGCTTCTTTTGGCTATTTCATGACTTGCGTCTTTGCCTAGATCCATTCCAAGTATCTTGGCAGAGCGAGTTATTATTTCCTGAATTTCATCATTTGTATAAAACTCTAGTTTAAATATTCCACCAGAAAAACGACTTCGTAATGGGGAGGATATCATTGCAATACGAGTAGTGGCGCCAATAAGAGTAAAAGGAGGTAACTCTAGTTGGATAGTACGAGCAGAAGGGCCCTTGCCGATAATAATGTCTAGGGAACCCGACTCCATGGCAGGGTAGAGGACTTCTTCAATAGTTTTATTTAGTCGGTGTATTTCGTCTATAAACAAAATATCTCCCGGCGTTAGGTTGGTTAGTATTGAGGCTAGGTCACCAACTTTTTCTATGGCAGGACCACTAGTTACTTTCATCTGGGCATTTATCTCTTTGGCGATAAGGTGTGAAAGAGTTGTTTTTCCAAGACCGGGGGAGCCATAAAAAAGTATGTGTTCCGGCGGGTGATTTCTTTCTTTTGCTGCAGCTAAAAGTATCTGTAGATTTTTTTTTATATTTTTTTGACCAATATAGTCATCCCATCTCGATGGTCGTAGGGTAGTATCTAAAAAAAGGGCATCATTTTCTCCTTCTTTTCCGGTGCTTTTTAGGGGCTTGTCTTTCATATCTGGTTATTATACTATAAACCTCTCACGGGAAGCGTAGTTGACAAAAAATGCTTTCTATGATAGACTTTAGTTCCAACCTGTTAGGTAACAGGATTCATTGAAAAATTGAAACTAGAGCGGTCTTACTGGGCCGTTTTTAAGTTCCAAAATATAAATCTCTAAGCAACTAAGCATTTTCATGTTTAAGAGTGTTTCTGCGAGGACAATCTGGGTATTACCTTGTGTAATATGCTGGATTTATCCTTTGTAAAACGCTTAGCTTTTGGTATCCATTATTAAAAGTGTTGCTTAGAGATTTATGTTTTTGAACTCTCTATTACTTTTGGCTGTATTCCCAATAATACTTTAGGAATACAGTTTTTTCGTTTCAAAAAACAACTTACTTACTACTAAGTATAGTTTCTAAACAGGTTTAGGCAAGTGGATTACTCATTACATCTCATACGGAAACCGCTGTCTAGGAATTTTTTTATACCTTGATTTTTAAAAGTCAATTTGACGACTTTATTTTATTCTGTTTCTAAATCTACAACTCTTTCTAGTTCTGAAATTGTGGTTATTCCTTGTAGTACTTTCATAATTCCGTCTTGTTTTAGGTCTAAAAGATTTTGTGGAATAGATGCTTTTTTAACTTCTCGTTCACTAGGGTTCTCAGCAAGTATACCTTCTATGTTTCTATCCATTACCACTGCTTCGTAGACACCCATTCTGCCTTTGTAACCTAGCATGTTGCATTTTTCACAACCAACACTTTCCCAAATCTTATCTGTAGAAATACCTTCCAAATAAGTTTTGTCATTTATACTAGAAACTATTCTGTCCACAATTTCTTTTTCTCTGCCAGCAAGCGGGATTTCTTTTTTACAGTTGTCACAAAGTTTTCGCACAAGTCTTTGGGCCATTGCTAGATTTAGTGCAGAAGAAATTATTTTTGGATTTATACCAAGGTCTATAAGTCTTGGGAAAGTACCAAAGGCGGTGTTGGTGTGTAGGGTAGAGAACACAAGGTGACCAGTAAGCGCAGAGTTTATCGCGATCTCTGCTGTTTCTTGGTCTCTTATTTCACCAACCATGATAATATCGGGGTCTTGTCTAAGTGCTGAGCGTAGACCAGATGCAAAAGTATAGTTTTTCTTTTCATCCGTTTGAGTCTGTACTATGCCAGGTAGGTGGTATTCAATAGGGTTTTCAATTGTAATGATTTTTATATCTGGAGTGTGAATCTTTTTAAGAAAAGCATACAGAGAAGTTGTTTTACCAGAACCTGTTGGACCAGTGTTTAGTATCATTCCGCTCGGTTTGTTCATTTCGGAAAGAATTATTTTTAAAAGTCTCGGGTGTATTCCAAGGCTTTCTAGTGGAACAGAAATAGAATCTGGGTTTAGAACACGCATAACTACAGAGTCGCCATAGGCGCCTGGTATCATAGATGTTCTTATTTCTATTTCGCTGTCTTTGATTTTTATACTAAATCTTCCATCCTGGGCATCCCCGACATTTAATTTCAAATTTGAAATAAGTTTTATACGAGAAAGCAAAAGTTTGTAAGTATTGCTGTCTATTTGTACTACTTCTGTAAGGATTCCATCTAGTCTGTAGCGTAGGGTAACGTATTCTTGTTCTGGTTCGATATGGATGTCGGAAGAGTTTACTGCTAGTGCTCCAGCTAGAATAATTTCCATTATTCTTGAGATGCGGTAACTCTTTTTCATTTCCAATACCTCGTTTATAAGTTTTTTTACGTCCTCAATAGTGTGAACCTGAGAAAGAAAATCTGTTATTTGGTCGTTTGAAATATCTAGGGCCCCGGATTTTGTTTCAAATGAATAAGACAGGTCTTTGTATCGGTCCCAGACCTTTGTAAGACTGGCGTGCGAAACCATAAAAAGCTCTACAGAGTAGCCTTTAGATTTTATTTTCTCTATCGCTTCAATAGTTTTAGGGTTGGCAGGGGAGATGACTCCAATACTCGCATGTTTGTTTACTTCATTAAAAACCGCGATCTGTGCCTCTCTGGTTTCTAGTTCTGGGATTATTCGCAAAGCATCTATGTTTATTGGTGTGACAGTTAGGTCGATGTAGGGGATACCGTATTTTGTCGACATCACCTGTGTCAGTTCCTCCTCTTCAATTTTTCTAAGTTCGTCCAGTTTTTTATTTTGTTTGTCTTCATCAAAAGTAACCATATGTAAATATACTAACATAATTTTCCTGAACAAATTTTATTTTTTTAAAAATAGTGAGGAAAAGTGCCGTGTAATTGGCATTAAAATCTACTTGACAATAGGTACAAAAGGGTGTATAATTGTGAACAGGAGGACCAACATCATGGTCAAGATCTTTGTCAGGACCACGTTTGTCGTGGCCCTCGCGGTTCTCGCGGGTGGCTGCGCACAGAAGAAGGCGAACTGGGAAGTGCCCAGCCAGCCGGAACCGAAGACCGATGTTTCGACCGAAGAACAAGTTCGGCGGGACAAGGTCGCGAAGGAGGCCGAGAAGGATGCAAAGGAGGACGGCCTCGAGCAGGAGATCCGTAACACCAAGGAGACCCGGGCACAGCGGAAGGAGAGACAGGAGCAGGCCAAGGAGGCCGAACTCGAGCGTATCGTCTACGTGCCGACACAGGAGGAACGCGAAATCCTGGCACGTGCAGCCGAGATCGAAGCCAAGAAGGCGACGGCAGCGGCACAGCGCGCCAAGGAAGTCGGCGACTCGCCGTCCATCCGTCAGGCACGTCGAGAACGTGCCAAGGCCGACAAGAAGACCAAGGGCGACGCTGAAAGGCGAGCCAAGTTCCTCGCAAGTTCGCGACTCGTTGGTTGCGAACCCGATACGGTGGAAATCTTTCCGCTGGATCAGCGCTTCGATCCGTTCGCGATCTTCCCGTCGATGGTTCGGATTCGTGTTGTCAACACAAGTTCGCAGCCCATCGACATCGAAACATCCTTTCACGGCTACGGCCCGCTGGTCAGAAATCTCTGTCCCGGCGGGTCGCTGAGCCTGAGCTTCAAGCTGGGCTCCATGGAGGAGTCACAGCAGGTACCACTCACCGCGATCACCATGACCCCCGAGGGTCAGGTGGGTACGCAGGAAAGGATGTTTTGGTTGCAGAAGAATGGACGCAACCAGAACGTCCGCAACGAGACCTGGAACGTGGTCATCTATACGCGGTAGCTAGTCTACCGCGAAACTGGGGCCGTCTGGTGGGAGTTCTACTCCCGCCAGACGGCTTTTTTCATACACGAAATATGTTAATATCCAAATATGATCCCGTAAGAGATCTCTGAGTTATGTACTACACATATATATTAAAAAGTAAGGTAAGTGGAAGAATGTATACGGGAAGTACCAGTGACTTACGGAAACGTCTCAAGCAACATAATGACGGCAAGTCCACCTTTACCAAAAGGGACAAACCGTATGAATTGATATATTATGAGGCTTGTATGAATAGAGATGACGCAGAGTCGAGAGAATTATCACTTAAATCAGGTATAGGAAAACGATATCTTAAGAATCGCTTGAGAGGTTTCCTATCTCAAATGGGATGAATTACAAAATTTCTGGCAGTGAAGAGATGAAAAAACTTGCAGAAGATTTTGCAAAAAAACTAGAGAGTAAAGCGGACTCTGCTACTGTGGTCGGTTTGTATGGCGACCTTGGTGCCGGTAAAACTTTTTTTACACAAAGTGTTGCAGAAACTCTGGGAGTTACAGAAAACTTAGTTAGTCCTACATTTGTTATAGAAAAAATATACGAGTTAACTAACCAAAAATTTTCTCATCTTATACATATAGATGCATACAGAATAGAAAGCTCATCGGAACTTCTAAGTCTTGGCTGGCAGAAAATTATTTCTGACCCAAAGAATCTTATTTTAATAGAATGGCCAGAAAGGGTGGAGGATATAATGCCTAGCCACATAAAGGTTAAAATAAAGCATCTTGCCAGCGAAACCGCTCGTGAGGTAGAGGTGGTATAATGTAAAAATGCCAAAGGCAAAGTCTAAAAAAACACTAGTTCTGCTTGATGTGCATGCTATTTTGCATCGGGCGTATCATGCTTTGCCAGAATTCAAATCTAGCAAAGGTGAACCAACAGGAGCCTTGTATGGTTTGTGTACTTTTCTTATAAAACTTACAAAAGATGTAAAACCAGATTACATTATTGCCTGTAATGACTTGGCAGGGCCTACAATGCGTCATGATGTGTACGATGCTTATAAAGATGGACGTAAAAAAACAGATGACGCACTAGTTGCACAGTTCGACAGTGCTTTGGATGTGTTTAAGGCAATGAACATTCCTATTTACTCATCACCGGGTTTTGAGGCAGACGATATGTTGGGAACAATAGTAGAAAAATTAAAAAACGATAAAGACGTGGATATTATTATTGCATCTGGCGACATGGATACGATGCAACTTATAAATGATGACAAGGTTAGAGTTTATACTTTAAAAAAGGGAATCAAAGACACTATTATTTACAACGAAGAAGCGGTGAAAGAAAGATTCGGTTTCGGTCCAGAACTTTTGCCTGACTACAAAGGGCTTAGAGGGGACCCATCTGACAATATTATTGGTATAAAAGGTATTGGAGAAAAAACTGCCGAGGAACTTATTGTAAATTTTGGAACTATTGAAGATATTTATAAAAAACTTAAAAAGGATGAAAAGGCTTTTGAAAAAGCTGGTATCAAAAAAAGAATAATAGAACTTTTGAAGGCTGGAGAAGAGGAGGCGTTGTTTTCAAAAATGCTTGCAACTATCAGGCGAGATGCGCCGATACATTTTACTTTGCCAGAAAAAGTTTGGAGAGATGATATAGATATGAAAAAAGTTCAGGATTTGTTTGTGCAGTTTGAGTTTAGAACACTTGGTGCAAAAATCGCCGAAGTTTTGTCACTTGATATTGAGGAGGAGGAAGTAATGATAGATGCAGACCCAAAAGAAGTAAAAGAAGTGGGGCTTATGTTGTGGGTAGTGGATTCAAACAAAACAAACCCAGATATAAATGACATTTTGTCATACACTAGAACAAATAACATTTCTGAAGCCAGAAAAGTTCTAGAGAAAACTATAAAAGATCAAAACCTTTCTTATGTTCTGGATAACATAGAGAAGCCTCTTATTCCTATAACAGAAAAAATGACAGAGGTGGGTGTGAAAATAGACATAGAGCGCCTCGCAGAACTTTCTAAAACTTACCACAAAGAACTAGCATCGCTCGAAAAGAAGATTTGGAAAATAGTAGGAGAAGAGTTCAATATAAGTTCACCAAAACAGCTTGGAGAAATGTTGTTTGTAAAAATGGGACTTAAGCCAAAAAACCAAAAGAAAACAGCAAGTGGAGGTTTTTCTACTAAAGAGTCCGAACTCGAAAAGCTTCGAGAGGTTCATCCTATTGCAGACCTTATTTTGCAGTACAGAGAGTTTTCTAAACTTTTGGGAACATATATAGATGCAATCCCTACAATGGTTGATAAAAACAATAGACTGCACTCAGAGTTTTTACAGGCGGGAAGTGCTACGGGAAGAATGGCTAGTCAAAACCCTGGGATACAAAATATCCCAAACAAAACAGAGTTAGGTAGAGAAATACGCAAATCTTTTATAAGTGAAAAGGGTTATAAACTTGTGACTTTTGACTACTCACAAATAGAACTTCGTATCGCGGCTTTTCTTTCGGGAGATAAAAAACTTATAGAGATTTTCAAAAATGGCGAAGACGTACATACCGCTGTTGCGCGAGAAGTTTTTGGTGTAGAAGCAAAAGATGTAAATAAAGAAATGCGAAGTAGAGCCAAGGTTATAAACTTCGGAGTTATGTATGGGATGGGGGTTACCGCGCTTCAAAAAAATATTGGTACAGACAGAGCCGAGGCACAAGAATTTCTAGATGGATATTTCAATAAGTTTTCAGGGCTCGCCGAGTATCTTGAGAATGTAAAAAGAGAGACAGCACAAAAAGGTTATACTGAAACATTTTTCGGACGCCGAAGATATTTTCCAGATATAAATTCTAAACTTCCTTTTATGAAGGCATCCGCAGAACGTATGGCGATAAATGCTCCGATACAAGGAACTGGTGCTGATATTACAAAACTCGCGATGCTTCACGTAGATCAGTTTTTGAAACAGAAAGGTTTAGAAGGGGATGTGAGACTTTTGCTACAGGTACATGACGAACTTGTGTATGAAGTAAAAGAAAATATAGTAGAGTCAGTTGCTCCTGAGATAAAGAAAATTATGCAAAATGTAATTGATCCAAAGAAAACAAGCGGAGTAGTGTTAGTGGCAAACGCATCTTACGGTGACAACTGGGTAGAAACTACGGAAATTAAATAATATGTTTTATTTTCTACACGGAACAGATACCCATAAAGCTCGAGAGAAACTACATAGTCTTTTGGATTTGGCAAAGAAAAAACGCCCTGATGCAGAGGTGTTTAAAATGACTTCGGAAAACTGGTCCGAAGGTCAGTTTGACGAACTACTTATTTCCCAAGGTTTATTTGAGCAAAAATACACAGTAGTACTGGACAACCTTTTTGAAAAAAAAGATGTAAAAGAGTATGTGTTGGATAGACTGGAGGGCGTAAAGGATTCTGACCAGATCTTTCTTTTTTTGGAAGGCAAGGTGGATGTAGCTAGTTTAAAAAAAATTGAGAAACATTCTGAAAAAACACAGGAGTTTGAAAAGGCAGAAAAAAACAAGCCAACGCTCAACGTATTTGCTATTGCGGATGGTCTTTTGGAAAAAGATAAAAAGAAACTCTGGTTAAACTATGTAGATCTTTTGGAAAAGGGTGGGGTACCAGAAGAGA
The DNA here is from genome assembly GCA_964596875.1 of uncultured Candidatus Saccharibacteria bacterium. Classification (GTDB taxonomy): domain Bacteria; phylum Patescibacteriota; class Minisyncoccia; order Phycocordibacterales; family DATDWN01; genus C7867-006. The sequence continues at coordinate 13,107 of CAZQVT010000007.1, read as the reverse complement.
TTCACGGCATACTTTTTTGGCAGGTAAAAAATATGATTTTGGCTAGTAGGGCAACAAGTAGTAATGACACTGGGCTTTCACCTTTTGTATATAAAAATGCTTTGCGAGGTAGTAGAAACTATAAAACAGAAGAACTTCAGAAAATGTCTAGTGATTTGGTAAATATGACTCATAAAGTAAGACAGGGCGAGGGGGAGATAGGAGTAATGATAGAGACGTGGGTGTTAAGTTTGTAAACATAAAGGCGCCCCGGTTCTTTGGGCGCCCTTCGCGTTGGTTACTTACTTTGTTGTTCTCAGGAGCAAGGTACGGAGTGTTTTGCACTCTCCCTGCACCTCAAAAGAAACTGAGTCCTGACCGTTGTTGGCACGTAGTACTGCCTTAACCACAAACGGCCCCGTGTGTCCACCTAGATACTTTTTCAAGAGGAAGTACTGATCTCTTGAAAGGCTGACCCTCATGAACCCCTGAACAACCTTCCAGTTGTAGGGTAGAAGTTCCACCTCGGTTCCGGTAGAGACTTCAACCATCTTTCCTTCACGGTTCGGAAGTTTGGTTTTATCCACTTCCGTCATCTTCATATGGAGAAGTCTCTTCGGCACCTGTCCTCCTTTCCTAGTCCAGTGGTAAGACTAGTGGATTTTTTGTATTTAGTAAAGCACTCCTCAATCATGGGAAAAAAGGGGAACTAGACTTTTTGGGGAATTTTGGTATATTTCAAGGGTTAGATAAATGCTAATGGTCAGGAATAATTTTTTTGCCGTCGCTCAAAAACTTTCCCTACCCGGTCTCGTCTGTTTTGCTTACTAGCAAAACATGACTGCGACTCGCGTTTGTCTATAAAAAATTAAAGCAGTTTAATTTTTTAAGCAAAACGCGCCCGTAGCTCAGTCGGTAGAGCAGCTCCCTTTTAAGGAGAGGGTCGCAGGTTCGATTCCTGCCGGGCGCACAAGACGAAATAAATCTGCTAAATGCAGATTTTTTCGTACTTGTGCGAACCGCAAGCGCGTCGGCGCTGAGGTCGGCCCAAAAGAATTTTTAGTAAAAAATTACTTTTGGGACATTACGAAAACAAAGTTATGCAGAACACACGAAACAGAAATTTATCTGTGACCACAAGATCTTCAAAAGAATTTTTAGTAAAAAATTACTTTTGGGACATGACTAATTCCTACTTTATCCTGTAAAATCTAAACACCGGAGTTTTATCTATTGAACTTACTACCTCATACGATGTATTTTCGGTATCAAGTTTGTTCGCTAATTTCTCGAGTTTTATGTAATAATCATCTTCAATTTTTGTTATATCCATCACTTTATTATCTATGGCATAAATTAAGTAAATATTCGCATCAGTTTTATTTTCTAGATTATTATCTATTTCATATTTAGGAAAAATACAGTTTCTAATCGAGGAGTTGTCCAAAGAGAAAACTGATTGCTTGTAATATATTCTGTATTTTTCGAAGTACCACCATGTGGTAAACCAGTTAACTCGACCATCATACAAAATTATATTTTTACTTTTATACAGGGTTTCACAGTCGGGGTAGCCAAAATCTTTATTTGTTTTTACTTCTATCCTTTCAGGAAGAGGGGATAATATCTGTCTTACGTTTTGATCTAATTGATTAAATCCTAAACTCTCGTTTCTAATCTCCGAATACGTGAGACCTCGTATTCCTACAGGTGATTTTAAGACGTTTGAGTTTACGGAATATGCAAACTCAATAGCTAAAACAAAAATCAAAACTGGGAGTATCTTTTTGTTATTTAAAAGCAAATCCCTAATCAAGAACGATAGGGCTATTGAGATAAGGGGTAAAAGTATTGTAAGCCATCTTATGTTTCCACCAGTAAACCCAAACATTAAGAGTATTATCAAAATGTAATTTATGAGTGCGTAGTCCTCGATTTGTCCCATATTTTTTTGAGATTTTTCAGCAAGTTTGTAACAAGCAAAAATGCACAACAACATAAATGGTAAAGAACTGTTTGTTAATAGAAGTTTAAATATATCCAGTATGTTTTGAGTAAAATTAAAGTTTAAAACATGACCAAAAACATTTTTTGCGCCAATCATTTCAGCCAGGGTAATATCAAAAATCCCAAAATTCCTGTAAAGGTTGTAGTTGTAGGTAATGACTGGGCTAAGTAGTAGTAAAAATATAATTATTCCGATCAAATATTTTTTAGCGTTTGTTTTTATATACTTAAATGTATTTCCGAAAGAGTCATTTTTTATATAAATATTTATCAAAAAAACAGGTATCAGAAATATTGAAGTGTATTTAGACAAAAGTGATAATGATATAAATATTACTCCAAAGTAAAAATTTCTATTTTTATCAAACTTTAGATAGAGTGTGGTGTTTATAAAAGCAAGCGTAATAAACATTGACTGGATTCCTTCTAGGTTTCCACTGTTGAAAGACCAAAGTGCAAATGAACTTAAGGTGAATATTGCTGATGCCCATATACCAGTTTCAACATCCTTTAATTTTTTGACCCCAACGAACAAAGAGATTATTAGTATGACTTCTGCAATTAAAAATGGTATCTGAACGCTTTTGTTTGAATCCCCAAAGATTCCGAACGAGATTCTTTCGAGTAGTATTACAAGTGGAGGGTGATCATGAAAAGAAAGACCACTCCACCATGTGGTTTTACCAAGCAGATTTATTGGTCCGGATTGTCCAACACCTAAATAGTCAGTCCACCCAATTGCTCTAAATGCATAAAGAGAGTTGTCGGAATATAAATCTGATTTTCCAAATGTTAATAATAGGGATATTAACGCAACAACAAGTATGGCAAAAAATATGAAATACTGAAAAACTTTACTTTTCATTATGAAAGTTTCCTACAAAGGCAGGTCAAAAGCAAACGCTCCTGGTCCTGTAAATATAAGAGATAACATTATTAGTACTGCCATAAAATATGTAAAAAACATTTCTGGCTTAACAGGAGTCGTTTTTCTGTTTACCCAATGGTCGAAATAAAAATCAAACTTAAACATTGAAACTGCTAGTATAACAGCAACTTGTGTGTATAGACCTAATAAAATAGAAACTCCTGAAAGAAAGTAAAGTGTAGAAGACCACCTGTATTGTTTAGAAAGTCTCATTTTCCCAAGATACAAAAGATATAGACTTGCAACGACTCTTAAAAACAGAGGTGCAAAAAAACCAAAAGATAGTAATTGTGGAAATAAAGTTAATGTATGCATTTCCATATTATATGGTATATTGCTTGCGATGACAAAGAAGAAACAAGGGGAAGTTGTAGTTTTGTTGCATGATATACGCTCTACACACAATGTGGGCTCTATTTTCCGCACCAGTGACGCTCTTGGCGTAAATAAAATATTTCTTTCAGGTTACACTCCAAGCCCGCTTGATAAATACAACAGGCTAAGAAAAGATATTGCAAAAGTGGCTCTGGGGGCTGAAAAAACTATTCCTTGGGAGTATGAAACCGATCCACTAAAGGTGATTAAGGATTTAAAAAAGAAGGGCTTTCAGATTATCTCTCTGGAACAGTCGGAAAAGTCGGTAGACTATAAAAAAATAAAAACAAAAGAAAAAATTCTTTTTATTGTCGGCAATGAAGTTCTTGGGGTAGATAAAAAGATGCTAGACTTGTGTGATGCTGTTGCAGAAATACCTATGTTGGGAGAAAAAGAGTCGCTAAATGTCTCAGTAGCTTTTGGAGTGGCCTTGTTTAGGATTTTAAATATTTAGTATTTTAGGGTATCTACTATTTTTCCAGTTGTATCGTATAGAACTATTTCCTCTCTTCTGTCTTTCCAAATCCTCTCACTTCTTTTTAGATAAACTCTCCACTCTTTTCCATAAAAATCTTTATCATTTTTGTGAGTGTTTATACAAGAAGGGTAGTTGATCTTGTTGTAAATAAAGTTTGTACATTCGTAACTCCAGTTTGCTGGAACATTTTGTGTTTGGATTCTGCATCCAGGAAAAGATTCGATATAGTCAAAACAAGCATCATTTTTTACAGTTTTAGGTATAGAAGAGAGATCCTCGTTTCTAGGTAGTGGGCAAGAGGTATAAAGGTAAGGGGTAAATGTTTGGAACTGTGAAAGGTATCCAGAACATTTGTTTAGTTTAAAACTAGCACCGTTCGGAGAAATGCCAGTTATAAGTTGGAGAGTTTCTCCGGAGTTTAGATATATATCTTCTTCTGAGTTAACAGTCCCTGTAAAGAAAAGGTAAGTACCTTTTGGTATTTTTACACTTTGACCACTACTTAAACTTTTTATAGTCCATCCGGTTACATTTATAGGTGTCTTGGTATTTGTCACATAAATAGACAAATATTCCTTGGTTGGATCGTTTGATCTTGTGACACTTCGTAGGTCTACTATACCTTTGTATATAGATTGAGTTTTCTTTTCCTCCTCTGCTTTTATTTGTTTTTGTATCTCTGCTGCTTTAAGTTCCGCCTGGTTTAGTTGGTACTTTATTTGGTTTTGTTGTTGTTCCGGAGTCGTGTTGTTTTGTCTAGAGAATCCAATTCTTGGGTTAGACGAAGCACCATTGTTTATGGAATTTGTATTTTTACTTGCTCCTCCAAACAGGCCGATAGAGATGATTCCTAGTAGAATTATAAAACCTACAAAATTGTCATTTTTCATATCTATATTGTACTAGGAGAAGGGATAATAGTTAAGTTACTTCTGACAATTGTTGCAAAAAACTGTTGTCCTTGTTTGAACTACTGTTTTAGATAAAGGTCTGGAACAGTTCGGGCATTTTTCTCCAGCCTTGCCATAAACTTTGTGTTCTCTGGCGTAGTTGCCTTGAGTGTCATCTAGAAGTCTGTATGTGGCAACCGAAGACCCACCGACTTTTATTGCCTTGTTGATTATCCTGACTATTGCTTTGTGTAGCAAAAGGACTTCTTCTTTTTTTACCGAGTTAGATTTTCTTGTTGGTTTGATTTTGGATTCGAAAAGACTTTCATCTGCATATATGTTCCCAAGCCCGGTAACTATTTCTTGACTCATCAGAACTGCTTTTATTTTTCCAGTTTTTGTTTTTAGGGACTCTTCTAGATATTTTGCTGTAAAGTTTTTATCTAGAGGTTCAAGCCCGAGCAGTTTGAAGTGCTCCTCGTTCTCGAAGTTTTTTAAAGTTGGGTAGTAGAGTAAGTAGCCAAACATTCTGGTGTCATTATAAAAAAGTGTTCCATGGTTTAGTTCAAAAACTACGTGAGTGTGTTTGTTCGGAAGTTCTTTTTCTGAAATCTCTATAGGGTGTCCACCTGTTACTTTTTCATTTCCTTTTTTGGATTTGTATACAAACTGACCTGACATTTTAAGATGCACTAGTAAAACTTTGCCACTTTTAAATTTGAATATCAGGTTTTTTGCTCTTCTTTCGACATCTAAAAAAACTTCGCCAGTTAGTCCTGACTCAAACTCTTTAACTTTTTTGCTGGATGCTGTGCGCAAAGTGCCTTTTCCTGAAACAAGTTTAGGTTTGGCCACTTTTACTTTTTGGATTTTTTGGCCAAGGATGTTTTTTATAAGACCCAGGCGTAGGTTTTCAACCTCAGGTAACTCAGGCATGGCTTTTCTTATTTTTTTCAGTATCTAAATAACTTTGTAACATTATGGTTGCTGCAGATGCGTCAGTGAGTTCGTTTTTACCCTGCATTTTTTCGGCCTGAACTGATGTCAGAAACTCTGGGTGAAAAACAACATCTATTTTTAAGTTGCTTTGGATATCCTCGGCGAGTTTTTTTGCATCTTCCATTATGGTGTTTTCCTCACCTTTATAGTTTTTTGAGTCACCCATAACCACAAGATTTATTTGTTTTTCGGTGCACACAGACTCAATATCCTGTAATAAGGTAGGGGAGTTTTTAACTACAGAGTGCGGGTAAGCAAAATCTCCCATTTCGTCTGATACAGAAAGCCCTACATTTTTTGTTCCATAATCTATTCCTAGGATTCGTGACATAACGCTAGTCTACATCAAAAACATACTCTTTGCATTATGCTCATTTTTTGATAGTATACCTCTACATGGATGGGTGGCTGAGTGGTCTAAAGCAACAGTCTTGAAAACTGTCGTCTGGGTAACTGGACCGTGAGTTCGAATCTCACCCCATCCGCCAAAAGAAAACGCTGTAAGGCGTTTTTCTTTTTGGACGGATGGGAGCAAAGTGTGGGGCACTTTGCGTGTGAGATTCGAACGGACTCGCGGTCTACGGTCGCAGTAGCGACTGTCGCGATTCCGGCGCCTAGGGTTTTTTCTAAGCGACGGCGAGAAAAAATTGTAGGCGAATCGGTCCCATCTGCACTCAAGAGATGGCTAAAATGTTGAGCCATTTTTTGTACTTAAGGTTCGATACGAACTTTGATAGAATAATTGTATGGAAGGAACACCCACACAAGAACGAATACTACCAACAGTTTCTATAGAACAAAATCTTAGTCCAATGCAAAAAATTGCAAAAGGGAGAATGACTAACGAAGATTTTTTAATTAAAAATGAAAACGGAGAAACAATCGGCAACTTTACCTTATTGTTTAAAAAATCGCCTCAACCCGAAGAAGGAGGTATCGCATACTTAAATACTATTAATGTGAATGGTGCCAGAGGAAAAGGTTATGGGCGGGCTGCATATGTACAAATTATTAACCATCTTGAACAACGAAATATTACATTCAAATCATCTGAATTTCAATTAAGTAGAGGCTCAAAAAAAGCTTGGGATTGGCTAGTAGAACAGGGCTTAGCCCGTTTAGTTGATAAGGGGGTAACTGATGAATCAAAGGAAGATGAGGGTTATTCAACTGCTCAATATGAAGTTATATAAAACTTTTATTGCATTCAAAGCACAAATAAAAAACATTTTGCTATAATTTTCAATATGAAAAAATTAACCATTTCGATTCTACTACTTTGTATTTTGATGATAGGATATTTTGTATTAAATAAAAAAACTGAGTTAACAACTATTACTTTGTCCGGTGATAAAAAAAGTATAATTTCTAATGGAAAGGCACTACTTTCAGTTGATGATGATTATATTTTTAATTGGTTTAAAAATGAAAGTCAGTTATGTGATTCGCCCAACATTGAAACTGCACCAGATAGAAGATCATTTTGTCAGGACAAAGTATACTTTAAAAAGCTGACACATTTTTCTTCTATTTCTATTTCACCAAACAAAGAAAAGATAGGGTTTACAATAGTAAGCGATACCTTATCTCCAGATAGTGTTGTAGGAATTTTTTCAAAGAACGCAAATACGGTAAATATTTTAACTAACTATTATTTGGGAAATGAATTTATAAGTTTTTCTCCAGATGGTAATAGTTTTGTATACAAGGGTGGATGCTGGGAGGCTATTTGTGTTTTTTATATTAAAGATTCTGAAACCATGAAAGATAAAATAGATTTTATTCCAAAATATGAAGATATGAGGGGGAACTATGTATTTATAAGGTGGCTTTCTAAAAACAGTTTTGAATACAAGGTCGGTGATGAGTTAAAAGAATATAAATTTTAAATATGACCCCATCACACGGCACAGTCCACAAACTTCCTGAAGATTTGAAAAAATCTCTCTCTTCTTCTGCTAAAATTCTTTCACTTTGGGAGGGACTTACTCCGCTTGGACGCAATGAGTTTATTTGTTGGGTGATATCTCCAATAAAAACTGAAACAAGACAAAGGAGAATAAAAAGAACAGTCGAGGAACTCATAGAAGGGAAGCGAAGACCGTGTTGCTGGGCAGGGTGCATTCATAGAAAATAAAACCACCATTACGGTGGTTTTATTTTCTATGCGTTTCTCTCGCAAAACTCATATATAGCATCTCTCATAAAATCGGGTAGATTTTTGTCATGCTTTTCAAAGTATGCACGGAACCTAGTATCACCTTGGTAACCTGCATACATATCTGCCAAACCTTTGTACATGGTCAGGTTTGGTTCGTAGAAAAACCTTAGCCCGTCATAATGCTTCTGCACAAGTTTTTGCACCTCGGGACTTTTTGGACCCTTTGGCATATTTTTTACAAACTCCTGCATTAAGTCTTCACCAGCTTTTTTCATCTCTAGTTTCTGTTCCTTTGTTAGTGATTCGTATTTACCTACAGACTGTTTGTATTGCGGTGTATTGCCCCAGCGCTCTTTTGCCTCCTTGTTCCATGCCTCTAGTTCCTCTTTCGAAAAACCATCATATATTTCGTCTTCATTCATATTTGTTTTTTTATTTATACTGTTAATTGTTTTGTCGATAGTTTTTATGAGTTTCTGTAAACGATGTTTCTTAATCTCAATTAGTTTTCTCTGATCTTTCAAAACCTCCTTCATGTTAAAAGTGGGGGATGAAAGAATCTTCTTGATTTCTAGAAGAGGAAAATCTAACTCTTTGAAAAACAATATTTGTTGCAACTTTAATAACCCTTCGTTTTCATAGTAACGATAGTCATTTTTTGCATTTCTTTCGGGTAGTAGTAAGCCAACTTCATCGTAGTAGTGAAGTGTGCGAACTGATACCCCCGAAATTTTTGCTAACTCGTTTACAGAATATTTCATAATTTTTTTACCTTGTATCGACCAACATATCACATTCTAAACTATGACGCAACGTGAGAGTCAAGGGGTTTATGCCTTTTATGTTTTCTATTCGTTGCTATAATTACTTTGTACAAATAAATTTCTAAAAAAATGAATAAACTTACTTGGGAAACATACGAATATCTTCACACAGAAAAAACTAGTGACTGGTACTGGATTGTGGGTATTGTAACTTTGTCTATGGCAATAATCGCCATTATTTTGAATAATGTTATTTTTGGCATTTTAATTATTGTGGCGTCTCTCGTTCTTTCACTTTTTGCTTCTAGAAAACCAGATATAGTGACAATTGTTTTGGACAATGCCGGTGTTACTTTTGGAAAAACTAGATACCCGTATTCCTCACTTGAGTCATTCTGGTTCGAATCAAATGACGCACATCCTAGAGTTTTGTTTAAATCAAACAGAATGTTTATGCATTATTTAGTAATACATGCAGACAATGAAGACGCGGATGATATACGTGACTTTTTGAGACAACATCTAAGAGAAGAGGAACACACAGAACCACTTCTAGAAAAAGTTCTGATATATCTAGGGTTTTAATGATAAATTTTTTGTGTTAATCTTGCCACATTGTCCTCGTAGTTTAATGGATAGAATGTTGGCCTGCGAAGCTGGCGATCCAGGTTCGATTCCTGGCGGGGACACATATCAAAAAACCACCCATTGGGTGGTTTTTTGATATTAAACTTTTTTTATCATCGCTACCAATCTAGATTTCTTTCTTGAAGCAGTGTTAAGTTTCAAAAGCCCTGTTTTTACAGATTTATCTAGTGCTTTCTGAACATTTTTCATGTATTCTGTTGCACCCTTAACATCCTTTTTTGCAATAAGTGCTTTAAGGTTTTTGATAGTTTTATTTATAACGTCTTTTTTCTTTAGGTTAAAACCTCTCTTTTTACTAGAGTTTCGAAGTGCTTTTTTAGCTGACTTTGTTATAGGCATAAGGCAGATACTATAACGAAACTCAAAATAAATCAAGTCTTTATTGGCTAGGGTTGCCAAATAGAGTATTATAGGGGGATGATAGGATATCTAAGGGGGAGAATAATAGATCAGGACCTAAAGTCGGTCATTTTGGATGTATCTGGTGTAGGGTATAAAATATTTACAAATACAGCGATTTTGGACTCGAAAAAGGCTCAGGATTTCGAGTTTTGGACTTATCTCGCGGTGAGAGAAAATGCCATGGATTTGTATGGTTTTACAACAAAAGAAGAACTAAGTTTTTTTGAATTACTTATAACAGTTTCGGGAATTGGTCCAAAGTCTGCATCTAGTATTCTTTCTATTGCAAGTGTCGGAAACATTAGAAATGCTATTATTTCTGGCGATACAAGTCACTTAACAAAAGTTTCAGGTATTGGCAAAAAGAATGCAGAAAAAATAGTATTAGAACTAAAAGACAAACTAACTGGCTTTGAAGGTGGGGCGGAAATGTCTGGAGATGTAGACGTTATTGAAGCTTTGAAGGCTTTGGGTTATGGTGAAAGAGAGGCAAGAGAAGCGCTCAAAAAAGTTTCTGGCACGACAGATACAAGTGAAAAGATTAAAAAAGCATTAAAATTATTATCATAAAAATATATGACTATTAGTATTGATGATTTTAAAAAAATAGAAATAAAGATTGGTGAGATTTTGTCCGCGGAAAAAGTATTGGATGCGGATAAACTTTTAAAACTAACCGTAAACTTTGGTGAGGAGAATCCAAGGCAGATTGTTTCTGGAATTTCTATGTATTTTGAAAATCCAAATGATCTAGTTGGAAAAAAATGTGCATTTGCAACGAACTTGGAGCCTAGAGTTATAAAAGGTTTGGAAAGTCAGGGAATGATACTTGCAGTAAGTGGCGAAAGTTTCTTCTCACTATTAAATGTGGATGGGGGAGTTGTTCCAGGGACAGAAATAAAATAAGTTTTGCTTAGATTTTGTTGTTAACATAAGTTTTTTTAAGGTATAATTATTTGGATGAATCTTAAAAAAATATTTAAGGCCTTTCCTGCTCCTAGATTTTTAAATGTTCCATTTGCTGGAATTTCTATTTCAGATACTTCCATAAGATGTATACAGTTTGTTAAAAAGGGTGGTGTTTTGCATATTGAAAAATATGCTGAGAAAATTTTAACAAAGGGAACAATAATGGGTGGACAAATAAACAATGTCGAAGAAGTTGCGAACATTTTAAATGAATTCAAAAACAATCTTAAACTTTCTTATGTAAAGATGTCCTTACCAGAAGAAAAAGCATATCTTTTTACTGCAAAGATACCAATGGTAAATAAGGATGAAATCCGAAGTGCTGTGGAATCAAAAATGGAAGAAAATGTTCCGGTGTCTCCACTAGAACTTACTTTTGACTACAAACTTTTTGAAAGATCTGAAAAGGATCTGATAGATGTTGTGGTGTCTGCATTACCGATCTCTCTTGTTGATTCTTATGTGGAGATGGCAGAAAAGGCGGGACTTTCGCTTTTGTCTCTAGAAATAGAGTCACAAGCCATAACAAGAGCGGTATTGCCGGCGGGTACAATGAACACTGCTTTGGTAGTAAACTTTAGTCCAGAAAAAGTAGGATTGTATGTTTCTTTCGGTAGAGTTGTTAGATTCACATCTACTATTTCAACAAAAGGAGAGTATGGAAATAACCCGGCTTTTCTGATGCAGGAAATTAAAAAATTATATACATATTGGCATACACTCAAGGAAAATGTAGACAAGCCAGATAGAGAGATAAGTCACATATATATATGCGGTGAGGGTTTCGACGAAACTATGGTTTCTTATATAGGTAGTCATAGCCAGACTCCAACAAGTTTGGCAAATGTGTGGGTAAATGCTTTCGATATAAATACGACCATTCCAGAGATTCCGTTTAATGAGTCAATAAAATATGCTGGTGCCATAGGTTTGGCTATGCCTTCAAAAATATTTATATAACATGTTTAACTTACTTCCTGAAAATTTGAGAAAACAGATAACTGGCGAGTACAGGCTGAGACTGGCAGTCATTTCTATTCTACTTGTAATTTTCATACAAGTTTCTTTTCTTGTATTTTTATCACCAAGTTGGCTTGTTTCGTATTACAAAGAAAAAGAGTATTCATTGCAGAGTGACGAACTAAACAAATCTCTTTCTACACTAGATATAAGTTCTACTACAGCATTTATAAAATCATTCAATACAAAGTTGGGCATCATTAATGACTCACTAGAGTATCCAAAATTTATCCCGATTGTTGATGGAATATTGTCTAAAAAAAATAACAACATAAGGATTTCAGGAATTTACTATTCTGTAAACTCTGCAACTGCAGGAACACTTACTTTAGAAGGCATAGGTGATACGAGAGAATCTCTAGTATCATTTTCCGAGAACCTGCGATCTATAGAGCATTTCAAAAAAGTAGATTTACCGATATCGAATTTGGCAAAGGATAAGAATATTGATTTTACAATTAGTGTAACTATAGAAAACTAAAATGAACCAGTCGAAACCATTTAAAAAAATAATATCCGTACTAGTTTTGGTTTCCGTACTTTTGTTTGTTGCGATGTATTTTGTATATGCAGAAATCAGATCAAAAAACCTTAGAGTTTCAGAAGTTGAGCAAGACTTGTCACAGAAAAATACTAGATACGACTATTTGTTGTCCATGCAAAAACTTGTAAAGGATAGCGAAAACGACATAAAGAAAATAGATGACTCGATAGTTCCAAAATCTGGAGACGTGCTGTTTATTGAAACAATAGAAAATTTGGCAAAAAGTCATAATCTCACCATAACCATCGAGTCGTTAAATCTCACTAGTGACCCGAAGTTAGAGAGTAATGTTGCCACATTTAAAATAAAAGCCAGTGTAGAGGGGTTGTGGTCGGATCTGTATTTATTTGCTTCTGAGATAGAGTCTATCCCAGTAAAAGTTAAAATAAATAAATTTTCACTTAAAAATAAAGACGAAATACCGGCTGATAAGACAAAGATAGCAAATATGGGAAAGAGTTGGAGAGGGTCTTTTGAAATAAGTGTATTAGAATATAAATAACATGTCAGAAATCTTTAATAAAATAAAAAATTGGTATCAAAATCTAACTTCTGCAAAGATCTCATTTGAGAGGACTGGCATTAAACCTACAAGAGACTGGAACGTAGTAGTTTTTTCAGCCATGCTAGTCTTGTTTATATCTGGAGGCTTAGCTTTCTATTTTTATGTAAAGGTTGAAAACGGTACGTTTTTTAATGAGTATGTTGCAGAAGAGTTAAAGGAAGTAAAAATCAATAATAGTTTGTTGGGCAAACTGATAACGGATATAAATAATAGAGAGAGAAAGTTGGAGGAAATTCAAACTGTGAAAAAATCTCCAGCGAACCCTAGTTTATAGAGGATTTCACAGATATAAAAAAATGTGTTAGTCTAATACTGTTTTGCTCTCGTAGTTCAATGGATAGAACAGAGCTCTTCTAAGGCTTTGATGTAGGTTCGATT
>CAZQVT010000006.1:511-45672 GCA_964596875.1 uncultured Candidatus Saccharibacteria bacterium | reverse complement strand
ATATGCCGAGATAGCTCAGTTGGTAGAGCGCTTCCCTGAAGAGGAATAGGTCCCCAGTTCGACCCTGGGTCTCGGCACATAGAAAGAATTTGCCGTCGTAGTTCAACGGATAGAACAGTCCCGTCCTAAGGGATAGATGCAGGTTCAATTCCTACCGATGGCACAAAATAAAACACCCTTCCAGGGTGTTTTATTTTAAAAATACTAGGCTGGCATTTTTTGAGTTCCAAGGCCTAGAAACTCATCAATTTTTGGTTTGTTGAAACCGATTATTACATTGTCCTCTATTTGGATTACAGGTACCCCAAGTTGTCCGGAAATCTCCATCATCTCTGCTCTTTTTTGAGAGTCGGACGCAACATCGAATGACTCGTATTTTACTCCGTTTGCATTAAAATAATCCTTCGCCATATTGCAAAAGTGACATGTTGGTGTTGAATATATCGTAACTTTTTTTTCGTTCATAATTATAAAAATTAATGTTAGTTAAACTAGTATAACTAAAATACAAATTGGTAACAAGTTGCATTTTTACTTAAAAAAACCGGCTATTTTGGTCCAAAAACCAACCTTTTCCACAGGAGGAGTTGAAGTGGCCCCATCTTCTCTGACAATAATCACCATATTTTCGCTCTCTTTTGCCACACTATATTTTGATCTTATCTCCTCCTCTACTCCAGAAACCGTGTCTAATTTTTTTATTTTTCCATCCAACTCAGAGTTTCTAGCCTCCAATTCTGCAAGCCTTTGCACGGAAGTCTCTTTCAAAAGAACACTTTCCTTTTTTTTCATATATACCCTCCATGTAGAATGCAAAACGAGCATAACAAGTAGGGCAAGCAAGATAAGTGTTACCCTGTGGTATATTATATTTCTAAACTTGCGTTTTTGCTGAATATCTAGCATGATAGACATTATATGCTATTCGAACAAAGAAACAAAAGAAAATTTAAGGCTATTTGGACAGTGATTTGTGTACTGATAATAGTGAGTATGGTGATTATGTACATACCCGGCCTCTTCTACTAGAATCCGTAAAAATAACTCATCTGCGTTGTTGTGTTTCAATTTTGTTCAATCACCTTATACTTATAAGGCTCTTTCATAAAATCTCACACGCCTAGCATCTGAATCATTTTTACTGATTCTGAAAAGATTTAGTAGTTTATGGCAATCTCTGCCATTTTAAGTATCGCTTCTTTGGTTTTTGCTGTAGCAATAAAGCATGCATTGTGACAAGAATTTACTCCGACTATTCCGGTCACTTTTTCGAGTTCTTCACCATTTTTACCAGACCACTCTTTTGGTAGATATTTTCTGTAGTTAAAAGTCTCATCTTCACTTTTAATCGCCTTTATGACCCACTTACCATCACCTTGAGGATAAACTGAAAATAATGGTTCTGGCAATGCAAAAAGTGTTTCATTACTTGGGTAATATTTATCCATAACTATAAGCCTCTTATCCTCAGCCTTATCGTATAAATCCCTTACTATATTATTAGCCTCAATTACATCTTTCTTAGACTGAATCAATCTTTTTAATAGACCCCTGGCAAGATCCACCGCCACAAGAAATGGCTCAAGTCTTATATTGTCTTCATTTTTCCAACTTGGATTAAAAGTATCTAAAAAAGACCCCACGGTAAAAGGAAAAACGTCTTTCATTCTAACATCGTAAACTTGCACACCATTATCACCTGCATCTATGGGAAAAACTAGTTCCTGTTCTATTCTATTGGCAATTTCCAGACTACCACAAACCTGCTCGCCGTAGTGTTTCCAAACCAAACCAAACGAAGCGTAAGGAATGCCGTTTTCACGCTTACCTGCACCACCTTCTTGGTGGTGGTCATATCTATGTAAACTATGGTCATAAATAAGCCCAACATCCACCACATAGTCACCAGTTTTAATAACTTCCATATCTCTCGTCCTTACAACTACTATATTTTCCTCACCTAAAACCAAACTCAAAGTAGCAACTGCAAAAATATCATCTGTATGAAACTTGGAGTTATGAGTAACTATTTTTATTTTCTCCGCCATGCTAGATTCTTTCTTTTGTAGATTTGTAATACAAAACTGAGATCAAAACCAAGTATGCAAAAGTAGTAAATGCCATAAATGGTATTGTTATATAGCCGTACTCGAACACATACACTCTTGAGCACTCACCACCGGCAGTAGTACAACTAAGTAAAGATCCACCAAAGCCCCAGTTTGTAAGCGAATGATAAAAAGCCACAATGCCACCAAGTACAGTCATAGGAAAAAGATACAACATCATTTTTTTATCTTTCCACAACATAGCCATGAAAGACAATAATGCTTGTGGGTACATGAAGATTCTCTGTATCCAACAAAGTTCACATGGTGGAAAACCTGCCACATTTGAGTAAAGCAAACTACCAACCAGCGCTGACATTGTTGTTGCAAAAACCAATTCCAACACGTATTTATTTACAAAACCATAAACAAAGTCTCTAAAACTTTTTTTGAAATACAAAAGACCTATTACAAAGACAAAAAATATATTTGAAAGTAGAGTTAGAAACGCAACAACCGTAGTTATATTTTCCTGTATCATATTTTATTCAGGCAACTGACATCCAGTTTCTTTTGCCAAATCTGCCAATTCAATCTCACCCGTTACCACCTTGCTTGAAGTTGAAACGTCGTTTGTAAAGTACCAAGTAGGATATGTAGTAATACCAACGTCTTTACATATTTGAAGTTGACCCTTTGAGTCCGGAGTAGAACACTCTACGTATGGTAAAAGTTTAGCAGACTTACCAAATCTTGCTTTCTGAGCCTGGCAATGTGGACACCAAAATGCACCGTAGAAAGTCGCTCCTTTATCTTTTATACATTGAGCAAAAGTATCGTATTTACCAGGTTTTCCAGGTGATTTTATAATAAAAACCACACCTCCTATAATAAGTACCGCTATAAGTATGTATACTAAATTTTTCATATATTTTCTGATTAACTATAATGAAACCTTAGCACAAAAAAGACTCAATTTCCAGACTAGTTTGCTGTCCTTTTTTGATGCTCTTCACTGTTTATAAGTCCACACGCTTTGAAGTGTGTACTAAATGGAGAGAAAGAAATAGGGCTAATATTCATAGTTATTAGTTTACAGGACTAACTTTGAAAATCAACTTCAAACGGATACATTCCCATACCGCAAGTTCCTTTCAAAGTGGCGACTTGTGGAGTTCCGATATCAATGTCGGTTGACCCAGATTGAGGCAAAACCTTGCTTATATTCATACTAGGAATCCGAACTGATGCCGAGCAGTCAAAAGTACCATTAGTATTAAATCGAATCACGGTTGGTAAACCTGATTTTGCAACACTAATTCTTGGTTGATATCCTCCCTTAGCTTGTATTTCTATAATTTGTTTACCGTCTACCACAGTAACATTGTTTGCTGGAATGTTAGTTTGTGAAGATTTATTCGAAGATAAGACAATAGCCCCAAACAGTAACAACCCTACTACTACACTTGAAAAAATAATTGCTTTCATATAATTAGAAGTTAAATACTGGTGGTATTATACCAATTACAACCAAACTGTTAATAATATTAAACAGAGCAAAAAGTATTACGATAAGTCCTGCAGTTTTGAAAAATATTCCAGACTTTGAACTTTTCTGAATACTAAATGAGCTAAAACTAATAAGTGCTAATACTGGCAAAGTCCCAAGAGCGAACGCAAGCATCGTTAATCCTCCATTAAGAAAACTCCCAGTAGAAAGAGTATACAACTGCATTGATTGAGTGAAGCCGCATGGTAAAAAGAATGTAACTATACCAACAAGAAGCGGGGTAAGCGTGTGATTCAATTTCGAAACACTATGTGCATTTCTGGAAATAAACTTTGGCATACTTGGTTGTAGTTTTTTTGCCCAAGGAAATACATCTAATAGATTCAAACCTAAAATAAGCATAACGAGTCCAATGAGCATACTTAAAGCAAACGTTGCAGAGGTATTTAGAGTGAACGCTGAACCAATAGCTCCAATTATCCCACCAAGAATAAAGAAAGAAACTAGTCTACCTCCATGGAACATAAGTTGAGGTTTTATTTTGTCCCCTTCCTTTGCAAAAGTTGCAGACATAGAAAGAAGTAGTCCGCCGACTACTGCCATACAAGTAGACAGAGAAGCAATGACGCCAATTACAAATGCTGTACCATATGTAACACTTCCCGCATTTACTAGATTTACAATTCCCATTTTCTGAAGGACTACAAATAGAACGACAAAAACAATTGCTAATGGAATAGCGATCTTAAAATCAGACCAATTTTTAGTAATCTGCTGTTTTTCTACTGAGAGACTATACCCATGTTTGATTAAAACTTGAGATAATTCTTCTGCAATTTGAACTTTTTCTTTTTCTCCAAAGTTTCCTGTTATCTCGACGGAATGATCCTTAAGACTGGACTTAGCTTTCGTAATGTATGTTACTTCTTCTAATTCACTTTCAGTTAAAAGTATACAAGCATTACAGTGCATACCTTTTACATGAAATGTGTGTGTTTTTAGTGTTTGAGTGGTCATGGTGATTATATTTTCTTAGCTTTAATTCTAAGAGAGTTAGACACAACTGAAACAGATGACATTGCCATTGCAAAACCCGCGAAGACAGGAGACAATAACCATCCAAAAACTGGATAAAACAAACCTCCTGCAAGTGGAATACCGACAATATTGTAAAAGAATGCCCAGAAAAGGTTCTGTTTAATTCCTCTCATGGTGATCTTTGAAAGATTTATTGCTTTAACTAATTTTCCAATATCACCATGTAAAAGAGTAATGCCCGCACTTTCAATCGCAACATCTGTGCCAGTAGCCATTGCAATGCCGACATCTGCCTGAGCCAAAGCAGGCGCATCATTTACTCCGTCCCCTGCCATTGCCACAATTTTACCAATGGATTGCAATTCTTTGATTTTATTAAGTTTATCTTCTGGCATTACCTCAGCAACCACTTCATCAATACCAATCTGTTTTGCGATAAACTCCGCTGTATTTTTATCATCTCCAGTAAGCATCACGACTTTTATTCCAAGTTTATGGAGATGTTCGATTGCCTCATTTGTTTCTGGTTTAATTGCATCCGCAATCATCACGACCCCCAAAACCTTTTCTTTTGTTGCTAAAATAACAGGAGTCTTACCTTCTTTTGTTTCTTTTAAGAGAGACTGCGTATCAAAAGAAAGATTTAAGTCTTCAATAAGTTTTACATTTCCAGCAAAATATTCATTTCCATCAATTATTCCTTTTATCCCCTTACCTTTAATTGCTTCAAACTTTTCAACTGAATAAAGAGTTAGTTCTTTTTCATTTGCAGAGGATACAATTGCTAAAGCAATCGGATGTTCAGATTTTTTTTCTAAGGATGCAAGTATAGATATAAGTTCATTATCAGATTTATCTGAAAGATTCTTAATTGATACTAACTCAGGTTTCCCTTTTGTGAGAGTTCCTGTCTTATCCACTACTACAACATCTGCTTTTCCTAGTTTCTCTAACGTACCTGCATCTTTTATAAGGATCCCTTCCTTTGCCCCTTTACCTACCCCCACGATAATAGCAGTAGGGGTAGCAAGACCAAGAGCACAAGGACATGCGATAACAAGAATACCTACAAATGATACAAGTCCCAAAGAAAGTGCCTGAGAGAATCCAAAATATGACGTACCAACTAATAACCAGATAGCGAGAGAGATAAAAGATAGAATCAAAACAATAGGCACAAAAACACTTGATATTTTATCAGCGAGAGCTTGGATAGGTGCACGACTTCCCTGTGCCTCTTCTACCATTTTGACAATACGTGCAAGCATTGTTTCCTGTCCAACCTTTGTAGCTCTAAATGTAAACGAACCAGATGTATTTATCGTCCCAGAAACAACACTATCACCAACATTTTTCCCAACTGGCATTGATTCACCAGTAAGCATCGACTCATCAACATGAGAAGACCCCTCTGTGATTACCCCATCGACTGGTATGCGACCAGCTGGCTTAACAATAATCAAGTCGCCGTGAACCACTTCTCCAACGGGAATCTCAATTTCTTTTCCATCTCTTATTACTAATGCTGTTTTTGCTTGAAGATTAAGAAGCTTTTCAATAGCATCACCTGTTTTAAGTTTTGATCTTGTTTCAAGATATTTGCCCAATGCAATAAAAGTTATTACAACAATAGTAACATCGTAATATGTTTGGTTTACGTTTATAAAAGGTCTCAATGTTTCTTCAAATGCTGTTACTACAAAACTATAAAGAAATGCTACAGACGTTCCGATACCGATAAGCGTATCCATGTTTGCTTTGCCATATCGTAGAAAACGATAGAAACCAAGTAGGTATGGTTTACCAACAACAAAAAGTGTATAGGTGGCAAATATTGGAAGTAAGTGATGAAAAAACTCATTCCAAATATATGGCATTTCTGGAACTATTTTAAATTGAATGAGCATGTCCCACGCCATTATAAAAATACTAAACAGTGCAAGAGGCAGGGCAGACAAAACTTTTATCTTCATATCCTTAAGCTCTGCAAGCTTTTCTGCTTTTGTTTGATTAAGTCCGAGGTGAGCAGCGTGTTCGCTCGGAGACATATGCATAGATTCTGCCGTAGGAACGCTCAAGGAATATCCAAGCGGCTCAATCTTCTTGGAAAGATGGTGGGGGCTTGTTTTTGACTCATCAAAAGAAACTTTCGCCGTTTCGGTAGCATAATTAACTTCCGCATTGTGAACCCCGTCAGTTTTCTTAAATGTTTTTTCAATAATACTTGCGCATGATGCACAATGCATACCCTTAACTTTGTAGGTTTGAGTATTTTCCATATTATTTTCTTTTAAGCTTGTAAACTTTTAAGATCTCAGCAACAGCTTTCTTTTCATTACCATGCTTCATCTGGTGAACAACATGAGTGCCAATATGATTTTCTAAAATCAAATCTTCCACACCAGACAATGCTTCTTTTATAGCAGAAACTTGAGTAATAATATCTATACAATACTTTTCCTCTTCTACCATCCCTTGAACTCCTCTGATTTGCCCCTCAGCTATTTTAAGACGCTTAATAGCTTTATTTTTTATTTCTTTTAACATGAGTTTTATTTAAGATCTTTTTTCATTAACTCAAATTGTTCCTTTGTTATTTCTCCTTTTGCATATCTTTCCTTAATAATCTCAAGAGATCTGTCTCCTTTATGGCCATGATTGTTCCTTAAAAGCAAAACTATTGCGCAAATGATTATTCCCCAAAACAGAAACATGAATAGCCCACCAAAACCAAACATATTCATTGGATAAAAACTATTATAGTAGTACATCATAGATTTTGTAATTAATTGATATATACAAATGATACCCCTAGGGGGTATCATTTGTCAAACTTAGATTAAATTGTTTTAACAATTATTACTTAACTCTCACAGTTCAGAGTCGAACCAAGTTCACCATGAAATGACCCTTTCTCATGCTAATTTGAATCTACCTTACTAGCACGGGAATTGCAAAATGTATTCGCTGTGGATCTGGTGTGGGATATCAGAGGCGGTATCATAAAAGATCAAAAGAAAATCCGAAATGGAATGATACTGTAACCTACGAATACATCTGTACAGGCTATAAATACAGCGGCATCTGTTCTTCTAGGGTTATGAGCGCAACAAAGTTAGAAGGCGCGGTAATCGATCACATTAAAAATCTCTACAATCATCCAAAAGTTCAGGAACAAATCGTGTTTGATGGAAAAAATCCAGAATCACTGAGTCATGAAAAAGAACTCCAGAGATTAGAAAGAGAAATATCTCTAGTTGAAGAAAAGGAAAAAAGACATGCTGATGCGTATGAAAGAGGAATTGAAACTCTTGATCAATACCAAGTAAACATCAAACGAATAAGGGATGAAAACCAACAAAACCACGTGGCTAAGGAACATTTATTATCACAATGTTCCCTATCCACACAGAAAATGGAAATTATGACGAAATTGGTCAATTCAATGCATGGCTTCGATACTTTCTGGAAAGCACTGCAGATCGATGAAAAGAAGCTCATTCTAAGGTCAATCATCAAAGAAATACGAGCTGGTGACGGAAAGGTAGAAATTGATTTTATCTTGTAAATAAAGGACTTTTCGAGGCTTGTAGACATTACAAAAGAGCTACCCAGTTCGGGAATAGCTCTTTTGTTTTGTTACTTATTTTTTTGTGCCAATAATCTATCGTGTTCTTCTGTTCCAATTAACCCACAGTTTTTGTATTTTTTACCAGAACCACAAGGACAAGGATCGTTTCTTCCAACTTTTACACCATCTATAACAGGTGTAGAAACTGCTGAGCCAGATTCGTCCGAACTATCCTCCATTTTTTCTGTAAGATTTACTTTTTCTGAATAAAAAGTTTTTTCTTCTTTTATTTGTGGAATAAGTTTAATTATTTCATCCCCTATGGCTCTCTCCATATCTTTAAAAAGTTTCAGTCCTTCTCTTTTATACTCTACAAGCGGGTCTCTCTGTCCGTATGCACGTAGGTTTACACTAGAACGCATGTAGTCCATAACTTCTAAATGTTCAACCCAGAACATATCCATAGTTTGAAGTATCACCATTTTAAGATTTCTTATAAATGAATCATCAGCGCCCCCAACTTTGTTTTCTATTTGCAACTTAAAATCTTCTGGAGTTCCTTCCAGTATTTCTTTTACATATCCAGATACTTTTTCCTTGTCACCCAACAATATTTCTCTTCTTCTTCCATACATTATTTTTCTTTGAAAGTTCAAAACATCATCGAACTCAAGCACATGTTTACGCGCATCAAAGTTAAATCCTTCTATTTTTTGTTGAGCACTCTCAAGTGACTTTGTAATAAGTCTATTTTCAATAGGTTCATCCTCTTTTATACCCAGTTTGCCCATCATGTTTTTTATAGAATCCCCTCCAAAAACACGCATCAAGTGATCATCTAAAGATACGAAAAATGCAGTCTCTCCTGGGTCACCCTGTCTTCCAGATCTTCCTCGTAACTGGTTATCTATTCTTCTTGCGTCATGCCTTTCAGTTCCCAAAACAAACAGACCTCCACTTTCGGTAACTTTGTCATAATCCTCCTTACTTCCTGGGTTTCCTCCGAGTTTTACGTCCACACCACGACCTGCCATGTTTGTAGCAATAGTAACAGCCCCTGGTCTTCCTGCTTGCGCGATTATTTCTCCTTCTCTACCGTGGTTTTTTGCATTTAGTATTTCATGAGGTATTCCTTCTGCTTTCAAGTACTCGGAAAGTAACTCATTTTTTTCGATAGAGACAGTACCAATAAGCACAGGCTGACCCTTCATATATCTTGCCTTTACTTCCTTACTCAAAGCCTTAAACTTTCCTGCTTCTGTCTGGAAAATAAGATCGTTGTTATCTATTCTTTGTGAAGTTTTATTAGTAGGAACAGTAACGACATTTAAACCATATACCTTATAAAACTCTTCGGATGAAGTTTCTGCAGTTCCTGTCATTCCGGAAAGTTTTTTGTATAGTCTAAAGTAGTTTTGAAATGTAATAGAAGCAAAAGTTTTTGACTCTTTTTGCACACTAACCCCCTCCTTGGCCTCGATTGCCTGATGCAAACCTTCTGACCATCTTCTGCCAGGTTGAAGTCTTCCAGTAAATTCATCTACGATAACCACCTCACCATCTTTTACAACGTATTCTTTATCTTTGAAAAACAAAGCCTGTGCCCGGACAGCAGTTTCTAGATGATGTACATATTTAATCCCCTTTTCCGTATAAATATTTTCAATACCCAAAAGACTTTCTGCTCTGCTTATTCCAGAATCCGTCAAAGAAATAGTTTTGAACTTTTCATCTACTGTATAGTGTTCCCCCTTTTCGAGTTGTCTCGCAATTTTTGCAAATGTCGCATACAGGTCTTCAGAATCTGTTGTTGGCGCAGAAATAATAAGCGGAGTTCTAGCTTCATCAATAAGTATTGAGTCAACTTCATCAACAATCGCAAAATTTGGTTCTCTTTGTCGAAGACTTTTAGATTCGTATTCCAAGTTATCTCTCAAATAGTCAAAACCAAACTCATTATTTGTACCGTAAGTAATATCAGCTTCATAAGCTTCTCTTCTAGAAACTGGTCGCAAAAATTCATTTACAACTTTAAATGAGGCAACTTCGTCTCTTTTTTCATCAAGTTCCTTGTGAGTTGGATCATATAAAAATGACTCACTGTGGTTTATTACACCAGTTGAAACACCTAGAAAAGAATATATTTCTCCCATCCAGACTGCATCACGTTTTGAAAGATAGTCATTTACTGTAACCACATGCACACCCTGACCAGTAAGAGAGTTAAGATATGCAGGTAAAGTCGCAACAAGCGTTTTGCCCTCTCCAGTTCTCATTTCTGAAATACCACCCTTGTGCAGAACAATACCTCCAAGCAACTGAACGTCAAAATGTCTCTGCTTTCTACATCTTTTCGATGCTTCTCTAACAACAGCAAAGGCTTCTGGCAAAAGATCATCTAAAGTTT
Source organism: uncultured Candidatus Saccharibacteria bacterium (assembly GCA_964596875.1). Lineage (GTDB taxonomy): Bacteria > Patescibacteriota > Minisyncoccia > Phycocordibacterales > DATDWN01 > C7867-006. Next base: position 35,098 of record CAZQVT010000006.1, on the reverse strand, counting down.
CACCTTTTGTAAGCCTGTCTTTAAACTCTGAAGTTTTAGATTTTAATTCTGCATCGCTCAGTTTAGAAATCAACTCTTCAAAAGAGTTAATTTTGTCCACCAAAGGATAGACCTCCTTTAGAGTTCTTTCAGAATCTGTGCCAAATATCTTTGTAAATATGGACATAATATAGGAACGATTTTATCACAAAAATCAAAAAATCGCACGTAAGTGCGATTTTTTGAGATACTTGTCAAATTGACCCGTATCAAGCTAAGACTAAGCTCGCTTCTTCTTTGAAGCTTTCTTCTTCTTTGCTGCTTTCTTTTTTGCTGCCATGATATTTTTATTACTTTTGAAAGTAAATTAAAATTATTTTTTAAAGTTTGAAACGAAAAACGTTTTCCGACCTGAAATAATTATAGTATATAGAAAATTTATTTGTGAATATTTTTTAAAAAAATTGTGGATAACTAAAAAAATATTTTTAATTTATTTTTTATTTAAAAATTAAAAAATATTATTTAAACATGTTTTATATTTTATTTTTTGATTATAAATAAAAAAAATAAAAAACATATCGTAAGATATGTTTTTTATTTTCATTCCAAGAGATGACCAGTGGAGGCAAGCTCCAACAAATATTTTGTGAGTGCGAACCACTGGTCATCTCTTGGAACGATTTAGATAATTATAAAAAATGCTTACCTTAATTGCAAAAGTCCCCTTGCGGGGACTTTTGCAATATTTGTTGTTTGAGCAAACTGCTTTATTGCTAATATTTAAACTAACAATCCGGCATTCGCACTCACAATACTTACATTAGCACACATTCCATACCTATTCAAACTATTGAGATAATCCTTTTATATAATACTCTCCCTGATCCTTAAATGTAGGGTCGTCAGCGATAATACTTCTTAGCACATTTATAGCATTTTGTTTTTGTCCCATTGTTGCATAGATTGATGCAAGCTGAAGTCTAGTATCTTTATTTTTTGGATCCTTTTGTAATCTAACATTAATAATATTTAATGCACTATTATAGTCTCCTATCGCAACATATGTACTTAGAAATCTATTGTCGTATATGATCACTTCAGTATCCAACTTCTTTGAGAGTTCTTTTAGTACAGCATCATTTTGTGTATATATTGCAGATATTGCATATAGAATCATTGATTCTCGAGACTCTGGTTTATAATCGTATGCTTGTTTAAAGTACTTTGCTACATTTTGCAAATCTTTCTTGCCCAAATATGATGAGCCTATTTCAAACAAAATTGTTTGTTTGTTAGGTGAAAGTTTTATTGCTTGTTCTAGATATTTTATTGCCTCATCATACTGACCAACTCTGTTGTAAAAACTTCCTGCAAAAACCAAATACCTCGCATCGTTTGGAGTTTGTTTGATCTTTTCTTCTATCTTTGTTCTGGTCAGATCATAAAAAGCCTGCTTTTGTGTGTCAGTAACTCCACTTTGGGAACCAATTACCCCAGAAGCATTTGTAACTAGTTGTTCCAAAACTTCACTATTGCCAAACGAATCGTAGGCAAATGCATCCTTAAAGTAACTTAAGTTTTTATCAATACCCCCAACTTTTTGTGTAGACATCGCTTGAATCAAAGTTTGATTTGCGAGTAAGGCAGGTACGTTAACAAAGTACACAACTCCGATAGTAACAACGACTACAACCGGAAGCACCACATAATTTATAGTTTCTGCACCAAACAAACTTGTGTAGAAACCTCCCTCAGTTTTAACAGTTTTATCATTTTGAAAATGAACGTAGCCTAAAACAGTAAAGAACATGATGTAACTAACCAAGTTATCGAACACAAACATGTTGTGGAAAATATATGCGACCACAAGTCCTGTTAAAATACTTTTTTCTGAATTCTTTAAACTCGATCCTTTTCTCCATATATAGTAAAGCAATGCTATATATATAAGTACGTATGAACCAAAACCCAAAACTCCTCCTGCAATTAACCAATCCAAAAATATATTGTGAGTTCTATCAAACCACTCTTCCTGACCAAACATTTGAGGATTATAGTATTTGTTAAAAACATAGTTAAAGTTTTCTTGGCCCCAACCCAAAACTGGCTTTTCAGCAAATCCCTTTAACGCCATAGGCCAAACAAAATATCTTCCCTGAGTCTTAAACTCTGAAAAACTCAAAGTCGAAAATCTAGACAGAACCATATTGTTTTTTACAAAATCAGCATTTCTGAAACTAAAGAAACAAGCAACAACAACTGCAATTGCACCGAGAACACCAATGAACGAGTTTCTTACAATCTTATTCTCTCTCTCCTTCCACATAACCAAAAGTGCTGTTACAAAAAGTCCCCCAATCAAACCTAAAATAGCGCCTCTTGTTGCTGTGTAGTAAAGTATTGCAGTCTCAAGTAGCACAACAACTCCATAAGCCCATCTCTGCCATTTAGGCAATGTTGAATCCAGAATCATGTACAAAGATAGGAAAATTGTGAACACTAAATAAATAGCCAAATATGCTGCGTTTCCAAAAGTACCATCAACTCTAACTCCACCTTGGTTAATAGTGTATTTACCTGCCAACTGAAGCATCGCATACACTGACATTATCACACTAGATACAAGTGTTAGGTTTATATATTTATTCCAAAGATCTTTAGTATTTAAAACGGAAGAAACAACAAAATAATACATGACCAAATGCGCAATCAAAACAAAACCCTCCATTCTTTCATAATTACTCCACAAACTTTTATATGAACTAACACCAAACACGTCCGCCAGAAAAACTATTCCGGTAAAAAGTAAAAGTGACTTAGAAATAAGTGACATCTTTGGTCTGTATGTTGGATCAATAAAAGCCAACCCTACAAAAGAACCGAATATTATTTCTACTAAAATTCTAAAAGCAAAACCCTTTCCAGAAATGAATGGAAAAAACATTGTTTTTGGAACAATAAAAGGAATAAATGGAATAATTAAAAGACCCGCAAAGACCACCCACTTAAGTATATTTTTTGTTGTTGTCATGAAGAAGAGTATAACAAATGCCCATAGGTCATGCTAGTAAAATAGGCCAAATTACAGTAAAATAACCACATAATGAATGACCTCAAAAATAGCGCATTTAGGAGCCTAAAATGGCTTGAGCGCTATACTAAAACAGACATGATATATGTGGCCAAAGGAGGCTTTTGGCTTGGTATAGGGCAGTTTGTGGCCTCAGGGTCTGCTTTTTTGGTATCCCTAGCCTTAAGTAACCTTATTTCTCCTGAAACCTTTGGGCTATATAAGTATGTACTATCCATATACAGCCTTTTAGCAATCTCCACGCTTTCGGGTATGGACTCTGCAGTAACCCAAGCAATCTCAAGAGGTTTTGATGGCACATTCATAGTTGGCGTTAGAGAAAAAGTTAAATGGGGTTTTTGGGGATCAGTTTTATCTGCATTACTTTCTATATATTATTTCTCACAACAAAACTCCATTCTTGGAATTTGTTTTCTAATTATCTCAGCGTTCGTTCCTTTTATAGAAAGTTTGGATATGTACAACTCGCTTTTGTGGGCAAAGAAACTCTTTGATGCTCAGTCCGGATACGGTGTAATTAAAAAAATAATCTCACTAGTTTCTATTACTGTTACTGTTTTTTTAACAAAAAACTTATATATACTTGTCGCGGTTTATTTTATCTCTATTCTAATACCAAACTATTTTATATATCTTAGAGTTATCAAAAAAAATATTGATAATGAAAAAATAGACTCTGAGGCAATTGGCTATGGCAAAAACCTAAGTACTATAAATATAATAAGACTAATATCAAATGAGTTAGATAAAATACTAGTATTTCACTATTTGGGCGCGGTAAACCTTGCAATATATTCCCTTGCCATGGCACCAACTGACCAGATAAAAGGTTTGCTGAAAAATGTAAACTCGCTAGCCTTTCCACAGCTTGCAAGAAGAAATAGCGAAGAAATTAAAAAGGTTTTTAAAAGCAGAATACTTATATTATCTGGCATAACTATTAGCATAGTAATCGCCTACATTATTGCGGCTCCAGTATTTTATAAAATATTTTTTCCAAAATATCTCGACTCTATTATATACTCTCAAATAATTTCTCTTTCATTGGTTGGTGGTGTTCTTATTTCTTTTTTCTACACTATTTTAGAATCACAGAAAGCCCAAAAAGAACTTTATCAGTACAATCTATACGAAAGCATAGTAGGGATATTAATTCTTTTCCCTTTTATATTTTATTTTGGAATATGGGGAGCCATATCTTCTAGAATAATAAACCGAATAATCTTTACTGTACTGGGATACAACTTAGTAAAAAAAATGGAATAGTTTTAGTAAAAAATATTTAAGATTTTTGCAATATTTATATATTTTCCAAAATGAGTTACCAATTCATATAGACGTATATCTGAAATCGCTTTTTTGGCAGTCCAACCCTCGTTACCATCCACTACAATTTCATTTAACATCTTTATCATCCCTATCCTTTTTAGTTTAAGTGTCATTGAGGTCAAAGTAGAATCAGTTGGAACATTGCCCACAACCTCCGACTCGGCATGAGAAAAACTGACAACTTCTCCAGATATGTCCAAACCCGTACAAAGGTTGTTTTCTATAATTGGCTTCATTGTCATACCTTTTGAAAATCTACCGTCACTTATTTCTCCGCCAGGCCCGTAAAAAGTCATACTTCCCCTAGAGTAGTCTCTCGGGTCAACTATAGTAACCAGTACTCCATTTTTTGACTCTATTTCAATTATTATTTTATCCCCATCACTTTTCATACCAACACTTTTAAAAGTGTCTTCATTTATTAGTGCTTTTACCAAAGCTATTCCGTGATATGCATATACAGATTGATCGAAAACTATTTTAGTGAACTTTCCTCCAATTTTATTATTTAAAGGTTTAATCCATGGTAAATAAATAATGTCTTCTGACACACAAACCTTTTTAAACTTATTAAGATACTTATTTAAACCAAAATATTTAATTGGAAATACCGGAGTATCAATCAAAAGATTGATTTGTGAAATAGACATCGTATTTAGTTGTTTTAAAACACTACCTGAACTTGAAATAGGGACGCTCAGATACAACCAGTCACTTTTTTTCAGAGTTTGATTATCCAAATCCTCAAGTTTATTTACTTGGTACTCAACCCCATTAAAATCTATCTTTCTACTAGACCTAGCGTATATTCCAACAATGTTAAACAGCCCCGATGCCAGTATCGCTGGCAACATATCATCCCTTGTTCTTTTCCCTATGCCAACTATTATGATATTTTTTTTCATTGTTTTATTTTATCTGCAAGTCTTATTGCTAATGCGCAAATCGTGTAAGTAGGGTTTGCACAACCACTTGTAGGAAATACCGAACTACTACAAACATAAAGATTGCTCACATCATGTAGTCTCAGATCCGAATTCACAACAGATTTATTTGGTTCTATACCCATTATTGCACCGCCTATATGATGGCTTGCGTCATTGTTTATTGACCACGCATCATCTTCACTCAACTCTCCCTCCATATCTCCAATTCCCCTTTCTACCAACTCTTTCTTTAATTCCCGATGCAGTGCTATTAATGATTTTTTATCCAATAATGAAGTTGATAAGTTTATTTTCGCAATTTGAAAACCATTACCATCTTTTATATCGCTTAGGGTTATTGTGTTTTGAATTCTTGGTTCCATTTCCATAAAATTCCTTAGGCGTATTCTATGTATTGGCAAACTGACCCCAGGCAATACTCTATGAATGCAATAATACAAAACCGCTTTGATATTTATAATAATATCAAAAAATGCACGGAACCAACCGAACCCAGCATTGCCGTCAGCATCAGGTGTTTCATTGTAGTCCCGCAGATGCACGATATTTTTTTGTTTAGATTTCCAAAAATTTACAATGGTTTTTAATTTTTTAATTATTGTTAGAAATGACCACACGCCAATATTGTCTGACCATGGAAAAATGGGTTCAAAACGCACATAACTATTCAATAATTTTTTTTCATTCTGGACCTTAGAATCTAGTCTAAAACCGGCGAAACCAGCGAAACCAGAAAAGTAATACCCGAAGAATAGTGGTAATGAATAAACCGGTTTTTTTAATTTAATCACACCAAAACTGCTTTTAGGGTGATTCATTATAAACTTTCCCAGTAGATTTGATTTATTTCCCAAAACACCTCCTGCTGTATTTTTAGATGACAAAATCAGTCTTACACTTTCTATTCCACCGTTTGCCAGAACAAAAACTCCAGCTTTCATCGACCATTTAAAACCCTTACTACTCACCAGGATAACACGAGATATTTTTTCTTTTTCGCTATCTTTTTCTGAAATCAGTTCCACAACAGTCGCGTCTGTATATAAATCAAATCCAGGATTTTCAAAAATATTTAAAAGTTTTTTTCCAAAATTCCATGGCGGATCCATTGCAATAAAAACTTTCTTATCTAGATTTATTTCTAAAAAGTCCTTTTCGGTACTATTTTTTATATTAGCATCTAGACCTCCTTCAAATAGTTCATAGGAAGGAAAGCCGTATTTGGTAGTTCTTTTATAATAAGATTCAATTTCTTTCAAACTAAATGGCCAACCCATAGGTACTGAAAGAAAGTCTCTAAAAGAAAAGTCCACATTATCCATTGGCGCAGATCCACCTCCCCAGGTAGTCGAAGTCCCTCCGACAATTCTTTCTCTTGAATTATCTTTAATTTTTATCTCACCAACACTTTCAACTTTTTTTAATTGATCAGAATAGGTTTGTTTTTTAAACGAACCGGACTCCAAAACACAAACTTTTTTACCAGAACCAACTAGTTCATATGCGAGTGTCATCCCTGCTGGGCCAGACCCAATAATACAGACATCATATACGTCTATTACGTCCTTGCTGGTGTTATTGATTATTGCCATATAAAAAGGATACCACAGACTACCTAACTTTATATATAACGGCTACCTCGTCAAAATATACTCGATCCAAAAATGGATATTTATCAAACTTTGCAAGCAAATCCTTGTACTTTGGGTCCGTGTAGTCAAACATTACATAGTCAGCATCGAAGGTTTTTAAGACCTTTTCAAAACCAATTTTTTTGAAATTTTCGTATTTGTTCAAAACTTTTTGAATTGATGCTTCATCCATCAATTCTGTCTCTGGATATTTATTTCCAGTAACTTTTTCCAGAATTTTTCTTCTAACCTCTTTACTCTGATATGTATCTATAAATCTATCCAGCCATATATCCCTGTTTCCATAGACAACAGAACGGTCAACCTTGTCATAAAAATGTTTAACAACCCATCTATCCTCTAACTCATTGTTGGACATCAAAAATACACCAGCATAGTTTGTAAAATACACATTACCGCTAGTGTATATAGGTATTGCCCAGTCATACTCATCTCCCAATGTGTAGATTGTTGAATCCTTTTCTATATTTTTATCAAGCCAAAATATAGGGTCAGCAATTTTTTGATACTTACTCATATCTTTCGGTACAAGCAAAGTTCTTGCAGTATAAATCAGTTGATTCTTTTGTAAATACATAACTCCCGCTAGAGATAAAAACACCAAAAGGTATAATATTTTTTTACCCCCCAATAAACCCTCCTTTCTAGCTTCAAAAAAAGTAACTGAAATTTGGCAGATAATTATTGAAAACAACACCATTACTGGATATAAATGTGATGTAAACTGAATAGTTAAACCTGTTAAAATATTTTGCCAATTTAAACCAAAACCTGCCAAAATTAAAGAACCCATTAAAAGCAAATAAAATTTCTTCTTTTCATTCTCTTTCGAGTACAAATAATAATAGATCAAAATTAATATTGGAATAAACAGCGGAAAAATACTTAAAAAAGCACCTGGCACTCGAGTAAAAATATAACCATTGCGGATTGTGGTTTCTTCAAACAACTGACTACTTTTAAGTTCATGAAAATTTAGTAAAAATGGTAAAAGTGTCATCCCCGCCAAAATACCGAAACTTGCCCAATTTTTAAGTAAGTACTTAAAGTCTTTTGTTAAATATAAATTTGAAACAGTAAGTAGAGTATACAAAACCACCAAAGTCATCCAGTAAAATGGGTAAACGTAAACTAAAATTCCGAAAACCAAAGCGAGCAAAACGTTATAGATTAAAATCTTCTTACTAGTATTATCTCTACTAACAATTGACCATATAATATTTAGACCCGAAAGTAGAAAAACAAAACTGAACTGAGGATTAACAGGTCGATTAAACAGTTCAATGAAATACAAAAAATATAGAACAGTTAAATACAGGGATGATTTTTTTGCATCAGAAATTCGAAACAAAAGACAATAGAGTAGCAAAAAAGAGACTGCTGGTAATATAAAATCGTTTATAAGTGCAGAAAGATTAATAGTGATACCGAACAATTTTGCAAAACCAAAGTAGTATAAATCTGCTAAAAAAGGCTGTGTATAAGGATCATTTTTGTGTTCGCTTATATAGGGATTGCTCATTTTCACATGACCATCCGAAACTTCCCTTATCATCGTCAAATAATGATCTTCATCATCACTTAGCAATGGATAGATACCTTTAAAATTTGAAAAACCAACTTTATTTATCGAGATAAGTGTTGGACAAACAATAAAAAACCCGAATACTATTGCACAAATTACTGCAAGATAATGTGTAGCAAAAATTCTTTTCATATTATTTTCTTTTTTCTAGTAGTCTTGTTGCTTCAGCAAGTCTTGGCTTACTGCAATCATAAAAATGATAAAAAGAAAGTTTTTTGGATAATCCAAAATATGAGCATTTAACATTTTCAAAAAAACAACGCAAAACAGCTTCGATATCTTTTGCAGTATTTACATGCTCATACTTCATCAAAACAGCATAATCCAAACCATGTTTTTTCTTAAACTCAAAACCCGTAACCATTGTTCCCATTTTCCAAGCCAATGAACCTTCGTTTGGAACAGAAACTCTCAAATGACCACCTTCTTTTAAAAGTTCAGCAGATTTTGCAACAACATACGGCAAGTCCATAATATGTTCAAAAGTAGCAACTGTAGTTATTCTGTCATACTTATCTTTAACTTCACTTATATCAGCAAATATATTTCTAACTTTTCTAAGTAAGGGTGAATTATCGAATAGTTCAACAAACGGTTCTACAATGTCGTATTTTTCACAACCACTTTCAAACTCGAGTTGGTTTAATGTCCCCGCACCCACATCCAAAGTAGAGTAACCCAACGGCATATTTCTAACGTCACCAGCAACTTTTTTATGCATCCAAGACTCTAGTTTTTTAGACAAAGAAGTGGTTTTATAGTTGCCATTTCTATTTGTTAAATAATGCTCGTTGTATATTTTTTTATACTCTGGAGGCAAATCTTCTCTAATCTTTGGAAACTTGTCGAGTATTTTCAAATCCATATTTTGATATTTATTCATTAAAATTTATTTTTTTTCTAACTATATACAATGGTCTACCAACAACTTCGCTATTTATATTACCAATATAAAGTGACATTATACCAAGCATCATTAAAACTATACCAATCAGAAACAGAATCAGAACTGCAAGCTGTCCCGAACCGGAAACCTTCCATCCGAGCGGATCAGAATATATATACTTATCCAAAATAACCACAAAACCCAATAAAGCTGATGAGAAAGTGATCACAAGACCAATAAATCCTGCAAAACGGAGTGGACTTAGTGAATTACTCACAAAAGTGTGTAGGGCCAAATTAAACAATTTTCTATTTGAATAAGCAGGTTTACCACTTAACCTAGCTGGAGATTTAAATTTTACATATTCTTTTTTAAAACCAAGCCAGTTTACCAATGACCTTGTCATTCTTTGATGTTCGGATAGTGGAATAAAAGCATCTGCAACTTTTCTATCGATTAACCTAAAATCTGTCTCTCCACTAACCATTTTAGTATCTGATATCAAATGCATAATTTTATAAAACATCCAGGAACCAATACTTTTTACAGGTCCTGCACCAGTATTTTCTATTCTTTGACCTATTACTATTTCTACACCCTCACTCCATTTAGATATTAACTCTGGCAATAATTCTGCTGGATGCTGTAAATCAGCGTCTATCATTATAATTGCGTCCCCTTTTGACTCTCTTATGCCAGCAGTAGTTGCCATTTCCTTTCCAAAGTTTCGACTAAACTCAACATACTTAACATTAGAGTTACTTTGTGTGATTTTTTTTATTTCATCTTCACTTCTATCAATACTCCCATCGTTTACAAAAATAAATTCAAAATCATACTGCAAACCCTTAGACACTTTCAATAAAGCCTCATATATTTTTGGTATATTTTTTTCTTCGTTAAATATTGGAACTACTATTGATATTTTTTTCATATAAATTTCAAAATTTTCTCTGCTCTTTTATTCCATGTAAAATTCCTGACATCATTATACGCTACTTCTGCTATATCTTTCGACTTTTCAGGATTATTTTTTAAAAATTTTATTGCATCTACTAAAGATTCAACATCGTTTGGAGTGACTAAAATTGCATTTTTTTCATTTTCCAAAACTTCTAGAATTGAAGGCAGAGTAGTAGAAATTATTGGTTTTCGACTTGCCATATACTCAAAAATCTTAAGTGGGGACATGAAAAAACTATAATGTTTAAAATCTGGAAAAGGAGCAACGAAACAGTCGCATTTTTGTGAGTAAGTGTATATCTCTGAATACGGCACCTGCCCCACAAATACCACCCTATCTTCCACGCCATTTTCTTTTGCTATGTTTTTGTAATACTCAATGTCTGGTTTTTCACCGCCAACAACTAGAAATTTAAAATTTTGAGGTAAAAGTTTTAAGGCCTCTATACCAATCTTTACACCCTTTTCCATCCCCATGGTTTTTAATGTTCCAATATAACTATACACATAATCTTCTGCATTTATACCTTGTATTTTTATATCTTTTGCAACTCCAACAAACTTATCGAGATCTACAGCAGACTGTGCAACAAGAACCTTGCTTTCTGGGACCCCAATATTCAAATAGTCTTTTTTTATATAACTTGTTAGTGTTACCACCTTTTTTATTTTTTTAATAAAATATTTATGAAAAAAACTAATTCTTCCAGGGAATGAGTGCTGTTCAATCGTGATGCTAGGAAAAAATAACACTGAATACAAGTCTCTTGAATACAGTTTGTCAAATCTGTGAAACCAGACATAAACTCTTGCCGAAACATAGAAACTTACAAAACGAAGCCAGTATAAAAACTTGCTTGGACTTGTGAAAAAAATATCCACGCATGGTAAAAATTTTACCTGGAAGTTTTTTGGTATTTTATAAAACTCAAAAATATCGTTTGTAGAAAATGCTTTTCTATATGGAACAATCAGAGTAACTTCGCCACCGGCCTTTGCAAAACTTGTACACATATTTGCTATCTGGACTGAATGTGCCCAGCCATCTGTCAAACTAGCATTAGTAATGTAAGCAAGCTTCATTTTTTAAATGTGTTTCAAAAACTGCTGAGAATGCGTCATTGGATTTTCATATTTTGACATATCTGCATCAACCATCATTTTTACCAATTCTTTGAAAGAAGTTTTTGCTTTCCAACCTAACTGGTTTTTGGCTTTAGTAGGATCACCTAGTAAATAGTTAACGTCTACCGGTCGCATAAACTTTTTGTCAGTCTTTACATAATCCTTATAGTCCAAACCTACTCGTGAAAATGCTTCTTCACAGAACTCTCTGATAGAGTGACTCTCGCCTGTTGCAATAACGTAGTCATCTGGTTTGTCTTGCTGTAACATCATCCACATTGCTTCTACATAATCCCCAGCAAAACCCCAATCACGTTTTGCATCTAGGTTACCCAAAACAAGTTCTTTGTTGTAGCCCATTTTTATTCTAGCAACACCATCAGTAATTTTTTTAGTTACAAATTCTATTCCTCTTATAGGAGACTCGTGATTAAAAAGTATTCCAGAACAAGCATACAAACCATAGCCCTCTCTGTAGTTTTTTGTAACCCAATATCCATATAGTTTCGCAGCAGCATATGGACTCGCTGGTTCAAACGGAGTAAGTTCACTTTGCGGTTGTGGGGCATTTCCAAACATTTCAGATGTTGCTGCCTGGTAAAACTTTATTTTTGGATTTATAAAACGTATCGCATCTAACATACGAGTAACACCTAGACCTGAGATTTCTCCTGTTGCAATAGCCTCATCAAAAGACACTCCAACAAAACTTTGTGCCGCTAGGTTATATATTTCATCTGGTTCGCACTTTTTTATTGCTGACATTATTGAGGTTTGGTCTAAAAGGTCTATAGGTATGAGTTCAATATCTTTTTTAACATCTAGATAGTGAAGTCTCCAGAAATTTCTAGTTGATGATCTTCTGTATCCGCCATACACCTTATAACCCTTACTAACCAAAAACTTGGCTAAATAGGCCCCATCTTGTCCTGTAATACCTGTAATTAGTGCTCTTTTCATATTATTTATAACTGTTTATTACTTTTTTGAATATTTCCAACTTACCCTTTGCTGTAAAATCTATATCTATCTTTCTTGCCCACTCACTACTTTTCTTACCCATTTCAAGCCTAGTTTCTAGAGGTAGTTGTGAAAGTTTTAGTATTGCTTTTGAAAGCGCCTCGGTGTCATCGATGGGTGCAATAAAACCATTTTCTCCTTCTTTAACAATCTCAAACATTTCTCGGTTTGCGAATATTACCACAGGGTTGCCCATAGCCATACCTTCTAGTATTGCCATAGTTAATCCACAAGCACGTGGTGTATTTTCAAGATCAGAAAAAGCATCGAGAGATTTCAAGATTCTTCCCAGATCTAGTTCAGAGACTCTTCCAAAAAAATGTATTCTATCTTCTACACCTTCTTGTTTAGCAAGATTAATCCATTTTGTTCTATCACCAGAGCCTCCACATATTACAGCACCTATATTGTGTCCTTGTTTTTTCAGTTTACCCACTGCCATTATCAAATGATCATGACCTTTTCTAGCCTCAAAAGCACCCACATTTCCAATAAGGAACTGATCTTTAGGCAACTTCATCAAATCTCGCAACTCCCCCTTATCATTTCCAATATCTAGTTTTAGTATTCCATAATCACTGCCGTCGTATACGAAATCAATTTTTTCTTTTGGTGCAAAAGTTAATGGACCTCTACAGCAATAAGGACCAGGAGCAATAATAAAATCTGCATTTTTTAAAAACTCTACCCAATAGTTTCTTCTCTCTATCTCATTTAAGTTTTTATTTACACCCATAGATAGGTCATGTATCTCGGCATATGTATCAAAAATAACCGGAACTTTGTTTTTTCTTGCTACTTTTGAAACCATAAATGTTTTGACCAACGCTGCTTCAGACAAAATCACATCTGGTTTGAACTTTTTAATCACCTTGTCCATTTGTACCCCATATGCTGGGTAAAGAATAGTTTCCGTAGAAAACTTTGGTAAGATTTTTGCATAACTTACCAAAAGTGACACGTACAAAACTGGATTTGAGAAAAAATATTTAAATAAATACACAGCCTTTTTTAGTTTGCTTGGTTTTGAGTCGAATTCAAAAAAATATTCTGCACCCGCCCCCAGTTCATCTGCATTTTCTGGTCTCCAAACAAAAGTAAGCGCCACATCATGTCCCATCTTTTTCCAGACCCCTGCACACAAAAGAGATAGTTTTGGAACACCGCCGTATGGAGGTGGCATAGATTCTCCTGTTGTGCCTGTTATAAGTATTTTCATTTTATTTATTTAAAATATTAACCACTTCATGAACTGTATCACTTACATATTTTAGTTCTTCTTCTGTTATGTCAGTACCACTTGGCAAATAAAGACCGTCTTTTGCATATTTTGAAGCAAGTGGACACTCGTCACCTTTTACATAACCTTTTTCAATAAAAAGTTTTTGCTCGTGGTATGGAACAAAGTCTTCTCTTGTTTCAACTCCCCTCTCTTTCAAAAGTTTTATAAACTCACTTCTTTTTCCAGAAAGTTTACCTGTTAATACAATATGAAACATCCAAAAAACTGAAAAAGCATATGGTGCCTCGTAAGGCAATATAATATCTTCTATATCTTTTAGTGAATTCAAATAATACTCACCCATAAAACGTTTTAGTTTTATGATTCTATCTATCTTTTCCAGTTGTCCAACACCAATAGCAGCTTGAAGGTTCGCAAGTCTATAGTTGTAACCAATAGACTGGTGCATCAGTTTGTGTTCCTTACCAAAAGAAAGTGCTTTTGTATTTCTAATCTTGTCTGCCCAAATATCATTGTTTGTAATAACCATTCCACCCTCCCCTGTAGTAATTATTTTATTTGCATACATTGAAAAACATCCTATATCACCAATACTTCCAACCATCTTACCTTTGTAGGTTGCTCCATGAGCCTCTGCAGCATCTTCGATAACATATAAGTTATGTTTTTTAGCGATTTCCATAATCGGATCCATATCCACCGGATGACCAAAAAGATGCACCACCATTATGGCTTTTGTTTTTGAAGTAATTTTTGGTTCAATAAGTTTTGGATCAATGTTATAAGTCTTTTCGTCTATATCTATAGGGACAGGAACTACTTTTTCATACAAAGGTGCAAAAATACTAGACATCATAGTAAGTGTTGGCACGATTATTTCATCCCCCTCTTTTAGACCAAGAGCGATAACCGCTAGGTGAAGTGCAGCAGTTCCACTACTTACTGTTATTGCGTGTTTTGTACCAGTATATTGCGCAAACTTTTCTTCAAATTCTTTTATGTACCCTCCCTGAAAACTAGAAATATTTCCGCTCGTTATAGCATCGTTTACTCTTGTTTCTTCTTCTTTACCGAGCAATGGTTTTGATACTGGTACAAACATATTTTTAAAATAATTTATCTCCTTCTTCTAGTCTAAAAGTATCATTTTCGTATTCGTCTCCCTGTCTTGGACCCAATGTAGAACTTATCATTACAGAATCTTCGAGTGCTTTGTACGCGTGCCAAACTGGAAATGGATGTGTAATAAGGTCACCCGCCTCAACTATTACCTCTTCCACAGTACCATCCCTATTTTCTTTTGTGCGACAAATAAGTTTCCCTGAAACAATATAGTCATACTGCATAGTTTTGTTATGGTAGTGGTTACCACGAACAGCATCTTTTGCAAAAGTAATATACGTCATCGCATCTACATTTGTATGAGTCATCATGTCGCGGATCATCCCTCTATCATCTTCAAAATTTACTTTTGTTTTTTTGATATTCATATGTTTTATATTAACAGATTTTAAACTATTTTGGGCTCTGGAATGGGAATAATAAACTTACCGCCTTTATTACTATATTCTTTTAAGTTCTCCATTATCTCCTTACTAAAATTCCAAGCAAGAAGCAGAGCGTAGTCAGGTTGATGAGCCAAAAGTTCAGAGTCAGGAACGATAGGTATGTGTCCACCTGGAGTATACCTGCCTATTTTAAGTTTTGTTTTTTCTGTAGCAAACAAAACATGTCTGTTTGTTATTCCACAGTAGTTTAAAAGAGTCATTCCTTTGGCTGGTGTACTTACTATCGCGATAGTTTTTCCTTGAGCCATCAAGTCCTTTATAAGAAACATTAAATCACTTCTATTTTTTGCTACTCTTTTAGCAAACTCATCCAAAGCCTCGTTTGAATGCAAACCAAGTCTTTCCTCCTCCTTAATCATAGAATCAATAATTGGATCAACTTTTCTATGACCCTTTCTTCCGATATAAACTCTTATTGAGCCTCCGTGTATTTCCGACTCTTCAACAGCAAAAATCTCCATCCCATACTTTGCAAAAAATGGAACCAAGGGTTTTATAGATAAATAAGAAAGATGTTCGTGATAAATAGTGTCGTACTCCAAGTTTTTTACTAGATGTTTGAAATATGGGGATTCAAAAATAAATACGCCGTCATCTGTTAGTAACATCTTCACCATTCTCATAACTTTGTTCAAGTCATTTATGTGAGCAAAAACATTTGTACCTACTATCACACTAGCACTACCAAAACGTCCCAATACTTCCTGAGTACTATTTACTCCAAAAAAATCACAGATAGTTGGGATACCATTTTCATTTGC
This sequence comes from uncultured Candidatus Saccharibacteria bacterium, assembly GCA_964596875.1. Taxonomy (GTDB): domain Bacteria; phylum Patescibacteriota; class Minisyncoccia; order Phycocordibacterales; family DATDWN01; genus C7867-006. The sequence continues at coordinate 18,946 of CAZQVT010000006.1, read as the reverse complement.
AACAGTTACCATATTTGGAGCAGGGTCGATACCAGCAACTTTCATTCCTAAATCCTTAAATGAACTAAGCAGTGTTCCAACATTACTTCCAACATCCACAACAAGATCACCCTTCTTCAGATCTAGTCTATTCACCACATCACTTGCAAATTTGTCCCAATGCATTTTACCTGTCTTTGTTGTAGAAGACTCATAAGGATAGTCGAACTGATACAAAATCTTTGGATTAACCACATGTGAAAGTTGTGAATGTCCGCAGTTTTTACAAACAACCACTTTTAGCGGGTAGCGAATTTCTGGATACTCCAACTCCTCCTTTTTTCTAAACTGGTCTGCTGGAACAGTAAAACCAAGATTTAGATACTCATACAAATCTGTCCCATCACAAAGTCTGCAATTCTTTAAAATTGTGTAAAAATCCCTAGTATTTTCAGTCTGAATGTCTATATATTTATCCATTTTTGGGAACTGATTAGTGCAGTGAGTATCTCAAATTTTGGCCTTTTTTGCAACAAAAAATTAGAGCTTATTTTTCTAGTCTTTTCAAGTAAAAACTTTTTAAACCGCCAAAAACGACGTCCTCTTTCTCATACAAACCATCCCAGAAACTCTCAAATTCTTTTTTTGTTCGTAGATAGCCCGCCAAAGATACTGGCTCTTTTTTTAGAAACCACCCCAGCTCTCGTTTTTTTCTGTTAAATACAGAAAATGCCGTTAAAAGCGTAGTTGGTATATAAACTATTCTTTCTACCCCAGAGTTATATATGCTTTCAAAAATCTCACGCCATTCCTCGTTTGTAAAACCAGCATCGAGCCTATACATCAAAAGTGTATTAGATGAGTTCTGTAAATATGTATTTTTAATTGCCTGCCAGTCGCCTTTTAATATATCAAAAACGACCACACTATTTGCCTCTACGAAAACTTTTTTCAAAACCTCAACATTTTTTTCTGAATACTCTGAGCAAAAAATATTTAGCTCTGGCATTTGCTTTTTGATATTATATTCCAGTCCTGCACCACCAACCCCAACAGAAAAAACTGATTTTATTTTCTCTCTTTTAAATAAATTAACAATATCTCGTGAACGTGAGACGAGCCCCTTGTCCTGACCATCTTTTACAACTTCTAGATTTACTGCCTTAAGCCATTCTTCTCTTTTGCTAGAGATAGAAAAGTGTGGATGGTTTTCCCGTAAAGTATCCCATGACTCAACAGACACAAGCGCATTATCTCGCAAGTCTTTTTTTGACTCACCAAAAACTTGGTAGTGCTTTATAGTGAAACGAAAAGGAATTGAGTTTAAATATTTCAGAAATTTAGTCATTTTATTTATACAGAATACTACAAAATTCCCAAATCTCTATATATTGACATATACATATAAATATGCTAATATAGTAGACGGACACTGACGTCCCAGAATAGGAGTAGTGACATGAACGGAACCCTGACCTTGACCCAGACTACCATGCGGGAGTCGTTCCCCCTGTTCTTCGAGAAGTTCCTCGCCACCCACAGGATGCTCGAGACGATCGGTCGTGGGCATCGCGGGCACGGACCCGACCACGACCAGCTCGCCAGCGGCTACGCGCTCCTCATCGAGCCGAACCGCCCCCGCATCGCTGCGATGGCCTGGGTCGCCGCCCATCTGCACTCGCTGGACCGGTTCTTCGGAGACGGCCATGAGCTGATGATGGACGACATGCTCCGGCTGGTCTGGTCCGAAGATCCCAACCTCGGCTTCAACTCCGCGGAGATCGCCCTGATCAGGGAGGCAGTCATGAAGCACGGCCGCCCGAACGAGGACGACGACAACCCGGTCACGGTGATCCTGAAGGACGCCGACCGTCTCGCCAACACCATGCCGTACGTCATCGCGCGCTCGGGCCAGTTCCACCCCGAACTCCCGGTGGTCGAGCCCGGCTACATCGGCTTCGAGAAGCACCCGGAGACGACTTACAAGTCGCCCCGAACAATCCACGACGACCTGCTCGGCTGCCTGGAATGGCACTGGGACTCCGGTACCAAGTTCGCGATTCGCTCCGAAGGGGCACGCGCGATCGGCGAACCGCTCTTCGTGTTCCTTCGCACCTGGTTCACCCTGAGCCAGGAGCACATGCAGATGGCCGGCCTCGACTAGTTCGACGGCCAGCCGACAGCACCCGAGACGGGGCGCATCGCGCGCTCCGGCTCTTTTTTTATATCAAAAATTAGATATTGACAATAAGTAATAATACTGGCACTATTCTTTTTGGACAGTTTCGTCCCAATTCAAGGAGAGTACGGATGTTCGTTCACGCGGTATTTCTCTCGCTCAAGGAAGAAGCGACCGCAGCAGAGATGGATGCCATCTTTGCGATGCTTGCCAACTTGGCGCCGAGCGCCCTGGCTCACGGCGCCACCCACTGGTCGGTGAGCGAGAACCACGACACCCGCAGGAAGCAACTCATCGGCAACCGCAGGGTGGACATCGTGGTCATGGGCACCTTCCCCGACTGCAAATCGTTCATCGCCTGGCGGGATTCCGAGGAACACAAGCGTGTCGCCGGAGGTCTCGGCGGGATGCCGGTGGACTGGCTCGTCGGCGACGTGGAGCCGGTGAACCAGATCCACTCGTAGGTCGAGCGAAGTGCGAGCGACATGTGCGGGGTTCCATTGGGACCCTGCGCATTTTTTTAATCTAGAAACTAAATAGAAATATCTTTTATATTTCTGCAGTCATAGACTGTCGCACTCATCTTTTTATCTTTTTCACTATAGACAACCTTACAACTATCAAAGTATTTTTGGTAAACACTAGTTGGATCTATTTTGGGAATGTCTAAAACAAAATAATGTTCCTTGTAAGTATTTAATGTTTTTACCTTTTCATTTATATCAAACTTTGGGTCTACATACAGTCGCTTTCTATACTTCCCTATTTCTTTTATCTCATTTCCACCATTGTCATTGTAAACTGTAACCATTTCTATCTCTCGGTTATTTTTAATATATTCCACTGCTCCATTTAATAGTTTTGGCGCTGAACCATTCCAGTATCCGAACAAATATTCCTCTGTAAAAACAGCATTGTAAACAAAACCCAGTGGTATTAGAAAAACTATTACCAATTTTTTATAATCTGTTTTAACTTTTGCAAAAAGCACTGCCACAAAAGTAATTATCCAAGAAAGTCCCATAAATAAGAAAGAAACATAAAAACCCAAAGGTCCTGAGCCCCCAGAAAATGGATACACGAAGTTCCATCTAAAACTCAAAACTCTATTTATCCAGTCGGCCTTAGGATGTAGTGGTGGTACAAAATGGTTTGTCGACTGAAGCAAAACCAAAACAACTGAAACAATTAAACCCAAATAGAAAAACTCTAGAAATCTTCTATCGTCTCCGTGAAATATTTTTGATATTACCGAAGTTGTTATAACTGTAAGTGGCAAAATAAGCAGTTGCATATACCTGTCGAGTGCCCCAATAGAAAAATCAAAAAGCACTACGTAAAATACAAGTGAAAACAAAACAAAAAAAACAAAAACTCTAACTTTATTTAAACTATTCCTACTGCCTAAAAATGGAACCAAAACAAGAAATGGCGAAACGAAAAACAAAGCCTTTACCATCTGAATACCAGTTTGAAACCAACCTCTATCTAAAGTTGCAAAATGTTCCCAATAAATAACCGCCTTACCGAGATCAAAAAAAGGAAAAATGTACTGAGCCAAATACAAAAGTCCTCCTAATCCTAAAATGCTTACTGTGCCATATGACACATACACTAGAAGTTGTTTTTTTGTTAAAAGATGTTTTTTATTCCACAAATAGTCGCAAACTATCGCAACTATAGCCAAAAGAAAACTTACTTTTATAAAGAATCCCAAAATACAAGACAAAAGCAAAACTCCTAACCAAATATATTTTCTACCACCTTCTGTATTTAATAACTTGAAATAAGATATAAGTGCTACAAGAAAAAAGAATGGCATTATCTCACCGTCTGTATCTACCATTAAAGATGCCAGAACTGAAAAATACGAAAACGTCCAAATGCATATGCCTATAAAAGCCTCCTTTTTCCCAAATAAAATTTTGAGCAAATAATAAAGTAAAACAAGATTTACAGTTCCAAAAAATAAAGGTACGAACCTGAAGTTGGTATTAAAGCCAACTATTTCACCTCCGACTCGATATATAAATTGTGATAGCGGTGGGTGCGGAACTTCAGTTTCACTTACAATGCTTGGGTTTGCAATCTCTGGCCACTTGTATTCGTCCTGATGCAGTGGTGATGAGGTTCCTGGTAGACGAATAAAAATAAATATTAACGCAATAAAAAATACAACTAGCTTTTCATTTTTATCGGCCCAGTCTTTTATCATTTTCATATTTGAAATACTAACAAAATCTACAGTCTTTCTATACTTGACTTTTCACAATAAAGTTATATAATTTTCATTGGAGGCTGGATGAGCATCCTACGGAAACTGTGGGAGTCTGTCACCTGTTGGCACCTAAAAGGCACGAGCCTGGAGGGCGCCGACGTGATCATAACTCACGCAGGAGGCGAAGCAAGGGATGGTAGTCCCGGCAAGATAAACTACTACCTTGAACAGGTTGTGAGAGATCTTCACAGAAAGACTGGTCTCCCAATCGTGGCTCAGGGTGAACTCGCAAGATGTATCCAGGACCTGCCCCTCTATGGCAACATACCGAGGATGGCAGAGACCGAAACATACATCGACTCCGTAGATGTCGCAAAACTCCACAAGGAAATATGCGACGGACACGGCTGGAGTAGGCCGATACTGGTGTCATACCAGCCGCACCTGTGGCGCGGAAAGATGGTCACCATGAAGGCAGGCTTTGCGGAAGTCCGCTATCCCGAGACCGTTGCAGTGTACGACAGAAACTGTAGCCAGTACTGGATGGCGACTCCGCTTCTGAACTACCCACGAGAACTACTTGTACGTCTACTCTGGCTTGTCCAGGGCAAAATCTAGGGCCGGGCGCAACGTGCGTCCGGTCGCTTTTTTATTTATTTTTTTTGAAGACAGCCAGGATTGAAACCCCAAAAGGATAGTTTACTATTTTCAAAAGTTTTCTTTCCAAGTTGAAGATGAAGAAAAATAATTTATTTAGGAAAGCATTGTTTATATCAAAATCTGATTCTCTAGATTTCAGTTTGAAAATCCGACTAAATATTCTAACTCCAGCGATAGGTAGGAACAAAAATGTATTAAAGTAAGAGGCTCGAAGTTTAGAAAGTGAAGTGGATTTTTTGACTGCAGAAAGCAGACCACCTTTTGTGTATCTTCGGTAATGATGCGCTACTTCGTCTTGAACTCCCCACATAAACATATATGCCGGAACCATTACTACAAAAATTCCTTCTGGTTTCAAAACTCTCTCTATCTCTTTTAATGCCCAGTCTTCATCTTCTAAGTGCTCTAGTACATCCATAGACAAAATTACATCAAAAGTGTTGTCAGGAAAATCTATCTTATGAGAATCCATAACACTCAAGTTTTTTATCCCCTGCAAGGCTCCAAACCTTACTGCCTCATCAGAAATATCTACTCCATGTGCATCGAAACCTCTTTTAGAAAGTTCTTCAACAAAAATCCCTGAACCACAACCAAAGTCTAGTAGTTTTGTAATATTTTTTTCTCTTTTAGTTAGGTACTCAGCTAGGTTGTCTATAACAATAGAACGTCTAATCTTCATTAGCCAATGTTCCTTTTCTATTTCAAAATAATTTTTGTAAAAACTTCTATCCATACCTGATGTGTTTAAATCCCACAAATTCCAGTTAAATCTTTTCAAATACTCATCCAGACATATCTGCCAGTCCCGAGTTAGATGAGGTGCTATTTTCTTTAGTTCAATATTTATAAGTTTTTCTGAACGAGGCCGTGCTGCAAAATAGTTTTGCTTAAAGTATGTTGAGTCTACTTCCCTAACTTTTACCTTATCAGCGACTCCCAACTTTTCCAACATAAACCTTGCAACGTCCGCTCTACTTCCACCACCATCACAGGCTCCATGATACAAACCATAAGCCTCATGGTCAAGAAGATACTTTATAGACTGGGCCAAATCATATGTGTGACAAGGTGTACCAAATTTATCATTTACCACAGCAAGTTCCTTAACCCCCGCACGCAACTGTTTTATGATTTTGTTTATAAACTTTTTATCTTTTTTTGGACCACCCCCCATCATCCACCCAGCACGAATGATAATAGACTTTGGTAATGTCTTTGCCACTAGTTCACCCCCATATTTTGACTTACCGTAAACTGAAAGTGGGTTTGGAATATCTTGTTCAGTGTATTCATCTTTTTCACCATCAAAAACTCCAGCAGTAGAAATATACAAAAGTGGAATGTTGTGGACTCTGGCATATCTTGCAACGTTTTCTACACCACCTGTATTTGTTGCATATGCGCCTTCAGGGTGAAGTTCGCAATACTCCATGTCAGTCCAAGCTGCCAAATGCACAATATAGTTTGGCTTAACTTTTTCCAAATAAGCATCTACATCTTTTGCATTTGAAACATCTAGCCTGTCTAACCAAGGAGTATTTACATCTATGTCACTTGCGTGAACCACGCAAGCATCTTTAAAAACAGCATAAACTGCCTCCCCAAGCATGCCTCCACAGCCTGTGATTACTACTCTGTCAGTTGCGTGAATCATAAATATCTTACATTAAACCAAACCGCAACTTTAGCATATCTTTAAAAGTATCCCAAATCAGTTTTGGTTTTGAGCCAGAAGCGATACCAGTCTTTCTTTCATAGTGCGTTACTGGAAACTGGGCGATTTTGAATCCCAAACTTTTAGCCTTTAAAATAAGTTCAGCATCAATAAATGCACCATATGGGTTACAATTTATTTTTATCTTGTCTAAAACCGGCTTTTTAAAGATTTTCATCGCGCAGTTTATATCTTTGAAGTGACTTAGGAACAAAATATTTATAAGAGTGTTGTGCACCAAAGACTGAAACTTTCTCATACCTGAAACCGCTTTTTTTGTTGCATATCCCGCAATAACATCATTATCTTTTAGTAGATATAGGTAAGGTTCAAATTCCATTACATCGTACTGGTTGTCACCATCTGTATACATTACGTAGTCGTACTTACCTCCTTCAAAACCTTCTTTTAAAGTAGCATTATAGCCTTTATTTTTTTCATGGTGTATCACACGCACATTTGAAAACTTTTGTGCCAAGTCATCTGCGACTTCGCCCGTATTGTCTTTGCCACCATCGTGAATAATAACTATTTCAAATTTATCTGAATTTTTTGTAAGAAAATTATGCACTACAGGTATGAGGTCTGGTAAATTGCCCCCGTCATTATATGCTGGGCAGAAAAATGAAACCGAAGAAAGTTTAAAATTTTGATTGTTCATTTCGTAATTATACAAAAAAAGGGTGGCACCGCAACGCGCGATGCCTCCCTATATCCTCGCCCCGACTCCAGACCGCTAGAAGCGGTTCCAGATGTCGATCTCCACGTGGTGTTGGAGAACCGTGAGTGTCTTGAACTCATCGTAGGACACGAACCTCCCGACACCCTTGCTTTCCAGCTGCAGGGCGAGTTCCTCGTTCAGAACCGCCCAGTAGTACCTGTTGACCTCCGGGCCACGACGGGATTCGTTGAACCCCTCACATAGGAATTCCGAACGCAGGATGAGGCCGAGCAGTTCCCCCACACTGAGACCGAGTTCCCTCACACCGATGCGCCTGAGCGCGTCGGTATTCCTGAGGTCGGTCTTGCGGACCAGAGTGCCCGTGAAGTGCCACCAGCCCGGTTCGAAAGCGTCGTCCGCCGGGCGCTGAGTCATGAAGACCCTGCCCCGATTGTCCACCAACACCAAGTCGGTGGTCGGCATCCGCACCATGGGCGCGAGTGCGTTGTAGAACGCGGGCGACCAGGGTTGGCCGACCTTGCCGAGAAGTGCCACCAGCTGAGCTTCTTCTTCCTGCGTCAGCCCGCCAGTCGTCAGAACGGTTGTCATGTGTGCCTCCAAAACACACTTTAGCACATTTTATATAAATAGTCAAATACTACTGTATTTCATTGAAAAGCTTTGTAATTAGGTTTGAAAGACTTTGAGACTCTACAAATTTTTCTAAATCTTTTTGAACAGCGATCCTTTCATGAGGTAGGAGCATTTTTTGAATAGAATCTGAAATAGATTTTGGATTTGGGTCTGTTATGCAACTATCTGGCAGCACTCCCCTCAGTGACAGGTTTGAAACAACAGGTATTGCACCACACGCAGCAGACTCAACAATAGTTTTATCAAATGACCCAGTGTCAGTAAGGTTTAGACAAACTTCATAGTTACTATATATCGCTGGAAGTTTAGACGGCGAAACACCCGCTGTGAAAGTAACAAAAGATGAGAGGTCGTTTTCGTCTACATATTTTTTCAAAGATTCATAATAGTCTTTATGTTTGTCCTCGCAGGATCCCACAAAAGAAAGTGATACTTGAACTTTAGAATCCACTAACTCCTTCATGGCCTCTAGAGCAAGCATGTTATTTTTTACTGGTGCAATCCTTCCAACCATACACACTGAGTACTTTTTTCTCACTTCTCCAACTACTGGCTCAAAAGCATCTGTATCTATACCGGCCGGCATCATTTTAGTTTTTTTAAAACGTGAGGTGAAAGACAAACTAGATGTGCAAAAAACCTTATTTGAAAGGAAAACACTGATGTATGTAAAAATATTTCCAACTGGATGGTTTCTCCACAAATAAACCGGTATGCCTTTTATTCTCCAATATAGTCCCACGAGTAAAACATACTCCTGGTTCATGTGCACAAAAACTTTGTCGTACTGGCCGTCTAGTTCTTTTAAAGATGAATACAAATTTTTTATATACCCAAACTTACCTACAGACCTTTCTTTACCTAAAGAAAATACGGAAACATTTGAAGGTAAGTCATACTCCCCCTTTTGCAAACATATAACATAAACTTTTTCACATTTCTGCGAAATCCTTACGAGCCAGCCATGAAAAAAACCCAGAACACTATCGTCTCTATCTACTTTCTGTGTAAAGACTAAAAGTCGCATATTAATTATTTTTTATACTAGTGTCGGGATTGTATTTGAAAACAAAATTACTTGAGACGAAGAAACTGACACACGCAACCATAAGGCCCACCACTACTTGTGAAATTATCACATCCACATGTATGTGATCCACAAATATATACATAAGAATAGTGTTAAGTGAAAGTCCAAAAAGTGATGCCAGTAGATACATGGCCATCTGTCTATGCATTTGTTCTTCATGACTTCTAAATGTCCAATACTTATGCAATAGAAAACTCACAAAGAAAGCGCCAACAAAAGCAATCACCGCTGAAAGCAAATAATATATGTGGAATATATTATGAAAAATATATAAAAGTGCAATGTCAGTTACACCAGCAGTTCCACCAGAAATAAAATACCTTAAACCAACATATCGAGATGTTAGTTCGAAACCCCATTCTATATATTTATTCACTGATTCCTTAAGCATTTTTTATTAGTTTTTTGAGTAAATGTATATATTTTGAGACATACTCATCATGAGAAATGGATACAGACTTTATATTATCCTGCATTCTCTGTTTAAACAACTTGCGTTTGTCTGGGTTTATTATTAAATCTTTTAGATTAAAAGCTATTTTTTCTATGTCACCAACATCACAAACATAAGAATTGTATGTATCTTTAAAGAGATCTGTTTTAGCAACTCCTACTTTTGTAGTGACAATGGCGCAACCGGAAGCCCCAGCTTCTATGAGCGTCATGCCGTAGCCTTCATACTCTGAAGTTAAGAGATAAATGTCTGACTTTTTAAACCTTAAAATCACATCATTTTCCCATTCTTCTAGGGAGACATTCTGCCTCAAATCCAATTCATTAATTTTAGAGAGAATATTTTCTTTTTCTGGACCAGAACCAACAATAGTAAGTTTAGCTTTTATGTTTTCTGAAATAATCTTTTTAAATGCTTCGAGACCGTCTTCAATTCTTTTTTCAGAAGCAAACCTAGAAACCATTAAAATATTTGTAAGTAAGTTACTGCTATCAAAACCTATCTCCCTATTTATAATTTTCTGAATATCAACAAAAACAGGTAGGACGCTTATTTCTGACTTCAAATTAGGAAAGTGTTTTTTTAGCGAATCCTCTATTACAGAACTAACCACCCGAACTCCATCTGCACTTGGGACAACAAACTTGGCCATTAATACTCTAAGTCTATTTAGAAAACCTGTTTTAAAGTATGGGTTTAAAAAATCTACATGCACCTGTAACTGTAAGGGCAAATGAAACTTATTTTTTAAAAAATATCCAACCAAACCAGTCTCAAAAGGATCCTGGCAAGTCAAAACAGAATTATTTGACGCCAAACCTTCATGAGTGATTATTTTCTTTCCTATATTTATAGCATCAAAAACATAGGCCCATTTGGAACTAGAGTTAGTCGAATAAACATAAAGATTATCTTTACGAAAACTTTGAAGACCGTGGCTTTTTAGAGAAAAAACCACCACGTGCATTTCCTTAACTTTTGATGCGTATTCTTTTACTCGTAAAAACACCGGACTTGCCTCATTGAACAACTTCCTATCTGTGCCGATTGATACTACTTTCATTATCTTTATTTTATATTATTGGATGTTTTTATAAACTCCGAAGCAATATCATCCCAACTGTGTATGAAAGAAAAGTTTTTTACTCTATCCTGTGCAACATTGTATTCTTCTGGTTTAAGTAGACGAAGCACCGCATCCTTTATTTCATCTTTGTTGAGCGGGTCCACAAAAATACCAGCATCTTTTATTCTGTCATATATTCCAACTTCTTTCGTACAAATAAAAGGTTTGTTAAGTCTCACAGCATCTAAAATTAGGTTAGGACTTATTTCACTTATAGATACAGCAACTACTGCATACGAGTTTGATATTTTATCCATAAAAACTTTGTACTCGTCTTTTTTTGAGTATAAAAATACATCACTATCTGTACGATTTATCTCATCAAAAACTTGTTTCAACAAATCCTGATTTTTAAGAACAAGATCTCTTCCTGAAGCAATAAAAGTCTTTGAATCATAAGGTTTCTGTTCTTCTTTTTCACCGTAATAGTTTTCGATTATTGAAGTTTTACTAACATCCAAACCATATGCTCTTACAAATATTTGTCTTTGCCATTCAGTTGAAAAAGTAACAAAACTAGAGTTTCGCAACGTCCATTTTGTAAGACTAAAAATTATTTTTTCTTTAACAGAAAGATTTTTAATTTCATCTATGTAAAAATTTCTAAATAAAACTTTTTTACCAGTTCTTTCTACGTATTGCTCCCAAAGAAAATCTCCTCCTGTTCTGATAAGACTTTTTTTACCAAAAAGTTTTGTGACTACGACTGAAGGCAGTGCAACAGAATAGGTGTCCATTATTATTACCAAATCGGACCATAAAATTTTGGGTAAGATTTTAACCGAAAACCATAGGTGCCTCACCCCAGTCGGCAAATATGCCTCTATACCGAAAGTCGCTATTTTGACCCTATTTTGGGCCTTTTCTAGGGCATTTTGGAGGTTTTTACTATACTCTGAAGGCCCACCTATCTTGGGCGGATATATGCCGGTGGATATAAGAATTTTCATATTTTGTATTGTATGTTAGTTTGAAACCTTGTCAAAAACTTCCTTCATTTGACTAGCCACTTTTTCCCAACCATATCTTTCACCAACTCTCTCTAACGCATTTGAAACTATATTACTTTTCAAGTTTTGATCTTCTAAAATCAAGTTAACTGCCCTAACAATACTTTGTGGATTATCTGGAGAACAAAAGACTCCAGTCTCGTTGTCTGTTAGAAAATCTGGGATGCCGCCGACAGGAGTTGCAATAACTGGGAGTTTTGCTGCCATTGCTTCTATAAACGAGTTTCCAAAACCTTCAGAACGACTTGGTCGTATGAAAACATCACACGCAGAAAAATATTTCGGAATTTCTTCATAAGGTATAAAACCTAAAAACTTTACTCTGCTTTCTACACCTAAAGTTGTTGCCTGTCTTTGAAGTCTTGGACCCTCTTCGCCCTTACCTATTACTACTAAACTTATGTTTGGGGAAAGTTTAGGCAATGCTGAAATAATATCGTCTGTAGCATTTTTATAAGTCAGTCTGCCTGTGGTCACTAAAAAAACTTCACCTTCTTTTTTACCCAGCACTTGTTTTACATTGTTTTCTATTTCAAAAGGAACTTGATCTCCAAAAACTTTTAGATCCACACCATTCGGAACCAGAAAACTTTCTTTCTTATATCCATTTTTCTTTGCACGTTCCAAAAGAAAATTACTTATCGCTGTAAGTTTTGTTGCTTGCTTCAAAGCAAGTTTCCAAGAAAGACTAATGAGCCCAAACCATCTAAAACGCAAATGAAGTTCAGAATCTCCTTCTTGCAAGGTCAAAACGATTGGTATTGTTTTTCTAAAAGTAATTATTCTAAATAGATTTAACAAAAAACCCGCACCACTTCCGTATGTAACCATCATTCCCCACATACAATAAAAACTATTTTCTTTAGTAAGTTTGTTTGCAAACAAAAAACCTCTAAATGGCAGAAGCAACTTATCCAAAGTTCTACTACCGGAACCAAGTCTATATACATTTACATTTGCGACCGTTTCAAAATCTTTTAAAGTTTTATCGAACTTTGCTGTAATAAGATGAAATTCAAACTCTCCACAAAGTCTTTCTGTAATTTCTTTTATAGCGACTTCAGCACCACCCACAAATGGATGATAGGCGGTTGAAAATATTAGAACCTTTTTTTTATTATTCGTATTCATTCGTATCTTCCTTACTTTCGTATATTATTTTGTATCTTCCTGTAACAGTTTTCTTAAAACGTCTTCTGGAACTTCAGCAACTTTCTGTGTACTTTTTACTGACTCCTCTTTGTGTTTTGTGTGTGTATGTTTGTCGTGAGATTCCTCTGTCTTGTTTTCTTTTTTTATTTCTGGTTCTACTTTAGGTTGTTCATTTTTAACGGTTTCTTCTTTTTTCTCTTCCCTTTCTAATTTTTCTGGTTTTTTACTCAAAACACCAGCCAGGGCATCTTTCAAACTTGAAATATTTTCTTTACTTGGATTTTTTTTACCAACTTGTGCAGAGAGTTCTTTGTCTTTGACTATTTGTGAAAGCGAAACCGTTTCTATCTTTGGTTCATCTTTTACATTTAGTCTTGCTTTAAGTTCTTCTGCAGCCTTCATTAAAACAAGTCTGTTTTCTTCTGGGGTAGAAAAATCTGGATGTGGTTTTTGTTCTGGCTTGCCTGAATTTTCTGGTCTAGGTTCTTTTCTTACCTCATCCTTATATTTTTGTTCTTTTTTCACACCATTATTACCCGCACCAGTATTTCCAGCCTCATGCCAGTCTATGATACCTTTTTCAACCTCCGCACGAGGACTAGCAAACTGTGCTCTAGAACTTGCAACAACCGCTTCTTTGAAACTTATTTCTGGTCTAGCGATAGGACCCAAAGTAGTAGCAGAAAAAGGCTGGCTAGAAACACCATCTATCATAAGTTTCAAATAAACCTGTGCAAAACCAAGGTTAACCAGATCTGCTGCCTCAAAAGTAGGTGCAAACTCTTTTTCCAAAACCTCAGAGTCAAAAGCACCAACTCTGAAAGTTATCATGGTTCCCACGTTTCCGAACACAGCATCACGAACCTCCTCTTCCATTTGTTCTATATACTGGTGCGCAATAGTTAGGTTTAGTTTGTACTTTCTTGCCTCAGACAAAATATCTGCAAATGATTTATTTGCAAAAGATTGAAACTCGTCCACATACAAGTAAAAGTTTGGAAGTTTTGCTAGCTCCTGTTCGCTTTTATCTGCACGACTCATTGCAGCAAGATATATTTTTGTAATAAGCATTGAACCAATAAGGTTTGCATTTCCTTCACCTACTCTACCCTTTGAAAGGTTAACAATGAGAATCTTCTTCTTATCCATCATCTCGCGAATATCAAAAGAAGATTTTGCCTGACCTATAATATTTCTAACCAAAGGATTCGAAGTAAATTGTCCAACCTTGTTTTGAATAGCCGGAGTTGCTTCTGCTGCAAAACGTTCTGTGTATTTTGAAAACTCATCAAACCAAAAAGATTTTACGGAAGGGTCTGTAATATTGTCCATAACTTTTGTTCGAAAAGCCTTGTCGGAAAGCATTCTATTTACACCCAAAAGTGTCGAGCCCGGGAACTCCAAAAGAGCGAGGAGTGTGTTATTTAAAATGTATGCCATACGTGCAGACCAAGCATCCACCCATATTTTTTCAAAAGTAGACATGAGACCGTTTACTACCAAGTGTCTTTTGTCAGCACCAATATCTTCCATGATATTAAAAGAAACTGGATACTCTAGATCAAATGGAGCAAAGTACAAAACATCTTTTACTCTGTCTTCTGGAACATAGTCTAAAAGTTTTTCTGCAGTTCCTCCGTGAGGGTCAATAAAAGCAATACCGTTTCCGTTTTGGATATCTTGAATAGCCATGTTTTCAAGAAGAGTAGATTTACCCATTCCTGTCTTTCCAATAACATATACGTGCTTCAAACGATCCTTGGCTTTTATTCCAAATTTAATCTTTTTATTTCTTGCGTCAGTTTCAGCAAAATATGTAATAGAATTGGGATCCATTTCAATTTATTATACAACTTATTACAGATAATCTCAAAATCTTTTCTGTGACATTTTTCCAAACCTTGATTGCAATAGTAAAATACGACTTGAAAATTAAGAACAAATTAAATTGCCCTAGATGCTAGGCGCTGGAAAGTTTTAGAGTGAGCCGTACATTTAGTACGGTGAATGATAAAACTTGAACAGCAACAACGCAGATGGGGTGATTTTATTGGTTCTGTAGTGCTCCCCTTGTATATTTGTTGGAAGGTGACCACAATATCCAAGAATCCAATCCCACTTCATTTGTCGCTTTTATTTGATCTCTAACCTCTTTTTGTCCGTATGTTACTCGCAAACCAAAGTCCTGTAACCAAGGTCTTAGTTCACCCAAAGTCTGCCCTGTTGTTGATGCAAGTACATTTCTTTTATCAACGCCTGACTGCATAGTAATTTTTATCACTTCATATGGGTGCGACTCTGGCTCTACAAAACCTTCAAAGTTTGGTGGGTAGTGTGATGGGTAAACCATAGGCATAACATAATCAAAATACGGTAAAGCATTTTCTAAAATCTGACCGATACCCATATCACTTGTTTCACTAGTTGTCATACCAAAAAGATCTGCTGAAGTTTTAAAACCTTCGTCTTTTATATGGTTATGTAAATACTCAAAAAAGTTTCTCATGACCAAACTTTTTGGAGTTGTAGAACTAAATGGAAAAGAGATGTCTTTCATGTTTCCGTCCGAAGGAAACCTAATGTAGTCAAAGTTGATTTCGTCAAAACCAATCTTATGCGACTCTTTAGCAACTTCTATAATATAGTCCCAATATTCTCGACTTCCAGCATCTATCCAAGATATCCCCTTTCTATCTTTCCAAACATTTAAACCGTCTTTCGTTTTTACTGCTAAATCTGGTCTGTGTTTTACAAAATATGCGTCTTGAAATACAGCCACTCTGCCTACAATATAAATATTTTTCTTATGAAGTTCTGCTATGAAATCTTTCAAGTCACGAACTCTAACCTCCTCTGAACCAAATGCTTTTAGTTTAGGATTGTTTTCTATTGGAAAAACAATCCTACCGCTGTAGTCCTTTATGTCTATAACGATTGTGTTTATCTCGGTCTCATCTGCGATTTTAACCAAATTGTCTCGCAACTGCTTACTAGATGCCACCCAACTTGTCATATAAATACCCCTAACACTATCGGGTGTTGCAACATATGCAGGAACATAAACCGTTTCTTGTGGAGTAGAACTTGCAGAAATAGCATTTGCAACTTCTTTTCTAAAATAGTGATCACGTAAAACAAAAGGCAAAACAAAAGAGAGTACGATGAGTACTAAACCCAAAACGCCAACAAACAAATAAACATCGTGTTTGTTGTTTTTTAAAATACGAATCATTTTATTTTTACTTAACCTCTACTTTTTTAATCCTAGCCTTTCTTGGTTTTTTTGGTTCAGTTTTTACCTCCTTTTCTATTTTAATTATAGGAGCATCTACCACAGGAGTGTGAACAACTACTGGTTCAACGGGTTTTGAAACTTCAACTGGTTTAATCTCTACAACAGCCACATCCAAAGGAGTTTCATCTACACTAAATTTTAGTCGTTGAATTTTTCTAGGAGTTGGGACTTTTAAAGAAGTTAGTATAAGCAAAACCCCACCAAGCACCACAAGAACCATCTTCCACATAGTTGGAAAACCCAAAAAAGGTATGATGAAAATGAAAACTCCCAAATAAAAACTTCCTTTATGGTTTATCATTAAGAATAATTATACTCTAAATAAAAAATTCTCAAAAATTTTCTGTTCAAAAATAAAAATGCAACACAGAAAAGCAACCTTTGTAAAATTGAGTCCAAAGATTAAATAGATTTTTGTATCTCATCTGCCACTGTTTTCATAACAGTAACTGCCTCTACCGGATAGTCACCAAGAGTACTTTCTTCTGAAAGCATAACTGCATCTGTACCATCTAAAACAGCGTTTGCAATGTCAGAAACTTCAGCCCGAGTTGGGACTGGGTTTTTTATCATAGACTCTAAAACCTGCGTAGCAACGATAACGGTTTTACCTTGTTCGTTACACTTTTTAATTATCATTTTTTGATACATGGGAACTTTTTGATACGGGACCTCAATAGCCAAATCCCCTCTTGCAACCATTAGCCAGTCAGAAAGCGAAATCACTTCGTCTATACTTGCAATAGCCTGTGGTGTTTCTATTTTCGCCACAATACCAGCGTTACAATTTCTATCTCTTAAGATTTTTCTAAGTTCTGTAATATCTTCTGGTCTGCGCACAAAAGATAGAGCAAAAAAATCTACGTTGTTTTTTATTCCAAACTCCAAATCCTGCAGATCTTTTTCTGTAAGAGATTTCACTGACAAGTCTGAGTCAGGCATGTTTAGACCTCGCTTTCCCTTTACTTCACCACCGATAAGTACCTCACAAACTACATTATTGCCCTCAATTTTTTTTACAACTAGTTTCTTTTTACCGTCGTGCATAAAAATAATATGTCCTTCTTTTACTTCTTTTGGAAGAAGTGGGTAGTTTACAGAAACAATAGTTTCATCACCTAAAATATCATCTGTTGTTATGGTAAAAGTTTGTCCAGGAACTAAAACTACTGATTCTGTCTTAAAATTTCCTATACGAATTTTCGGACCGCCAAGGTCTTGTATGACTGGCACAACCACACCCTTCTTTTTCATTACTTCGCGAAGATTATTTACTCTATTTTGATGTTCAGCAAAATCACCGTGAGAAAAGTTTAGCCTCATTACGCTCATACCAGCGTCCAGCATTTTTTCTAGCATTTGGACACTTTCAGTTTTTGGACCAATGGTCGCTACGATTTGAATTTTTTTCATAGAAAATAAAAGGCACTAATGTGTCATTTAAGTAAACTGTAATAAAGTACCGTGCTTTGTGCGCGTACCAGGATTCGAACCTGGGACCTACCGAGTATCAGTCGATTGCTCTAGCCAACTGAGCTATACGCGCACAAGGCAAACTAATTTATTTCGCAGAAAATCTTAAATGATTTAGTGAATATAACAGAAAAAGCGATTTTAGACAAATGAAAAGGGCCGACGCTACGCGCCGACCCTCAGTGACCCACTTTCGAGGGATCAGTCCTACTTGCCCGCCGACATCCGCTCGCGCGGTTCGTGTGAGTAGTGTACCCGCTCGTTCCACCGCTCGTTCCACCGCGTCACCGCCTGGTGACCCAGGATGACGGCGATGCTGGTGAGCACCACCAGGAGTCCCGATTCAGTGACCGTGACTTCGGTGCCGTTCATCTCGTGACCACCGAGCCGGAGCGCGACAAGCACGAAGCAGACGAGTGAAATGTAGCCCATTGAAGAACCCTCCAACACAGCGGAATGCTGTACTAAAATCCTCTTATATTATATCACAGCATATACCATATTGTCAAGCACTATTTAGACATCAAAAAACCACCCCTTCAGGTGGTTTTTTGATATATCATCCTTTGTTTTGTTCCGTTCATACTGTCTTTCCAGTAGTCAGATTGGTTTAGGACTACAATCATTGTCCATTCTGTCCTCGATCGAGAGACACAATATCGACGCACAGTTATATCCGAAGATTTAACTTTCGTTTCGCAAAGCGAAACGGGTTTCAAATTGAATTAATCCACGACCAGCTTCCGCTAGCCGTGCCTTGTTACGAC
>CAZQVT010000006.1:0-361 GCA_964596875.1 uncultured Candidatus Saccharibacteria bacterium | reverse complement strand
GCAAATCCAACTTCATGGGGTCGAGTTTCAGCCCCCAATCTGAACTGGGGCGACTTTTATTAGGATTGGCTCAGGGTTTCCCCGTCGCAACGCGTTGTGGCCGCCATTGTATTATGTGTGTAGCCCAAGGTATCAGAGGGACATGCTGATCTGGCGTCATCCTCGCCTTCCTCCCAGCTTTTTATTCACAATGGAACAAAAAGTGACAGAAACGAAAATTTCCAATCAACTCCTTAATACTTAAAAAATGTTTAATCAATCATCCAAACTTCGTTTCTGTTTAGTTCAACTTTTGTTCTTTCCGAACAAAAAGCTGGGCAGTCTCGCCTGACACTTGTAACAGACAACGAGGGTTGCGTTC
>CAZQVT010000005.1:0-50873 GCA_964596875.1 uncultured Candidatus Saccharibacteria bacterium | reverse complement strand
CGTAGGCCGAAGCCGACAGATTTACAGTCTGTTGTAATTGACCACTCTACCACCGACGCATTTTTGCGAACTTTTATACTTTAGCATAGAAAAACCTTGTTTTACAACCCAGTTGCTTTTTTTGGCTATTTCTGGTAATTTATTAAAACTATGTCACAAGATAGATTAATACCACTTAGAAACAAGGAGTCTGGCGAGGTATACTGGACTACTAAAAACAAGAAGAAAGTCGAGAGAAAAATCGACCTTAAAAAGTATAGTAAAAAGCTTAGAAAGCGAGTTGCTTTCAAGGAAACAAAGAAATAACAAAAATTCGCCTTAAGGGCGATTTTTTGTTAGGAAGAATCGGTGATGGGTTTGATGAAGAATAGGTCAGGAATAATTTTTTTGCCGTCGCTAAAAAATTTTCCCGACCCGGACTCGCGACCTAGTCTGTTGACTAGGTGCCCGCTCCGTCTTTCGATTCTTCCATCCCAACCTACAAAAAGCTTCGCTTTTTTGCGGGGGATGGAAGAATCGAACTCCCGACAGTGCTTTTGGAGAGCGCTGTTATACCACTTAACTAATCCCCCGTATGGGACTATACTAGCATAAAATTTTTATTATGACGAAGCCCCACGGATGTATTCACGTGGGGCGCATTCGCACGAGGCGAAATGAGGAACAGACTCACATGGATGCGATTGCACCGGCTGCGAGGATTGGCGCCATCCAGAGGAGCAGAACGAGCACTGCCATCTTGATGAGGGTTCCGTCGGGCACTTTGGGCACAGCGGGACGCGGATCGAACAGTTCGACGGGACGTGGAACGAACAGTTCGTCGCACATTCCGCAGGTACCTTCGGTGGTCACGGCGAAACCTTCGCCGCAGATGATGCACATTCTGGTCTCGGGCATGGGGCCTCCTAGTAAATTAAATCATACCTCAATTATTTTCTCAATCTTCATTCCTCTGGAACCTTTTAGTAGTACTGTATAAGATGATAGTTTTTCTGAAACAAGCCACTTTTTTGCAGTTAATGAGTCTTGAAACCATAGTGTTTTTTTGTCTTTTTTGTTTATTGTTTTTTTGAAGTTATTTCCAATCAGTATTACTTTGTTAAATTCTCTTTTTTTAAGATAGTTATATATTTTTTGATGTTCCTTGTGAGCGTATTTGCCAAGTTCTAGCATGTCTCCCAGCACTACCGCTTTTTTACCTTTATTTTTTGAAAGTGTTTCAAGTGAAAGAAGCATGCTTGTAGGGTTTGCATTGTAGCAGTCTACAATAAATGTATTTTTTTTAATTTTAACAATCTGTGAGCGCTTTCCGGTAGGCGAGTATTTTGTTATTTGATCTAAAATCTTTTCTGTTCTTATTCCAAAATAATTTCCAACTGCAATAGATAAGTAAATGTTTGGCAGGTTGTATTCGCCTGACATTTTTAATTTATATTTCTTATTTTTATAGAGTAATTGCAAAGGGGACACTTCAGATATCTTTATCTTTTCATTTGGATAAGTAGTTCTGTCATTTTTTCTACTGTCTGACATCAAATCAGGTAATTCTTTATTTACAAAAACTTCCGCATCATTTTTAAGTGCCCAGTCATATATTTCTTTATTTGCTTTTCTGACACCGCTAGGGGAACCAAAACCCTCAAGATGGTCCATTCCATTGTTGGTTACGACTACATGAGTTGGATAAAGTATTTTAAGTAGGTCAGTGTGCTCTTTGGGATGATTAGCTCCAATTTCAAAAACTCCAACTTGAGTGTCTTTTTTCATTGACAATATAGATAGTGGTAATCCTAAATGGTTATTTAGACTTCCCACTGTTTTGTGCGCTATATATTTGAGTTCAAGAGATCTGGTGAGCAGTTCCTTACTGGTTGTTTTTCCATTTGAACCGCCTATTGCAATTATGGGTATATTAAACTCTTGTCTGTATTTCTTGGCGATTTGTTGAAGTGTAACAAGAGTATCCATTACGACAAAAATATTCTTACCATTATTTTTCGGACTACTTGTTATAGCCGCTATTGCTCCATTTTTTATTGCATCTTTTACAAAGTTATTTCCATCAAAACTTTCTCCAGAAATAGCGAAGTACACTGACCCTTTCAGGTCCATTCTTGTGTCTGTAGATACTTTAAAGCCATTTTTTACGAGTATAGAGTATATTTTGTCTATTTCATTCATGGCTCTAACAATATGATAATTTATTTTATTTATCAAATATAAACTCGTTAATACTTTTTTCTATATTCTTCATATTATTTACTTCAAACCATTTGATTCGTCCGTCTTTTTTAAACCAAGTCATTTGTCTTTTAGCGTACTGGTTTATCTCGGTATTTAGTTTTGCTATAAAATCTGCCTTAGATATTTTGTTTTGTACAAGCATAGAAAGCAGTCTGTATTCGAGTCCTAGGCTTTCCATTCTTTTAAAACTCAAACCATTTTTATGCAAATCAACCGCTTCTTTTAGCATACCTTTTTTTATTCGCGACAAAACTCTTTTTTCTATTTTACTTTGAAGTGTTTCCTTATCCAGATGCAAACCTATCTGCAAAATGTCGTATTTAGTATTATTTTTCTGAAGTAGCGGGACTTTACCCAATTCCTGTGCTATTTCTATTGCTCTTATTAGTCTTACATTGTTTTTTGTATCAATATCCTTAAGTCTTTCTGGGTCCTGTTGTTTTAAAATGGAAACAAGCTCCTCATTTGTTTTGGTCTCAAGTTCTTTACGTAGTTTGTGGTTCGGTAAAACTTCTGGAAGTACTATGTTGTCCACTACGGACTGAATATAAAAACCAGTTCCTCCACAAATGATAGGGAGTTTATTTCTCGAAAGTATTTCTTTAATTACTTTTTCCGTCTGTTTTTTCCATTGTGCAACTGTGTAGGTTTTTTTAGGAGTTGTAACATCTAACATATAGTGGGGCACTCCACGCATTTCTTTTTTGGTAATTTTTCCTGTTCCAATATCTAGACCAGTGTATATCTGTCTTGAGTCAGCAGAAATAACCTCACCATTGTATTTTTTAGCGAGTTTTACTGCTATATCACTTTTTCCTACTGCGGTAGGTCCAAGTATTACAAGTATTTTTTGTTTTGTTTCACTCATTATTTTATTTGAAAACAGAGCCGGGGTCGCCGGCTCTGTGCTCGCATGGAAGCCTAGCTTCTCATGAACGAGTCGTTGTTGGGGTAGAGGATTACCCAGTGTCCAGGGTGGTTGGGAAGGTCGAACTGCAACCTGTCACCACTGCCCAGTGGTTTCACGGCCGGGCTGAACTTCAGGACAGTCACCGACTTTCTCTCGGTCGGTTTCTGCCCGAACTCACCAGTCAGTTGTGTCGTACCTCTGACTCTTACCGAGAGTCTGGATTTGTAGAGATTTACCCCGACAATCCAGCTTCTGGTCGCGATCTTGGTGTGGACTTCGATCACTCCACCGATGAACCTCTCCCTTTCGTCGAGGAGGCTCTTTGCGTCTCTCATGTATAACCTCCTTCAAATAACAGGGCCCAAGAAAATATCTCACAAATATTAGATAAAAACAAGTTTTGTGCCGGGGGGAGACTTTCCCTCAAAAATTTTAATTTCGTCAAATTAAAATTTTTTGGGCACCAGATTGCCGACAGTCGCTGTTGCGACAGTAGACCGACAATCTGTTCAAGTCTTCCCCCACAAAGCTTCGCTTTGTTCTTCTGTGCCGGGGGGGAGACTTGAACTCCCACCCCTTGCGGGACTCGATTTTGAGTCGAGCGCGGCTACCATTACGCCACCCCGGCAATAAAATGAGTTTATCCTTATTTATGTAAAAAATCAATTTTGATTGGAAAAATTATCGTGCTAAAATCTAACCATGTCACAATTTTATAACGACTCAATATTTTGGATAGATGTAGATAAAATAGTTCCTAACCCTTTTCAGCCTAGAAGAGAGTTCAGCGAAACCGAACTTCAAAGTCTTTCTGACTCTATTCGTCAGTACGGAGTGCTCCAGGCTCTAGTTGTAACTCGAAAAGAAATACCACGTGAAGACGGGGGACTTTCTACACAGTATGAACTTATTGCAGGGGAGAGACGTTTGCGCGCTTCTAAAATGGCAGGGCTTTCACAAGTGCCAGTCCTCATAAAAGTGGGGGACGAAACAAATGACCTAATGAAACTTGAACTCGCTATTATCGAAAATATTCAGCGAGAAGATTTAAACCCAGTCGACCGCGCAAAAGCCTTTCAAAGATTTATAGATGAGTTTGGTTTTACTCATGCTGTTATCGGTAAAAAAGTTGGAAAGAGTCGAGAGTATGTTTCAAATTCCGTTAGACTTTTAGCGCTTCCAGAAGAAATTCTTTCTGCACTTTCACAAGGAAAAATATCTGAAGGTCACGCAAGACCTCTAATGATGTTGGGGGATAGACCAGAAGAGCAAACTACTTTGTTCAAGGAAATAATGTACAAAAAACTTACTGTGCGTGAGGCAGAGGCCATCAGTCGACGTATTGCCTATGACAAAATAAAAAAGAAGGGTGCAACTCTTGACCCAGAAACTCAAGAACTAGAAGAAAAACTGACTGAAACTTTGGGAACAAGAGTTTCTATAGAAAAAAGAGAAAACGGAGGCAAGATTCTTATCGACTTTTTCTCTGCTGAGGATCTTCAAAACATTTTGGAACTTATAAAGGCAAACAAAGCAAAGTCTCCTACAGAAATGTTAGACAAACATGTAGAAGCAAATCCAGTTCCTCCAAAAAACGAAAACATTCCAGAGTACATCCAGGACTCAACAGCAGCAGAAATGACGATAGATGACTTGGATAAAGATGCTCCCGCAGAAGATTTGGACGATAGAACACCTCAGCAAAAGAAAGAGGATGAAAATAGTGATGAGGATATATACTCTATCAAGAACTTCGTTATCTAAAACTTATTTTTTTGAATTCTCTAGATAGTTCGTTACTTTCCTCCTCGCCATTGTTGTTTTACAAAACTCCAGCCACTTTCTTGTCGGTTTAGCAGTTTTTTTTGTTTCGACTTCTACACGGTCACCATTTTGCAAAATCTTTGTTATCGCAACAAACTTTCCGTTTACTTTTGCACCAGAAACATGCTCACCTATGTCTGTGTGTATCGCATAGGCAAAATCTATAACCGAAGAGTCTTTGGGTAGGTCTATTACGTCACCTATGGGTGTGAAAACGAATATTCTTTCTTCGAAAAAATCTTTTTTTGCATGTTCAAGAAAATCATCGCCAGCTTCTTTTTGGAAGTCTACGAGTTCCTGAATCCAGTTTGTAGTTTTCTTGCCTTCTTTGTATGAAAGGTGACTGGCTACACCAAACTCTGCTTCACGATGCATTTCTTCTGTACGTATTTGAACCTCAATAATTCCTCCATCACCAGAAAATATAGTTGTGTGTATGGATCTATAGCCATTTAGTTTTGGAGAGGCGATGTAGTCTTTTATTCTTCCCGGTAGTGGTCTCCAGGCACCATGAACGATTCCCAGTATTCTATAACAATCCGCTATCTCTTGTACCGTTACTCGTAGTGCTGAGATGTCGTAGATAGCCTCTACATCCCATTTGTATTTTTCTAGTTTTTTGTACAAGGAATACATGCTTTTTACACGGTGATCCATTTTAAATTCTGTAACACCATTTTTAGCCAGTTCTTTTTTCAGGGATTTTTCAAATCTATCCAGATGCTCCTCTACTTCATCTTTTTTCTTTTTCAAAATCTTTTTGATTTCCTCAAACTCTTTTGGGTATACATAAGAAAATGCCAAATCCTCCAACTCTCGTTGAAGTGTTTTGATACCGAGTCTGTAGGCAAGGGGAGCATAAATTTCCAAAGTTTCTTTCGCTATGCGAAGTTGTTTTTCTTTCGGAACATACTTCAGAGTCTGCATGTTGTTTAGTCTGTCACAAAGTTTTATGATGAGAACTCGCAAGTCTTCTGCCATTGCCACAAAAAGTTTTCGCATACTTTCGTTGTATCTGTTTGTACCGTGGTATTTTATTTTTCCAAGCTTCGTTACTCCCTCGACTAGAAAAAGTATTTCCTTGCCAAACTCTTTCTCAACAGTTTCAGGCAAAACGCCTGTATCTTCTATAGTGTCGTGTATAAAACCAGCCACTATTGTTTTAGTGTCCATTCCTAGTCTCGCGATATTTAGTGCAGTACCAAAGAGATGGTTGAAATACGGTTCACCACTTTTTCTTGTGTGCCCCTTGTGGTTTTCTACGGCAAAATCATAGCCTTTTTGTAGTAGGACTTTATCTTCTTCCTTTATATTTTCTAAACAAGAAAATATTTCCTTTATATCATTCATATAATTTAAAGTATTACAAAAACAGGTCTATGTCTAGACCTGTTTTTTTATGATTTCTTTGTCTTTCTCGCAAACCCTCTTGGCTTCTTTTGTTCTGCCAGAATCTCTAGTGCCCGTGGAAGTTCGATAGTATACACGTCATCTGTTTTTAGAGATCTAAAGTCAGGTTTTGGTTTGCTGTTTAGTGCCACATATGGACCAAAACGGCCAATGTTTGCAGTTATATCCTCACCAGTTACTGGATGCTGCCCTAAAACTTTTGGAAGAGAAAGATATTTTAGCGCATCCTTTACTGTAACAGTAGATAGGTCTTTGTCTTTAGGAATACTTGCCATTCTTGGCTTTGCAGCTTTTTTACTTCCTTTGCCTTTTACTCTTTCACCGAGTTGCACGTATGGTCCGTATTTACCAACTAGCATAAATATAGACATGCCAGTTTCTGGATCTACTCCAATTGGTTCATCTTTTTTTATTTCTTGCCCATCCATTGTTAACGCACCTTCACAGTCTGGGTAAGTAGAGCAAGAAAGAAACTTTCCACTTCTTCCAAGTTTGATAATCATACTTTTGCCACAAACAGGACACTTGTATTTACTGTCAGCGTCACCGAGGTTTGTAACTTTACCGTCTTTGTCTTTTGCTTTTACATCTGCAAGAAAAGGTTTGTAAAAAGTTTTCAAAGTTTTTACATACTCTTCTTTACCTTCAGCAATAAGGTCTAGTTTGTCTTCCATTTCAGCTGTAAAACTATCACTTATATAGTCACCAAAATTTTGTTCTAGAAAACTAGAAACCACATCTCCGGTATCGGTAGGAACTAGTGCTTTGTTTAGTTTTTCTACATAACCTCGGTCTTCGATAGTTTTTATGATAGAAGCGTATGTAGAAGGTCTTCCGATACCTCTTTTCTCCAACTCCTTAATAAGTCCCGCCTCAGAGTATCTTCCAGGTGGTTCTGTTTGCTTTTCTTCAGTTTTAACTTCAAGGAGCTTAAGTTTTTCACCCTTTTCTACTTTTGGAAGTTCTACTTCTTCACCACGAGAACGTGGGTCAGCCAAAAGCCATCCAGGGGATTTGATTCTTGAACCATTTATCGCAAAGTCAGGGATAGTATTTTTCTCATCAATGTTTGCTGTTATTTTTGTTCGTATTGTTTCAGCATCTATCATTTGTGAAGATAGCGCTCGTCTCCAGATAAGTTCGTATAGTTTTTTCTGTTCGTCGTTGTTCCCAGCATTTTCTACATCAAAATGCGTTGGGCGAATTGCCTCGTGAGCTTCCTGGGCATTTTTAGATTTTGTAGAGTATTTTCGTATTTGCAAAAACTCTTTACCAAACTTTTTTTCTACAACCTTACTTATGTCGCCAAGTGCTTGGTTAGAAAGGTTGGTTGAGTCAGTTCTCATGTATGTAATAAAACCAGACTCATAAAGTTTCTGTGCGATACCCATAGTTCTACTAGGGCTAAATCCTAGTCTACTAGATGCAGACTGCTGTAGTGTAGAAGTAATAAAAGGTGGGCGAGGTGTTTTTTTAACTTCGCTTTCTTTTATATCTACGACGAACCATTTATTTTCACTGCCAGCTTTTTTAGCAAGTTCTACAATTCTTTCAAATTCTTTTTTATCTCGAGGTTCCTCTTCGCAAATAATAGTAAATGGAGTGTTTTTGTTCCCAGAAACTTCTGCAGAAATAACCCAAAAAGTTTCAGGTTTAAAAGCACGTATTTCTCTTTCGCGTTCCATTATTATGCGTAGTGCAGGGGACTGTACTCTACCGGCAGAAAGTCCATAACGAACCTTTTTCCAGATAACTCCAGAAAGGTCATAGCCTACAAGTCTGTCCAAAACTCGTCTTGCTTCCTGAGCCTCTTTCAGGTTCATGTCTATTTTTCTTGGGTGCTGCACGGCCTCCTCTACGGCTTCTTTTGTAATCTCATGAAAAGTAACTCTTTTCGGATTTTTAAGTTTTACTGCCTGGGCTATGTGCCACGCTATCGCTTCACCTTCACGGTCGGGGTCAGTCGCTAAAAGTACCTCGGACGCTTTGTCTGAAAGTTCGTGAAGTTCTTCCACGATTTTTTCTTTACCTTTAGATATTTCGTAGTGAGGTACAAAACCTTTTTCTATATCTATTGCTTTTTTGTTTGATTTTGGCAAATCTCGTATATGACCAACACTCGCGACAACTTTATATTTGCCGTCCAAATATTTTGAAATTGTTTTTGCTTTTGCTGGTGACTCTACAATTAAAAGTTTCATCGTCTTTCTAGTATTACCGTAAAATAATTTTTTGTCCAATATTTTTTAAATTTTATATAAAAAGTTTGGCTCAGCGGTTTTTATTCCGCCGAGCCATGAAGTTCCCACGAGGTACCGTCGTTACCAGTTCACGGCATGTCTGCCGTTAGGCGCTTCGCGCGTCGGTCGCTGGTCGAGGGGATCACGAAGGTCTTCCGAGAGCACGTACTTGCCGGTTCTGCCACCGTGGTGAAGAACTTCGTTCACGAACTCCCTTGTTGCTCGCTCGGCGCCATCTACGATGACGAGCGCCATGACTGCCTGAGCAACTGAAACCGTACTTCCTGCTCCGTACTCGGAGCTTTTCAGCAGGGCTCCTCCTCTCGGCCCTCTTGAATACGCCGAAGTTATTTGGGTGAGTCTGACCTGTGCCACGGGAGCCTCCAAAAAATACTATAACACAAAAACCGCTCATTCTCAACTAAGTCAAATGTAGTTCACCTAAAGTTTCCTCTACCAAACCTTTTATTTCTAGTGTGGCGATCACTGTTTGTGTTGCGTAAACTGGCTTATCAACTTTTCTTATTACTTCATCGCGCGAAAGAGGTTCACGAAGCAAGTTTAAAATTTCTAGTTCATCTACAGAACATTTACTGTAGTCTCTTTTTTCAAAAAGATTTTCTATTGGTTTGAGCCCCAAAGCATTTACAATATCTTCACTCGAAGTTATTGGTGTCGCTCCGAGTCTAAGTAGCATGTGTGGACCTTCTGAAGTTTTAGAAAATATGGAATGTGGCACTGTGTAAACATCACGATTATAGTCAGTTGCAAGTTTTGAAGTTATTAATGTTCCAGATTGCAACTCGGCTTCTATTATAAGTGCAGCATTCGACATACCAGCTACTATTCTATTTCTTTGTGGAAAGTTTGCTGGGTATCCTGGAGTATTATCTGGAAATTCTGAGATAAGGCATCCGCCACTTTCTACTATTTCTTGTGCCAGGTTTCTATGACTTGTGGGGTATAGGACTTTTGGAGATAATCCCGAACCTGGAATTGCAATTGTTGGTAATCCGGCCTTTAGCGCAGACTTATGAGCTATGGAGTCAATGCCAAGTGCAAGTCCTGATACTATTGTTATTGAATATCCTGCCAGACCTTCTATTAATTTTTCACAAACAGCCTTGCCGTATTCGCTATACTTACGTGAACCAACTACTGCTAGATATTTCTGGGTCTGTGGTATTTTGCCCACAATTCGCAAAGATTTAGGTGGGTCGACAATTTCCAAAAGTAGTTTCGGAAAGTCTTTTTTAGGTAGGTCGTGTATTTCCATATATTGGGAATACTATACTTGTGCAGGATTAAAGCAAACACTGTATTTTTGGGGGTTTTCTGATACTATATATAATTATGTTAGATATAAAATTCATCCGAGACAACAAAGACCTAGTTTCTGAGGGGGCTAAAAAGAAACACATAGATTTTGACGTAGAGGCACTTATTGCTGTAGATGACAAACGTCGAGAACTTTTGACGATGATAGAAAACAAGAGAGCCGAGCAAAACGATGTAAGTCAAAAGATCGTAAACATTGCTGACCCAGAAGAAAAGAAAAAGATGATTGAAAACATGCAATCTCTGAAGGCCGAACTTCAAAAAGAAGAAGAAGAGTTGAAAACTATCATGATCGACTGGCAGAAACTAATGGTATCTGTTCCAAATATTCCAGATATTTCTGTTCCAGAAGGTTTAGATGACAAAGAAAACAGAGAAGTAAAAGTTTTCGGAGAGATCCCAAAGTTTTCTTTCACTCCAAAAAACCATATAGAACTTATGCAAAACCTAGACATGCTAGATCTAGAGCGTGGTGCAAAGGTTTCAGGCTTTCGAGGATATTTTCTAAAAGGTGATGCAGTTCGACTTCAGTTTGCTTTGTGGAACTTTGTTCAGGAACACTTTTTGAAAAAAGGTGACTGGAGACAAATGATAGTGCCTTCAGTTGTGCGTAGAGAAGTATTTATGGGAACAGGTTATCTTCCACAAGGAGAAGAGGATTTGTACAAAACACAGGACGGTGACTATTTGTCAGGTACTGCAGAGGTTGCAACTATGGGTTACTTTATGGATGAAGTTTTGGATGCAAAAGATTTGCCAATGAAAATGCTTTCATTTTCTCCTGCGTATCGTAGGGAGGCTGGTGCGCACGGAAAAGATACAAAAGGTCTTATCCGAGTTCACGAGTTCTACAAGTTTGAACAAGTTGTTTTGTGTGAAGCTTCACACGCAGAGTCTGTAAAGTTCCATGAAGAGATACAAAGAAACACAGAAGAGATGATGGAGGCTTTGGGACTTCCTTACCACGTAGTTGCAAACTGTGGAGGGGACTTGGGGCTAGGGCAAGTCAAAAAATACGACATTGAGGCGTGGCTTCCTTCAGAAAATACTTATCGCGAAACTGGTTCTGCCTCATATTTCCATGACTTCCAAACACGTCGACTAAATATTCGCTACAGAGATGAGGAGGGTAAAATGAAGTTTGTGCACTCTTTAAACAATACAGCACTTTCAGGACGACCACTTATAATGATCATAGAAAACTACCAAAACGAAGACGGTTCAATACGTATTCCAGAAGTTTTACAACCTTACATGGGGGGACAAAAAGTTATCTCTAAAAAAGTTTAAATTTTTTAAATAAATAATTTTCATCGCAACCTTAAAAACTCCAGCGAGTTTTTAAGGCCAGTCCTCGACCTCCATCCGTCAAGATGGAATGCCTTGACGGAACCATGCTGGAGGCACTGCGGGGGCGCTGAAAAATATTTATTAAAAAATTGGTATAATGGACGAATGGTTATAAATAGTTTTCCTCAGAGAGAAGAAAATCTTAAAAAAAGAAGACGACAAAAACGTATAAAATACGGCATTTTCTTTTTAATCTTTTTAGTTTTTGTGGGGCTACTATCATATCTTTCGCATCTTTCTAAAATACGCATCAATGAAGTTTCGCTAAGTGGTGGACTTTTGGTTACTGAGAAAGAAATAAAAGAAGAAACCCTAGAATACATGTCTGGCTCGTACTTTTTTATGTTTCCCAAAGACAATTCTTTTATCTATCCGCAAAATGGCCTAAAAAAACATTTGGCAGAAAAGTTTAAAAGAATCGAAACCATAGAAGTGTCCCTTGAAGGTCTGAACAAGGTCGTGGTAGAGATTTCTGAAAGAAAACCTGTGGCAATCTGGTGTAGAGAAGGCGGTGTATCTGTGTCTACAACAACTACAGAAAATATTTCAAAAGAGAAATGTTATTTTATAGACCTGTTCAGTACTATTTTTGCAGAAGCACCAAACTTTTCAGGTGATGCATATTTTAAGTACTATGGTCTGGTAGAAAAAGAAAACCCAATCGGTGAAAAGTTTATTGCATCATCTACAGAGTTTACTGAAATAAATACTTTTATAGAGTCAGTAAAAAAACTAAAAGTTAAACCATTGTATCTAAAAGGTACGGGTGGAGATGAGTATTCTTTGGTTTTGTTTGGTGGAGGAGAGATATATTTTGATGTAAAAAAGTCTTTGTCTCTGGCTTATGACAATCTCCAGACACTTTTGAAGTCGCCAGAACTTTCTACTAGTAATACAGGGTATCTTCCTGTAGAGTACATTGACTTACGTTATGGAAACAAACTTTTCTATAAGTTAAAACAAATTAAATGATAGTAGATGGGAAGCTGGTAGCATCCAGTATAAAAGAAAAAATCATTAAAAAAATACAAGAGCAAGGCAACAAAAAAGTTTGCTTTGTTATTTTTGGTAATGACCCAGGAAGCAAACAATACATTGCTATGAAAAAGAGATTTGCTGAAAGTCTGGGGATTGTCGCAGATGTTTATGAATATTCAGATGATTTGTCTGGTGATGAAATAAAACAAAATGTCTCAAATATAGTTTCGATGGGTTACCACGGTGTGGTTTTACAGTTGCCACTACCTAAAAGTGTTGACCCACAGGAGGTTCTAAATCTTATACCTAGTGAAATGGATGTAGATGTTTTGAGTGACGATGCAAAACAGAAATATATCCAGGGCGAAAATAAAAAAGTTCCACCAGTTGCCAGGGCAGTTTCAGAAATCTTAGATTTTTATAACATTGGTTTGGAAAACAAAAAAATACTTATTGTAGGAAATGGAAAACTGGTGGGTGAACCAGTTGGGAACATGCTGACTTTAAAAAACTTAGAGTTTAGTAGGATAGACAAAAATACACCTGAGGATGTGCAGAAAGATTTTATTCTAAACGCAGACATTATTGTTTCTGGGGCCGGCTCGCCACATTTTATTAAACTAGATATGGTAAAAAATGGTGTAGTACTTATAGATGCCGGTACTAGTGAACAAAACGGCAAACTTGTGGGTGATATTGACCCAAACTGTAGTAATAAGGCAGTATTACTTACTCCAGTGCCAAATGGTGTAGGTCCGGTGACAATGGCATGTTTGTTTTTAAATATTTTAATGTAATGAATTTTTGGCAGAAATTAAAAAAAGATTTAGGTAGACCAATACTTGTTTTAGCACCCATGGCAGATGTTACTGACCCGGCTTTTCGTCGTGTAATAGCAAAATATGGAAAACCAGATGTAACTTGGACGGAGTTTGTTTCCGCTGACGGACTTTTCCTTGGTGGATACGAGCATCTCATTAAAGATCTGGCTTTTACAGATGAAGAGAGACCGATAGTCGCACAATTTTTTACAAGTAAACCAGAAATGATGAAAAAAGCTGCCGAACTTGCGGTTGACTTGGGTTTTGATGGTATAGATATAAACATGGGTTGTCCCGATAAAAGTATAGAAAAGCAGGGGGCGGGTTCGGCACATATAAAAAATCCTAAACTAGCACAGGAAGTCATTCTTTCTGCAATGGAGGGTGCAAAAAAGGATGGCAAAAATCTACCAGTATCTGTAAAAACTAGAATCGGTTACAACAAAAATGAACTTGAAACGTGGCTACCTGCGATACTAGAGACAAACCCTGCTGTAGTTACAGTGCACGCACGTACTAGAAAAGAAATGTCACTTGTGCCTGCACGCTGGGAGCATGTAAAAAGAGCGGTTGAAATAAGAGATAGTTTCATAGATTCAAATGGAAACAAAAGTCAAACACTTATTTTTGGAAATGGTGATGTAGAAAATATACAAGATGCAGAAAACAAAGCAAAAGAAACTGGCTGTGATGGTGTGATGCTTGGAAGAGCAATATTCGGAAACCCTTGGAGGTTTAATAGAGATATAAAAATAGAAGACGTAAGTATTTCAGAAAGACTGAAGGTGATGGTGGAACATACAAAACTTTTTGAAGAACTTCTTCCTCAAAAAAGTTTTGCAATAATGAAAAAACACTACAAAGCCTATGTAAATGGATGGGATGGGGCAAAAGAATTGAGACTTAAACTAATGGAGGCGAAAAATGCTAGTGAGGTGGGGGAAATTGTGGAAGAATATATAAAAACTATATAATGTTGACAAAAATCTGAGATGCGGTAGATTACTTGAGGAACTTGAGAAGTGATCGGGCCCAGCCCACTGTGTCGACCGGCTCCGCCGACTGACCTGCGATCGCCTCTCTCAAGGTGTCCAGCCTGGTGCCATGGTACTCTAGTCCGGTTGGTCGCAACTAGTAGGCCACGCACTCTGCCTCGTGCGCCCCGTCTGCTTGGGGCTCCGAACAAAGATCAAGGCTCTGGGTACCTCCCAGAAACTTGCAAAGGTAGATAGGAGGCGTTAGTCCACCGAAGCACTAAGTCGCCCGTAAGGGATATGTCAGTTACCATTGTTGGGTAGCAAGTGTCGGGGTAAGCTGGCAGCTGGCTCGGAAGTGCCAGATAACTCAACTTCCACCATAGCGCCACCAAAGGTAGCGCCTCCGTGGGTTGGCCGGCGAGCAGGTCTCGCCGAGCCCAACCTGCGGGAACCACAGCGTCCAACCATCGGTTGGCCGTTTTTTAATACAAAAAAATAAGTTATAATACTAAAACTTACAGATTTGAGATAAGTTCGAGAAGCAGGAGAAAAATAATACGAGACGTACATATAGTACGGTGAGAATTATTTTTTGAACTGTGACAAAGAAATTAGCCAAATATGAAAGTTTTAATATGTCAGACGTACTATATAGAAAATACAGACCAGCAAAGTTTGCAGATGTTGTAGGGCAGGACCATGTTGTAAAAGTTTTGGAAGCAGAAAGTTTGTCAGGAAATATTGCCCATGCATATCTTTTTGCTGGAACACGAGGAACTGGTAAAACATCAGTCGCAAGAATTTTTGCTCATACTATCGGCACCAGCAACAACGATATATATGAAATCGATGCCGCTTCAAACACGAGTGTAGAGGATATTCGAACATTGAACGAATCCGTTTTTACTCTACCTTTTGAGTCAAAATACAAAGTCTATATATTGGATGAAGTTCACATGCTTTCAAAATCGGCTTCAAACGCTTTGCTGAAGACACTAGAAGAGCCACCAGAGCATGTTGTTTTCATACTCGCTACAACAGAAACTCACAAAATCCCAGAAACAGTTTTGTCTCGTTGCGAGGTTTATACTTTCAAAAAGCCATCTCAAGAAGTTTTGAAAAAGCATGTTATTGCTGTTGCTAAAAAAGAAGGCAAGACAATAGAAGACTCCTCCGCAGAGCTCATTTCCATACTTGGAGACGGTTCATTTAGAGATACTTTGGGTATTTTGCAAAAAGTACTGTCATTTTCTGAAAGCAAAAAAGTTACCGAAGACGAGGTAAGACTAGTTACAGGAGCACCAGCGGTAGAGTTTGTTCATGATGTAGTACTTTCTATTGTAAACAAAGATATAAATCTTGGACTTGGTACAGTAAAAAAGGCGACCGAGCAAAATATAGACATGACTGTATTTCTAAAACTTATTTTACATACAGTGAGATGTATAATGTTGGTGAAGTTTGGTAACGAGGCTTTGGTAAAAGATGATTTGTCACAAAACGAGTTTGATTTCGTATTAAAGATAGCAAAAAGCGAGTCAACCTTCTCATCTTCTGTCTTGGTGGAACTTTTAAATGCGCTAGAAAAGACTTCTGGAAGCTATATTACATCACTGCCACTTGAACTTGCACTAGTAAATCTGGCACAATAGTATTAAATGTCTAACTTTGATAACGAAAATATAAAAAAGAACCTCGTCTTCATTTTAGTATTTGGCTGTATGCTTTTTGGTTCATATGCTTTTGTAAAAACTCAAAGTCAAAAAGAGGTTCAAAACTTTTTTCCTGGAGTAGTAAAGGTTGCTGAACAAAACAAAAGAAACGCCATAGTTTATCCTAGACAGTATTCCGATAGAAACATAACAGATAACGCAAAGGTTACAGATCCTAAGTATAAAGATCTCTCTTTTGTGGACAAAGACTCACAGGTTTCAAACGCAATAAGTTCTCTTATTAGTAGAAACTCTGTTCCACTAGAAGATAATTTTCTAGAAAATGGTACATGGCTTTGGACTCCCACACTTCAGATAACACCAGAGTACAGGGACAAGATTATTTCTGGGGCAGTTGAAAACAGTATAAATACTATATATGTGTCTATTGACTCATACTTAGATATTTTTGTAATGCCAAACGGTGAAGAAAAAGACAAAGCAAAACAAAAGTTTGAGAATACTCTAAAGGACTTTATTGCTTTAGCAAACAAAAATGGCATACAGGTTGATGCCGAGGCAGGTTGGCAAAACTGGGCAGAACCAGGAAACTCGTACAAGGCAAATGTAGTCTTGGATTACGTTATAAACTTCAACAAGAGAAATAAAGAAAAGTTTCGTGGTTTTCAGTATGATGTAGAAGTATATTTATTGCCGGAGTACTTTGAGGATCGTGAAAAAGTTCTAAACAACTTTTTAAATCTTATTAGCCAAACTGTAACTTCTCTAAACAATACAGACCTGCAGTTTACTGTAGTTGTTCCAGAGTTTTATGATGGAACATTGGATGAAACTCCTTCCTTTAACTATCGCGGAAAAAAGGCTTTTGCTTTTGAACATTTACTTACTATTTTGGATAGAAGAAGGGGGAGCAAGGTGATAGTTATGTCATACAGAAACTTTAGCCAGGGAAAGGATGGTTCCATAGATATATCAACAGATGAAATACTTACAGCAAATAGATACAATACAAAAGTTATTTTGGCTCAAGAAACAGGGGATGTGCCACCTCCATATATAACTTTCCACAGCAAAACAAAACAGGACTATGAAGATGAGGTAAAAAAACTAGAAGATGAGTTTGTAAATGAAAACAGTTACGGTGGTCTGGCAACGCATTATATAAACGCATTTCTTGAACTAAAATAAAACACCCGCAACGTGCGGGTGTTTTATTTTTATATTTAGATCTTTATGTTGCTTGCGAGTGAACCAATAACTGGCAACTCTTTCTTTTGTCCTTGTACTGCATTTACAATACCAATAATAGTAAGTACTACCTGTATGAGCCAAAGTAGTCCACCTAAAAATCCAATAATGCTTAAGTTAGAAATTATCATGATAACTATTTCTAGACCAAAAAGCACTATACCTTGTTTTGTGTGAAATTTTACAAACTCATCTTTCTTTTCCATTAGAAATGGAATAAGAACAAGTGGTCCAAGGTAGGCAAGTACTGCCATAATTGTTCCATTATTATTTTTTGTAAAATCTAGCACAGGTTCTGCGTGTGTATTGTTTTGTGAACTACCCGCATTGTTTGCCTGGTTTTCTTCAGGGTTCATATATATTTAAGTTAATTTTAATACCTAAATCATATCATAACTAGAAAAAAGTCAAATTAATGATTGTTTTCGAATGAATCTACTTTGTGACTGTTTATGAGACCTTTTTCAAAGATATAACTTAGACTCTTTCTGCCTGAGGTTTTCACCGCAAGGCTGTTTAGATAGTTTAGATGCTGTATTGTTTCTGGGTTACTACTTTTTACAAATTCTGTAAACTTTAGGTTACTTTGCTTTTTGTAGTTTTCGTAGGTATCCAAAACACTCTTTAGTACTTCTTCAGAGTAGACTTTGTGTTCGAATGTCTGGTTTAGTTCTGTAAGGTTTTTAACCACCTTTCTAGAAATAGCAGTTTGCGCCCTGTAGTACTCCAGCTGTTCTTTTTCATTTAGTTTGTTCCCATCCTTGTAGAAAAGTGAAAAGATAAAAGAAATAAACTTGTCGAACACATCTTTTTTGTCGGAGTGAAGAGACGGGTTAATATCTTTGTCTTCTTGCATTTCAAACTTTTCTTTCTGGATGTTTAGTTTGCCAGAGATTCTTCTGTATACTTTTTCACTTACATCACCATTGTCATACAGATCCTTTAGGTATTTTTGCTCAATATTTATTGCATCTAGTTTTAGTTCGTTTACAAAAGTGTGTTCTGGCAGACTGTTTTCAAGTTCCTGTTTCTCTTTCAGTACCTCTTCTATTTTGCTGTCTATGTCTTTTGCTAGTTTCTCGGTGTCAGTATTTTTTGTGGAAATAATAAACTCGCGGTTTATGTGTTCTGCGATTTTCTTTTTCTTGTTCAGGAGGTTCATTAGTCTGATATTTAACGAGGAAATATTATCCAAAACATCATTGTCGTACACGTTGAACTTGTCCATGAACTTTTTGATAGTTGTTGCTTTTATGAAGAGTGTTGCCAAAATACAGCCAGCGGTTATTGCAACTAGAAATTCTTTTGGTGAGTAGGCTAGGTTCCATCCGGATACAGTAAAGTCGTTTGGAATCTGAAGCACGATAATAATAGCGAGTGCTCCTCGAAGGGAACCCCATGAAAGTAGGTGTTGCCATGTTTTTGGGATGTTTTCTTCAACTTTAAACTTGTTTAGTGGGATTATGGATGAATAAACAGATATTGCTCTAGATGTTGCCACTATAAATATTGTAACAAGCACAGGAACAAGTAAGTCTTGTATATTTAGTGGTGTAGATGCCAAAAGCATACCAACCATAATGAAAACAAGTGAGTTAATAATAAAGGCAAGGTGAGCAATAGACTTTTCTAAGTACTCTTCATTTTTTGGAGACAAAATATGCCTTGCGTAGTTTCCTAGAAATAACGCACCAAAAGTTGTGGCGATAATAGGTGACATGTGTAAGTGCATACCAAAAATAGGGTTAAGGTTTATTAGTTCAGATAGGATGAAAATTATATGTGCTGAAACAACAAGTAGTGTGATAGAAATAAAGTCGTCGTTTTTAAAATACTTTAGGAAGTTTGTGAAAAGCATTGCAATGAAAACTCCAAAAAATATTCCTAAAAATATCATCATGAGAAATGTTTCCACTCCTCCCAAAACCGTTTCAAACCCATGGTAGCCCTTTTGTGCTATGGCCAAAACCACTAGGAAAAGTGCAACCGCTGTTCCGTCATTGAAAAGCGACTCTCCTTCAAAAATAAGAGTCAGTCTTTTTGGTGCTCCGTACTCTTTGAAAAGAGCAAGAACAGCTACGGGGTCTGTTGCAGAAATAATAGATGCAAAAAGTAGAAGTATTATAAATGGTATATGTAGTCCAATAAGTGGCAAAACAAAATGCATTAGTATCGCGATGCAGATAGATGAAACAACAAGTCCAATAACAGAAAGAATAGATATAGACCAGATGTTGTCTACTATTTTTCTGATATTCATATTGAACGCAGATTCAAAAATAAGTGTAGGCAAAAATACATAGAACAAAAGTTCTGGTGTAAGAGGGAAACTAGTTAGAAAACCAAACACAGGATTAACGAGCGGAATTTTTGTAGTAAGTACTAAAAGTATTCCAACCAGTACGAGAAGCACTGTGTAGGGAACTCCGGTTTTCCTCGACCAGAAAAATACAAGGGAACAAATAGCTAATAAACAAAACATCGCCAAGATTGAAGTTATAGTTATCATAAAATTATATTAAATTAAGAAGTCAAAATTATACTCCTGTTTTATGATATGGGCAATGCGAGGGGTAAGGGGTTATTTGAAAAGTTTGGAAAACTCACCAAGCCTCATTTTATAGTTGAACCCAGGTTCTTTTTCTTGGAGTCTGCCACCTTTTTCCTTGTCGTATTTCGGCGTGTTCTTTAGTTGTATGAAACACACAGCAGAGTATCTTCCTAAACTTGCAGTTTCATTGGTTGCAACAACTCTATGACAAAGTGCTTTTAGTTTTCCATCTGAACGAAGTTGTAATTGCATTGAGGGAATTATTACAGTCTGACCTTTTGAAACAGGCATATCTATCCATTTTCCATCAAATGTTAAACATTGTAGACCTTCTGCACTTTCAAAAAGATGAAGTGTAAAACCACTTTGGTCAGTATGTGCTGTAGCAGTTTCGTCCCCAACTTTTCTGTCTCCAAAATAATGTATGAATCTGGTGAAAAAACCAACTTCACTTTCGTCCACTTCTTTTGCAAAACCCAGAATCCCGAACTCGATCTCGACTTGTTTTGCAAATTCTAAAATAGTTGGTTTCATTACTTCCACAAGCGCTGTTGTGTGTGTGGTGAATTCTTCGGCTATTTTGTTTTCTATCGCAGGACTATTTTCACGAAGCCACTCTGCTCCCGAAACTGTAATATCAAAATTTTCCTTTCTGTCTGCTTTGTTGCCAACTCCATCTTTTAGTTCGTAACCAACACCATCTGCATTGTTGCTATACGGCAGACCTCTTTTTGTCTCAACGGGCAAGTCGCAAAACATTTTCCAGGATTCGATGGCTTTTTCTACGGCATTGCGGAGGTCTTTGGGGTACTCGACCACAACAAAACCTTTTGTTTGTAGTTCTTGTATTGGTGTTTTCATATTTATTGCAAAGTTAATTAATAATTCAATCTTAATTTTATTTGCGTGAGAAAAATAAAAAAGTGAGGAGTTCCTCACTAGACTAGTCCTATATTTTATCGCTTTGTATTTCTTCTTTGAAAAAGAAGGGAAGTTTGGAAACCTTATTATCCTTTATGGCATTTAGAACAATATTTATACTTTTTATTGAGTCATATTCTGCGGATTCATTTTTTATAGCTTCTTCAATAGACACCCACATGTTGTGTCCAAAGTTCGAGTCCGC
This sequence comes from uncultured Candidatus Saccharibacteria bacterium, assembly GCA_964596875.1. Classification (GTDB taxonomy): domain Bacteria; phylum Patescibacteriota; class Minisyncoccia; order Phycocordibacterales; family DATDWN01; genus C7867-006. The sequence goes on along the minus strand of CAZQVT010000005.1, from coordinate 30,183 downwards.
TAAAAGTTCTCCTGCATATGTATCTGCGTAAGCAATAGGGAAAAGTACATCCGAAAAAAGTTCACCAGATTTATATAGTATTCTTCTTTCAGAACCAACAATCTTAAAATCGGCGTCCAGACCCGTTTCTTGTTTCAGTTTTCTTGTTGCCGCTGTTTCAATAAGTTCTCCTTTTAGAACCACGCCTCCCATTACTCCAACTTTTCCGTATGAAGGGTTAGATTTTCTTATTTGGTTTAGTATTTGTATTTTTCCATTTACGACCCTAGAAACAATAGTGATTACATTTATTTTAAATAAACTAGTTATGGAGTCATTTGTAGGGTAGGGGTCTGCTACATGTTTTATGCCCTTCTCTGACAATGAATATCCTTCTCCAGACTTTACAATGTATTCTTTTTTAACTAACTGTTGTAGGTGGTAGTTGAACAAATCGTTTGGAACTTTTTCAGGTTGAAGATCGCTATATCGTAAAGATTTTGCGTTTTTTAGTTTTGACAATATGTGGTTCTGAATTGGGGATAGGTTTTGTAGCATGTTTGTATTTAGGTATGATGCTACTTTAACTATGGGACTATATCAAGTGCGGTTATATGGTGGCAAAAGTATGTTTTAATTTGAACATCTATATGGTACATTATACGTACATAAAAGATGTTCGGTAATAATCCTAAAAAAGAAAAGGCTATCAAACTTCGAAGGGAAGGAAAAACTTACTCTGAAATTTTGAAAGAAGTTTCGGTAGCAAAGTCTACTCTTTCTGAATGGTTTAGTGATGTTAAGTTATCTATTCCAGAAAAAAAGAGACTGTCTGCAAATAAACTCGCAGCAGCTAGACGTGGTGGGATTGCTAAACACAACCAAAGATTACAAAAAATTGAAGAAATAAAAAGTGAATCACTTTCTGATGTAAAAAATATTTCAAAAAGGGAACTTTTGCTTATTGGCACTACATTGTATTGGGCAGAAGGTTCTAAAGAGAAGGACTATTATCCCGGAAGTGGTATAAGATTTTCAAACTCAGACCCTAAAATGTTAGTCGTGTTTCTAAGGTTTCTAAAAGAAATTTTGAGGGTGTCGAATGATAGAATTGTGTTTGAGATATACATACATCTAAATAGTAAAAATAATATTGAAGTTGTTAAACAATATTGGGCAGGAATACTAGGGCAAAAAATGAGCAAATTAGATAGGGTTTACTACAAAAAGAATAATATTCTTACTAAAAGGAGGAAAAAAGATGACTTGTATTATGGCCTAATTCGGGTTAAAGTAAAGTCCAGTTCGGATTTATTGCGTAAAATCGCTGGGTGGTCAGAGGGTATTTATATGCGTTTGTAGTTTCTTTTTAAAGCTGGGAGATCGTCTAACGGCAGGACAGAAGCCTTTGAAGCTTTTAATCTAGGTTCGATTCCTAGTCTCCCAGCTTTGAGCGGAAACACTTACTAATTTGTTTCAGATTGTAAGTATTCAAACTATCTATGAATATATTTGAAGAAATAAAAAAATTAAATTTGCCCGAAGATGAGTTTGTAGTGTTGGGCAGTGGCATACTCGGTGCATTAGGTATTCGTGAGATAGGCGATATAGATCTACTTATCAAACCTGAACTTTTTGAAAAACTAAAACAAAGAGGTTGGAAATACGAAGTTATTGAAATTGAGGGTAAACCCAGAGATATGGTTTCAAATAGTTTTGTTGAGGCGTATAAAGATTTTTGGTGGAATGATAAAGTTTTATCGCCAGAAGACGGAATAGCAAAAGCAGAAAAAATAAATGGTATAAATTTTATTCCACTACGAACTCTACTAAATGTTAAAAAAGAAATGGCGCGGGAAAAAGATCTTCGAGATGTGGTTTTGATAGAGGAGTATTTGAGGAGTTATTAAGAACGATTATCATGATCTATTCCATATACGTAGAAGGCCCCTCGAACTCAGTTGGACCGGCCGTGGTGTGAGCGGTGTGTGCGTGACTTACTTCTGTGTCACGCGAGAGACCCAGATGAACCCGGACCGTGGATGTGGAGGGACTACACCGAAGCTGATCTTTCCATCTTCGTTTCTCCACTGGAAGGAGCAGACGAACTGCTCGCGAGGTTCCTGCAGCATCTTGGCGGAGAGTTCCAGAGTCTCTTGAACCCCCATACCGAGTCTGCAGTCGTCCCCGATCTGGCTCCCTTCGTCAAGGACCGCGGTCGAAACCACGATCCTGACTTTGGGACAGCCACACCGGAGGAAGTTGACCGCCTGGCCGAAGACCATGTAGCGGTCCGAGTACTTCTGGAGGGTGATGACCGGAACTTGGTCGTTCGGGACCATCACGCCACCCTGCTGGATCAGCGCCTTGCCTCTCATAAAGAACCACCTTTCCGCGCAGTAACGCGCTTTGAAAGCAATTTAAATTATATAATACTAAAAATATTTGTCAAATAAATATAAATACAGTTTTTTGCTATAATTCCAGTATGGAACAAAGACATATAGATAGTGCAGTAAAGATTTTGAAGAGTATGAAATATATGACTCTTGCGACTGTCTGCGAGGATGGTTCGCCTTGGAATTCTCCCGTCGCTCACTCTCCACTTAAAGAACTTGTTTTCTATTGGGGTTCGACAGAAGATAGTGTTCACTCTCAAAACATAAGACGAGACAAAAGAGTTTTTGTTGTTGTTTACGACTCTACTTTACCTGAAGGAATGGGTGAGGGTGTATATATGAAAGGTGAGGCAGAGGAACTAGATGAGGTAGAAGGTTTGGTTCGGATGTATAGATTTACCCCCAAACAGATTTGGATTAATGATGCTGAAAAAGACGCAAATGGAAAATATCTCAAAGATTTCCGTGTAGAGTTGGATATGGAGGCACTTAATAATTTAATACATGAATAAAATTCTTTTATATCCTGGAACATTTAACCCGCCACATATGGGGCATGTTTCTGCTGTACTGAGTGCGCTTAAAAGCGCAGATTTTGATGAGGTTTGGATTTTGCCTTCTGGCAAAAGAGTAGATAGGGAAATACCAACGAGTGTGGATTATAGAAAAAATCTTTCAACTTTGTTTGTTGAATATTTACAAATTCAGACCTCTGTTCCTATAAAGTTAGTCACTGATGCACTTGAAGAGGTGTCTGGTAAGTTTACTCATGAAGTAATAGTTGATCTGAAGTCCAATCCGGAAAATGAAGTCTATCAGTTGTGTGGTATAGACGGGTTTACTAGTATAAAGGAACGCGTCATCGGTCCGAACGAAAAGTTTATTATTGTAAAACGCTCTGGTTATGAAATACCAGAAGAGTTAAATTCAAAACCAAATCTTTTTCTAATAGACGAAGAAGTTGGTGGTATTTCTAGCACTATAATAAGAGAAATGATAAAAAGCGGATATGTGGAATATAAAAAACTTGTTCCAGATAAGGTTGCAAATTATATTGAGGGGAATAATCTATATTTATGAAAACTATGGAAATAAAATCTCAATTCAAAAATCGTAGCGGGGAGATGATTGACTATGTATATAGAGAAGGTTTTGACCCGATGGAGGACTTGGAGGGAAAGATTTTGCACGGAGTTCACGGATTTTGTTTTTACAAAGATAAACTTGTTGTGGTGTATGCCGGAGACAAGGGCTACTGGACTTTTCCTGGAGGCGCGATAGAGCCCGGAGAAACATGGCAAGAAGCAACTATTCGCGAAGTAAAAGAAGAAACAAATATGAAAGTTCTGCATATGGAACTTATCGGCTATATAGATGTGTATGAGAATGACAAAATTTTGAGACAAACAAGAGCACTTTGCATTGTTGAACCATACGGAGACTTTGTCGCAGACCCAGATGTAGATATTACTGAAATCAAGTTAATCGATCCTGAAAAATACGGTGAATACGTTAAATGGGGCGAAATTGGTGATCGAATAGTCAAAAGTGCAATAGAAATGAAGAAATCTTTATAATATAAATATATGAATTTTCAATTTTTAATAATTATAATTGTAATAGGGATATTCGTAGCCATTGTTAGTCTAATAAAAGAAAATAAGTTTCAAAGCAAAGTATCATACAGGAAAAAACAAAGTGTGATGAATCAGAGTGAGGCAGCTTTTTTCTATGAATTGAAAAAGCAATTACCTGAAGGTTTCTATATTTTTCCTAAAATGCGTATCGCTGATATTCTAGATGTTCCAAACGGCCATGACTATTACCGAATGAGAAATCAGATTCTTCCAAAGCATATAGATTTTCTTATTTGTGGTAAAAATTTTACCCCAGTTGTTGCAATAGAAGTAAATGGAAAATCTCACATTCGACAAGATCGTATAGAAAGAGATGAGAGAGTGAAAAGGATATTTGAAGATGCAAAAATTCCTTTAGAGTTTGTAAATGTAGGTAGTAGTTTTACAGATTCAATTTCAAATATTAAGTCACTATTGTAAACAATTTTTACTTATTGTAGAGTTTGGAAGATTATATGGACTTTTCTCATATTCCCAAAGCAAGAATAGTTAAAAAATCTCAAGGAGGAATTGAGTATATATATGGTTTACTTAAGGAAAAAGCAACTGTTGTAACAAGAGTAATTTTCTGGCGGGTCCCACACGCAACAAGAAAGGAAGACATTTCTCTTAAATTGGGGAGATATAATAAGTCGGATGATAAATATATTCCGGAAACATTAGAGTGTGTAGATCCTAAGAGTGAGCTTACACTTGATAACGAAGAGCTCCAGTTATTACTGGGTTTTATTTCTGAGAATTACGAGCCATTTAAAGATGGTATTAAGACATATATTCCAATAAATGAAAAATTTGATCAAACCAGTGTCGAACATTTGAGAGGAATTTTTAATAATCCGGATAAAAAGAAAGTTTTAGAATTTATTGAAAAAAATAATATTCTTTCGAAAGATTTACTTGCTTCAATTCAAAATCAAACAAGGTTTGAAGCAGTTAAAGAATTTAAGACTATGCTTGAAGAAGATTTAGTTGAGCAAAAGTGGCAAGAATGGTTATCGAAAAATGATTGGGTTCTTGGTACTGATTGTGTAAGAATACTTGATGAAAGAGAGATAGATACAGCAAATATTACAGATTATCTAATTCAGGCTTACGACGGTTTTTTAGATATTGTAGAAATAAAAAGACCAAACGGATCCTTGCAATTTTGGATGGAAGCTTTAGATCATGGAAATTATGTCCCATCTTCTGACTTAACAAAAGCTATTACTCAAGCAACAAAGTACATTTATGAGGTTGAGAGAGAAGCAAATAGTTTGAAATTTTTAGAGAGAGTCGGGAATGTCAAAACAATAAAACCAAGATGCGTATTAATTTTTGGCAGATCTTATAATTGGAATTCTGAAAAAAAAGAAGCATTCAGAATTTTAAATTCTAGTTATCATAATATTTCAATTATGACTTATGATCACGTTTTAAAACGCGCTGAAAGAATACTTGGAATTTCGGAATCTAATATGTCCGAGGATATAGAAATTGAGAAAATAGATCCACATGAAATTCCTTTTTAAATGAACATTAAAACTTGCTATACTACCTCTATGACAAATGCCTTAATTATCCACGGGATGCCTTCCAAAGAAGAATTCCTTAATCCAAACAACCCAACGCCGGGGAACTTTCAATTTTTACCATGGTTAAAAAAGGAACTTCAAAATAAAGGGATAGATGCACAAACTTTAGAAATGCCTGTTTCATATAACCCAGTGTACGAGGATTGGAAAACAGAGTTTGAAAAATATAAGGTGGATGAAAACACGATTCTCGTTGGTCATAGTTGTGGAGGCGGATTTCTAGTGCGTTGGCTCAGTGAAAACAAAGTAAAAGTCGGAAAGGTGGTTTTGGTGGAACCGTGGATAGATGTAGAGAAAGAGTTACAGACAGGGATGTTCGACTTTGAAATCGATAAAGATTTCCCACAAAGAACAGAGAAAACAACTATTTTTTACGGAGAGGACTGTGAGCCAGAACTAAAACTGAGTATAGATAAATTGAAAGACACTCTAGTTGGTGTAGATATAAAAGTACTCCCTGGAGTTAGAGAACACTTCTGCAAACCAACATTTCCAGAAATTTTACCAGAGTTAGGATACAATTAATCCAGTGAATAAATTTCAACATCAAAAAGATATGAATGGTTGTGGCATAGCGTCGATGTCTAATCTTTTGGAAAAAGACTACGATGTTGTGAAAAAAGATTTTGAGAAAAAGTTTTATACGATTGAAAGAGGTATAAAAATGTTTGATATAGTTAACTATCTAAAAACCCAGAAACTGAATTATAAAAGTAAATTTTTCAATCAGAATAAAAAATACGAATATAATAAAAAAGAGGGTAGCAAGTATTCTAAAATTCTTGGTTCAATTACTCTAATAGCAAAAAATGAGAAATACCCAATCGGACATTATTTGTTAAGAGTGAAAAATGGTTGGGTTGACCCATGGTACAACCTGCCAAATAAAAATATAAAAGCAGGTTTAAGAAAAAAATTACCTGGAAATCCTTGGTACGTTTTATATCCTTTAGACGAAATATAATTCTACTTTCTGCTATACTACCCCTATGACAACAATAAACCCGTGGATAAATTTTAATGGAAATAGTGAGGAGGCGTTTGGCTTTTACAAATCTGTTTTAGGAGGGGAGATTACCAAAATAGTTCGTTTCAAGGACCTTGCAGGTCCTGACTTTCAAGTGCCAGAAAACGAGGCAAACAAAATCATGCAAATAGTTTTGCAGGTTAGTGACTCACAGGTACTAGTTGGAAATGATGTTCCAGAGTTTATGGGAAAAATAAACGAAAACGAAAACCGAAGCAAAATTTTCCTTGGTGTAGATAGTAAAGAAGACGGCGAGAGAATTTTCGCAGGACTTTCAGAAGGCGGAAGTGTCGAAGGACCTTTTGACCAAAGTCCATGGGGAACTTATGCTGCAATGTTCCGCGACAAGTATGGTATCGAGTGGATAGTAGAGTATAATCCAAATAAATAACTTTATGGAATGTCCATTTTGTATAGAAATACAGAGTAAGGCGGGTAGAATAATACGTGAGACAGAACACACAGTCACTCTATTGAGTAATCCAAAACTTATGGATGGACATTTGCTCGTAATACCAAAACGACACATAGAAAAGCCTGTTGAACTAACAGAGGAGGAAAGAAAATATTTATTTAATGAGGTGATAGAAGTTCAAGAAAAAGTTTTGTCTAAAATTGCTCCTGGATGTGACATAAGCGAACACTTTCGGCCATTTATTCCAGATAGTAAGTACAAAGTTAATCATCTTCATTTTCATATAAGACCACGTTTCTTGGATGATGAGTTGTATATGAGGGTTCAAATAGAAGAGAAAAATGTTTTTAAGGATATTGATGACGGCGAATGGGAAAAGTATAAAGAAATATTAAAATAATGAAAACATTTTCTGAAAAAGTTGTAGAACTTGCGATGGTGATACCGAAAGGTAGAGTTACTACATACGGTCGCATTGCAAAGGCAGCGGGTGGGGGAAGTATGGCTTCACGAAGTGTGACCGGAATACTATATAAGGCATTTCAGGAGGGTAACAAGAAAATCCCTTGGCACCGCATCGTTTACACCGACGGAACTTTTTGGACTAGCCCAAAACACAACAAAGACCGCCTCGCTTTATATAAAAAAGAAAAAATAGAGATAGACAAAAAGAAAATCAAAAACTTCCACAAAATAGTTTTCGAATACAAATAACACTTGCAATTTTAGAAATATAGTGTATAATGTTGGGTTGAAGGAGAGGTGACTGATGTCCAATGACCAGAAGAAACCGGAACTCTCACCCGAGCAGGAGCGAATCGCCGAAGGTCTGGCGGAACTCCTCGTGAAGTACTGCGAGACGAGGGGGCTCGACCCGCTCAAGATCGAGTCAGTCGATCTGGTGATGTTCATGGGTACCATGGAGGTGAAGAGACACCTCGGTCGCAAGTAGAAGCGCGCAAGCGCGTGTAGGCCCGCCGGACGACGTTCGGTGGGCCTTTCGCATTTCTGATAATTTAAAAACACCTCTAGTCTGTTATAATGCAGTCTATGGAAATAAAGCTATCTTATGTCACAGGGTTGAGAGAGGTTGCCCTAATAGAAGTCACTAAACTTGGGGTTATAATAGTTCACGAGGACGACGACAGTTTTTATATAACTTTTTCAGAAGATTATATAGCCGAAGTTAAAAAACTAAAAAGTATTACACGGGTTTACCTAGTAGTTCGCGACTCTGGGCTTCATCCAGCATATATATCTAACCATAAGTCTGTTTTGGGTGATCTGGTTGATATTGTTTTGAAACAAGACCACTTTAAAACTTTTAAAATTTCTTGCGCCGGAGCTGATTCAAGAGAAGTAAGAGAAATAGTAAAATATGTTGCAGAAACATATAAACTAAATGAGGCTGATGAGGCGGATTTAAAAATACACATTATAAAAAATAACGATATGTGGGAGGTGGGCATGCAACTGACACCACGACCACTTTCTGTGCGTGACTATAGGGTAGTAAATATGAGTGGTGCTATGGACCCAACTATAGCAAATGCTGTGAATACTTTTGGAAACCTAGAGAACGCAAAGTCGTATCTAAATATTTTTTCAGGAAGCGGAACCTTACTTATCGAGGCGGGACAAGGTTTTCCAAATTTGGAAAAAATAGTTGGTTTCGACAATGATAAAAAACATTTATCACTTTCTATACAAAATATTAAAAAAGCAGGACTCATTGAAAAAGTCAGAGTGGTTGAGGCGGATATTTTTACTTCACCTGATTTGGGAATGTTTGACTGTGTTGTGTCAGATCTGCCTTTTGGTATGGCGATAGGAAAAGGTGAGGATTTGGAAAAACTGTATAAAACTTTTGTGGAGTATTGTGAAAGAGTGCTGAACACTTCTGGTAGAATGATGGTATATACAAGCGAGTATGAAATACTAGAAAATGTTTTAAATGGGTCTAAATTTAAAGTGGTGAAGTCACTACAGTTAAAGTTTATTACAAACGTAGACGCGTATTTGAAACCTAAAATAATAGTTTGTGAATTTAAATAAAACATATGAATATTTTTTCACTTTTTATACCAGCATTTATTTCGGGACTACTTACATTTTTTGCGCCGTGCACACTGCCACTGGTGCCAGCCTATCTCGCATTTATAAGTGGTATTTCTACAAAAGACTTGGGCAACATAGAATACACCGAAAATGTTCGTGCGAGAGTTTTTCTAAATGGAGTGTTTTTTGTTTTGGGTTTTAGTTTCGTTTTTATAATGCTGGGACTTTTTGCCGGTGCACTTGGAAGTTTTCTTTTAACCAGTAAGGTCTGGTTTACAAAAATTGGCGGACTTTTGGTTGTGTATTTCGGACTAACTATGCTCGAAGTTTTGCCAGTGCCAAGTTTTCTTTTGCATAACAATATACAAATAAATCTTGAGAATAAAAAAAGAGGAACATATGGTTTTTCATTTTTACTCGGAATCGTTTTTGGTTCTGGTTGGACTCCGTGCATAGGGCCGGTTTTGGGTTCTATACTTATTTTTGCAGGAGGTAGTGGAAATATACTTTCTGGAGCATTTTTGCTTTCCGTATTTTCTTTGGGGCTTGCGATACCTTTTCTTTTTATTGCACGAGGCATAGAACGAGCACAGAAACTGGTAGACAACTATGCAAAGCATCTTTGGTTTATACAAAAGTTCGGGGGAGTGGTTATAGTTTTGCTTGGACTTTTGCTTTTCCTAGACAAAATGTATTTCCTAACTAGTTTTGGTTTTGAAGTTTTTGACTTTATGAACTACGATAGTTTGGTGAAATATCTATAACGTGAAACCGCTCGCGAAGGTGTTAACTTTGCGAGCGGCTTGTGACTTGCGCCTTGTGCGCGTAGTGCTATGTGTTTGTGTTGTTTGGTCTCCTTATGGCGCGGCACAGGATCCACGCGAACATGGAAATCATGGAAACAACCATGACCGCGAGTCCCATGCTAACCTGACTCTGGGACAATTCCTCGGTGGGTTTTCCTGACCAGTTCCAGACCTTGAGGAGGCCTGTAAAGAAGAGCATGACGGAAGCAATAATCCATGTCCACACGGGCAGCACCTCCGCAAAAAAAGTATCACTATTTATATACATTGTCAATGTAGAAAAAATAAGATAGTATGGCGTTATGTCTATAATCACCTACATTCGTGACTGGTATGGAAAGTACGAAAGACCAATATCGTCTTTTTCACTTTTCTTTGGATTTATTTTTGACCTACTGACTATCAGTAGGCTAGACGCCGCGTGGACAAGTATATATATTCTGCTGCACCTTGTTTTGATCGGTGTATTTATTTTTGTTATCCACCACAAAGAAAGGTCAGAAGACGACGAACTAGATCCCACAAAGTGGCATTTCTGGTATGTGAACGCACTACAGTTTTTGTTCGGAGGTATTTTGTCTACTTTCCTTATATCTTACTTTAGAAGTGCAGATATTTTCGTGACCTGGCCTTTTATTCTACTTTTGGGTATTGCTTTTGTATCAAACGAGGTTTTGAAGCGTCACTATATAAGACTTAGTTTTCAGATAAGTTTGTATTTTCTTTCAGTGTACTCGTTTTTAATTTTCCTAATTCCAATAATTTTTCACAAGATAGGTTTAAAAATGTTTCTCATTTCTGGACTAGCCAGTTTGGTGTTTATAATTATTTTTACAACTTCATTGTTCGCGACAATAAAAGATAAACTTTCAGATAGTAAAAAAAGTCTTGTTTACCTTATCGGCGGTATTTTTATCGTAATAAATATTTTGTATCTGACAAACCTTATTCCACCTATTCCACTTTCGATGAAGGACGGCGGTATATACCATAGTGTAGAAAGACAAATGAATGGTAACTACACAGTAGAGTGGGAAGACAGAGGTCTACGAAACTATTTTGAGTTGTATAAAACATTTCACCAGAAAGTGGGCGACCCTGTGTATGCATATACTGCTATTTTTTCTCCAACAAACCTAGATACTACTGTGATACACGAATGGCAACACTACAATGAAAGTAAGGGCAAATGGGAAATACAAAATACCGTTGACCTAGATGTAAAAGGTGGTAGGGGAAATGGTTTCAGAACATTTTCTGTGCGAAATAACCTTGCAGAAGGTAAATGGATAGTGAGTGTAAAAACTACAACTGGTCAGCTTGTCGGAAGACTTCGTTTCAATGTGGTAAATGTGGATACACAAGTTTTATTACAAAACCAGATTAAAAAATAAATTTATCCTATAATATTTACATGAATCTAAAACAATTTTATATAGGTAGGGCAATAGGTTTCGTGGCTATTGTGGTACTAGTTTTTATCGTTTCTACATTTATAAAAAAAGATAATACTGAAAATAAACTTTGTTATATAAGAAATACTGAAGATGGTGGAAGCGCAATGCTAGAAATTGCCGTCCGAGGAAAAAATGTTACAGGATACTTTTGGTGGATACCTTCACAGAAAGATTCAAAAAGAGGTTCTTTTGCTGGTACACTGCGTAGTTCAGAAGATATTAAAAATGGAGTTTTGGATCTGGTTTGGAATGCAAAATCGGAGGGAGTCACAAACAGCGAAGAATTAAAAATTAAAATAAGTGAAGGTGTTGCAGCACCAGGTTTTGGAGAAATGAAATCTGTTAGTGATATGTGGGTGTATTCTGATCCCGATAAAATAGTTTTTGAGCCAAATCTTTCTTTGGTAGATTGTGATTATATGTATGAATATGGATTATAAGGAAAATACCACAATACATATTTAGAAAAGGCGGGATTTACTGTGTTGGATAATTATTTATCTACACATGATGAGTGGTTAGATGTAATAGCTAAAAAATAATTTTTGACTAAATTTTTGAGTATAAAAAAACGGGGGTGCCGGACCTTGGGTCCAGCACACCTCGTGCGCGCGACGCGTGTTACAGGGCGTCGCATCCCGTTTCCACTTGGGTCGGTGTCTTCTGCCGAATGAAAACCCTCGTGGTCACCTTCGCACCAGCCTTGCAGGTCAGTGCTGAAGTCATGACGCCGGTGCGAACGTTTCGGAAGTTCACCGAGACGCTCACTGTGCGGTCGTCCGAACTCGGTGCGGTCGGGTAGTAGTCCCTGTTTGCCGGCTTGGGGACCTTCACCTCCACCGTAAACTCGGTGGGGATGTTCGGAACGACCGACTTCTTCGTGGCGCCGATGTTACTGGCGCCGTCCACGTAGATCTCCACCTCGTCGTACTGGAAGTAGTTGTAGACGATGAAGTGAGCCTTCTCCGTCGTGTAGGGGTCGTGGATACCGCAACCGACCGACATAGCCAGGGCGAAAACGAGTGCGAGCAGGTGCTTCACGGGCATATCCTCCAAATACTATTATACACAAAAAATAGACTTTGTCAATATCTGTAATAATACACGAGTTGCTATAATTGGTTCATGAAAACATACAAAACTGTAGACGAATATATGAGAGCAAGTTCAAAGGACTTTTTGCCAAAACTAAAAGAGATGCGAATCCTTGCAAAAAAGTTGGTACCAAAAGGTGTTGAAAGTATAAAATATGGCATGCCAACACTAGAACTCAATGGTAAAAACTTTATACACTTTGCGGGTATGAAGGGTCATCTTGGTTTTTATCCAACTCCATCAGGTGTAAAAGCTTTTGAAAGTGAGCTTGTGAAAAAAGGACTAAAGTATTCAAAGGGTTGTATACAAATCCCATATGATAAACCACTGCCTGTACCACTCATTACAAAAATAATAAAGTTTCGATTAAAAGAAGAAAAGGGTAAGTAGGTTTGTAATAACTCGGGTTATTTTTCGTTATAATATACATATGACACAAAAAAATATAATACTAGGTGTTGGGGCACTCGTTTTGCTAGGTGCTATGGTAGTCGCAGGTTACTTTTTTAGTTCAGATGCATTTTCTGTAAAACAGCCAGAAAATATTGACCCTACTCCAAAAGAAATGACGCTATCTGGAACATATGTTTGTTTGCCACACATGAACACGGAAGGTCCACAAACTATGGAATGTGCTTTTGGTATAAAGTCGGATGCGGGCGAGTATTATGCTGTAAACTTTGGCGCTGGTGCTGATTCGATGTCTCAGTTTCAGTCTGGTTCCTATGTGACTCTAGATGGATTTTTTGTACCAAAGGAAGCTTTGAGCACTGACTCTTGGAACAAATACAACATGAAAGGAATTTTTACAGTTACAGAGAAACCTGCCACAGGTGGTGTTGGTGCGAAAATAAATATTGATGCGGTATGTAATGGTGCACTAGTGTACATGTCTTTCCCAGATGGGGCCAGTGCTGATAAGTTCGTAAAAGACTGTAAGGAAGGTAAACACCCAGAGGTTATTGAAAAATACAAGGTAGATATGGGTCTAGGAGCAGGAGTAAACATATAGTGAAATAAATACTAGTTTGGTTTGTACTACTATACAGAAGGAGCCGTACGGCTCTTTGTTGTTAACTATTATTATGATTTAATACAAATATGAAGAAACCATTTTTAAACGCATTGTTTGCAGCCTTGTACATAGTTCTACTTGTTTTGGGAGCATATTCTACGACAATATTTTTCCCAAATGCAAAAGAAACAATAATTATCCCTATGGCGATGCTTAGTTTGTTTGTGCTTTCTGCGGCAGTTATGGGTTACCTGTTTTTGTCTGAGCCACTATACCTTTTGGTAGATAACAAGAAAAAAGAAGCGGTGCAGTTTTTCGCAAAGACAGTTGGGTTTTTTGCTGGGTTTGTTTTGCTTTTTCTATGTATCCTTGTGGGTGTAAATCTTTTGTAAAAAAGTTTGCTATAATTTAGCCATGAAAGAGTTCGTTGCTATAGTTGCAACTATACTTGCGTTTGTAGGAAATATCTCTTATCTAAAGGATGTTTTTCGTGGAAGAGTGCACCCACATCCGTACACTTGGTTTATCTGGTCTATTGTATCTTTAGTTACATTTTTTGGGGCGTTACAAAAAGGTGCTGGTATTGGGGCACTTCCGACTGGGGTTTCGGAGGGCTTCACAATAATTATTTTTCTGTTTTCACTAAAGTATTTGTTTTCCCAAAAGGTCTGGCATATACGTAAAGTAGATAACTATTTTTTCGGAGCAGCGATACTGGGACTTATACCGTGGTATCTGACAAAGGACCCAACTATTTCTGTGGTAGTTGTCGTTCTTATCGACCTTATCGCATTTATACCAACACTGCGAAAAACTTGGGAGCACCCAAACACTGAAAGACCACTACTTTTTGAAATGAATGCTTCACGACATTTGCTGACACTTTTTTCATTGCAGACTTACAATGTTGCAACAACTTTTCACTCTATAGTTATGATTATCACCAACACTATGATGACTGTGTTTATAAAAAGAAAGAAGAGTAAATAATGTATTACATATATATAGTGCAGTGCCGGGATAAAAGTTTGTATACAGGTATTACAACTGATGTAGTGAGGCGTATAAAAGAACACAACGGCAAAAAGTCCGGTGCGAAATACACCAGAGCCAAAGGTCCTGTGAAGCTGGTATATCTTAAAAAATATCCTGACCGTTCTAGTGCATCTGTAGAGGAGGCTCGGGTAAAGTCTTTGAGTCGTGCTGAAAAAATAGAATTTATAAAAAATGGCAGAAAAGAGTATTTGAAAAATAAAAAAGATTCTAAAAAAAGTCTTTCTAAAAAATACATAAAAGAAAAAGAAAATGCTAGAAAGGTGATACTAGAAGATCTAGAAAGAGTAAATAAGTTTTATGGTTTTAAATACAATGATGTCTCTATACGGAATACAAGTACAAGGTGGGGAAGTTGTTCTAGCAAAAAGAATCTAAATTTTAACTTTCAACTACTTTTTGTGACTCCAGAAGAAAGGGAATACGTGGTAGCACACGAGTTGTGTCATTTGCAGGAAATGAACCACTCACAAAACTTTTGGAAACTAGTGGAAAAGTTTTGCCCTAACTATGTAAGTCTCCGAAATAAATTAAAATCCCGCAAATTGCTAAGTGAGTTTTAAGACTTTACAAATATATATATGTGTGCTATAGTGTAAATGGGGAGGATACGATGAGTAAGGGCGCTTCAAAGTACATGAGGGCTGGTGGCAAGTTCACCGGTAATCATGGCACTCTCATACCACTAGCGGCGAGAGTGTGCGACATAGTAGAGGCAATAGCCTATGTGACCAAAATAACGCCTGGTTTTATACGGGCGGGTATCAAGTCCAGAGGTGGTCTGTTGGTCGTAAAGATAACAGACCAGAGCGACAAGTGTGTGCTACTGTCGATTCGACACAACGGTCTTCATCAGGAGGTCTACGTCTATGTGACTGACCTGCAGGAAGGCCGGACACAGATCGCACGCAAACTGCGCGACAACGACATCGCAATCCGTTTCATCAAGGAATGACCGCCCAGAGAGTATCGCACTCTTCGGGCGGTTTTCGCATTATTTTGATACTATATAAAATATGAAAATAGCAATCGGAACAGCAAGCGAGTTAAAAATTAGAGCCCTAAAAGATGCACTTAATGTTTTGAAAATAGAGGCAGAAATTTTATCTGGCAAAACTAGCTCAGGAATACCAGAAGAGCCGATTGGTTTTGAGCAAACATCACTAGGAGCAAAAAATCGAGCAAATGAATGTAAGCAAAAACATGATCCCGACATTGCAGTTGCAGTAGAAAGTGGAGTCATGGAAATATTAGGAAATAACTATAGTATTGCCTGCGTGCACATTATTACAAAAGATGGTCAGGAGTCCGTTGCTTATAGTTCGGGATATTTTGTCCCAGATTGGATGTTGAAAGAAGCCCTTGAAACAAATTCTGATATTGGAGTTGTCACAAAAAGAATTTCTGGGGGAGTAGATAAAGACCCACTCGGTTACTTTTCTAATAACCTAATTAATAGAGAGCATTCACTGTCTCAGGCAATAGTCCTTGCTTTTGTTAAGTTATTTAATGAGCAGAGATACCATCCAAAATAACATGTTGCCACTTGAAATTTTTTACATATATTTTTCACCTTACACAGGACACGCGATAGCAAAAGACGGGCTGGTTTTTCCAACAGTAGAGCACGCATACCAGTGTGCTAGATACACAGATCCAAAAATAGTAGAGGAAATTAGAAATGCCAAAAGTGCTGTGCTTGCATGGGAAGTTTCTTCAAAGTATAAACACTTACAAGTTCCTGAGTTTAAGAATGAAGAGCATAAATTAAAAGTAATGAAAGAACTTATGAGGTTAAAGGTAGAACAACATCTGGATGTAAAACAAGCACTCATAAATTCAGGAGATCTGAAAATAGTTAAACATATTGTTACTCCTCCACCAGGAGATGGTTTTTGGGATGATGGTGAAGATGGTAAGGGTTTAAATCATATTGGTAGAATGTGGATGGAAATAAGAGAAGAAATAAAATGAAAAAACAAATACTTATTGTAGGTGGAGGGGATACTTTCGAAAATGACGAACAGTTTCTGGATTTTTTGAATAGTGTTGAAATAAATATTGAAAGATCATCAAAAGGTGGTGAAGACTGGAAGCCGTGGCTAAGAAAAAGACTTGGTGAAAATTACCAAGTTATTATTCCGCAGATGCCAAACAAAAATAATGCCAAATATGATATTTGGAAAATATGGCTAGAAAAATTTATTCCTCATCTAGAGGATGAAGTTGTTTTGATAGGACATTCACTCGGTGCCGCATTTATGGCAAAGTATTTGTCGGAAAATATTTTTCCAGTAAAAATTTCGGGGGTTTTCCTTGTGTCTGGTGTTTTCAACAAAGGTTCAGATGGACTTCCGCTATATAGTTTTGTCCTTCCAGAAAAAATTTCATTACAAACTGAGAAGATATTTTTGTATCACAGCAAAGATGACCCTGTTGTTCCTTTTGAACATGTGTACTTATTTAAAAATGCATTGCCAAGCGCCACTCTCAGGGAGTTGGATGGGTTGAAGCACATAAATCAAGAAGTGTTTGAAGAGTTAGCACAAGATATACTTAGTTTAAAATAATATGAAAAAACAATTTTGGTTAGTAAAAAGTGAGGCAGACTGTTACTCCATAGACGAATTCAAAAAGGACAAACAAACTTCGTGGACTGGAATACGAAACTATCAGTCTAGAAACTTTATGAAAGATGGCATGTCTTTGGGAGATTTTGTTTTCTATTATCACTCTGGCGGGGATGATAAAAACCCTACAGGTATATATGGTCTAGCAAAAGTTTCGAGCAAGCCTCATCCGGATGAAACCCAGTTTCAGAAATACAACGAGTACTTTGACCCAAAAGCTACAAAAGAGAAACCTATTTGGTTCTGTGTAGATATAAAGTTTGTAAAAAAGTTTAAAGTCTCCATGACTCTTGCTCAGATAAAGTTTGATCCAAAACTAAAAGGTATTCCTGTCGCACAAAAAGGTTCTAGGCTTTCGGTTCAACCAGTTTCTGTAGAACACGGGGAGTACTTACTCAAAAAATTTTCGTAAAATATTGGTCTAAACTGTATTTTTGGCTCGACTTCATTTTTTCTTCGTATTGTGTCATACTGTTTTTTACTTCATATGAATATAGAAATCGCCGCAGAGGAAATACTACACATCGGTTCTTTTATGGTTACCAACTCACTACTCTTGAGTTGGATAATAGTAGGGGGACTAGTGTTTTTTGCTAGAAGAATATCTAAAAAGATGGCTCTTGTGCCAGCAGGTACTCAGAACGTTGTAGAACTAGGTATGGAAAGTTGGTTGGGAAACATGACATCTATTTTTGGTTCAGAAAAGAAGGCAATAAAATATTTTCCATTCATCACAACACTTTTTGTGGTTATTTTTGTATCAAACTGGGCGGCGCTACTTCCAGGCATAGGTTCTTTTGGTTCTGTTCATGAAAGTCTCGAGGGAGGACATCACATAATACCTTTTTTGCGAGCACCAGCCAGTGACCTAAACTTTACACTTGCTTTGGCGCTACTTACTATCATTACAATAAACGTTATGGGAGTCAGAGCCCAGGGAATGAAGGCTTCAGTTTCTAGATACATAAACTTTTCGAGCCCAATGAACTTTTTCGTAGGTTTTCTGGAATTAGTGGGCGAGTTTACCAAAATTATTTCACTATCTTTCCGTCTTTTTGGTAATATTTTTGCTGGTGAAGTGTTGTTGCTAATTATAGGATTTTTAGCACCGTATATTATACCGATTCCTTTCCTGGGTTTAGAGATTTTTGCTGGTTTTATCCAGGCTCTGGTTTTCTCTACTTTGACTATGGTTTTCCTAAGTATTTTAGTCGAAGCACCACATCATTAGTTTAAAATACGAGGGGTTTACCTTTGGTCATTTTTTTGTTAAGATTGTGGGGCATTTTTTAATAATTAATAAAAAAATATATTTATGGACGCTGAATCATTAAAATTTTTAGCAATCGCAGTTATTATGATAGGTGCAGCATTTGGACCTGCAATGTCTATCGGTAAAATAGGATCTGCAGGACTAGACGCAATCGGAAGAAACCCAGAAGCATCGTCAAAAATACAATCAGCGATGATTCTGTCTATCGCTTTCGTTGAGGCTATAGCCATCTATGGCCTAGTTGTTGCTCTAATTCTGAAATTCATATAGTAAAACTTCCAAATTTTGCGAACTCCTTGTTTCTAGATTTGAAAAGTTCGTCACCTTACTACATGTAAGGCTTCTCACTTTTCAAATCTCTCAACGTCGGATTTCACTAAAATTTGAAAGTTTGTAACTTGTAGTTTCGCTAAAATAAATTTTTCTAAAATTTTAAGATGAATGAACTATTGCACACATTCGGAGTAGATTGGAAAATCCTTCTAACACAGATGCTTAACTTTGCTGTGTTGCTTTATGTATTAAAGCGATACGCGTATGGCCCTGTGCTAAAAATGCTACAGGATAGAAAGGCAATAATAGAAAAAGGTCTTTCTGATGCAAGTAAAGCAGAAAAAGATTTGCTTGAAGCAAAGGCAAATGCGGATGAAATTACAAAAGAAGCAAAAAGTGGTGCAAATGCAATAGTTTTGGAAGCAAAAAACCAGGCAAACGAGTTTCAAGCAAAGGTGAAATACGATGCACTTACAGAAAAGGCAAAAATCATAGATAGTGCTCAGGCAGATATAGACAATTTGAAACAGAGAAATGAAAAAGCAGTTAGAGAAAAAGCCGTAGAGCATATTGTTTCTAGTGTTAAATCTATTTTGGGAGAAGAAGTTACTGCAGATATGAACAGTCGAATTATAAAGAAACTAACTCAAGTTTAATATGATTTCTTCTAGACAAATCGCTAAAGCATCTGTAGCACTACTTGGTAAAGACAAACAAAACTCACACAAAGTAGCAGACGAACTTTTAAGATTTGTAAAAAAGTACGGTCTAGAGTCTAGGCTTCCACAAATAGTTTCATATATACAAAAAGAAGCACATCTAGAAAGAGAAAAAAATACTTTACACATAGAGTCCTCGCACGAAATAGACGACCAAACTGTCGAATCTATATCATCTTTTGTTTCAGCGCCAAAAGATGCACATATAAAGACAGTTCAAAACAAAAAACTCCTTGGAGGTTTCGTGGCTTACTGGAAAGATAAAAAGTTTGATGGAAGTTTGGAAAACACAGTTAGAAAATTAAAAGAAAAATTATTAACAACATAAAACCATGAGCATAGACCTTTTACTAGAGAGTATAAAAAACAAAATTGCAGACACACAACTGGGTGTAGAAAGTTTTGAAGTTGGTAAGGTGATAGATATCGCCGACGGTATAGCACGAGTTTCTGGAATTTCTTCTTGTCAGGCAAGTGAAATGCTGGTTTTCAAAAATGGTGCTTATGGTATTGCTCTAAACCTGGAAGCAGATAGTCTTGGAGTGATTGTTGTTGGTGAATACAAAGACATCAAAGAAGGCGACGAAGTAAAAAGAACTGGAAAGATTCTAGAAGTTCCAGTGGGTGAGGCGTTTTTGGGTAGAACAGTAAATGCTCTTGGCGAACCAGTAGATGGCAAGGGTCATATAAAAGCATCTGCATTTTATAAAACAGAAAAAATTGCTCCAGGTGTTATCACTCGTGAAAAAGTTTCGCAACCACTACAAACAGGTATCAAAAGCATCGACGCTCTAACACCTATTGGAAAGGGCCAGCGTCAACTTATTATTGGAGACAGACAGACTGGTAAAACTGCTCTTGCTATCGACACTATCCTAAACCAAAAAGGAAAAGGAACTATCTGTGTGTATGTTGCAGTTGCTCAAAAAGAATCAAAAATCGCACGTATCGTAAAGAAACTAGAAGACAACGGCGCAATGGACTACACAGTAGTTGTTTTGGCTGGTGCTTCACAAAATGCAGCATTTTCTTTCCTTGCTCCATATTCTGGAACAGCAATAGCAGAATACTTTATGGACCAACAGAAAGACGTTTTGGTTATTTACGATGACCTTTCAAAGCATGCGGTTGCATACCGAGAGATTTCACTACTTTTGAGACGACCACCGGGAAGAGAGGCGTACCCTGGAGATATTTTCTATCTACATTCAAGACTGCTTGAAAGATCTTGTCGTAGAAACAAAGAAAGTGGAGGAGGCTCTATAACTTCACTGCCTATTATTGAAACACAGGCTGGAGATATTTCTGCATATATTCCTACAAACGTTATTTCTATTACAGATGGACAGATTTTCCTTCAGTCCAGTTTGTTTTTCAAAGGCATGCGACCTGCGATAAACGTGGGTATCTCTGTTTCTCGTGTGGGAGGAGATGCACAAATAAAGTCACTTAAGAAAGTTGTTGGTCGTTTGAAACTAGACCTAGCGCAGTTTAGAGAACTAGAAGCCTTCTCACAGTTTGCTTCTGACCTAGACCCAGTTACAAAAAAAGCCCTAGATAGAGGTGCGCGAGTGACAGAGTTTCTAAAACAACCACAATATTCTCCGGTACCAGTTGCAATACAGGTTGCACTTGCATACGCAGTAAACAACGGCTACCTAGATGAAGTAGAAATAAAAGACATCGGCGTTTGGGAAAAAGAACTGACACAGTATATGACAGTTTCTCATTCCGGACTTCTTTCAAAAATTGAAAAAGATTGGAACCCAGAAATCGAAGCTGAGTTGAAACAGGCTCTGGAGACATACAAATAAAAACATGGCGGATACCAAAACAATAAAATCCAAACTAAAAACTGTTGGCAACATAAAAAAGATTACTCGAGCCATGGAAATGGTTGCCAGAAGTAAAATGAAAAAATCTATAGATAAAGCAATGTCTATAAGACCTTTTTCATATTTTGGACTAGAGTTTTTGGTAAACTTTTCCTACCATTCAAAAGCACAAAATATTTTTTATACAAAAGGTGAGGGGAACAGAACTCTCATTGTAGAAATTACTGCAAACAAAGGTTTGTGTGGTGGTTACAACGGAAACATGTTCAGAGAACTTAGAAGATATATAAGCGAGAAAAACCTTACTGACTACGATTTTATTTCTGTTGGTAAATACGCTACACACCACGCTCCACTTTTGGGAGGTCAAAGTATCGCTCGTTTTACCAACTTTACTGAAAACATTACCCTAGACGATGCAGAGAAACTTGGAGAGACTGTTAAAAAAGAATATGAAAGTGGTAAGTACAGTACAGTTTTGGTTGCATATACAAACTTTGTAAGCACACTTTCACAAAAACCAAATATTTTTCAACTACTTCCTATTTCAGCAGAAATATATAAAAACCAGTTGGCAAACGACGGGGACGCGATAAACAGAATGGAAATAGAAAACAGTGACTTGGAGAGAGACTGGAGTACATATGTTGTAGAGCCAAATGAAGACGCAATACTAGATGTAATAATACCGAAACTAGTTACGTCGCAGGTGTACCAGTCGTTACTTGACGCCACTGCATCGGAGCAGGCATCGCGTATGATAGCCATGAAAAATGCCACCGAGAATGCCGAGGATTTACAAAAAGATTTGGAACTCAAGTATAACCATATAAGGCAGGAGGGAATCACGAGAGAGTTAGCAGAGATAGTCGCGGGAACATTATAAAAATAAACATTAAAAATATGAAAGGAAAAATAACACAAATAATCGGTCCAGTAGTAGATGTCGCTTTCGAAGGGGAACTTCCTGCTATATACGACGCGTTACATGTAAAAAACTCTGAGGGTGATCTACTTGTTTTGGAAGTAGAAAAACATTTGGGACTGAAAGAAGTTCGAAGTGTGGCGATGAGTTCTACTGACGGACTTTCTCGTGGCGATGAGGTTGTGGCAACTGGGGCTCCTATCTCTGTTCCAGTAGGAAAAGAAGTTTTAGGAAGAATGTATAACGTGACTGGTGACGCTATCGATGGTAAGCCAGATGTAGCAACAAAGAAAAAATACGCTATTCACAGACCAGCTCCACTACTTACATCACAACAAACTGTTGCAGAAACTTTTGAAACAGGTATCAAGGTTATCGACCTTATGTGTCCGTTTATCAAGGGAGGAAAAGTAGGTCTTTTCGGAGGTGCGGGTGTGGGTAAAACTGTGGTTATCCAAGAACTTATCAGAAACATTGCAACAGAACACTCAGGTTACTCTGTGTTTGCTGGAGTGGGAGAAAGAACAAGAGAGGGAAATGACTTGTATAAAGAAATGAAAGATTCTGGAGTGTTGGACAAAACTGCTCTAGTTTTCGGACAAATGAACGAACCGCCAGGAGCACGTGCTCGTATCGCACTTTCCGCACTTTCTATGGCAGAGTATTTCCGTGACGAAGAAAACAAAGACGTTTTGCTTTTCGTAGACAACATTTTTCGTTTCGTGCAAGCAGGTTCAGAACTTTCAGCACTACTTGGACGTATTCCTAGTGCCGTAGGTTATCAACCAACACTGGCAACAGAAATGGGAATGCTACAAGAAAGAATTGCCTCAACAGAAAATGGTTCTATCACATCTGTGCAGGCTATTTATGTTCCAGCGGATGACCTTACTGACCCAGCGCCTGCAACTGTATTCGGTCACATCGACTCAACTGTGGTGCTTTCTCGTGCGTTGTCTGAAATCGCTATTTATCCTGCGGTGGACCCACTAGACTCAACATCGACTGCACTAGATCCAGAAGTTGTAGGTGATGAACACTACAGAACTGCGCGAGATGTGCAAAATGTTTTGCAAAAATATAAAGACCTTCAGGATATTATTGCGATTTTGGGAATGGATGAACTTTCAGACGAAGATAAACTAACTGTTGCAAGAGCAAGAAAAATACAAAGATTCCTATCTCAACCATTTTTCGTGGCAGAACAGTTTACTGGTGTGCCGGGAGTGTATGTTCCACTAAAAGAAACTATACGAGGCTTCAGAGAAATATTGGATGGAAAGCATGATGAGAAACCGGAGGGGGCATTTTACATGAAAGGAGGCATCGACACCGTAAAATAAATGACACACGAGGATATAAAACTAAAGATTATAACAATGGATGGAGTATTTTTCTCCGACAATGTTTCTGAAATTATTTTGCCAACTGATATTGGCCAGATAACAGTTTTGCCAATGCATATCCCTCTTATATCAAAAATAAAAGAAGGTGAGGTAGTTTTGAAAATAAATAAAGATTCTAAAAAGGTAAAAGTTTCAAGTGGTGTTCTAGAAGTACGACCACATAGTGAGGTGTATTTGTTGGTAGACAGAGCAGAGCAACTATAATTTTGAGTAAAAGAAAAACCGGCGGCCCCGCGTGTGCGGGACCTCCGGGCTGTGTGCGGTGCGAGTCGCTTTAATTAACGACCCACTCGATGTGCATCTGGTCTTCGGGATCGACGTATTGCACGCCGATCATGATCTCGATCTTGTCGAAGGCGTGCGCGTCGAGGTGTTCACGCAGGCAGGCCTTTGACCTACGGAGTTCCTTCACGTGGAAGTCCCTCTCTTCGTCGCTGAACCTGCACGGGTCGAAGCGGTGTCCAGAGATGCTGTAGGCTCCACACGCCTGATGGTGAAGAAAGACCACACGCACCACATCGTGAAGACCGATGAGCGAACGGATGGCATGCAGGATGACTTCGGCGTAGTGCGGGAAGTCGAGCGACGCCAGTGACCCAGGACCTCCTGGGAGCTTGATCACGTCGTAGTCCACGATGCTGTGGGTACTCAGCACGCGACGTTCGCCCGGCCCCAGACGGAAGTCAGAGCAGGCGACGACGATGGTGTCGGTCTTATGTCGTTTCTCGAAACGGTGCGGCATTCGGTGTCCTCTCCTCGGTTTGTGTCCGTGTAGTATTATCTCTCAAAAATTAAATTTGTCAAATATTCAAAAAAGTCATTTTTGACATTTTTCATATCTAATAATATAGTTAGAACTTAAATAAAATTTCAAAAAATATGGCAGATCAAAAAAAATATCAAATAAGAAAAGAAGCGGCACCAAAAGCGCTTGTTATTAGTTGTGTAGATCCACGCTTTATCTACGCCACTTTCGAGTTTCTAAACAATGAACTAGGTTACGGCAGTGGAGACTTTTCTCTAGTTTCTACACCTGGAGGAGTTGTTATGGCAAATGTAGACCACGATAATCACGCTCATGAAAAAAAGACTCTTGTAGAAACAATGTCTTTTATTCTAAATCACTTCAAAACTATAGATACAGTTATAAAAATCGCTCACGAACAATGTGGCAAATACGCTGCCCTTGGAAAAGCGCTAGAAGAGTACAAACTAGAGGCAGAAAACATGCTACACAAACAATGCGCAGATATGAGTGCTGTAGAGGCAATGATCCCACAGCTAGCAGGACGTGATATCAAAATCAAGAAATACATTTCTCGTTTTGACGGTGAAGGTTCAGGAGAGGGTTACTTTGAGGAAGTAAAATAGTTTTCTGATATAATAGTTGTATGAATAATTCATACAACTGGTATTCTACTTTAATAAAACCAACATGGGCACCGCCGTCGTGGCTGTTTGGTCCTGTATGGACAGCGCTTTATACCGTCATTGCTTTTTCTTTTGGAACTGTGTTTTATAAAGTTTATACAAAAGAACTTCCTTTTTATGTGGCAGTGCCATTTTTACTAAATCTTTTATTTAACTTTATTTTTACACCACTTCAGTTTGGTCTAAAAAATAATCTTTATGCTGCCATAGACGTAGTTTTAGTCTGGCTTACTATAGTCTGGTTTATGTATACAGTCTGGACCATGGCTCCACAGATAAAGTGGGTTGTATACGCTAACATTCCGTATCTTGTATGGGTTTCTTTTGCGTCTGTTTTGCAGATTACAATAACTTTTCTGAATAAATAATATGAAAAAAATTTTATTTGCTATAGTTCTGGTTTTGATAGGTGCATATTTTATCTATAACCGTCCAGTTAAGTCTGATGTTGTGTCCATAAGAGATACAAATGAGTTTTATGATATAAAAGCCGACTATCCGTTGGAAAAATGGGATAAAAAGGGTGATATGAAAGAGTTTGTAGAGTATGCCGTAAAACAAAAACAAAATGATTGGAAAATAGGTGGCGAAATATACAACGAGGAGCAAAAGCTTACAAAAGATTTTCCTGATAGACCAAAAATGCAGTACCAGTTGAACACTACATACACTTTTTCAACCTCTAACAAGTTCAATACAAAAACATACGTGTTCAACTCATACGAGTATACTGGGGGTGCACATGGCGGAACTGGCTTAGCTACTTTTACATTCAATAAAAATGGCAGAGTAATGATAGAAGATGTTTTAAATATGGAAGGAGCCAATGATATTGAAGTAAGTAAACTTATTGCAAAAAAACTAGAGAGTACTTTGGGCGAAAGTAGCACCAAGGAAACTATATATCAGGGCTTGGGACTTTTATACTTAAAGCCAGACTATACTTTGGATAAAACAAAATGTAACTGCGATGGATACTTCTTTGGTTCCAACCTGCAAAACTTTGTGATAACTGACTTGGGAATCAAGTTTATTTTTGGACAGTACCAGGTAGCGCCGTATGCGGTAGGTATGCCAGAGGTTACGCTTTCATATGATGAACTAAAGTCGTATTTAAAAGATTCTTATAATGTGCAAATAACAAATTAAAAAAATGAATATAATTTTAAGATTTTTAGCTGTTTTATTCCCACTTACATTGTTGGATATGCTTTGGATATTGGGTTTGGCAAAAAACTTTTATGCTAAACACATGGGATTCCTATTTAGTGAAAAAATAAATCTAATTCCAGTTGCTGTTTTTTACCCTTTGTATTCTATGGGTTTACTTTTCTTGGCAGTACAACCAGCGGTGACTAACTTATCTGCTTTTGAAGCATTTTGGAGAGGAGCCTTACTAGGTTTGGTTTCTTATGGGGCATATGACCTAACAAATCAGGCAACTATTTCTGACTGGCCAACACTCATGACTTTGGTTGATATTGGTTGGGGGGTGACAGTTTCAGCGGTCACTAGTTTAGTAGCTTATTATATTATTACTTCAATAAAATAAAATGAAAAAAGTTCATTTAGAAATTCTATTTGCAATACTTTTTGTACTAATTTCAACATATTATATTTATGATTGGCTGGTTGGGATTTCATTTTTCTGGAATGCACAGATGGTTTGGAGTGTTTTGCTTGCAATGGGTTGGGTGATTGTCTCTCTTGGCTACTTTAGACAAGGTTGGTTAGTGCATCACAGTGGTGACGCTAGAGAAGTGTCTGTACTTTTGCCTATAGCCGCTTTCACAGCTCAATGTGTACTTTTTGTTAAGGGTATTTTTTACCATGACTGGTCTCTTATTGCCGGTGCTTTAATGGTTAACTCTGGCGTCGTTTTTAGTTTGTATAATATTTTTAAGGCAAAACTAAAATAGCTAATTTTGTTTTTTATGACATTTGTTGTAAGTTGGAGTACTAGAGGAGGGTCAGTTGTCTCAAACTCGGATACCGCAACACACCTGGGTGCCCGTCATAGCGATTGACGGTTTTTCTGGGGTCGGGAAGGGAACCTTGCGTCACCTGCTCGCCAAAGCTCTTGGTTTCAGGGAGCTGGACAGTGGGTGTCTATACCGTGCGGTAGCATGGTACTGCCTGAACGGAGGCGTCAATGTCTCCAATCCGGATGTTCTTTCTGCTTCAATCGAGCAGTTGGTGCACATCGCCAAACACCTACGGCTTCATGTCTCTGGCGATGTGATTTCGCTCGACATGGTGGATAGGACTCTGGAGTTGCGTAGCGAACGAGTTAGCTACGATGCCAGAGTTGTGGGTCAGCTCCCAGAAGTACGAGCTGCCCTGCTCGAGAAACAGCTGTCCATGCGCAGAGCGCCAGGTCTGGTTGCAGATGGTAGGGACATGGGGGACATCTTTGAAGGCCCTCTTTGTTTCCGCATCTTCCTGCATACAAACCCCGAGGTTAAGGCGCGTCGTCGCTACGAACAACTTCGGAAGTCGGCGGAGAATGTCACGTTTGACGAGGTGAGGTATGCCTTGCTCGAACGAGACCAGGCCGATGAAAATCGGCAGCACTCGCCGGTGAGGATGCGTCCTGATGCACTCCTTGTCGACAACACGTACATGACACCGTCGGAGACTGCCGACTACATCCTGGATCAGTACCGTATCTGGTACAACCGGCTCGTCGATGAAGGAGATCTTTGCTAGAAGGAGTTTTGCAACAAGTCCGATTTGGGAGAGTTTCGACCTCGCCAGTCGGACTTTTCCATTTATTAAAATAATATTTTTTACTTTTTATAAGAAAGCAGAAATTTCTTAGAAGTGCTATAATCTAAGTATGAAAAAATTTATAATCTCAATTTTAGCCTTGGCGATAGTTGTTGGTGGTTTTATTTTTTTCTATAAAAAAGCAGGTTCACCTATTGTTTTAGATGTGAAAAGTTTTGAAGATTGTCTAGATGCTGGTTATCCAGTTTTAGAGAGTTTCCCGAGACAATGTAAGACCCCGGACGGAAGAACTTTTGCAGAAGAAGTTGTTCCACCTATTACATACAACAATACTAGTAAGGAAAAAATCGTAGTAGATATGCCTACTCCTGGTTCTGTTACAGGTAAAGAGTTTGAGGTTCGTGGCAAGGCAGCAGGATGGTACTTTGAGGGTTCTTTTCCCGCAAAGGTTTTAGACAAGAATGGTAAGGTTTTGTGGCAGGGACCGGCACAGGCACAGGGGGATTGGATGACGGCAGAGTTTGTTCCATTCAAGTTTTTAGTGAAAGTCCCCGAAAACTATATCGGTCCTGCAACTTTGGTTTTAGAAAAGGACAATCCAAGTGGGGAAGCAAAGTTTGATGCTTCAATTTCATTTCCTTTTACTATTGAATATTAGTTGTGGATAAATAGACCACAAACCTTGACAGATGGTCTATTTAAGAGTAACAATATTAGAGGACACACGTGGGGTGGGTCCGTTTTGTTTCGGGAGTTCGTATGCCGGTCAATACGCGTGGTGTGAGTGGCAGGATCCACAACGATGGGATCATGGCCGAGGCTAAGTACGGCGGTGATTCCGAAAGGGCGATTGCCCAGGGGATCCTCTCAACCGAAGCGCTCATCGTGGACAGACTCCTCGGTGTGAATGCACAGGTTCGTCAGGACCTTCTGCTGAGCGAGAAGTCTGGCGTTCCGAAGGGAACGTGCATGGACTGCAAGGAGCCGATCTCGGCCAAGAGGTTGGAGGCCCTTCCGTACGCAGTCCGGTGCGTTCACTGCCAGGAGCTGGCTGATCCTCCGTCGACCAGACGTCGCTAGAAGTTCTACCCTCCCACCTCCCGTGGGTACTCCCAACCCACGGATGACGTTCAACGTTGCCTAGTGCAACGCAGGGCTTACTCGTTTACTGACTTCGGTCGGCGGACAAGTAAGCCCTTTTCCCATATATGTGAAAATGAAAGAAATCTTACTTTTAATTGTATAAGCCTGTATAGTTATGTAAATGGATAAAAGAACTTCAGATCTTAGTGACGAAGATCTAGTAAAACTAGTCTCAGAAGGAGACACAGAAAAGTTCGGAGTGCTTATGGAGAGATACCAAGCAAAGCTTTTTAGATACGGAAAAAAGTTTTTGGTAGATAGTGACAACATAGAGGATGTTGTTCAGGATGTATTTATAAAGGCATACAAAAACATAAACAGTTTTGATACAACACAAAAGTTTTCACCTTGGATATATCGTATTGCACACAATACATACATAAATGCTATAAAGAAAAATTCTTTAAACCCACTGTACCTTTTTGACTTTGACACTCTTATTTCGCATACAGTTGTAGAGGATCCTATTGCAAAAGAACGTGAGCAAATGGAGATTAAAAAAATAATCGACAAAGGCCTTTCAAATATTGAAGCGAAGTATCGTGAAATACTAGTTCTGTACTACATAGAAGAGTTTAGTTACAAAGAGATAGCAGATATTTTGCATATTCCCATAAGTACGGTTGGGGTAAGAATAATGCGGGCCAAGAACGTTTTGAAGGAAAAGTACAAAGAGTTAAACATAGAAATATAAAAATATGAATGAAGAAAACAATAAACAAATAAATATAAAAGACGAAGTTTTGAAAAAAATTCAGACTGGTCAGATAAGTATGCGTTCCAAAGCCTACTTTTTAATTAAACTTGGTTTTCTTTCTATTCTGACTGTGCTTATTACAGTAGTTTCAATATTCCTTCTATCCTTTGTTCTGTTTAGCTCAAGTTTAGATGGAAGTTTGTTTCTTGTTCGTTTTGGTGGCTCTGGTTTGTATAACTTTGTTTTGACTTTGCCATGGTATCTGCTACTTGTGCTCATATTTTTGCTTATACTTTTAGATTTGCTCCTGAAAAGCTTTAGTTTTGGTTACAAAAGCCCAGCAGTGTTTCTTTTGGGGGGAACTTTTCTAGTCATTACTGGATTAAGTACTCTTGTAAACTTTACACCATTTCATCAAAGTATTATGGATAGAGTAGAAAAAGACAAAACATTACCTTTTCACAACATATACGATGGTGTAGATAGTAGGTATCAAAAGCCTGGTACATGGAAAGGCTATGTCGGTAAAATAAACGGCAATAGTTTTAAGTTTAAGTATGTTATAGGAATAAAGGGTGAGTTCGGTGAGGCGGAGGTGTTTGCTGT
>CAZQVT010000004.1:19484-56907 GCA_964596875.1 uncultured Candidatus Saccharibacteria bacterium | reverse complement strand
CAACTACAGACTGGATGGAACAGGAAAGAGAGCGAGGTATTACTATTACTGCCGCTGCTATTACTTGTTTCTGGAACCCAACATACATGCCAAAGGGACAGAAGCCTGAGTATCGTTTCAATGTTATCGATACTCCTGGTCACATTGACTTTACAGCTGAAGTAAAGAGATCTCTTCGTGTGCTAGACGGTGCGGTTGTGGTGTTCGACGGTGTTGCCGGAGTAGAACCACAGTCAGAAACAAACTGGAGATACGCTGACGATGGAAACGTTCCAAGAATCTGTTTCATCAACAAACTAGACCGAACAGGTGCATCATTTGAAAGATCATATGCATCTATTTTGGACAGACTAAACAAAAATGCAGTTAGAATGCAGATTCCTATGGGACTAGAGGCTGACTTTGAGGGAGTTATCGACTTGCTTACTATGAAAGCAGTTTACTTTGAAGGAAACATGGGAATGGATATCAGAAAAGAAGAAATCCCAACACAATACCTAGAGGAAGCTAAAAAATACCGAGCAGAACTTATTGAAAAAATAGTAGAACAAGATGATGCTCAGATGGAAATGTTCCTAGGTGGAACAGAGCCATCTATAGAAGATTTAAAGAAGACCCTAAGAAAGGCAACTTTGGCTGTAAAAATTATTCCTGTGTTTGCTGGTTCAGCACTAAAAAACAAAGGAGTGCAACTAGTACTAGACGCAGTGGTTGAATACCTACCATCTCCACTTGATATTCCTCCGACAAAGGGTATTGATCCTAAAACTGGAAATGAGATTGTTAGAAATGCATCTGATGCAGAACCTTTTTCTGCTCTTGCTTTCAAACTTCAAAACGACCCATTCGTAGGACAACTAACATTCTTTAGAGTTTACTCTGGAACTATTGAAGCGGGAACATATATTTACAACGCGACAACCGGTGAAAAGGAGCGACTAGGACGTATCGTTCGACTACAAGCAGATAAAAGAGAAGAAGTGAAAAAAGTTTTCGCAGGAGAAATCGCAGCAGCTGTAGGACTAAAGTCTGCAAAAACTTCTCACACACTTTGTGATGAAAACCAACCTATCATCCTAGATCCTATCAAGTTCGTAGCACCGGTGGTGTCTCTACGTATTGAACCTAAAACAAAAGCTGACCAAGAGAAAATGGGTATGGCTCTTAAGAAACTTTCTGATGAAGATCCAACTTTCGTTATTTCTTCAAACACAGATACAGGAGAATCTATCGTATCAGGAATGGGTGAGCTACACCTTGAAATCATGGTTGATCGTATGAAAAGAGAGTTCGGTGTAGAAGTGAACGTTGGTAAACCACAAGTAGCATACCGAGAAACTATTTTGGGAGAAGCAGAAGCCGAACACAAATACATCAAGCAGACTGGAGGTAAGGGTCAATACGGTCACGTAAAACTTACTATTAAACCAATGCAACCTATTGAAGAAGGTGCAAAGATTCCTAAAAATGTTAAACGATACGAAGACTTCGAGTTCATCGATAACATTAAGGGAGGTGTTATTCCACAAGAGTTTATTCCTGCAGTAGAAAAGGGAGTGCACGAAGCGATGGAAAGAGGAATTGTTGCTGGTTACAAGATGGTAAATGTTTCTTGTGACCTAACTTTCGGTTCTTACCACGATGTGGACTCATCTGAAATCGCTTACAAGATCGCAGCGTCACAAGCCTTCCAAGAAGCAGCTAAAAAGGCTCGACCAGTTATCCTAGAACCTATCATGAAAGTTGAAGCGATAATGCCAGAACAGTTCATGGGTGATATCACAGGTTCACTATCAGGAAAACGAGGACAAATCGAAGGAATGGATGAGAGAGGAATGCTAAGAGTTATCCACGCAAAAGTACCACTATCTGAAATGTTCGGATACACAACAGATATTCGTTCTATGACTCAGGGTAGAGGAAGTGTACAAATGGAGTTTGATCATTATGAGGTTGTGCCACCAAACGTTGAGAAAACAATTGTAGAATCTCGTAAGTAATCTATAGCTCTGGTCTTTTTATTCAATCTCTAACATCTAAAATAAAAAACTGGTCGGTCAATGTACTAAATGTACACCTCCCGCCCAGTTTTTTATTTTATATGAGACCTTGAGCAAAAATCCTCAGAGATTCTTGTTTTTGTAATGTAAATTTTAATAAAGTATAATTAGTTCATTACAATTAACTTAAAAATATGGAAGGAAAAGAGCAGTTGGGTGTGCCAGAACCATTGGTTAAATACTCAGAGTGGTGGGGAAGGACATATGGAAGAGACGCTACACCAGAAGAAATAGATGAATTGATTGGTTTCGCGAACGCGCTGAGAGGTGATCCAGAATTTGAAAAAGCCCTTGTTGATTCTGTTTATTACGATCTTTATTCCACTCCGAAGGGAGGTGAATGGAATGAAGTTACATATCAGAGATGGCTTTTGATTCATGCTCTGTCATCTTATGGACAAAAATTCGGCTTGCGAGTAGATTAAAGAATTAATAAATAAAAAAGTTACTCGAAAGAGTAATTTTTTTATTGCTCGTAAAAAGTTTACGAGATATAATGTGTGAATGGTTGAACCTACTTTTGAAAATAATCGTGATCCTTTGGGTGGTATGGAAATATATCCAGGAGGCAGAGTTTTGGATTTGTCTGATGATGCAGTGAGAAAAATGGAAGATGGTTTGAAAACTCCAACTCCAATTCCACCCCGACCAAAATCACCACACAACATACTTTTCGGGCAACTTGATCCAGAAGATAGAGAGGGACTTAGTGCATTCGGAGAGTTTACTGCAAGTACTCCAAGACCAACAGAATTAATTTTAGAAGGAAAGCCAGAAACTTCTCTAGATAGAGAAGATGTGAGGTTGGAACAAGACGCATTGCAGGCTTACTATGATGGCAGAACGGATTTAGCAATACAATATTTTTCTCAAGTAAAAGATAAAAACAAGATCTTTGAACATCTAGAAACACTTTGTAAGGAGTTAGCGGATTCTAGAGATTTTGAAGATGCTATAAAAATCGCTAAACTTATTGCTGACTCTGAAAAAAGAGAAGAGAAGTTGGCGTATATTAAAGCACGACAAGCAAAGTACACTCCAACTGCTACAGGAGATTTGGAAGACGGTGATAAGGCCGCACTAGAAGCGGATTTTGGACAGGGTAAAGATAAAAATGTAGATGAGGGCAGAAAAGTTGATTTGAAAATAGTAAAAGGTGTTGAAGAAAAAGGAACAACTATGTCTGATAAGGAATTAGCAGATAAGTTTCTTAGTTATCAAGATGCAGATTTACCTCCAGAACTCAAGGCACAGATGATAGAGTTTAATGATGGATCAGAAAGTGCTAAAAAATATACTAAAGCTCTAAGAGAATTAATAGATGCATATGGATTAGAAACTATTGAAGATTTGGCTGAAGGAATCATGGGGGATTGTATGGATGCTCTCACTAAACTTGGAATTACCCCAAGCAAATTTACTCAAAGTAAGACTTGGGCGATTTGGGATATTGCTAAGCAATACCACTATTTCACTCACCAAGACGAGGCAGATCCAGCGTATCTTATAGCAAATCCATTAGAGTCTACTGTTAAACAAAATGAAATAATTGATAGACATATTGGTTGGGAAATATATCTTCAACCGAATAAATTGGAAATAGCCGAGGTTGTTACTGATGAAAAGAGTAAAGAAAGATTATTGCAGTACTTGAATAAGGCACCAAAAACAAACGGTACTCTTAGTTCTAAAGATTTAGCCGAAATAGGCGAAATAGTTTCCGTCGCACTTAATTTATCCAATCCTCCTGAGTCACAAACAGAAAAAAATATTGAGGTAAATGTTGTGCCTCCAATACCTCCACAAGGTCCAGTTTCTGCACAAGAGGTTCCACCAGTGCCTAATACTCCAGAAAAAAATGAAAGCATGGAAGCAAATCTTGAGGCTTTGCGTGTTGCTAGAGACGCATATGCTACTGCATACACAGAGTGGGAATACAAAACTAGACACTCAACAAAACTTTGGGAAAAAACCATGTTTGCCTTAGGTGCTAGTAAACCAGCACCAGAAAGACTAACACTACGAACAACCGAACTAGAGGAGGCAAAGGAAGAGTATTTAAAAGCAAGAGTTTTGTGTGGCAAGGCGACATCAAATACATATCAAGAAAACTATTTAAGAGGGACAGACGAAGCTTTGCTTTTGGACAAAGCAAAAGATAATGCACGTAGAGAAAGAATGATTACGGATGTAAGTGTCACAGAAATGGTGGATAAAAAAACGGCAGAAGAGAAACTGCTTGCGAGGCAAGAAAAGGCAAAAAATAAATGGATAAGTGCACGAGGCAAAAGAATACTTTTGGGTTCTACTCTTGTTGCGGGCGGAACATATTTTGCTGGTTTGGGGGCTGGAGCGGCGGTCTTGGCGGGTGGTATGCGAGTTGCTCGAGCGGGCTTAGGTATTTTGACTGCGGAAGGAGCGGGAGCCGGTCTGGGGAATTACTTCAATAGAAAAAATGAAGTAAACGCAGAGTTGAATCTAAAAGAATATGCAGGACAAATAAACGCAGAAAATTTCCCAGAATGGGAGGCAAAATGGTTGGAACAACAGGAAAATAATGAAAATCTAAAACGAAGACAGGGCGCTCTTAAAAAAGTTGCGATGGTTGTTGCTGGAGGTGCAACTGCAATGGGTACTGGTGGAATGATGAATAGTTTTACTAGTACAATTTTCGGTCATCCTGTGGGGGATGCCCTGCATACTGCCGGGGTGGAGTTTCATCCAACAGAGACTTTGCCGAATAGTAGTCATTTGGATGTTGTAGAAAATAAGGCCTCAGTTGCAAGTGTTTCTGGAAGTGAAATTGCTTCAAGTGTTGCAACTGAAAATATTCCAAACCCTACTGACTTTGAAGCAGAAATTTATGCATTAAAGGTGGATATTTTATCAAAATACCATGGCAGTATTGTTCCAGATGCAATACAGAAAAATATTCTTGATGTCCCAACGGACGAACTTTTGCAGAGAATGCATTTACTAGACACACAACACAATGCTAGTGCGGGAAATGTTGGTGGTGGTCATATATTGTTCGAAAACAACAGAGTGGTTTTTGAACAGAGTGGTATAAAAAGTGATTTGTACGATCCAAATATTGAAGTTGGTAAAAAAGCTTTTGCAAGTATGGATTTTGGAGCTTCAAAAAAGATTTCTGCTGATGGTAGTGAGAGTTTATTGGGTGACCCTGTAACTACTGCAGATGAATTAAAAATCACAGACCCTGCTTTGGGAGTAGAACACGTAAGTAGTCCTGAACCAGTAATGGTAGATGAAAGTCATTTGCAGATAGGTGCAGATAATATTATTTCTGGTCAAGAACACACTGGGGTGGGGGAAACTGTCTTGGAGCAATCTTTTGAGGGTGATAAAATAAGTGTATTACACGGAACTCCAAGTGATCCAGATCGTATAAGTATGACTTTTGGTGGAAAAGAGTTTGCTGTAGGTAGTCTAAAAAATGGCGTGCCAAAACTAGAAGTCCTGCCACAGTATAAAGGAGGCTGGTTTACTAGCACTGTTTATGAAAGAGCATTCGATGTTATGAAAAGTAGAATAAAGCCTGAACTTTGGAACACAAAATAAAAATGAACAATACTTTATCAAAAGACATAATAAAGGAGTGGGGTTTGTCGGCTCTGCCACAAGACAAACAACTAGAAATGGTTGAAAGAATTGGCCGAATCATCTACCAGGCTGTTTTGGTCCGGACTCTGGATATACTTTCTGAAAAAGATCAAAACGAGTTTGATGATCTTTTGGACCAGGACACTACAACTCCTGACGACGTTCTGGCTTTTTTACAAAAAAAAATACCTACTTTTAACCAAATAATGCTAGAAGAGAGAAAAAATATAAGAGAGGATTTGATGGCACAAGTATAGTCAAAAAGTAGGATTTTCCTCGAGTTGACTATTTTGGTTTTTTTGTCTAATATATTATTTGCCGTTTCGGTACTTTATTGTACCAGAAGTTTCTAAAATTCAGCGATAAATAGTTTCTCGAACGTTGGGTTTTTGGAATTTCTCTCCAAAAGAGCGATCTCTAGGGGGAAAACAAAATGGCAATTATAAGGGTTTAATAATTAATTTTAAAAATAATATGGCAGATTTTGATAGATCAAAGCCTCACATGAACGTGGGTACTATCGGTCACGTTGACCATGGTAAGACAACATTAACAGCGGCTATTTTGACTGTTCTTTCACGACAGGGAAATGGTTACGGAGCTAAACTAAAGGGAGTTGGAGAAATCGACTCTGCTCCAGAAGAGAAAGCAAGAGGAATTACTATTGCTCTTTCTCACAACGAGTACGAGACACCTACAAGACACTATGCTCACGTAGATGCCCCTGGACACGCCGACTACATCAAAAACATGATTACTGGTGCCGCTCAAATGGACGGTGCAGTACTTGTGGTAGCAGCTACTGACGGTGTTATGCCACAAACAAGAGAACACGTTCTTTTGGCTAAACAAGTTGGAGTTCCAAAGATCATCGTATTCCTAAACAAATGCGACATGGTTCCTGATGCTGAACTTATTGACCTAGTTGAGGAGGAAGTTCGAGAACTCCTTACAAAACAAGGTTTCGACGGAGCAGGAGCACCTATTATTAGAGGATCAGGTCTAAAAGCACTTGAATCAGCTTCTAATGATGACGAATGGGCAAAGAAGGTTCTAGATCTAGCAACAGCTCTAGATACATACTTCCCAGTTCCACAAAGAGATCTAGACAAGCCTTTCCTAATGCCAGTTGAAGACATCTTCTCTATTGAAGGAAGAGGAACAGTGGTAACAGGCAGAATCGAAAGAGGTATCGTAAAAGTAGGTGAGGAAATCGAATGTGTTGGTCTAAAAGATACACAAAAATACACAGTTACTGGTATTGAAATGTTCAACAAGTCTCTACAGCAAGGAGAGGCTGGAGACAACGCGGGTATTCTACTTAGAGGTGCAAAGAAAGAAGACATCCACAGAGGACAAGTTCTTTCTAAACCAAAGTCAGTGACTCCTCACACAGAGTTTACAGCTGAAGTTTACATCCTAAAGAAAGAGGAAGGAGGAAGACACACTCCATTCTTCTCTGGATACAAACCTCAATTCTACATCCGAACTACAGACGTTACAGGAGATGTGACTCTAAACGAGGGAGTAGAAATGGTTATGCCTGGAGATACAGTTACTTTCAAAGTTAAACTAGTAGCACCAGTTGCTCTAGAGGATAACACTCGATTTGCTATTCGAGAGGGAGGTAAGACAGTGGGTGCGGGAGTTGTAACAAAGATTGTTGCCTAAAACTTCCAAATCTAAAAAGATTGCAAAAAACCACCGAAAGGTGGTTTTTTGTTTTAAGGGGAGAAACACTTGAATAAAAAAACGATATCTGCTAGTATTCTGTCATCAATCATTTGACAATATGACTGCAAAAGAAACAACAAAAAAGGCTCCTGTAAAAAGAGCGGCAAAAACAAAGTCTAACCCAGATGTTATTTCAAAGCTTAGAATCCGAGTTCGTGCATACGAATACAAGATTTTGGATGTATCTGTAAAACAAATCATAGACACAGCTCTACGATATGACGCAAAAGTAGAAGGACCTATCCCTCTACCTACAGAGATAAAGAAATACACTGTAAACCGATCTTCATTCGTTTACAAAAACGCTAGAGAGCAGTTTGAAATGAGAGTTCACAAGAGAGTAATAGACATCCTAAATCCTACACCAAAGATTATGGAAGCTCTTACAAATCTTTCTCTTCCATCTGGTGTAAACATAGATGTAAAGATCATATAAAGAAGATACCACCGAGAGGTGGTTTTTTCTTGCAAAAAAATCTAACATCTGCTAATGTATGCAAATCGCCTTAAACGGCTTTTTTAAGAGGGGACTATCGATGGGCAATGTTGGGGAAACACTTTCCTCATTACTGTCCGAAAAATGTCTCTAAAACAAAATAAAAACATGAAATTCCTATTGGGAACAAAAGTAAACATGACACAAATCTTCGATGAGAAGGGTATTGTGCATCCAGCAACTGTTTTGAAAACAGGTCCTATGGTAGTGACTCAAGTTAAAACTGTAGAAACAGATGGCTACAATGCTGTTCAAGTTGGTTTTGGTACAAGAAACGCAAAAAATATAAACAAGGCTCTAAAGGGTCATATGAAAGAAGGAAACTTTGCAAATCTTGTAGAGTTTAGAGTGGACGACGTTTCAGCTTTCAAGGTAGGTGAGACAGTTCCTGTTTCATTTGTTGCTGGGGACGTTGTATCTAC
Organism: uncultured Candidatus Saccharibacteria bacterium; assembly: GCA_964596875.1. Classification (GTDB taxonomy): domain Bacteria; phylum Patescibacteriota; class Minisyncoccia; order Phycocordibacterales; family DATDWN01; genus C7867-006. The sequence continues at coordinate 48,571 of CAZQVT010000004.1, read as the reverse complement.
TTCTAGTATTTCAAAAGGAAAAGGTTTCCAAGGAGGTGTTAAAAGATATGGTTTCAAAGGAGGTCCAAGATCACACGGTCAAAAACACTCTGAAAGAGAGCCAGGTTCACTTGGAGGAGGAGGAAGAGACGGAGGTAGAGTTGCCAAAGGTAAAAGAATGGCAGGAAGAATGGGTGGCGACGTTATCACTTCAAAAGGTCTAACTATAGTTGGAGTAAATGCTGATGCAAACGAAGTATATATTCGTGGAGCAGTTGCTGGAAGAAAAGGAACTCTAGTAGAAATTCTAGGCTAATCTAAAATAACATGGAAACAACAGTTTATAACACAAAAGGAAAAGAAGTTGGAAAGGTAAAACTACCTGAAAACGTTTTTGGTCTAGGATGGAATGCTGACCTTGTGCACCAGGTAGTAACATCTATAGAGTCTTCACAAAGAACAAACGTTGCTCACACAAAAACAAGAGGTGAGGTAAGTGGAGGTGGTAAAAAGCCTTGGCAACAAAAAGGAACAGGTCGCGCTCGACATGGTTCTACACGTTCACCTATCTGGAGACACGGAGGTATTACTCATGGTCCTAGAAACGACAAGGATTTTGACAGAAAAGTAAACAAGAAAATGAAGGCAAAAGCGCTTTACACTATTCTTTCTGCAAAATACAAAAACGGTCAGATTCTTTTTGTGGATGACCTAACTATGAAAGCTCCAAAAACAAAAGAAGCTGTTTCAGTAATGCAATCTTTCTCAAAAGTAAACGGTTACAAGGATATTCTTTCAAAGAAAAGAAACTCTGCATACATCGCTTTGTCTAGTAAAGATGCTTCAACAGAAAAGAGTTTCGCAAACCTAAACAACCTAGTTGTAGATGAGATCAGAAATATAAACCCAGTGGATTTGATGAAATACAAATACGTTGTTATTTCAAACCCAGAGGCAGGTCTACCTCTAATTTCTGGAAAAATCGGAAGTAAAACATCTAAAAAATAATCACCATGAAAAAAGACCTTAACAACATAATATTGCGACCTCATATCACAGAAAAGGCGACTATCACTTCAGAAAAGTCAGTGTATGTTTTCGTGGTGGACAACAATTCTACAAAGCCTCAAATCAAAAAAGCTTTTGAAGCAAGATACAAGATGGTTCCTGTAAAAATTTCTACTGTATCTATTCCTGCAAAAGCTGTATTTGTAAGAGGTAAAAAAGGTAGTAAGTCTGGTTACAAGAAAGCCTATGTTTACCTAAAACCAGGAACTAAGATAGAGAACCTATAATTTGTAATAAACTCATATGAAACGATATAACCCAACATCAAAATCAAGAAGAGGAATGACTACAATCTCATTCGGTGATTTTATTACAACAAACGAGCCAGTTAAATCTCTTACACACGGTTTCAGACGACAAATGGGAAGAAACCATCACGGTAAAGTTACAACACGACACAAAGGAGGGGGAGTAAAAAGACTATACCGAGATATAGATTTTAAATACGACAAGATTGATGTTCCTTACACAATCAAAACTGTAGAGTACGATCCAAACAGATCAGGTTTCATTGGTCTAGCACAATACCAAGACGGTGAAAAAAGATACGTACTACTTCCAAGTTCTGTAAAAGTAGGGGATGTTAGAGTTACATCTAGTAACGCTGAACAAAAGCCTGGAAACAGACTACAACTAAAAAACATAAACACAGGTACATTTATTTACAATGTTGAGGTAAAACCACTTGGTGGAGCAAAACTTGGACGATCTGCTGGAAACTATGTAGAACTTATCGCTAAAGACGCTGGAATGGTAGATATCAAACTTCCTTCTACTGAAGTAAGAAAAGTAAAAGATACTGCATGGGCATCTATTGGAGAAGTTTCAAACTCTGAAAACAGACTAGTAAACCTTGGAAAAGCTGGTAGAAGTAGATGGTTGGGTATACGACCTACAGTTAAGGGTACAGCTCAAAACCCAGTTGACCACCCACACGGAGGAGGTGAAGGAAGACAAGGACGAGGTAGAAAACGAGCGATCTCTGTTTACGGTAAACCAACAGGTAAGGGTCAGAAATCAAGAACACCAAAGAAATACTCAAACAAATTCATCGTTTCTCGCCGAAAGGTTGGGAAGAGAAAGTAAAAACAAAGCCGGCGAAAGCCGGTTTTTGTTTTGACTGTTTGGTTAAAATAATGTAGTTTTCTTTTTTAGAGAGGTGCACACATGGATCCGAGTTCGAAAACTGTCACTTTCCGTGACATGCCCGAGGTCTTCGGCATCGTGGTGTTTGGCGATGAAGCCGACATCCGCCTGACCGTATATCTACGAGAAAAGGGGGTGAATCCGATGTGGTGGAGAACCCCAGTCATGGGCCGCTTCGAAGGGTATTTCCACGAGGCGGACCGCGAGGTCGTGTTCGACTGGCTCAAGGCGGAAGGGGCAGTGTACCAGAAGGCCTAGCCAATCCAATGCAGGCATGTGTCCTACGGGCGGTCCATTTGGGATCGCCCGTCATCGTATCTGTTGACATTTGTTGGTGTTTTGTATAGTATAACTGGCACTGAACTATTCGTATCTTTTTAGGTTTGAAGTAAGTCAGTACCACACGATTATTTTTACTGAGTGGTTTTCTTTTTGCCATTAGGCAAGGAATTAAAAAAGACAAAAAAATGACAAGATCATCAAAAAAAGGTCCATATGTAGACGAGAGACTCCTTAAGAAAATTGAGGGTAAAAAGCCTATAGAAACAGGTGTTATTAAAACATGGTCAAGAGCATGTGTTATTTCTCCTGAAATGGTAGGTTTTATTTTCGGTGTTCACAACGGTAAAACTCATCTAGAAGTTTTGGTTTCAGAAGACATGGTAGGACACAGACTAGGCGAATTTTCTCCTACTAAGAAATTCATAAAACACGGAGGAAAGATGCAGAAAGAGTTAGAAATCAAGAAGAAGGAGAGTGAAATCGCTTCTGCTCAAGCCGCAAAAGCTGCAACAACTGACGCTAAGAAAAAATAATCAGATAAATTAGCTAAAGTAAAAATTATTATGAAAACAGCACAAGCAACATTAAGAAACTTCCGACAAGCACCTCGAAAAATGAGAATGGTTGTTAATGCTGTAAGAGGAAAGAAGGTTTCAGACGTTCTGGTAAACCTAGACTTCATCGCAAAGAGAGGATCTCTTCCTATTAAAAACCTTATTCTATCTGCTTTGGCAAATGCTAAAAACCTAGATATTCCTACAGAAAACCTTATTATAAAAACTATAAAGGTAGACGGTGGAAGTATAATGTACCGAAGACGACCTGCTGCTAGAGGAAGTGCTCATCCTATAAGAAAGAGAACATGTTCTGTTTTTGTAGAACTTGGCGAGCCAGAAGCAAAGAAAAAGAAAGCAAAAGCAGTAGAAGAGAAAGTAGAAGAAACTGCAAAGCCTGCAAAAAAGCCAAGAGCTAAAAAAACAACAACAAAATAAAATAACATGACACATACAGTTCACCCATATTCACATAGACTTGGAATCATAAGAGATTGGAAATCTCGATGGTTTGGAGTAAAAAGTAAATACAAAGAATTTCTAAAGAGTGATGTCCTTTTGCGAGAATATCTAGAAAAGAAATTCAGAGGCTTTTACGTATCTAACATTGAAATGGAAAGAGGGGAGAAGGTTTTAAGAATCATCGTAGAAACTAGTAGACCTGGTATGATCATCGGCCGATCTGGAGATGGTGCAGTAAAACTAAGAAACGATGTTTTGAAGTTTATTGCAAAAAACAAACTTTCTACAGGCGGAGAAGTAAAAATCGATATCAAAGAGATTAAATCTCCAGAGTCAAACGCATCTATTGTTGCTCAGATGATTGCTGATGGTCTAGAAAAAAGACTACCTTTCAGAAGAGTTGTAAAACAAATGGTTGAGAAAGTAATGGCAAACAAAGACGTAAAGGGCGTGAGAGTTATTCTTTCTGGAATCCTTGGAGGAAACTCAATGGCACGAACAGAAATGATAAAGAAGGGAAGAGTTCCTCTACAAACTTTCCGAGCAGATATCGACTACGCACAGTCTACAGCAAGATTGACCCTGGGAGCTACTGGAGTTAAGGTTTGGATATACAAGGGAGATATTTTCAAAAAAGATAGATAGTTTTTAATTTAATACCACTACCATGTTACTACCAAAAAAAGTTAAATATAGAAAATGGCATACATTCCGAAAAAACGCCGCTAAGGTTGGTGTAGCATCTCGTGGTGCAAAAATTGACTTCGGTTCACACGCTCTAAAGGCAATGGACGGCGCAAGAATAATGTCTAACCAAATCGAAGCTGCTAGAAAGGCACTTTCAAGAGCTCTTGGTAAAACAGGAAAAGTTTGGATTAGAATTTTCCCAGATATGCCTCTTACAAAAAAACCAGCTGAAGTAAAGCTTGGAAAGGGAAAGGGAGATCTTTTTGGATACTGCGCACCAGTTAAACCTGGAAGAATTCTTTTTGAGGTGGATGGAGTTACAGATGCTGTAGCAAGAGAGGCTCTAAGAAAGGCTGGAACAAAACTTCCACTTAAAACAAAGATAATAGCAAAAACACACTAATTTTATGAAAAAGAAAGACATTTCAAAAAAGAATACAAAAGAACTACACGCTCTTCTTTCTGAAAAGAAAACAGCACTTCGAGACTTTCGTTTTGGTGTGAGTGGAAGTAATGTAAAAAATGTTAAAGAAGCAAAGGAGCTTAGAAAAGATATTGCACGAGTTCTAACTGCACTTAATAAAGAAACTAAATAAATTTTATGAAAAATACAGAAAACAAAAAAATAGGCGGTAAGGAACTTTCTGGTGTTGTAGTTTCTGACAAAATGAAAGACACAGTTGTTGTAGAGGTGAAAAGATTTGTAAAACACCCTAAATATGATAAGTTCATATCTATCAACAAAAAGTACAAGGCCCATGATGCAGGAAACTTAAAGAAGATAGGGGACAAGGTTACTATGGTAGAGACTGCACCTATCTCAAAGGACAAGAGACACAAGATAGTATAAGAGGAATAATTAACAACAAAAAATATGATACAACCAAGATCAATCGTAAAAATAGCTGATAACTCCGGAGGTAAAATCGGAAGAGTTTTCAAAGTGCTTGGTTCATCAAAGAAGAGATACGCTCGAATCGGTGAAGTTGTTGTTATTTCTATCCAAAAAGCAGAACCTAGAAAGACTACAAAGAAGAAAGACGTACTTTACGCGCTAGTTGTTAGACAAAAGGCTCCTTTCAGAAGAAAAGACGGCTCATACATAAGATTTGATGAAAATGCAGTTGTTATTGTTATGAAAGATAAACCAGAACCAGTTGCTGGAAGAATCTTCGGTCCTATTCCAAGAGAGATTGGTGAAGTTGGATACCAGAAAATTATTTCTCTAGCACCAGAGGTTGTATAAAAATAAAAGAAATATATGCATGTAAAAAAAGACGACAAAGTAATAGTTCTAACAGGAAAAGACAAGGGTAAAACTGGTTCAGTTCTTAAGTCTATGCCAAAAGAAGGCAAGGTAGTTGTTTCAGGAGTAAACCTTTCTAAAAAGCACCAAAGAGCTAGAAGAAGTGGAGAAAAGGGCCAAATAGTAGAAAAGGCTATGCCAATAAGTGCTTCAAACGTAAAGAAGGCAAAATAATTTTAGGTAACTTTAAATACAATGGAAACTATAAAACAAAAAACAGCAAAAGCATTCGACGCACTAAAGGGCGACTTTGGTTATAAAAATGCAATGCAAGCTCCTAAAATACAAAAGATCGTAATATCTTCTGGTGTAGGTTCAGTAAAAGATAAAAAGAAAATTGAACTTATTGCTGACAGACTTTCTAAAATCACTGGTCAAAAACCTGTTAGAAAAGGGGCAAAACAATCTGTTGCTGCTTTCAAAGTTCGAGAGGGGGATACAGTAGGTATGCAAGTTACTCTACGAGGAGCTAGAATGTATGACTTTCTAGATAGACTTGTAAATATTGCTTTGCCTCGAACAAAAGACTTTAGAGGTATTTCAAGTAATGGTATTGATGAGATGGGTAACTACACTCTAGGTATAAAAGAAAGTACTATTTTCCCAGAAACAGGAGATGAAGATTTGAAAGATGTTTTCGGACTTGCAGTTACAGTTGTAACAAACGTAAAAGATAGTAAAGAAACAAAAGCATTTCTACTTCACCTAGGATTCCCATTTAAAAAAGTTGAAACTAAAGAAGTAAAGGCGAAGGTAGACCCTAAGAAGGGAAGAGCTCCAAAGAAATAATTTAAACTTCCAAATCGTGAAAGTTTTAACAAAAGACCGCCAAGCGGTTTTTTGTTACCTTGACAATAACCTATAAAGTAGTATAATAGTAGGTGAAGGGCGGAAAGTTTCCGTCTGTCAGTTATTTACGCTTAAGCTGGAGTAGGGAATTGAAACTACTGATTGCTGTCGTACTGGTCGCTTTCTCTGTAGCCTGTTCGGGTTCGCAGGGCGAGCCCGAGAGCGACAACAACAACGTCGTATCTCACGTCGTGTGTGTCGACTCGAACAGTGTGGTGGTCGACAACTCGAAGTGTGCCGCGACCTCCGCCACCAACTCGACTTCGAACAACGGCATGCCGATGTGGTTCTGGTACTACATGTATGCCAACTCGATGAACCGACCCGCAATCGGCAGTCATGTGACAGGCGGGTCAACCTATCCGAGGAGATCAGTCACACCGGCCTCGGAAGGTGTCGGAGTGACCTCGAGGTCAACCACAAGGATGCCTAGCACGTCTAGGTCCTTAAGGCCAACAGTGCCGGTCAGACCACTCGCTCCGAGTGCGCGGCCAACCTACAGGGCTCCCTATCGAGCCCCCAGCTTCTCCCGGCCGTCCAGGCTCATGGGGGGTAGGCGTTAGGAGTGTTTGTTCTCTTTCTGCCCAGGTCCTTCGTTGATCTGGGCAGATTTTGTTTACTAAATTTTTAAATGATGTATTGTAACCTATGAAGGTGGTGTGGGGCACTAAAATTCTCACAGTGGGGTGTGACATGAACTTGGAGTGGTTTTGGATTCAGATGGCAAAGACGGACGGTTCTATCGTCCTTCCAATCCTCGTGGCGAGCATCTCGATTGCCGTCATCTTTCTGTTGTCGAGGGGTACCGGTGACAAGACGGTCGAACTCGAGAAGACCGAATGGCAGTTGCACGTGGTCAATCTGTTCTACTATGCAGGAAAGGGGGTTGGTCGCAATAGGGAGTTCAGTGTAGAACGCCGGACTCATCCGAAGTACCTGGTGGAGTACCTCGACGTCTACAGATTCGCTGGACGCACTAATGGTCCAGTACTGCTGATTGTCGTTGAGGTGAGCAGGTACCAGCCGGCAGACAAGGCAATCCTCGTCAAACACGGTGGCGTCGAGAAGTATTTCCAGTTCGACGGGCCTGGTTCGGAAGACGAGGCACTCGCGTACTTCAACAAGGTTCTGCGAGAGATGTCACGTGCCTAGAAGCCCGTTCCAAACCGCACGCGTCCGGCTTTCCCTAGGGGAGGCCGGGCGTTTCGCTTTAGTTTTTCTTGGTTTGACATTGTCCTAGCAAATTGCTAGTATGAAGCCCGAGCTTAAACGCTCTATTTTAATTAAATGGCAAAAACATCTGTACTCGCAAGAGCAGCAAAAAAACCAAAGTTTTCTACTCGGGCAACAAACCGATGTTTTAAATGTGGTCGAGGCAGAGCATTTATGCGAGACTTTGGTCTTTGCAGAATCTGCTTCCGAGAACTAGCCAACGAAGGTAAAATTCCAGGAGTAAAAAAATCATCTTGGTAATTAAAAAGTAAGTTTGGGAAAGTCCTAAGCCACTAGGCACAAGAGAAACTACCTAAATATAATAAAAACAAAATGGACCCAATTGGAAATATGATAGTTATGATAAAGAATGCTTCAGACTCTAGAAAAGAATCTGTAGTTTTTCCTTATTCAAAAATCAAAGTTGCTATTTTGGAACTTTTGCAAAAAGAAGGTTTTATAAAATCTTTTGGTAAAAAAGGTAAAAAAGTAGTTAAGTTTATTGAAGTTGTTTTGGCTTACGACGGAAAAGAGGGAAGAGTAAGTGGAGTAAAGAGAGTTTCAAAAACTTCAAAAAGAGTATACTTGGGAACAAAGGAAATAAAGAAAGTTAAAAACGGAGTAGGAACTTTGATAATGTCTACACCAAAGGGAATCATGACAGACAAAATGGCACGCGAGGCAAAGGTCGGAGGTGAGGCTTTGTTCGAAATCTGGTAAAAATTTAAATACAAATATATGTCACGAATTGGTAAAAAAGTAATAAGTATCCCAGCAGGAGTCGAGGTAAAACTAGACAACACAACTTTTACTGTAAAAGGATCACAAGGAACTCTTACAAAAGAGTTTAAAAAAGATATCGAAATCACAGTTACCCCTACAGAAGTAACTCTATCTCCACGAACACCTTCTTTGCAAAACAAGGCACTATGGGGAACATATTCTTCTCACATACAAAACATGGTAAAGGGTGTAACAACTCCTTTCGTTAAGAAACTTATTTTGGAAGGTATTGGATATAAGTCAGAAGTAAAGGGAACAAACCTTGTTTTGGCTCTAGGTTTTTCACATCAAGTAAACGTACCAATCCCTGCTTCTATAAAACTAACTGCAGAGAAAAACCTTATAACTGGAACTTCAGCTGACAAAGAAGACTTAGGAAGTTTCATGGCAAAAGTTAGATCTCTAAAGAAACCAGAACCATACAAAGGTAAGGGTATGAGATACGAAGGTGAAGTAATCAAGAGAAAACAAGGTAAGAAAACCGCATAGTTAACGAAAATAAAATGAAATCACTTAACTCAAAAATCGCAAATAGAATCAGAACAAAGAACAGAATTCGAGCAAAGATTTCTGGTACTTCTGCAATGCCACGTTTGGCAGTGTTCAAATCAAACACAAGTATTTCTGCACAAATTATTGACGATACTACTTCAAAAACTCTAGCATCTGCACACAGCAGAGAGGTAAAGGGTAAGACAATGAGTGAGAAAGCAGGACTTGTCGGAAAACTAGTGGCTGAAAAAGCAAAAGCAGTAAAGGTTCTAAAGGTTGTTTTCGACAGAGGAGGTTTCGTTTACACTGGCAATGTTAAAGCATTGGCAGAAGGAGCACGAGAAGCGGGCTTACAATTTTAATATAAAAATATGGATCAAGAAATAATAAAAACAGAAAATGTAGCAGGAGTTCTACCTCAAGAAGAGGCTCATTCTGCGACTACGGACACTTCATCTCCAAGAGAGTTTAGAAAAAACTCTAGAAAGCCTGCTCCAAGAAGAGAAGCTCGTGTTAAGCCTGAATTCGATCAGAAGATAATCGACATCCGAAGAGTGACTCGTGTGGTAACAGGAGGAAGAAGATTCAGTTTTTCAGTTGCTGTGGTTATCGGTGACAGAAAAGGTAGAGTAGGAGTTGGTATGGGTAAAGCGGGGGATACTCCTGTTGCTATCGACAAAGCCGTACGGGATGCTCGAAAGAACATGATAAAGGTTAACCTAACTAAACACTCTTCTCCTATGCACGAAGTAAGTGCAAAATACTCAAGTTCAAGAGTTCTTATTATGAAAGCGCCTGGTAAGGGAGTTTTGGCTGGTTCATCTGTGCGTGTAGTTCTAGAACTTGCTGGTGTAAAAGAAGTAAGTAGTAAGATCTTTTCAAGAAGTAAAAACAAGATAAACAATGCAAAGGCTGCAGTAAAAGCACTAGCCCTTATGAAAACTCCTAAAGTAAAATAAAAATATATGCAAAAAAATAACCTAAAAAGAAATAATCCTAACAAGAAAAAACGAACAGTTGGTCGTGGTGGTAAACACGCAAAAACTTCAGGTCGTGGAACAAAGGGTCAAAACGCTAGAGCAGGTCACAAAAAGCGACCAGAAATCCGAGACTTTATAAAAAGAATTCCAAAACTTAGAGGAAGAGGAAAAAACATTAACACTAGTATCCAAAACAAATACTCTGTAGTTAACGTAGGGGATTTGAACAGTCTATGTAAAAACGGAGACACTATTTCTCCTGAAACTTTGGTAAAACATGGCGTTTTGAAAATGGTAAAAGGCTCTCTACCAAAGGTAAAAATCCTTGGAACAGGCACACTAGATAAGTCACTTACTTTCAAAGGTTGTGTTGTTTCAAACAGTGCAAAATTGCTAATCGAGAAAGCAGGGGGTAACATTAGTTAATATGAAAGAATTTTTTAATAAATTTACTTTAGTTTTTCAGGACAGTGTCCTACGAAAAAGGATATTTTTCACATTGTTTGCACTAATGGTTTTTAGAGTTTTGGCAGCAGTACCTATTTCTGGAATCGATGCTGGAAAACTAGCACAATTTTTTTCTGACAACCAGTTTCTAGGTTTACTAAATGTTTTTTCTGGAGGAGGACTTTCACAACTTTCTATTGTGATGCTTGGAGTCGGTCCTTACATTACAGGTTCTATTATCATGCAACTTCTTACTATTATGTCGCCTAAACTAAAGGCGATGTACCAAGAAGACGGGGATATTGGAAGAAGAAAATTTGCTCAGTACGGTAGAATCGTAACTATTCCTCTAGCACTTCTACAAGCATTTTCATTTATAAAAATTCTAGAGAACCAACAAATCATTGGTGCTCTTTCACCACTACAACTTGCGACAAACCTTATAGTGGTTACTGCAGGTTCAGTTCTACTTATGTGGATCGGTGAACTAGTTTCTGAATACGGTATTGGAAACGGAGTTAGTCTTATCATCTTTGCTGGTATCGTAGCATCACTTCCTACTGCACTAGGACAGTTGGCATTTTCATTTAACGTAGCGCAACTTCCTGTGTACTTGGCTCTAGCCGTTGTAGCACTTATCGTTATCGTTTTGGTTGTTATTATTACCGAAGCAGAAAGACCAATACCTATAGTTCAGGCAAAACAAGTAAGAGGTAACAGAGTTTATGGAGGTGGTTCATCATACCTACCTTTGCGAATAAACCAAGCGGGAGTTATTCCAATCATCTTTGCACTTTCAATCCTACTTTTCCCAAGAATGATTTTGCAATTCCTACAGGGTGCAAGTAATGCGACAGTACAAAGCGTTTCTACAGCAGTATTAAATGTTTTGAACAACAACTGGTTCTACGGAGGTGCTTACTTCTTCCTTGTTTTCATCTTCACTTACTTCTACACAGCAGTTACTTTTGATCCAGATCAAATATCAACAAACCTACAGAAAAATGGTTCATTTATTCCAGGAGTTCGACCAGGAAAATCTACTTCAGAACATATCTCTAGAATACTAACTAGACTTACATTGGTTGGAGCACTATTTCTAGGTGTTATTGCGATATTGCCACTCATCGTTGCTCAGACAACAGGTATCACAGCTATATCAGTTGGAGGTACATCATTACTCATTGTGGTTTCAGTTGTTATAGATTTGATCAAGAAGGTAGACGCACAAGTTTCAATCCGCGAGTACTAAAATTAGATAGATTTAACAAAAAAGACCTCTAAACTAGAGGTCTTTTTTGTTACCGCGTCAATTGGCTTTTAGACTTTAATATGCTTTTATATGTTGCGGGGGTGTCCGATGGTTTTTGTTGTCGCAGACAAGATGGGTATTGTGGCAGCCGAAATCCGGACAAGTTTTATCGGACACAGGCTGCCTGGTAAGTTCCATAGCGTGAAGACGTTGCGGGGGATATCTGAACGAATTCGCAGCGAAGACCGACCGATCGTTCTGTCAGCTCAACTTGTTCCTGCAGTAAGGAGCATCGCCGAGTTGGCGGAGTACGTAAAAAGCGAAAACCCAAGCACGTTCTTTGTTGCCTATAACGGCAACGCTGCTCCGTACGGAGATCTCGTTGATCTGGTGGTACCAACTGCACCAGTGGGCGAAAGACCGGGGGATTTCATCCTAAGGTTCATTCGTCCTTACATCGAAGTCCCGACGCAGGGGCAACTCGCTATCGACTTCCTGACGGAATAGAAGCGAAAGGGGCGGTCGTATATCGACCGCCCCTCGCCTGTATACGAGAAACTTTCTATGTTATATTACTTCTATGACACCACAAACCTTTATATTTTTTGGACCATCAGGATCAGGTAAGGGAACACAGGCAAGACTTTTAATAGAATACCTAGAAAAGAACGACCCAGAAAGAAAAACAGTTTATATTGAAACAGGTAGAAGATTTCGAGACTTTATTACAGAGGCATCTTACACAGCAAAGAAAACAAATGAAATAATTGAGGAGGGCGGTCTATTGCCAGAATTTCTACCTATTTGGATTTGGTCAGAGTATTTGGTAAAACACGTTTCGGGCGATGAACACATGATTCTTGACGGTTTGTCTCGACGTGCCCATGAAGCGCCTATACTAAACTCTGCGATGAAGTTTTATGGAAGAATCAAACCTTTTGTTATATCTATGCACGTGTCTCACGAATGGGCAAAAGAAAAATTACTTGCTAGAGAAAGAGGGGACGATAAGGTAGAACAAATAGATAAAAGACTGGAGTGGTATGAAAAAAACGTAGTTCCAGCGATGCAGTATTTTGAAAATAATGAATTTTATAATTTTATAACAATAAACGGAGAGCAAAGTGTAGAAGATGTTCATAAGGAACTTATGGAAAAGTGCGGACTTAAATAAATGATAAAAATAAAAAAACCAGAAGAAATAGAAATAATGAAAGAGGGCGGTAAGCGTCACTCTTTTATATTGTCTGAACTCGTAAAAATCGTGGTTCCAGGAGTTTCCACCCAAACTTTAGAAGACAAGGCTAGAGAACTTGTCGAAGAAGGTGGAGACAAGGCAGCATTTTTAAACTACACACCACGTGGCGCTAAACGACCCTACCCAGCAGCACTTTGTGTATCTGTAAACAATGAAATAGTTCACGGTATTCCAAACGAAAATCCACTTATTTTACAAGAAGGAGATGTGGTAACTTTGGATTTGGGTTTGGTTCACGGCGGACTTATTACGGACAGTGCGATAACTGTTGGTGTTGGGAAAATTTCAGAAGAAAATAAAAAACTATTGGAGCACTGCAAAGAAGCATTGTACCTAGGTATTAAACAAGCAAAAGGAGGAAACCACGTAGGGGATATTGGTCATGCGATAGAGTCATTTATACGACCTTTGGGATACGGTTTGTCAGAAGGTTTAGCGGGACATGGAGTAGGATATAAAGTTCACGAAGACCCTTTTGTGCCAAACGAAGGCAGACCAGGTCAGGGAGAAAAACTAGTTCCTGGGATGGTTATCGCCATAGAACCTATGGTAACTTTAGGTAGTAGTAAAATAACTTTAGATAAAGACGGATATACATACAAAACAAAAGACGGAAGTAATGCTGCACATTTTGAACATACTATTGCAATAACAGAAGGTGAGCCTATTATTTTGACAAAGTAAGTAAGCGGTGATTAGATTGTTAAGGGTCGGTATTTTTGCCGACTGTACAAGGAGTGCGCATGCCGGACGCGATTGAGAAAGACAAGGTCTGGACCCCAACGGTTAGGTTGAAGTTCCCGAGACCGGAAGGAGACCTCAACGTGACCTGGGTCAGTCCCAGGTCACTCGGCCACAAGAGTGGCTGTGACAGGAGCGTGTTCGCGAGGGATCTGCTCAAGGCTGGGGCCAACATCATGTGCCCCTCTGGGACAGCCGATAAGGTGGTCAAGGCGCTTCAGGTTGGGGCCATCCCAAGTTGGAAGCTTGCACACGTCTGTGAAGCTCCGAACGGTGACATGTTCATGGTCCACAGGGAACCGCCTCCAGGCAGGGCCAGGTTCATGCCGGATATGACTGGCGGTAGCTTCTGTTTCGCCGGTGACTTCTGGATCGTGGTCGTGCTCTAGTCGCGCACTCGCACCTTTTCGAAGCGTCCGTCGCCGTGTGGCGGCGGGCGTTTCATCTTTTATATTTTTGTGTATAATGAGGGTCTCAATAATTAAATAAATAAAAACATGCATCCAAAAAACGAAAGAACATTTGTAATAATAAAACCAGATGGAATCCAGAGATCTCTAGTGGGGGAAATAATTAAAAGATTTGAAAAAGTTGGTTACAAACTTTGTGCAGCGAAACTAGTTGTCCCTACTGCTGACCAATGTTGGAAACACTACAATAAAGACGATGCGTGGTTTCTAAAAAAGGGAACTGCTATTGCTGAAGCGAGAAAAGCAAAAGGACTTTCTGTAGATAAAGAACCGATGGAGTATGGTAAAGAAATCATTCAAGGGGCAGTAAACTATATGACTGCAGGACCTGTTATGTGTATGGTTTGGGAAGGAAACCAAGCTGTGGCTGTGATAAAGAAAATGGTAGGTGGCACAGAGCCAACAACATCAGATGTGGGAACTATAAGAGGAGACTTTTCACTAGATTCTTATCATATTTCAGATCTAGATTCTCGAGGAAGTGTTAGAAACTTGATCCACTGTACAGATGATGTAAATGAATACGAAAGAGAGGCAGCGATTTGGTTTAAACCTGAAGAGATAATTAAGTACAAGCATGTTCAGGAAGCGATACTGTACGATGTAAACCTAGACGGCATCCTCGACTAATTTAAATAAATAAAATTACCTCATCTGCGTTGTTGCTGTTCAAATTTATTCACTCACCTTACTAATGTAAGGCTCGCAAACAAATCCTCCATTTCCTTACAGGAACGGTACACCTTTCAAATTTTGATTACAAAACGTTCAAGGTCTTGCGAAGCTCCAAGTATTCGCTTCTCACCTAGCATCTAAGCCAATTTAATTTATTTACACACTAGAACCTGAAAAATGTTTCTCGCAAGTTGTTTTGAAATAAACTAGAGATATAATGTATTTAGGTAGTGTTAGATATTTTCTACCTAAACTTTACATTAGGGAGTCTTAAATTTCTAGAGTCCTTGGACCCTAGGTGCGGGCACCCACCTACATTTTTTGTAGGGAAATATCAGCACTACCCACTATAGAACCCGAATTTGGCCAATCTCATCTTCTAAAATTTTAAAATATTTGTCACCTGAACATGGAGTCAGGCTCCAAAAATTTTAAAATTTTATAAGCGACCTTGTCTCAAATTCGGGTTTTCTAGTGTCCAAACCTTTAAAATTTGGATTTTATAATTTTGGATAAATAAAGTACAATAGGGAAATGATTTCAAAACCTCTATTCAAACGAACCTTCGCACTACTTTTTTTAATAGGACTAGGAAACCTAGTCGCAAACAAACTATATCTTTATTGGACTGTCTGGTGGGTAGACATGATCATGCATTTTTCAGCGGGTTTTTGTGTAGCAATGGCAACTGTTCTAGTTTGGCAGTATTTGCTAGATAAAAACATAAGTCTAAGAAAATCTGTTTTCGTTTCTTTTCTTCTGGTTCTTATGGTGGGTTTGGCTTGGGAGGTATTCGAAACATATTTTGAAATAGAAATGCTTTCAGATGGATATCTGTATGTTACCGACACTCTTTCTGACTTGCTTCTAGATATTTGTGGGGGAATATTGGGTTCTATATATGCCTATAAGGTTTTAAATAAATAAAATGGCGAAAAATATTGAGAGCGTAAATAATGACCTACAGATAACTTTCTGGTCTGGGGTGGGCACTGTAACAGGGGCAAACTTTTTACTAGAGTCTAGAAAAACAAAAATACTTATTGACTGCGGTTTGCTACAGGGTACTCCGGAAGCATATGAGTATAACAAAAAACCTTTTCCATATGATGTAAAAAGTATGGATTTTCTCTTTATAACACATGCGCACATGGACCATATCGGTCGCGTGTGTAAACTTGTGCGAGATGGTTTTGGGGGAATTATTTATTCCACAAAAGAAACAAAAGACTTAGCCAATGTCATGCTCATGGATGCTATAAAAGTAATGAATATGAAGGAGAAAAACGGTATAGAAGGGCAGAAAGAAGCACCTTTATATGAGTTGGCTGACTTCAACAAAACAATGGCTTTGTGGAGAACTATTCCGTACCACACACAAACAAAAATAAATGATGAGTTCGAAGTCTATCTAAAAGATGCGGGGCATATACTAGGCTCAAGTATGTACGAGTTTACTTTCAAGGGCAAGAAAATTGTGTTTACTGGAGATTCGGGCAACTCTCCGGCGCCACTTTTGAAAGATACAGAAAAAATAACAGAAGCAGATTATTTGGTTGTTGATAGTGTGTATGGTGACAGAAACCACGAAGACAAGGCGGAGAGAGACGAAAAGTTTAGACGAATAGTGACAGAAACAATACAAAAGAAAGGGGCACTCGTAATACCTGCTTTTTCAGTAGAGAGAACACAGGTAGTTTTGTATGAACTCAACAACCTGGTAGAAGATAAAAAGATTCCGAGCGTGCCAGTTTTTCTAGACTCTCCTTTGGGTAACAAAGTTACAGATATATACAAAACACATTCCGTAGACTTTAACCCTGAAGTTAAGAAAGAAATATCTGGTGGAGATAATATTTTTAGTTTTCCGAAACTAACTATAGTCCATGGTAGGGAAGAGTCAGATGATATTGTAAAAACTCCAAACCCTAAAATAATTATCGCAGGAAGTGGTATGTCTTCTGGAGGTCGTGTAGTTGGCCACGAGATGCATTTCTTGCCTGATCCAGACTCCACAATACTTCTGATGGGTTACCAGGCTATAGGAACTTTGGGTAGAGAAATACAAAACAAACCAAGAGAGATAGAAATAAATGGCAGTCTAATACCTGTAAAGGCTAGAATAGAAATGATAAGTGGCTACTCTTCTCACAAAGACTCAGATGGCATAGTAAACATGGTTGCGGATACGGCTGAGAAAGTTAAAAAAGTTTTTGTGGTTATGGGCGAGCCAAAGTCTTCAACATTTTTGGTGCAACGTTTGCGAGATGAGTTGGAAGTCGACGCTGTCTACCCAGAAAGGGGCATAATATACAAACTCATATAATTAGCGCATTTCGTTGTTGGACTGCAAAAAATTTTCGTCACCTTACAACAAGTAAGGCTTCTCAAATTTTTATTGTCCGCCTAGAACTGCATCTAATTATATAAGTTTGTTTCAGGCTGGGTTTTTTTAGGTTATAATTGTTTATATGGAACCAAACCAAACAACTCCTCCTGTTCTAGAAACCAAACCAAATCATAAACTTTTTTATATTCTATTGGCACTTGCAGTTTTGTTTATCGGAACAACCGGATTTCTGTATTTTCAAAATCGGGACGTAAAGATTGAAGGATCTGTAGTAAGTTTGGATTTAAATGAACAAGAAGTTGTATCTGAAGTTCAAAAAAATTGGCAGGAAATAAAAGTTGCTACTGTTTTAAAAGCTGAAAGTGGTAGGGACTTAGATGAAAGTGTTGATGTAGAGAAAAATTATAATGAAATTCAAAAAAATGGGGGATATGAGGGTGGGGGTGCAAGTACTGGCGCCGAGGGGATTCAGTTTATAGGAAACGACAGTCTAATAGTGCAGGTGCCGTATCAGGACGGAGTTTATTTTGCAGTTTTTAAATATGGTAATAAGAAATTTAAGCTCTTGGATGTGGTAGGTTCTGGAAACTATTTAACCCCATCAGTTTGGAATAGCCTGGTAAGTAAATATGGTAAACAAGACCATTCAATAAGTACCTACAGCAAAACAGAGTTTAAAAAAGATAATGAAAATCCTACTGGAAATTTTGTTTACTATGACACATTAACAAAAGTTGGTACGAATGTATTTATTGAAAATTATTGGGTTAAGGCGGATGGTGGGGAGGCAGCGTCCGCACCAGATACTTCAAACTGGAAAACATATCGAAACGAAGAGTATGGTTTTGAGTTCAAGTACCCAGAGAATTGGGAAAAGTTTTTTGGTGATAGTGTAAGAGAGGTTTCATTTGGAACTAAAAATAAACCAGATGATTATCCGTTCTCACTAGGACTTTATATTGAAGAATCTTTTGACAATTTAAAAATTAGGTATGGTTTAAAAGAAACTGATTTTGTTACATATACAAAAAGTCAGGGGTATCCATCGTTCGATAAGAAAATTAATGGTATTGATTGGATATGCATCGACCACTCTGGTGACGGACCAGGGGATATAATAGGTTGTGATTTTGAAACAAGTAATAAAAATTTAATTTTCATGAACTTCTCTATGGCTTCTGTTGCTGAAGCTGAAATGGATAAGATTCTTTCAACCTTTAAGTTCACTAAATAATATGGAACCAAACCAAACAACTCCTCCTGTTCTAGAAACCAAACCAAATCATAAAATTTTATTAGTTTCGATTTTAACTTTTATTTTTGTCATACTTTTTAGCTTTACTTTTTTTTGGTTTTTCCCTTTGCAGGCATTGAGTTTTTTTGGAGTCGAAGTAAAACCTTTGTGTATTCCTGATTGTGGGGCAAAAGTTACTCCAGTGTACGATACATCTGCTTGGAAGACTTATAGAAATGAAGAGTATGGTTTTGAAATGAAAATACCAGAAGATTGGATTAGCAACAGTGTGGGCTATAAAGATGGGGATTTAGATTTCAGTACATCGACTCCTATGGGAAGGTTTTCGATAATGCGTATTGGTACGACAACAAAAGAAGGTTGGAATGAATATAAAAATTGTAATTGTCCACGACCGAGTTATATATCTGAAAAGAATGGAGTAATATTTGTAAATTGGGTTGCACAAGATTTGCCAAATGAGTTAACTAGACTTTATGATGAAATCAGTCCAATCCTCTCAACATTTAAGTTTATTAATAAACCACTAAGTATTGCTGACTACCAAAAACCATTTCAAAAAGGGGAGCTGGATTACTACGGGACTGTAACGCTTACTGGTTATCTTGTAACAGAAGAAGAACAATTTATGGATTCAGAGATACTAAATTATGCTAATTTTTACTTCACAAAAACTGACAATGATTCACTTGTTGAGTACCTGAGGGGCTCAAGGGTGAATTCTGATATCGAGAATTATAATTATATAGGTCTTGGTTGTTATGACAAAAGTAAGGCAAGTATCGATTCAATAAACTCAGGCGATTTTGATTTGGTAAACAATAAGATTGTCGGGGAAGACTTGGAGCAATTACTTTTAAGTTCTAAGACGAATCAAATAAAAATTCAAGTTTCTAAAACATACGTTTCGTCTGGAAGGGGGGCTCCGGCTTGTTACTCTCAATTTAGAAACTTTAAAATGGCTAAATAACTAAAAAACCGGCAGATGCCGGTTTTTTAGTTAGTTAGCTTGGGCTACGATTTTCTTGAATGTTTCTGGATTCTCTGTAGCTAGTGTAGCTAGAACTTTTCTATCTAGTAGGATGCCTTTTTTCTTTAGACCCCCCATAAGTTTACTGTAAGAAGTTCCAAGTTCCTTTGCAACATATGAAATCTTTACATTCCACATGTTTCGAGCGTCACCTTTTTTGTCTCTTCGGTGAGCAAATGCGTATGCTCCGGCGTGGTACAGAGCATCCCATGCTTGTCTTTCCTTTGTAGATCGTCCATGTCTAAAACCTTTTGTTCTTTTTAGAACATTCTTTCTACCTTTTAGCGCATTTACTCCTTTTTTAACTCTTGTCATGTTATTTTAAATTATTTTATCTATTTGATATAAAAGGCTTTATCCTTGTTACTGATCTGGAAGGGAACAGTCTTCTTTTTAGCAAGTTGTGATCTTCGAGACTCTTTTGCATTAAAATGACCTTGGCCAGTTTTTCTAGCTTTTATCTTACCGTTTTTACTAACCTTAAGTCGTTTAGTAAATGATTTGTTTGTTTTTATACTCATGTTTTTAAGCTTTTTCTATAATGATACTTAGGCCCTTTGGTGACTTTTTAGCAGGGTCAGCGACTTTGTATTCCTCGGTTATTAACTTTAGAACTCTAGCCATTCTTTCCTCCAAAAACTTCATATCCATATACTTGGTTCTGCCTGGCAGAAATAGGTCTATTTTTATGCGGTTTCCTTCCTTTAGCCAGACTGAGGCTTTTTTAGCCTTTAGCTCCAAATCGTGGTCTCCAGTACCTACTTTTACCTGTATATTCTTGACTTCTACAGTGTGAGCCTTGGTTTTAGCCACCTTTAGCTTCTTGTTTTCGGCATACTGAAATTTACCATAATCCATGATTTTTGCAACTGGGGGGACGGCTTTTGGCGATATTTCAATAAGGTCCTGACCTACTTCACGAGCCTTGTCTATTGCTTCCTTGAAAGTGATAACTCCAAGGTTTGAACCATCTTCCATGATGACACGGAGTTCTGGAGCTGTAATCTGATTATTTATTCTTATTCCGGACAATTTTTATAGTGTTATTTGCTAATAATATTTTGAAATTTGTATGAGAAATATAGCACGCTTTCCTCTATATTACAATGAAACGGGGACAAGTATTGTTGCCACTGTCAAATAGAAGTGTATCATTATATATATTAGTATTAGTTAACTAAAATTTAAACTGTATGAAAAATACAAAGTGGGTTGTGGGGGCAGTCGTGGCGATACTTTTATTAGTTGTACTTTTTGGAGGTAATGATGGTAAAAATCCAAGTGATGCCAATGCCACAACTACTCCAAAAGAGGATGTTAAAGTGAATCCGGCACCAGTTACAAAAACTACTCCGGCAAAACCAATAGAGGGTATGAAAGTATCTTTAGGAGGAATTTTTTCAGAACCGGGAAACTATCAGTGTGACTATGAACAGGTAAGTCAACTAACAAGAGCAACAAATGTAGTATATATTTCAAACGGTAAAATGAGAGGGGAGTTTCGAACATCTACAGCCCAGGGAAGTACTGCTACTATGGTAGTGTATGACGGCTCATACCTATATGTTTGGACAGAAGGCAAGTCTACAGGAACTGTAACTCAGCCTAAGACTATCAAAGACCTACCCGGTATTATCCCAGAGGATGTAAGTTCGGGTAGAATTCTGGGTTCAAGTGCAAACAATGTTAGTTGGAACTGTCACGCGTGGAGTAAAGTACCTAGTTTGCTAGTAAAACCAAGTTACGTTACATTTAATTAATGATTTTACTTGGGTCTTATATAAATAAGAAACCAATCAAGAGTGTGGCAGTGTTTTCTGCCGCATTTTTGGTATTTGGGGTAGTGTTAACATGGTATGTTCTGGAAAAAACTAGTTTAGTTTATGGGATCCAAAAATCCTCTAGAGTATTGAGGTTAGAACAAAGTGATTTTCCCTTGATCAACCCCATACTTCTTTGCAACACAGACGGTAACCCGGTAGATGAAGACAAAACTTTAGAAAATCTAGTAGAGAACTTTATTGAAACAAGAAAAGAGGAGGACAGACTACAGGACATGTCTGTTTACTTGGTGGATTATAAAAGAGGTAAGTGGGTTGGGGTAAATGAAAATGACAAGTATGACCCGGCTAGTATGCTAAAGGTGCCCACTATGCTTGCGTATTATAAA
Organism: uncultured Candidatus Saccharibacteria bacterium; assembly: GCA_964596875.1. Classification (GTDB taxonomy): domain Bacteria; phylum Patescibacteriota; class Minisyncoccia; order Phycocordibacterales; family DATDWN01; genus C7867-006. The sequence continues at coordinate 27,123 of CAZQVT010000004.1, read as the reverse complement.
TATGCAGAAAACAATCCAAATATACTAAACGAAGAAACTTCTTTTGAGGGGGATGATCAAAATGAAGGAAAGTATTTTAAATCAAAAAATACAATTAAAGAGGGTAAAATGTATAGTATTGATGAACTCATAAAAAGTATGATTCTTAATTCCGACAACACTGCTGGAGTTTTGCTTGGAAACTATATTGCTAAAAATAATCTGTTTAATATTTATACAGATGTGAAACTTCCAGTACCTTCTACGAGTTCAAATGTGGACTACATGTCCGCAAAACTTTACGCATATTTTTTTAGAATCTTGTACAACGGTACATATTTAACTAGACCATATTCAGAAAAAGCACTAGAGCTTCTAACGAAGGCAGAATTTCCTGGTATAAAAGCGGGGGTTCCAGAGGGAACGATTGTGGCGCAAAAGTTTGGAGAGAGGAGTGTATACGATAACAAGGGTCTTTTAATAGACAGAGAGTTGCATGACTGCGGTTTTGTTTATAAAAAAGATTCTCCATATTTACTTTGTATAATGAGTAAGGGTAATGACTTTGATGTTTTGAGACAAAATATTGTAGATCTGAGTAGTTTGGTTTATAGATATATAGATACACAATAAAACAAAAACCGCCTTGGGGCGGTTTTTGTTTTATTTATGTGGAGAAGCCGGCATTGAAGCCGGGTGCAAATAAGTTTTGAAAATGTGTCTACATAGTTTAGTTTGTTTTATGTGCTCGAACTTATTTCTCTAAACAAACAAAATAAAATAAGTTCAAAGTCTTTTTGTTTTGAAACTTTGCCAAGACAAACAAAGTTTCTAGTCCGAAGATATAAGAACCAGTTCCCGTAACAGACTTAGGGGAGTGGCCCCTTGTTTAGGTTTAATTATAAAAATTAAGCGTAAGCAAGTGCGAATCCATTCACGAATGGTGAAGGGACTGCTTTAGCAAAAGTGTTTTTTGCATTTATGGTTTGTACCAGTTTAAAGAGTTAATACAGCTCTACTATGCGCATTTTCAAAGATCTTATATGTCTATACCTGACATCCCCGAGGAATAGTCGTTTTTTTTACCACTACTTTTCGGGAACTACAGTTATCTGTCTACGTACTCTCTGCGGTTCTCTCTTTCAGTCCCACGTTTTTTAAGTGACTCGCGTTTGTCGTGTTTTTTCTTGCCCTTACCAACTCCAAGGTCTACCTTCAGAAATTTACCCTTATTATACACCGAAATAGGCACTATTGTCAAGCCTTTGTTTTTCTCAATATTACCTAGTTCCTCAATCTCTTTTTTGGTCAAGATCAGTTTGCGTGTTCGGCGCGGGTCATAGTCTACAGGAGTATTTTTTTCCTGATATGGGGGTATAAAACTGTTTATGAGGTATGCTTCACCACCTCTCACTGTTAAATATGAGCCCTCTAGGGAACCTTGGCTTTTTCGGAGGGATTTTGCTTCATAGCCGAAAAGTTCCATACCTGCAGAGTATGTGTCGGTTATTTCGTAGTCGAAGTGGGCTTTTTTATTATTTATTAAACTCATTAAAAACTATTCTAGCATATTTTAATACCTTTCGTTTTGGTCGTTTTTATGTATAATAGGTCTACTATGGAACTTCCAAAAAACCAAGAAAAACCAAAAATGAACATGAAAAAACCAAACAAAGTACGAAATGACGACGGTGGATCTTTTTTTAACTACGTAGTGTCTGTTTTGATTATTTTTATTATTCTTTCTTCGGCTTATTCTATTATCTCTAGTTTTGTTGGGGAAAAACCAGTTGAGATTCCTATTTCAGAATTGTCTACAGATATTAAGTCTGGTCTAGTTAAGTCTATCGTAGTAAAGGGGGATGCTTTGGATTTGGAATATAAAAGTGGAGATAAAAAAGTTTCTAAAAAAGAAGAAGGTGAAGCATTGCTTCAAACACTGGTTAACTACGGAGTTACAAAACAAGAACTTACTCCTATTAAAATAGATATAAAAAATGAAACAGGAGTGGGCTACTGGTTGCTAAACCTTTCACCAATTCTTTTCCCAATACTTTTTATTGCAGTGTTTATCTGGTTTATAACAAGACAAATGAAAGGTGCGGGTATGCAAGCGATGACTTTCGGACAGTCAAAGGCAAGAATGATAGATCCAAATGATAAAAGTCAGAGAGTTACTTTCAAAGATGTTGCTGGTGCAAAAGAAGCCAAAGAAGAGTTGGCTGAGATTGTGGACTTTTTGCGAAACCCTAAAAAGTTTTTAGATATTGGAGCAAGAATTCCAAAAGGGATCCTTCTTATGGGTGCGCCTGGTACAGGAAAAACTTTGCTAGCGCGGGCAGTTGCAGGTGAAGCAGGTGTGGCATTTTTCTCCATCTCTGGTTCAGAGTTCGTAGAAATGTTTGTAGGTGTTGGTGCATCAAGAGTAAGAGACTTGTTTCTAATGGCAAAGCGTAATGCACCCGCTATTATTTTCGTAGATGAAATAGATGCAGTGGGAAGAGTGCGAGGTGTAGGTGCTGGTGGGGGAAATGACGAGCGGGAACAAACATTGAACCAGATACTAGTAGAAATGGATGGTTTTGAACCAAATGAAAAAGTTATAGTTATGGCTGCGACAAACAGACCAGATGTTCTAGACCCTGCACTACTTCGACCGGGACGTTTCGACAGACGAGTTACACTAGACCTTCCAGACAGAAAAGATCGTGAAGAAATCCTAAAAGTTCACAGTACTAAAAAGCCTTTTGCAGAAGATGTAAATCTAAAAGTTATTGCTGAAAGAACTCCAGGGTTCTCTGGTGCTGATCTATATTCACTTATGAACGAAGGAGCGATTTTGGCTGCGCGTGAAAACAGAACAAAAGTTTCTCAGTACGATCTGATCCGTTCAATAGAAAAAGTAATGCTAGGTCCTGAAAGAAAAAGTCATGTGCTTTCAAAAAAAGAAAAGGAACTTACTGCATACCATGAGGCAGGGCATGCTGTGCTTGCATCTATACTTCCATATGCTGATCCAGTTCATAAAATATCCATCATATCTCGTGGTAGAGCGGCAGGTTATGTTTTGCACTTACCCCTAGAAGATAGAAAACTTCAATCTAAAAAAGAATTTCTAGATGATATTGCAGTTTCTCTTGGAGGATATGTAACAGAGAAAATGTTGTTTGGAGACTTAACTACTGGTCCATCAAATGACCTTCAGGTTTCGACTGCACTTGCTCGTGATATGGTAACAAAATACGGAATGTCAGATATGGTTGGTCCTGTTGCACTAGAAGGACAGGGTGGCAAAGTTTTATTTGGTCGTGGTGTAGAAGAAAAAGAATTTTCACAAAAAGTTGCAGCAGATATAGACAGTGAGGTTTCAAGAATAATGAAAGAGGCTCACGACAAGGCAGAAAAGGTTATAGGGGACAATAGAAAACTTTTGGATGCGATCGCGAAAAGACTAATGGAGACAGAAACAATTGAACGAGGTGAATTTGAAACAATGCTTGTTGCAAATGGTATTACTCCAAAACAAAAATTAGATATTGAACACCAAGCGTAAGGTATTGACTCATATATAAAAAAATTGTAATGTTTCTTTCGGGAGGATCGACCATGTTCTGTCGCAGACCGAAAGTGATTGGTGGCAGTGGCCACCAGAACGAGTGTGGTGGGGAAATCAGGACCATCCAGACCTCAAGGGTGGGAAGTCGGGAACTGCACACCGACTTCTTCTGCACTCGATGTCATCACAAGTGGAAAGCCGAGGAACTTGCCACAGAGCTCATGCAGGCTCTCATTCCGATTCTCGGCCTCATCTGTGATGGCAACTCCAAACAGGTGGTGAGTGCCGGGGATGAGCTCTTGCGGCTCCTCCGTGAGAGGGCCTTGCCGCAGGGCAGTAAGTCGCTGTCGGCTGAACTCGATGCCAACGATCGGGTTCACTAGGTAGAGAAGAACAGGTCGATCAAGGCCGGCACGATGTGCCGGCCTTGATCATTTACCAACGCCAGTAAGGTTTTTCACCTTTTGCATAGCAGATAATAATTAGAAATACAGTGTTGATTATTATAGGTAATACAAAGTTTATTAAAACCTCAGTTCCAGATGTTGCAAATTTCTCTACATTTATTGAGTGAATCGCTATCACAACTACGTATAGCGCGATAACCATCCAGCCTTCCCATGAAGACGGGTACCAACCCCAACCAAATCTTTTTGCTCTAAACCACAGTTTTTTATTTTCCATAAAGTGTGCTAATTTGATATGGTAGTATTATAGCAAATATGCGCCTGTAGCTCAGTTGGTTAGAGCACAGAGCTTATACCTCTGGGGTCCCTGGTTCGAGTCCAGGCAGGCGCACACGAATCAAAAACAGCATTGGTATGCTGTTTTTGTTTACGTGTGCGAGCCGCAAGTCGTTTTTCTAGTAAGAAAAACGACTGAGGCGGGGTCGAGAGAATTTTAATTCGACGGAATTAAAATTACTCGTGACCACAAGTGCGAGCCGGAGCGCGACGGCGCGAGGCCGGGCCGGGAACTTTTTCAGTAGAAAAAGATTCCTGACCACAAGAATTTGGCGTTTATATCCCTGACCACAAGATTCCAGGCAGATTCCTACTCAAAATGTATCCTCTCCGTCCTTGTTTCAAAATACTCTTTTATTTTTGGATACTTTTTGAATTCTGAATCTTCCTCCACTATCTTTGTTGCTTCTACTCTAGAAGCCTCAACCATTTTAATATTCTTAATTCCTTCCATAGCGAGGTCGGAGATGCCCCATTGTTTTCTACCGTATAGTTCGCCGGCACCTCTTTGGGCAAGGTCAAACTCTGCAAGTTCAAAACCATTTTTAGCAGTTGCTAGTGCTTTCATGCGCTCTTTTGTTTTTTGGCCTTTGCTTTCGGGGAAGATATAGCAGTATGCTTGGTGGTTACTTCTTATAACTCTTCCACGCAGTTGGTGAAGTTGTGAAAGTCCAAACCTTTCTGCTCCCTCTATTATTATCATAGTTGCATTTGGCACGTTTACACCGACTTCAACTACGGATGTAGCAACTAGGATTTTTGTTTTACCTTGTGAAAAAAAATCCATAACTTTTTCTTTTTCCGCTGGAGTCATTTTTGAGTGCAGTATTCCAATACTAAACTCTTTGAAGACTTCTTTTTTTAGACTCTCAGCTTCTAGAGTTACAGACTTTGCAATAACCGCCATTTCTTTTGTTGGGTCTGGTTCATCTATCCGCGGACAAATAACATAAAGTTGTCTGCCTAGGTTTAGTTCCTTGCGAATTTCTTTGTAAATATTTTCTCTTTCAGCACCCATAACAACTTTCGTGATAATAGGTTTTCTCCCATGAGGCATGCCCTCCAAAACTGTTATATCTAGGTCGCCATATATAGTAAGTGCCAAAGTTCGGGGGATAGGTGTGGCTGTCATAGAAAGTAGGTGTGGCAGTCTTTCACTTTTTGTTGTAAGTTTCTGTCTTTGTAGTGTTCCAAAACGGTGTTGTTCGTCGATAATAACATAAGCAAGGTGTTTGAATACTACACTTTTAGAAATGAGAGCATGTGTTCCTATAACTATAGGGACCTCGCCATTTGCAACCCATTTTAGTAACTGTGCTTTAGATATTTTAGTTGGTTTGGTCGGGTCTGTTTTAGAAGGGAAAATTTTGCATTCACTTCCAGTGACCAAACCTATTTTTATAGGCAGATGGTTAAAGTATCCTATAAAGTTTTCATAGTGTTGTTTTGCCAGAATTTCTGTTGGCACCATGTATGCTGTTTGCAAGTTTCCGTAGTCTTTGCCGTTTGGTCGTACTTTTGTCACTGCATATATGGTTGTTGCAGCAACTGCAGTTTTTCCGGCTCCAACATCTCCTTCAAGTAACCGAGACATAGGGTAACCACGTTTAAAATCCTCCGTTATAGATTTTATGGCTTCCATCTGCGAGTCTGTCGCAGAAAATGGAAAACGCTCTACAAACTCCTTTATATCTTTTTGACTAGTTTCTATTTTGAAACTGTTCAAGTTTTTCCAAAGCAGTTTTTCTTTTTGCTTTTCTAATTGAATGAAAAAGATTTCCTGGAAAGCAAAACGTTTTCTGGCAGAAAGACCATCATCCTCTTTTTTGGGAGTGTGAATCCAGATAAATGCTGTGCGAATATTTGGAAGAGAATATTTTTTTAAAATATTTTCAGGTATAGGGTCTTGTATGGTATCCAAAATACCACTACTAAATATTTTCTGAATAGTATGGTAAATCCAATAAGAAGTAACCCCTTTGCTTTCTGGATAGGTGGGGTGCATGGTGTGGCTTTCTTCCTCTCTGTCTCCAAAAAGCGAGTCTCTGGTTGCGCTAGGTAGTTCTCGAACTATCTCTATTTTAGGGTTACTCATATAGAAAGATGAGCCATCTTTGCCTTTTCTTTCGCTTATTTTACCCTCTACGCGCACTATGGCACCCTCGTGCATCATTTTGGCAATGTAGGGCTGGTTGAACCAAACGAGTTTAACTCTGCCGGTTTCGTCAGTCACCACAGCCTCTGACATTGGGATTTTTTTAATAAATGCTTTTGAAGTCTTAAGGCCTGAAATTTTTCCAAACACAACAGAGACATCTCCCTTTTTTATATTTTCTATATAGTTTACTTGTCCGGTATCTCCATAGCGAACAGGGAAGTGATACAGTAAATCTTCCACAGTAACTATACCCATCTTTTTTAAGGCGGTTTTGTGTGGAGTTGTCAGACGGAATTCTTTTTCAAGCGGACTATTTAGTTGCATATTATTGCATAAGTTTTTTATATACCTCGAATTCTCGCATCGCACCGTTTATACCACGATGCACATCGGGCTCAGGAGGAATTTCTAGATATTCGCAGATAGTTTTGAGGCTCCATTTCTGCATTTTGTTGTGAGGAATTTTTGACCAAGCCAGGGTAAACATATCTATCATGTGTTTATCGAACTTGTTTTGCATTCCGGTTTTTTTGAATGCTTCAAAAATAAAAGCAAAATCAAAAATCATGTTGTGCGCACAAAACATACAACCCTCAGTTTTTTGTAGATATATTTTCATTGCTTCCTCTAGACTTACAGCATCTTTCCAGTCAGCCTCGTTGTAACCATTTACTTTTTTAGCTATCTCGTCAAAGTTTTCAGGATGTTCTGGTTTCACCTTTATATCTAGGGTGTCTAGGATTTCAAAAGTTTGGTCATCAAAAACTACCAATCCTATTTCCACGATTTCGTTTTTTGTTGCATCTAGTCCGCTAGTCTCTACATCTGTTATGGCTATTTTCATATATAGGTATTATACCGCAAAAACAAAAACAACCCCGGAGGGTTGTTTTTGAAAGATTATCGAGTTACGCAGATAGGAGGTGTGCCTGGAATAGATGTTTCATTGGCAGCTTGTGGTGCACATACCATTATTCTACCTGTGGCATCTGCTTTTACCTCATAACCAGTTGCGGGTGATGTTGGGCCTGTAGGGTCGACTGGTAGTGAAGGTATATATGTTGGAACCAGACAGCCTAGTTGTCCAGTCGTGGCTGGTAGGGTTGCCGGTTGATCAGATGAAATACTTGATGATGCAGTTGTTGATATTATAGGACAATTATAGTCTGTACCACCAACATTAAATGTACCTGCAAATACTCC
>CAZQVT010000004.1:0-19474 GCA_964596875.1 uncultured Candidatus Saccharibacteria bacterium | reverse complement strand
AGCAATTCGCTGTCCGATTGCATTTAGAATTGCATTTGTACCTGCTTGTCTTTGTGTGTTTCTAGCCTGTGCAAACTGTTTTGCTGGGTTTATAGCAATGATAACTATTGCAGCCAAAATCGCGATAATACCAATAACAACCAATATTTCGATAAGTGTAAAGCCCGCTTTCTTGTTTAGGTTTTTAGCCTTTAATGTTTTCATAATACTTTTAAATTTTTTGTAATGTACAAACTTTACTCTTCTTTTGGTTTCCGGCAAGTTGACGGTGACTTTTATTGTGTTGCATTTTTTTAGCCTTTTTAGCACTTTAGTTTGCTGTTGGAACTTCTTGCCACGAAGAAGTGTTGAAGTTTAGGTTTGGTGGTGGAGGTGGTGGGGGAATATCATCGTTGTTTACTATGCAGACTCTTGTTTCTCCAGCAGTTATCGTTCCTAGACCTCCAGATGAAGAACATGAAGGTCCCGGTGTTCCAATATATCCCGCAATACCATTTTCTGACACGTCATAGTTACCTGGATCTACGGTTACATTTACTCCTGAACTGTTACCGGCAAAATTTGTTTGTGACGGGTTTGTGGCATTTACATTCATTGTAAAATCACTGGGGATTTTTGTTCCGCTGTTGTTGTTTGTTACTTGAGTAATAATATTTAGCACACCTGTAGTTGGTGGTGGAGTACCTGTAAGGTTTAGTGACGCAGGACAAACCTGCGAACCAATAAAGTTGAAAATGCTTTGCATGTCGCTAGATGTTGGTGCGACAAAAAAGTTGTCTCCATCACCGTTTTCTGTGTTTACCGTGTAAGTTACGGTAACTGGAATCCAGTCCAGATAAAAATCTCGAGTAGATGCTGTTGAATTTGTTGTGATACGAACCCTAAAGTTTGCAGGGCTCAGCTCGGCACCAGTCCATGTGTGACCCCAGTTGTCTGTCGTGCCACCAAGAGTTCTGGTATTTGAAACACTTGTTGATTCGTTTGTGTCAGATTTTGCTGTAGTCCAAGAAGTTCCGCCGTTCCACGACAGTTCAACATTTACACTGTTTGTTCCAGAAGTAGAGTCTAGCCACCAGTCCAGTCTGGTTTGAATACCGGTTATTGTCGCATTCGGTGGAATATTAAAGTTGTATCCGCTAAAGCGATGTCTGTCACCGGCACCATCTATATTTTGTGCAGACCCTGATACACCACTTACTCCATCTGTGTATGCATTGTTTGGATTTATTTCAAAACCGTTTCCGTCTCCGCCGGTGTCCGCAGAGTTTACAGTAGGGGAAACAAGTCCAGTGTTGCCGTTTGTTACTCCGGTAGCATCTGCTAAAGAACCGTTTTGATGACCTGGACTATATGTGACAGCGGTATTTCCCGACGCTAGGTTTGCTAAAAGTTTTTTCCCCGCATATGGTCCTGTATCAGAACCAAAATGAATAGTGAAAATATCTATGCCAGAAAGTTTGGCAGTGTCGGCTGAGTTTAGCGCAGCTTCAATAGGGTTAACATTTTGACTGTAATATATTTTGAATTGTAGTACATCTACATGGTCTATGGCGGTGTTGTCACAGTTTGAACCCGGGTCTATGGCATGAATCCGTGCCTTAAAGTTTGTATTTGAAAATTCTCCTGGAGTCCACGAGTGACTAGATGACCAGTCATCTGTTGCTCCACCCAGTGTGTAAGTTGTTTCTGTGCCCGTTAAGTTTTGGATTTTTTCTGTAGTCCAAGAAGTTCCGCCGTTCCACGACAAGTCGACACCTAGCTGGCAAGAAGTTCCCGAAGATATCGGTACGGTATAGAAAACATTTACTAAAACTTGGTCTACAGAAAGCGTAGCACCGTTTGTAGAGTTGTTGGTCGTTTTCAAAACAAAGTTTCCATTGTTAAAGTCTGCGGGTGTCCAGGACCTGCCCCACATGTCGGTGTTTGTATTTCCTGTAGGTGAGGCAACTGTTTCTGTAGTTCCTACGGACTGGTTTTTTGAAGAAGTAAATGTAGAACCGTTGTTTGAAGAAAGCGCGATATCCAAACTTCCAGTTGCTGGGTTTGTGTACGTAACATTTGCACGTATCGCACCGATTCTTATGGTGTTGTTGTTTCCATTTGTTTTTACAACTCCGACTTCAAGAGTTGTTCCAGAGTTTTTTACAACAGGGGAAATAGAAATGGTCTGAGTCTTTAGGTTGCATGAACTTGTTCCTGTTGCAGACAAGTTACTACCAGCATCAGTATCAGAGTTATTTATTCTGGTGAAAGTTCTATACGTTCCACCAGAATTTGAGTCTCCTCGGTCGTACACGCTAACATCCACGCTGTTTATTGTGGCACCATTTGGAACACTGCTCATGTCTATTATTACAGACTCTCTATCGTTGTTATTGTTTTCTAAAATAGAGTCAGCAGAACTACAGTCAACTGTTCCTGTTTCATCTACGGTAGATTCTCCGTTTGTCCAAGCAGTATAGTTTCCTTGTCCATTTGGGAAAAGTAGTGCAGTAGTTGAAGAAAGTCCCGCACCAATTTTTGCTTCGGAAGTTACTTGGATACCTGTTATTGTTGCGTTGCTTGGAATATTGAAACCAAAGTTTCCAAAACTTTGGGCGTTTCCTGTTGTGCTGTTTGTTGCATACGAATCGTCACTTGTTGTAACTCGAATTGGGTTTGTAAACTGGTTAGGGGATTGCGCAGTAGTCGGAGACTTTGTTGAGTTTCCTGGCGTGTTTGTAACTCCTGCAGTTGCCCAAGCATCTACAGAGGCTTCAATACCGCGTACTGTCGCACCTGTTGGAAGTCCACTTCCAGAACCAAACCCAAAATTTCCGAACTGATGTCTATCGTTTTCTGAAACGGGATCGTTGGCATCGCCGCCCAGGTTTGCATAAGCAAGGTCAGGTGTCGTCCAAAACTCACCGGTAGTATTTTGTGCATTTGCTGTAGGGGTTTTGAAACCAGTGTCATAGTTTGTTGTGCCACTAGGTTCGTTTGGATCTCCGTCAGAAACGATTACGATAACTTTTTGTTTTCCAGAAATGTGTCTTACACTATTTAGTTCATCTTTTGCAACATCTATACCCGCAGACAAGTTACTCCCAACACTACTGTTGCTACTAGTCATTTGGTTCACTGCATTTGTGATGGTTGAAAATGTAGTAGTGAGCCAACCAACAACAGGGTTACCACTTCCTGGTACTTGTGCAGGAGTGTTTCCATATAGTCCTCCTATACTTCCCACACCAATTTGTGGAGGAGTTGCTGGTGGTAACACACCCGCATAAAGATTTACTAGTGCATTTGCTGCAGAGCGTTCATTTTGCAAGTCAGTGTTCGACATACTTCCAGTTCGGTCGAGAATCATAACTGTGTCTGCACATGTAGGCGCGGGTGGAGGAAGGTCATTAAAGTTTATTATGCAGGTTTTATTTTGCCCCAAAGACATTGTGATACTTCCTGCACTACTACAGTCATAGCCCCATGGTGAAACAGCGTAACCTGGCAAGGTTGTTGCAGATACTGTATGTGTTCCTGCGGTGACAGTTGTTCTGGTCCCAAGTGTTACAGGATTTCCATCTATAAAAATTGGAAAATCTGTCGGAAGATTTGTTAGACCATTATCATTTACAACATTAACTATAAGAGTAAGTGTTGTGGTGATGTCGTCGTAGGTAATAGTACAGAATTTTATTTGCCCCGCAGAAATTGTTCCAGAACAGTTGCTGCTTGCGGATTTGGTATAGTTTGGAAGTATCGCAGTTTCACTTATTGCATAACTTCCTGGTTGAACGACTACAGCATTGCCAGACTCAGTTCCTGGAAAGGTGCTGTTAGGGTTTGCAGAAACATTCATTGTAAAGTCGCTAGCGAGATTGCTACCCGTACTGTCGTTTATAATGTGAGTCGTTATAAAAAGAGTTCCAGTAGATGGCGCTGTCGGAATAGAACCAAAATGAATATCATTCATATTCATTTTCATATCTAGGTTTGCGTAAGATTCACGCACAACTGCCTGAGTTTTTATGGTAAGTAGTCCGGCAACGGGGAAGTTGAGTTGGATAGGAAACGTATAACAAGTACCCACGCTTGTGGTTGTGGTCGCTCCACCCTGATAGTTCGGGTCTGTTAGAAGTTTTGCCATGGCTTGCTCGGCACATCCTTCGGCAAGACTGTTGGCCTGTTCTTTGGCTTCTGTGCCAAGGATATTAAAACTGGCATACCAACCACTAGAACCTTCCTCTACAGTAATAACAAGTAAAATAAGAGAGATAATGATGGTCGCCATGAGGGCGATGTAGCCATTTTTTCCTCCTACTTTTTTCATAAATATAGCCGAATACTATACTTATTTGTTTTGAAAACAAGTTGACACTTTGCGGGAAATGTTTAGAGTTTGGGTAGGGAGGCCAATTCCAATGGCTACACAGGCACCAAAGATCTGGCGTTACACCGTGGAGGATGAGTTTGAGGATGTGCTGGCTTTCGCCAACAGGCACAACCTCAAACCCGGGGAACTCATCGTGTGCTACAACTACGATCTCGAGCACTTCGAAGTGGGGTACTTCCACCACGAGGAACTGAAGTAACCGGCCGAAAGGTCGAGACACGGACGCAGGGCCGGTCTCGAATTTCGAGCCGGTTTTCTGCATTAAAAAATTTGTAACGAGTTTGTGTTTTTTAGAGACTCTCGGAAACAATTAGAAATTAACAACGAGTGAAAAGAAGCCTGAAGCAGTGTTTGAGGGCAAGGCCCGAGTTTGCGAGAAGGCTCTGGAACGAGGCGATTAATTTCTTGATTGCTCTGAGTGAAGAATTTTTCACCAGAAAAATATCTGTGCTCTAAAAAATATAAACGAGTGAACTTTACTCCTCAGACCCCGCTGATTCTCCTCCAGAGTCTGCAACTACAGAGCCACCATTTTTTGCCAAGCCTGCTCTAATATCTTTCAAAATACTTTCAGCGATTTTTTTGTTTGCTTTATCTTTCAAAAACTGTCGTGTTGCATCGTAACCTCGTCCTAGTTTTTCTTCGCCGTAACTGTATGATGTTCCAGACTTTGAAATAATTCCCATTTTTTCACCTAAAGCGATAAGTTCACCTTCGCGAGAAATACCTTCGTTGTACATTAGGTCGAATTCTGTTTGTTTGAAAGGCGCAGCAACTTTGTTTTTTACAACCTTTACTCGTATTCTTCCTCCCATGATTTCTTCACCTTTCTTTATCTGGGCAATACGTCGAATGTCGATACGAACTGAGGTGTAAAACTTTAGAGCCTTTCCTCCTGGGGTTGTTTCTGGGTTTCCAAACATAACACCGATCTGCATTCGAATTTGGTTTATGAAGATAACAATAGTTTTTGACTTTGCTACGATAGCGGTTAGTTTTCGCAAAGCTTGTGACATAAGCCTTGCTTGTTTTCCAACATGGTGCGCTCCCATATCACCCTCGATTTCGTCGCGGGGAGTAAGGGCTGCAACAGAGTCAATAACAATAACATCTAGTTTTCCAGAACGTACTAGTGACTCTACGATCTCTAGTGCTTGCTCGCCGTTGTCTGGCTGAGAGATAAGTAGTTGGTTTATATTTACTCCTAGTCTTTGTGCATACTCTGGATCCATCGCATGTTCAGCATCGATAAATGCACAGATGCCTCCTTTTTTCTGAGCTTCAGCAACAACGTGTAGAGATAGGGTAGTTTTACCAGATGATTCTGGTCCAAAAATCTCTACGATTCTTCCTCGAGGAAGTCCTCCGACACCAAGAGCGGCATCTAGACCAATAGAGCCAGTAGAAATAGAATTAACGTCTACATGAGGCTTGTCGCCAAGCATCATAATAGAGTCGTCACCAAACTTTGTTCGGATTTCGCGCAGAGTGTTTTCAACATTTACCGCACCCATCTCTGCTTTAGGTTCTTTTGCTGGTTTTTTCTTCATTTTATTTTTGGTTTAAGTTTCATGTAATGACCTAATCTTAAAGGCTTTGAAACTCTAGTCAAGGTGATAAATAAATACAAAACAAAAGGTAGATTTCACAAGACTAGACTTTTGTTTCGTTTTAGTATTCCTTCAAAATCAGTTCAAGTTTCTTTTCTGTATATTTTTTGAACTTGTCTCTGGCGTCCAGTTTTATGACATTGTAGCCAGGGGAGAGAAGGAACTTTTCCTTAAAGTAACCATTTTTATCGGTAAATATAGCTTTATCGTTCATGTTTAGATACGCAATATTTTTTGCACGACCCTCAACTTCGATAAGTGTCTGACTGTAGGTCGAACCATCTTTTGGACTATATATTTCTATGCTTGGACCACTTATTAGTTTCTGTGCTTGAAACAGGGAATAGATAACAATAATAAAAAACAAAGAGAAAATAAGTACTTTTCTAATTATGGTTGCATTTCTCATACAACATCATTCGTTTCTTCTGTTGAAGACTCACTTTGTCCACTTGAGCCATACACTTCACGAGGTTTTGCTCCAGAACCAGGCCCAACTACGCCTCTTTCTTCTAGAATATCTATAAGTCTTGCTGCTCTTGCGTAACCAACGCCAAGTTTTCTTTGCAGGTATGATGTACTTGCTTTGCCCGCCTCTAGTACAGTTTGTTTTGCTTCTTCGTACAAGTCATCTTCTTCCTCCATCTTTTCGTCATCTAGTGTCGCTTCAAAGATACTGTTTTTTACATTGTTCCCATTTCCTTCAAGGTTTATTTCACTAGGAACTTCGTCTTCATATCCTTGTGCTAGGAACTTTACAACATCTTTTACTTCATTTTCAGAAATAAATGCAGACTGGATTCTTTGAGGTTGGTTCATTTCAGCTGAAAGGTAAAGCATATCTCCAGCACCAAGTAGTTTTTCGGCTCCTGGCATATCCAAAATAGTTCTAGAGTCTATTTGTGAGGCAACTTGAAGAGCGATTCTAGAAGGGATGTTTGCCTTGATTAGACCAGTAATAACATTTACTGAAGGTCTCTGTGTTGAAAGTATAAGGTGAATACCAACAGCACGTGACATTTGGGCTAGGCGAACAATACCAGCTTCTAGTTCTCTTGGGTACGCCTGCATAATATCAGCAAGTTCGTCTACCACTATTACTATATAAGGCATAGTCTCGATAGGTTTGTCGTCAGGGTTTTTATTGCCACCTCTTTTCTTTAGTTCTGGTTCCAAAACATTTTTATGGTATGAAGAAATATTTTGCAGACTGTGAGACTGCAGTATTTCGTATCTTCTTTCCATTTCTTTTGCTGCCCATTTTAGTGCAAGAATTGTTTTCTTGGCATCGGTGATAACTGGAGTAAGTAGGTGAGGGATTTTGTTGTATAAAGTAAGTTCAACTCTTTTTGGGTCAACCATTATAAATTTTAGGTTGTCTGGTGAGTTTCTATACAGTAGTGATGTGATAAGTGCATGAATAGTGATAGATTTTCCTGAACCAGTTGTTCCGGCAATAAGTAGGTGAGGAGATTTTGCGAGGTTTGCATAAAAAGAAAGACCAGAAGTTCCTTTCCCAAGACTCATAAGTAGTGGCTTGTCAGAATTCTGGAATTCATTTGATGCAAGTAGAGGTCCTAATCCAACAGTTGTTTTTGTACTGTTTGGTATTTCAATACCAACTAAAGATTTTCCAGGAATAGGAGCTTCGATACGAATAGGGTGGGCAGCAAGTGCAAGTGACAGGTCGTTTTGTAGACCCAAAATTCTAGAAAGTTTTACACCTTCTGCAGGTTTTAGTGCGTACCGAGTAATAGAAGGCCCGATAGATATTTCATCCATTTCAACATTGATACCAAAGTTCTGAAGAGTTCTTTTTATAATGTTTGAGTTAGACTTTATATCTCCAACGCCAGGTTTACCTTTATCTTGTGAAAGTAGTGAAAGCGGTGGGGGAGTAAACTCCTTTCCGTTCCACAAGAGTGGACTAATACCGAACTCGTCTTTTTTAGGCTCTTCTTCTTTTTTAACTATTGGCGCTACTTTTGGCTCAGCTTGTATTTCTTTTAGATCTTTTGGACTTATACCTAGTTCGTTTGCATTTGCGATCATTAGTTCTGGAGTTTTGTCTTCTTCTTCATCTATTTCTTTCTTTTTAAATAGATTAGAAATGAATGTGAAACGAAGTGGAGCATCAAATATAATAATGAGTGATATGACAGTGAATGCAAAAAGTATTACTACGGTTGCGTAGGTGTCGAACATGTTAACAAGAGGCTTCGAAATAAAGTTGCCAACAATTCCACCTCTGTTGGGTAGACTTATGTTTACCAAAGAAAGGGAACACACAAAAAATAATAAGCCTCCTATGCTGTGTGTCAGGGCCAGTTTTTTGTGTAGAGTCCTGAAAAATGACACTGAAAGTATCATGAAAAGAATAGGTAAAATGTAGTACCCAACTCCAAAAAGGTAAGATAGTCCCATGAATGCCTTTACACCCACCCAACCACCTTTTTGAAATGCTGAAAGTAGTAGGAAAATAGATATAACAAAAAATAAAACAGCGACTATCGCTCTAACTGTTTCTTCTTTTAAGTACCGGCCTCCAGACTCGTCTTCATCAAAATCACCTTTTGATCTAGCCTTCTTTTCTTTCTTGCTTGGTCTTGCCATTGCTTAAATATTTTATCAGATAATATTTTTTCTGTCTTCGATTTTTTGAACAAATTGAGTAGAGTTTTTCTGACAGAAAAAAAGCGGGGACTTGTGCACTTGCGGACATCTGTCCGTTACTGATATAGTATTAGGGACACTTGACTTTATAAAGGACAGTATGGTACAATATAAGACAATAAAGACAGGTATATAAGCCAAAATAAGACAAATAAAGGCCAAATATATAGGTCAAAATAACTATGGATAATACAGAAATTCAAAAAATAGACCAGGGGAATTCTGCCAAAAATAAGCCTATTTCTATTGCTATTTCTGAACAAGAGTCAGAGTTTTTGCTTATATCCAAAAAGACAGAAAAACTAGCATCTGCAGTGTACTTAATCACAGGTCTTTTCTCGGACAGTGAACCAATGAAATGGACTTTGAGAAAAAAGGTTTCAGATTTACTGTCTTTTATTGTCACTTTTAAAAATATAAGACAGTCAGAGGTTCCTACTTTTGTTATCGCTACAAAGACTAGAATAGGTGAGGTTGTTTCGCTGATGGAGGTTGGTGTTTTGGGGGGTCTAGTTTCAAAAATGAACTTCACTATTTTAGAGAAGGAATTCGGAAATTTGATAGAACTACTTTCTAATACAAAGAATAAAAATGACGTTAGTAACTCACTTATCCCTACTTCATTTTTCGACGTTCCACACTATGCAGTTGCACCAGTGGAATACCATCGAAATGTTATAAAAGACACTTCTACTCTAAAAGACATAGGAGTGTTTAAGAGTAATAATCGTCAGGGAATTATCCTTGGTCTACTGAAAAAGAAGAAAGAATTGAGTATTAAAGATATTGCCGAGATAATTAAGGATGTCAGTGAAAAGACTATACAAAGAGAGCTAGTTTCACTTATTGAGGCGGGAGTCATAACTAAGACAGGGGAAAGACGATGGAGTAAATACTCGTTAAGTATGCCTAAATAGAGCCATATTATCTTGTCTTGGTTGTTTCTAAGTAATCATCAAAAAACCACCCTAAAAACTGGGGTGGTTTTTTGATTGACTTTTGGGGTATTTTTTGCAATAATGCCCCGGTGAATATCGGTGGGTTTGGAGTAGTTTTCTTGACAGGTTTTGTCAAAAAAATGGCTTAAAACACAAGTTATCCACACGGACAGTTTTGTAAAGTATATTCGGAGTATATATAATGTGTAATGTATATGCGGGTTATCCTTCATATACATTGCAGTTACTCCTAAAATTCAGGACTGTTAGTTTTTTGACAACAAAATATGGATTCAAAAAACAAGGTGCGACTTTCGTCGTGCCTCAAGGCGTTATAAGTAGTACAGGCACGGAAGATATTTTCTTTCATTTCAGTTTTTCAGAAATTCAGACCAAAATTTCCATCTACTCCACAATCTTTGTGTCGATCTATTTCAGGCATTCACGTTTTCAGTTTTGACTGAAAGCAAAGTTTATTTGAAATAAAACAATTTAGATGTGGGGATAGTATGAAGATGTGACTGTGGAAAATGTTTGCGAAAAAATTTTGCAATTTTTTCGCAAACATAAACACAGTCACATCCGAATTATTAGTTAGTATTATTAAGTAGTTAATTGTTTTCAGACTAAATCTCTAAAATTTATTATTAATAAAGAGAAATAGTCGTTTTATTAAAAACATATATATGACTTTAAAAAACACAAGAACTGCAAAGTTGGCAGCTGGTGTTGTAGGTATTGCGATGGCGGTTTCAGCATTTGTGCCAGCATTGGCATCAGCTGATCAAGCTTCAGATCTACAAGCACAAATCAACAGTTTACTTGCAACGATTTCATCATTGCAAGCACAACTAGGAGCTACAACAGGTGGTAGTACAGCTTCAACTGGCTACACATTCAACACAAATTTAACAGTTGGTAGTAAAGGTACAGATGTTATGAACCTACAAAAGGTTCTTAACATGAGTGCTGATACAAAAGTTGCTTCTTCAGGAGCTGGTTCACCAGGAATGGAGACTTCAACTTTTGGTCCTGCTACAAAGGCTGCTGTGATCAAATTCCAAAATAAATATGGAATTACTCCAGCTGCTGGTTACGTAGGAGCAATCACTCGAGCTAAATTGAATTCTATGAATTCAGGAACAACTGGCGGAACAACAGGCGGAACTACTCCAACAGGAGGAGCTCTATCAGTTTCAGCTGGTTCACAACCTGCTAATTCTCTAGCACCACAAAGTGCTGCAAGAATTCCATTCACTACAGTTGTTCTTACAGCTGGCTCAGCAGATGTAACTGTTAACTCAATTACAGTTGAGCGATCAGGTCTTGCACAAGACGCTGTATTTTCAGGAGTAGTACTTCTAAAGAGTGATGGTACACAGATTGGTATCGCAAAGACACTTAACTCTAACCACCAAGCAATGGTAGGTGAGCCTTGGGTGATCAAAGCTGGTACTTCTCAAACAGTTACTGTTGCTGGAAACATGAACTCTTCATTGGGTTCATACGCAGGACAGGTTGTTGGCCTAAACGTTGTTGCAGTTAACACTTCAGCATCAGTTGCAGGTTCACTTCCAGTTATGGGTGCTATGCACACTGTAAACGCAACTCTTTCATTGGGAGGAGCAACTCTAGCAACTTCTTCATTTGATCCAGGATCTGGACAAAATAAAGAAATTGGAACAACTGGTTACAAATTTGCTGGTATCAGAGTTACAGCTACTTCAGCTGAACAAATTAGACTTTGGTCAGTACGATGGAACCAATCTGGCTCAGCATCTTCAAACGACCTTGCTAACGTAAAGGTTTATGTTGATGGTACTGCTTACGAGACTGTAGTTTCTGCAGACGGTAAGTACTACAGTGCTAACTTCCCTGGAGGAATCTTGCTAGACAAGGGTCTTTCTAAGGACGTTTATGTTCAAGGAGACATTGTTGGAACAGGTGCTGCTGGAAGAACAGTTATCTTTGATATCTACAAGAACACAGATATATATGTATCTGGTGTAACTTATGGATATGGAGTAACTCCAACTGTTTCAGGAGCTGTTTCAGTTCCTGCATCAAGAGGTAACTCAGTATTTACTACTGGTTCACCATTCTTCTTTGGTGCGCAGGTTTCAGTTACTGCAGGTTCAGTGACAACTATCCAGAAGGCAACTTCTGTAGCTGCTCAGAACATTGCAATCAACGTTCCTAACCAAGTACTTGGAGGATTTACAACAGACATCAAGGGTGAACCAATTTCAGTACAAAGTACTGTATTCTGGTTTAACTACAATGCTTCTGTGGGTTCAAACCTTCTAACAAGTGTTTCACTTGTTGATTCAAATGGTGCTGTAGTTGCAGGTCCAGTAGATGCAGTAACAGTAGGTGGTGTTGCACAAAAAGTAACATTCACAGACACACTTACTCTTCCTATCGGAGCTAAGACATACACATTGAAAGGTAAAGTTCCTTCAGGTGTAGCAAACGGAACAACAATCGTTGCTTCAACTACACCTTCTTCAGATTGGACAAACATTACTGGTCAAACAACTGGTAATACAATCAGTCTATCTGGAAACGGAGTATTCACAATGAACACAATGACAGTTAAGGCTGCTGCTCTTGCAATTTCAGTTGCATCAACACCTTCTGCTCAATCAATCGTATCTGGTGGTTCAGTTACATTTGCTAACTACCAACTAGATGCTTCACAAGCTGGTGAGGACATGAGATTCTCATCAATGCCACTTAAATTGACATTTGGAGGCGCAGCAGTTGCTAACTCTCTAAACTCATGTCAGATTTGGGATGGTGCAACAGCTTTGAACACAGGTTCAAACGTTGTTAACCCAGCTTCTTCTGTAACAACAGGTTCTGATGTTACATTTACATTCGATCAATCTCTAACAGTTCCTAAGGGAGCAGTAAAGACATTGACTCTAAAATGTAATGTTTCTTCATCTGCTGCAAACGGAAATACATTCAACTGGGGTATCCAGGCTTCACCTTCTATCACAGTTACTGGCGTAACTTCATCTAACGATGTTACTGAAACTGTAACAGCTTCAGTAGGACAAGTTATGACAGTTGCTGCTGGTTCACTAACAGTTTCTACAGATACATCAAGTCCTTCATACGCACTTGCTGCAGCTGGAACAACTGGAAATGTTGCCGGAGTTTACAAATTCCGAGCTAACAACGAAGGTATAAACCTTGCAAGACTTGGTCTAAAACTTACTAACCCAGCAGCATCTTCATCTCCAGCAGACCTAGTACAGGTTTCTATCTGGGATGGTGCTACACAAGTTGGTACAGCAGTATTTACAGGTGCAAACAGAGTTGCAACTTCAACATTTGCTTCTCCAGTTGCTCTTCCTAAAGACGCTGACAAGACTTTGACAGTTAAGGTTGACCTAGCCTCTGTTGGAACATCACAACCAGGTACACAAGGTGCATTGGTTGCTGTTGATCTAAACAACGCAGATACTACAGGTACTGAAGGTACAGGTACACTATCTGGAAATACAGTTAACCTAGCGACATCTGGATCATCAGGATCTACTGCTGTTGCTGGAGTAAGAGTATTCAAATCACTTCCTACATTTGCTCTAGATACTCTAGCAAGTGCAGGAGTAGGAGATGGTAGACTAATGAGATTCAAAGTTACTGCTAATGCAGCTGGTAATATTGGATTCAATCAATTCAAGTTTACTATCGCTTCTTCAACAATCACTGGCGTTACTGCTGTTAACCTATTCGGTTACGTAGATTCTGGATACTCAACAGGTATCTCAGGATTCACATCTGGACAGATTTCAACATCTAACGTTGCTCCAACATCAGGTGGTGCTGTAACAATCACTCCTGCTACTGTTGTGAACGTTCCAGCTGGTTCAACATATTACTTCGAACTTAGAGGAACTGTAGCTGGTGTACAAACTGGCTCATCAGTTTCAACTACACTTCTAGGTGATTCTTCATACCCATCATTGGCTGCTCTTATGGGCACATCTGCACAAGTTGTTTCTGCTTCTGGTAACCTAGTTTGGTCACCAAATGCTACAACTACATCAGTTGCTGCTTCAAACGACTGGACAAACGGATACGGAGTTGTTGGACTTCCATCAAGTGGTCTAATCCAAACTCGATCAAACTAATACTTTGATTTGGTAGAAGATTAAGTTCTACTTAACAAAAAACCACCCCGAAGGGTGGTTTTTTGTTGTTTAAAATTGTAAATTTAACGAACTTCTTGTTCTCGAATTTTATCAAATTTACAATTTTAGTTTTTTTATGGATATGGTAGAATCGCTGTATGCAAATAAACAAAAAATGGTTCCCAGTTCTGCTTTTGCTTGCTATTGTTGCGGGTTATTTTGCTTTTTTCAGGAAGACAAACAATACAATACAAACCGGAAATGAAGTTTCTACCACGACAAAAAATACACAGAACACAGTCACTACAAATGATGGTAACTTTACTATAGAAAAAATATCTGACGAGGTGCCGGTTCCTGATCTAAATAGAAAAGTAGTTTTTGGCACTGGTACAAATTTTGATGAGGGTACTAAAAAAATTGTTACTGATAAAATATTGAGTTTGCAAAACAATCTCAAGAAGGACTCGAAAGATTTGGCTAGTTGGTTGGATTTGGGAATATACCAAAAAATGGCGGGGGACTATGAGGGGGCCTCGATTTCTTGGAAATACGTTTCCGCTGTATCAACAAATGATTTTATATCTCTTGGAAATTTGGGAGATTTATATGCCTATTATATAAAGGATAAAAATACTGCAGAAACCTACTATAGAAGGGCGATAAAAAATGCTCCTACACAGGTGTATTTATACACACAACTTTCTGATGTTTATAAGGATGTTTTTAAGGATATGAACAAGGCAAGAGCCGTGCTAGATGAGGGATTAAAAATGGTTCCAGGAGATAAAACTTTGTTACAATATAAGAATAATCTAAAATAATGAGCAACTATTTCGATAAAGATTTTTGGAAGTTTCTTATGGGTTTTATTGCTATTATATGTACAAGCCTCATCATCCTTTTTGCATCTAGGTTGTACCAAGATGGAACGCTCCTTGGTGGAGAAAATCAGGAAGGAAATGTTATAATGTCAGTAGAAAAATAATTATAATTAACTATAAATATATGAGCGAAGGAATGGATATGCCTGAAATAGAAGTAGTCGATACTGAAAGCGAAACTGTAGAGGTGGATGTGCCTGGTCAAATAATGGCAGTTGAAAGTGAGATAGGTGCACTAGAGGCGCAGTACAATGAAGCAAATGGTCCAAGAATAGAGGCTCTAAAGAGAAAGTTGGGTGAATTGAGAAATAGAATTTAAATCAAAAAAGAGGCTGGGGGCCTCTTTTTTGTTTGACAAAAATCAAATTTCCTATACTATGTTTATTCATAAGGTCAAAGATAACAGATGCTATAAAAAGCTTAATTTTCTGTTTAGATTCTTCACTATTTTGTGATTTATCA
This sequence comes from uncultured Candidatus Saccharibacteria bacterium, assembly GCA_964596875.1. Taxonomy (GTDB): domain Bacteria; phylum Patescibacteriota; class Minisyncoccia; order Phycocordibacterales; family DATDWN01; genus C7867-006. The sequence goes on along the minus strand of CAZQVT010000004.1, from coordinate 4,387 downwards.
CCTTAGGTCGCACATTATCAATTAAATTAGAACTTCCATAATCTGAGGAAAGTTCAAGGCGAAATGAAAAAATAAGAGGAGCCTTACAAGGAGTAAGGTGACGAGTATTTTTGAAATTTCAACGAAGAAATTTCCCAGATTTGGGAGTTATAACACATGGCTATAAATAGAGAGAAAAAAGGAGAAATCCTTTCTAAATTGAAGAAGATCGTTAGCGACTCTGATTCAATAGTTTTTGTTAACTTTCACGCTCTACCAGTTACTGAATCTTCTCAGATCCGAAAGGCATTGAGAGAAAAAGGAGTTGGTTTCACTGTAGCGAAAAAGTCTTTAACTAGAAAGGCTCTTTCTGAAGGAGGAATAGAGGGAACATTGCCAGAGTTACCTGGGGAACTAGGTATCGTTTATGGAACTGACCCTATCGAAGGTGCTCGAGGAGTTTACGAATTCCAAAAGAAACTTGAAAAGAAAATACAAATAGTCGGAGGAGTTTTTGAAAACAAGTTCATGACTTTGAACGAGATGGTAAGTCTTGCTCAAATTCCTGGCCTTAAAACTCTACAGGCGCAGTTTGTTAACCTTATCAACTCACCAATCCAGGGTTTTGTTATGGCACTAAGTGAGGTAGCAAAAAAGAAAGAAACACAAGGATAAATTTAGATTAAAAATTAATTAAAATTAAAATATTATTATGGAAGAAACAAAAGTAGTTGAAACTCCAGCAAAATTCAAAGCTGTAGTAGAAGCAATAGAAAAAATGTCAGTACTAGATCTACACGAACTAGTAAAACACCTAGAAGAGAAGTTTGGTGTATCTGCAGCAGCAGTTGCAGTAGCAGCTCCAGCAGGAGGTGCAGCAGCAGCGGGTGGAGATGACTCAGGAACAAAGAACGTTGAACTAACAGACGGAGGTGCAACAAAGATTGCAGTTATCAAAGTTGTTAAGGAAGCTCTAGGACTTGGTCTAAAAGAGGCTAAGGATCTAGTAGATGGTGCTCCTGCAATGCTAAAGGAAGGAATGAAGAAAGAAGACGCAGAGAAACTAAAGAAATCTTTGGAAGAGGCGGGTGCAAAGGTTACACTAAAATAATCACAGATTATTTTAGGTTACCTTTGAGCCGGAGCGAGGGTTCCCGTTAGTAAGCGGGACCGCGAGGCCGGGTCGGGAAATTTTGTGAGCGACGGCGAACAAAAAATTCCTGACAAGGTGACATTAAAATAACTCAAGAAAAACTCGGGACAGGCCCGAGTTTTTCTTATAGCAATTCGGCGCACCCTTGGGTGCGCCGTGTACGAATTCATCAATTTCAGTTGAGGAAAAGTAAGAGTCCAATCACAATTGCTATGATTGGGCCAGCAATCAACATCCTAAAGGCCTTCCAATTCAGCCTTTTTGGCATTGTTGATTGTCTCTCGCCCACATAAGCAGCGAGCAGACAACCAAGGAGGAAGATGACTCCCAGGACTCCACTTGCAAGAAGGAACATTCCGGCTGGTTTCATTTCGAATCTCCTCCAGGAATCCTGTCACTTTTCCCTCTCTCCGTCAATTCTTTCGCTTATTCTAAAAATCCTTATAATGGGAACCTATGGATCCCGTACGAAATGAAACGGAAACCAGATAAATATGGTCGCAAATACTGCCTTACAAGATAAAATATATAGGAGCCAGCCTGTTTTAACAGAACAGGTTTCCTATTTCTAACGGGATGGAAACACTGTCAAAGTTGTTCGGGAGCGAGGTAAAGGTGAGAATGATGAAACTATTTCTATTTAATCCAGACAAGGTTTTTGATGTAAATGACATAGTCGATAGAGTAAAATCAAACCATTCTAAAGTGAGAAGAGAGATAAATATTCTAGAAAAGATAGATTTTGTTAAAAGAAGAGTGAGTCAAAAAAGTAGAGGGGGATATGGTTTTGTTATGAATACACAGTTTTCATACCTTTCACCACTACAGAGTTTTTTGGTAAACACTGAACCGCTACAGTCAAAGGAACTTATAAAAAGAATATCTAAACTCGGTTCGATAAAAGTCATAATAATTGCTGGAGTTTTTATACAAGACCCAGAAAGTAGGGCAGACATACTTATTGTTGGAGACGGGATTAAAAAGTCTGCACTTGAAAACGTGGTAAGCGACCTGGAGGCAGAAATAGGGAAGGAACTGAGGTACGCATACTTTACTACGGAAGATTTTAAATACAGACTGAGTATGTTCGATAAACTAACTAGGGATATACTGGATTTTCCTCATAGAAAAATACTCAATAAACTAGGTATAGAATAGGTTTTCTGTTATTGCGCATTATGCACAGGTGGGGTTCACCTATATAGCATTGCCATAGGGGCGTGATATAATATGTATATTATTATTTAATATTGTTTATTATGATTCTTAATACATGGGGTGATGTTCTAAGTACAACATTTAAAGGACTTTGGTTCGGTGTTGCAGCGTTCGTACCTTATTTAATAGTTGCTATCGTTATTTTGTGCATCGGCTGGGCTATCGGCTCACTTATCTCAAAAGCAATTGCTCATTTTATGAAGATGATCAAGTTCGATGAAGCACTAGAAAAAGCAGGTGTTGGAGATGTTGTAAAAAGATCTGGACTAAACCTAAACTCAGGAAAGTTCTTGGGTAGTTTGGTAAAGTACTTTGTTATTGTTGTTTTCCTAATCGCAAGTTTTGATGTATTGGGTCTAGAACAAGTAACAGAGGTTTTGAAACTTCTAGTTGTTAATTATCTTCCAAACGTAATCGTTGGAGTACTAGTACTACTAGTTGGAGGTGTTGTTGGAGATGTTTTGTCTAGAGTTGTTACAGCATCAGCTAGAACAGCAGGACTTGCTTCAGCAAACTTTCTAGGAGTAGTTTCAAAATGGGTTGTATGGGTTTTCGCACTACTTATCACACTTGATAAAGTTGGTGTTTCAGGACCTATCATCCAAACACTATTTACAGGAGTAGTTGTTGCATTCTCACTAGCACTAGGACTTTCATTTGGTCTAGGTGGACAGGAGGCGGCATCACGAGCTATATCAAAAGTATCTGAGAAAATGTCTTCTCACCATTAAAATTCCATAATCAGCGCATTTCTTTGTTGGAAATGAAAAAACAATCCTCAATGTACGTTTAAGTACACCTCGGATTGTTTTTTCATTTCCGCCTCGAACTGCATCTGATTATGGAATTTTAATCCGTGCATTTTTTAATTCTCAACGTCGGATTTCACTCAAATTTGAAATTTTAATCTCAGCGTCGGATTTCATTCAGATTCTGAAAGTTTTCAAAAGGCCACCTTCGGGTGGTTTTTTGATTTGTTTCGGTGACTTTCATGAGGTACAAAAAAGGCCCAGAAATGGGTCTTTTTTGTACACAGTTTGTCCCCAGAAATAAGCTTTTCGTGGTATTTGACATTATATTGGGTCTCCTATATACTGAGCCCTATCTCAGATATGTTAATAAATCACTTAATTTCAAAGCGGTATAGGTAATACTCTTTATTGAGTGTTGTCAGAAAATCCCGCTTTGAAAAGCGGGATTTTCTTAAGAAGGATATCTGAGTTTGTAACTTGAAAATATTCCCCGCGAAAGACCGCAAGTTTTCCAAGGGGTTCATGCCATCACATTTTTAAGAATTTCGGACTTTGGTCCGGGGTCTTTTCGGAAAGTGTAGATGGAAACAAAAGTAAAACGTTTTTGTGTTCTGATTGTAGGAACACAAAACAAGACTGTTGCATTCATTGAATGTAACAGAACAAAGTAATAACTTATTTTTGCGAGTGGTCGTGAAAATAAGTTTGTGGTTTTTAAATTTCCTAATGGGAAATTTAAGAGCGTATGGTGGATGCCTTGACTCAAAATGGCGATGAAAGACGTAGCATGGCTGCGATAAGTTACGGGGAGGTGCCTAGCAACCGTTATATCCGTAAATTTCTGAATGGGGAAACCCAACGACTATATGTCGTTAGCTTGGAGTTTATCCAAGTTGCAAACCCGGAGAAGTAAAACATTTCAGTAACCGGAGGAAAATAAAACAATTGTTATTTCGTAAGTAGCGGCGAGCGAAAACGAAAAAGCCCAAACCACCTTCCTATCTTTGTTTGCAGTAATGTAAACAAAGATAGTGAGGTGGGGTAGTAAGGCAGGAACGTCACAATTTATTGTGAGAGAAGTTACAAAATATTATTTTAGTTTAATGTGCTGGAAAGCACGACCCTAGAGGGTAATGGTCCCGTGAGCGAAAAAATAATATCTTCTTTGTTTCTGTTCTTGAGTACTTCGAGACATGAATAGCTCGGAGGAATCTGGCGGTACTAACCGCTAAGGCTAAATACATTTTGAGATCGATAGTGAACTAGTACCGTGAGGGAAAGGTGA
>CAZQVT010000003.1:0-58321 GCA_964596875.1 uncultured Candidatus Saccharibacteria bacterium | reverse complement strand
AAATAAATCTGCTAAATGCAGATTTTTTCGTACTTGTGCGAGGCGCAGGCTGTCGAGCCGAGCCGGGGTCGCGCAAAAATCTAGCAAGATTTTATGCGTGACCACAAGTGCGAGTCGGAGCGCTACGGCGCGAGACCGGGTCGGGAACTTTTTCAATATAAAAAGATTCCTGACTACATGAATAGTGTGTTTGACCACAAGTGCCAATTTATTATTTTTATTAGATAATTTATACAAAATACTGTATTATTTTTTGAATGAGTGAAAAAAATAGAATACCAAAATGTGTGGGTATAATAATGGATGGCAACAGAAGATGGGCCAAACAAAATAGTCTACATCTATTTGAAGGTCATACAAAAGGAGGGGAAACACTTAAAAATACAGTTCTTTGGGCGAGAGACTTGGGGATTGAGCATATTATTTTTTACACATTTTCTACTGAAAACTGGAACAGAACAGAAGAAGAAGTCGGTCATCTTGTTGGCCTTATAGGTAAGTTTATTAAAAGTGAGCTTGAATATTTTCACAAAGAAGGAGGAGTTTTACATTTTGTGGGTGACTTGAGTAGGTTTTCTTCACAACTGCAAAAAGATTTTCTAGATTCAAAAGATAAAACTAAAAATAACAAAGGTCCACATGTTTACTTTGCACTAAACTATGGAGGTAGGGCAGAAATACTTTCTGCGGTTAAAAAAATAGTTTCTGAAAATCCGACAGAAGAAAAAATAACAGAAGAATATTTTGCTAAACATCTGCAAACCGAAGACATGCCTGATCCAGACATAATTATTCGTACCTCAGGGGAGATGCGACTGTCTGGTTTTTTACCTTGGCAAGGGGTCTACAGTGAACTATTTTTTACTGATACTCTCTGGCCTGATTTTTCAAAAGAAGAGTTTGAAAAAATTATAGAAGAGTATAATGAAAGGGATAGACGAATGGGTAAATAATATGGAACCAACTATTTTATACGAAAATAAAGATGTATTGGTAATAAATAAGCCAGCGGGACTTGTAGTGCATGGTGATGGAAAAACTAAAGAAAACACTTTGGTGGACTGGTTGCTTTCAAAATATCCTGAAATAAAAGATGTGGGTGAGCCAGGCAGAGATAGCCACGGCAATGAAATCTTGAGGTCTGGAATTGTTCACAGATTGGACAGAGAAACATCTGGAGTAATGCTGGTTGCCAAAACTCAGGAATCATTTGAAAATTTAAAAAAACAATTTCAAAACAGAGAAACAAAAAAAGTTTACGAAGCGTTTTTAGTAGGGGAATTAAAAAATGATGAGGGTACTATAGATAGACCAATAAGTAGAAGTAGTTCGGATTTTAGAAAATGGACAGCACAAAGAGGAGGAAGAGGTGAGGAGAGAGAGGCCGTTACTGAATATAAAGTTATAAAAAGAGGGCAAGGTTTTACTTTTGTGGAGGCAATGCCTAAAACCGGCAGAACGCATCAGATCAGGGTTCATTTTAAGGCGATAAACTATCCGATTGTATGTGACAGTTTGTATGGAAAAAGTGAAGAAAATTCACTTGGTTTTATGAGGTTAGCACTTCACTCTAAAACGATAAGTTTTCATGATCTCTCAGGTGAAGAACATGTGGTTACTGCTCCATATCCAGCAGATTTTGAGCGGGCTATAGAGGCGTTGCAAAGTCATTAAACCTATGTTAGATTAGAGTTCTTATGACGACAGTTCAATCACCGGTAAAAGTTGCAGACAGAAAAAATCTAGATTTGAGATCTGGAGATACTATTCGTGTTTGGCAGAAAATTGTTGAAAAAGGTAAGACAAGACTTCAGGCTTTTGAGGGTCTAGTTATTGCTGTTAAACACGGAAAGGAGGCTGGAGCGACATTTACAGTTAGACGAGTTGCTTCAGGAGTAGGAGTAGAGAAAATTTTCCCACTATACTCTCCAATGATTGATTCTATCGAGACTCTAAAGAGATCAAAAGTAAGACGAGCAAAACTTTACCACATCAGAGACAAGGCTGCGAAAGAAATCAGAAGACAAATGAGAAATATAAAGGAACTTCCAGACGCTGTAGTTTCAGAAGAGGAAGCACCAGTTGAAGCAAAGGAAGAGGCAAAGGCAGAATAAACAAAAAATCCCGAAAGGGATTTTTTGTTTTGGGGTCGGTCACGAATAATTTGCCGCACAAATTTTCTCGACCCCGACTCGACCACAGCCTTCGGCTGGCTTCGCGGTCTCCGTCTTTCGACTCCCAGTAGCCTACACAAAAAATATACTCTAGAAACGCTCAGCGTTTCTCACGTTTTTTTGGGTGGCTACTGGGAGTCGAACCCAGACAGAGAGCTCCACAAGCTCGCGTGCTACCGCTACACCATAGCCACCATCTAACCCGAAATAAATTTCAGGTAATCAATTTATAACAGAAAAATCAAGATAAATCTAGTTTTATTGAAAAATTAGGTAAAAAAAATTATACTCAAATGTGTGTTGCCCAGGTGTTGTAATTGGTAGCCAAGCACCCTTGAGGTGGGTGTGCCGTAAGGTGTGGGAGTTCGAGTCTCCCCCTGGGCACCAAAATAAAGGTGAAACTTTTTATAAATCAAATAGCATTTTATGCTATACTGGTTTTCATTAACTAAAATAAAATATGTATACAAAAGAAAATTTCATAAAATCACTTGAAAATGAAGTGAGGATTATAAAACATTTAGGGGCGAAAGTTACACCTGAAATGGCGGAATATAGACCAACTCCAGCACAGAGAAGTACCCTTGAACTTATGCAATATATTTCTGCAGTGGGTTCTGGAATTATGAAATCTATACAGGTGGGTGATGTTAAGGCATGGGGAGAATATGATGATTTCAGAAAATTAGTAACTATAGAAAACTTTGCAGAGAAGATGGATATAGAACTCGCTGACATGAAAGAAAACTTCTCAAAGTTTTCAGATGCTGACTTTTCAAAGGAAGTAGATTTTTATGGAAAAGCTACAGTTGCTGAGCATATGATAAATATATTAAGAAATTTTTCTGCGTATAGAATGCAACTATTCTTGTATGAAAAATCAAATGGTCTGAAAATTAGTACCATGAATTTGTGGGGAGGCATGGATGCAAATATGTAATATGGATATACTTTGGAAATATTTAAAAAAATACTGGAGAATGTGTTTACTTGTGCTTTTTTTGGCATCTGTAAATCAGATTTTTTCACTTCTTGACCCTTACGTTTTTCGGCTTGTTGTAGATAACTATGCTACAAAGTTTGGACAGTTTACTTTTGCAGAGTTTCTAACTGGTGTTTCAAAACTACTCCTTTTGACTATAGGTATGGCTTTTATATCTAGAGTCGCTAAAAACTTTCAGGATTTTTACTTGAACTCAATTACAAAAAGGCTTGGCGCTGAACTATATGCAGACGGGGTAAAACATTCGCTGGCTTTGCCGTATAGAGTTTTTGAAGATCAGAGAAGTGGGGAAACTTTAAACCTGCTTCAGAAATCTAGAACTGACTCAGAAAATCTTATTACTAACATAATAAATATAGTTTTTGTTTCTTTGGTTGGTTTTATATTCGTTACTATCTACGCCATAAACCTTTACTGGGGTATTGCTTTGGCATACGGTCTAACAGCACCTATTATCGGTTTTGTTATCTACTTTTTATCAAAAAAAGTAAAAAATATTCAAGAGAGAATCGTAAAAGAAACAGTTGCACTTGCCGGTTCAACTACAGAGTCTTTGAGAAATATTGAGTTAGTAAAGAGTCTAGGTCTTAGCGAACAAGAAATAGGAAGACTAAATAGCACTACTCAAAAAATTCTAAATCTTGAACTACAAAAACTTAAATACATAAGAAGTATAAGTTTTATTCAAGGCACGATCATAAACTTTTTGAGAACAGCAATACAGTTGTTTATGTTTATACTAATTTTCAAGGGAATAATTACCGTAGGTCAGTTTTTCTCACTGCTCATTTATTCTTTCTTTGTTTTTGAGCCACTTCAGATGCTTGGAAATATTATGAATATATATAGAGAAACTCAGGTTTCATTAAAGAAATATAGAGAAATAATAGACACTCCAGTAGAACCGATTCCTAAAGATTCAAAACATTTAGGAAACTTAGAAGAGATAGAATTCAAGGAAGTTTCTTTTTCTTACAATAATGCTGTTGCAAATGCCGTAGACAACATTTCTTTAAAAATTAAAAAGGGTGATACGGTTGCTTTTGTGGGTCCGTCCGGCTCTGGCAAAACTAGTGTAGTTAAACTTATCGTAAGTTTATACAACCCAGTAAATGGTTCAGTTTCTTATAATGGGATTGATTCGAAAGAGATAAACTTAAATGATTTGAGAAGTCAGATTGGTTTCGTGACACAAGATACCCAACTTTTTGCCGGGACTATTAGAGAAAATCTCTTGTTCGTAAATCCAGATGCAACAGATGCAGAATGTATGGACGTACTTCATAGAAGTGCTTGTGATTCTCTTATGAAGAGAGCAGAAAAAGGTTTGGATACTGTTATTGGTGAAGGGGGTGTTAAAATATCTGGTGGAGAAAAACAAAGATTGTCTATTGCAAGAGCGCTACTTAGAAAACCTACACTTTTAGTTTTTGATGAGGCTACTTCTTCACTAGATTCTATAACAGAGGAGGAAATAACAAAGACAGTGCGAGACGTTACAAGCACAAAAGAACATATAACTGTTTTGGTGGCACACAGACTTTCAACTATTATGCATGCAGATAAAATATATGTTTTGGAAAAAGGAGTCGTTTCTGAATCCGGAACTCACGAAGAGTTACTTAAAGATAAGGGGCTTTACTACGCTATGTGGAGACAGCAAATTGGTGAGCGATAGTCGGGGGCTATCGCGCAAGACCTCCTTATCAGATACCTTAACAACTATCTTTTATTTGATCTTGGGTAAGTTATAATATTCTTTATATGGAAGGAAAATATTTTGCTCATTTAGAAACAAAAGAATATCAGACAAAGTATCGACAACAGTTTATAACTATAACTTCTGATGTGGAAAAAGCTATTCTAAACTCTGGTATAAAAAGGGGTAGTATTTTAGTCCAGACACATCATACGACTTGTGGTTTGTGGGTAAATGAAAACGAGAAAAATCTAATTGGGCCAAGTGAGGAAATAGGCTACACTGCAGATTTGCGAAAAGTTCTAGATGATTTTGCTAGTCCAATGCATGACTACGGTCACAACGATATAGCTCAAAAGGGAAATGAAACTGGTAAAAGAAATACACATCTTTGCGAGCCAGACGAAAATGGTGTAATACAAGAGTGTGTAAATGGACATGCACATGCACAAGCCCTCATGATTCATCCATTTGTTAACTTTATAGTCGAAGAAGGCAAGATTCATAAAGGTAGATGGCAGGAGATAATGTTGGTAGAACTAGATCATGACAGACCACGAAAGGTTTCTTTTTTGGTAACGGGTATTAAATAAAAATGGAAATATTAATCACAAACAAAAGTAAATCTTACGAACTTTTAGATAGTGGCAATGGGGAGAAACTAGAAAGATACGGAGAGTATATTTTGCGCAGACCAGATAGTCAGGCGCTTTGGGATAAGAGAATGGATGACTCAGAGTGGAATAAGGCCAGTGCAGTTTTTGCACACGGACAAAAGGCAGGAAGATGGACAAAGAAAGCTGGTCTATCTGATGAATGGCAGATTAATTTTGAAAACTTTGTTTTCAACTTGAAATTGTTACCATCAAAACATTTAGGGCTTTTTCCAGAACAAGCTGAGAACTGGAAGTGGCTAGAAGATAAAATAGTGGGCTCAAAAAGACAAATAAAAGTTCTAAATCTTTTTGCTCATACGGGGGGTGCAACTTTAGCGTGTGTAAAGGCTGGTGGAGAAGTTGTTCACCTCGATGCTTCAAAGTATGCAGTAGATCATGCAAAAAAGAATCTAGAAGACAGCGGGTTTGGAGATAAAAGTGTTAGGTTTATCGTAGATGATGTTAGAAAGTTTGTTGAAAGAGAAATTAAAAGAGGTGCAAAATACGACGTGATAGTTTTGGATCCACCAGTGTATGGCAGAGGAACAAATGATAAAATTTGGAAAATAGAGGAAGACCTAGTTCCACTTTTATTGAGGCTGAAAAAGATTCTTTCCGAAAAACCTGTTGGAGTGTTGTTGAATGGGTATGCCTCGGTTTATTCAAGTGTAACCTACGGGCAGATACTTCAAGGTGTCTTTGGAGATTTAGGGGGAGCAAATACATTTGGAGAGTTACTAATACAAGAAACTTCTGGAGAAAGACTGTTATCTTGCGGGATTTTTGCAAGATGGGAACCAAAGTAAATAAATGCTAATATTGTTTCAATGCAAAATCTAAACATAATAGTTCAAAACTTTTTTGTTTCTACTAGAACTCCAGATATAACCGAGTTCATGTATTTACTCACTACCGTTTTTAATGTTTCTGTGGGCTTTGTTTTACTTCTGCTTGCTGTGAGTTTTTTGATTTATAGAATACGAGGTTTAAAGTATTCTGTTTTGTTTCTTTCAACTATTGGTTTCACCACTGTAACAGTCTATATACTTAAGTATTTATTCAACACGGCAAGGCCTTTGGATTCAGTTTTTGTTGCACATGGGGGAAGTTTGCCTAGCGGGCACGCAACTATAAGTGTAGTTTTCTTTATTATGCTCAACTATATTTTTAGCAGGTCTTTGAGCAACTTTCATAGAAGGATTTTTGTTTTCTTCTCTATTTCGCTGGCAACCTTAGTTTCCATTTCCAGACTATATCTAGGTGTCCACTGGCTAAGTGATGTACTTTTCGGAGTTTTACTGGGAGTCTGTGTTTCTTATCTATCGATCCGACTATTTAAAAATTATGAATATAAGTTGTAATGAAACCGTGCTAGAATAGTCATTATCATTTAGAAGAATTATCAATTAAAAATAAACAAATGAACGAATTTTTAAATAGTATGGATGGAGTGCAGAAAAATAGACTGTCAAAAGCTGTGCTTTGGGCAGTAGTTTTGCTCGCAGTTTTTTTGGGAGTTAAGGTTCTTTCTTCTTTGAAAGAACTGTCTTATATAGGTAAGGGTGTATATCCTTCAAACGTAATAGCTGTAAATGGTACGGGCGAAGTTTTGGCTGTTCCAGACACAGCATCTTTTTCATTTAGTGTAAATGAAGATGGTAAAACTGTAAAAGAAGCGCAAGACAAAGCGACAAAAAAAATAAACTCTATTCTAGATGCTATTAAATCTATGGGCATCGACGATAAAGATGTAAAAACTACAAGTTACTATTCAAATCCAAAGTATGAGTACAACCAGGTTGCTTGTACAAACCTATACTGTCCTCCAGGAAAACAAATTTTGGTGGGCTACGAAGTGTCACAGTCTATCTCTGTAAAGGTTAGAAATACAGACAAGGCTGGTGAAGCACTTACAAAGGTAGGTGAACTTGGAGCCTCAAATATTTCTGGTCTAGATTTTGTTGTTGATGACCTAGAAAAAGTAAAAGCAGAAGCAAGAGAAAAGGCGGTTGCAGATGCAAAAGCAAAAGCAAAAGTATTATCTAAAACTCTTGGTGTAAAACTAGACACAGTTGTGAACTTTTACGAGAATGGAGACGGTGCTTATCCAATAATGTACAGAGAATCTGCTATGGACGCCAAGGGTGGTATAGGTGCTGTAATGTCTGCACAAGCAACACCGTCTGTACCAACCGGTGAAAACAAGATAGTTTCAAACGTGACTATTACATACGAAATACGGTAGTATTGACTAAAGTAGGTATATAAAGTAGTATAGTAAATAACCCCCCGAGGGGTTTTTTACTACCAGGCTAAATTTAAAACTATGAGTCTAATCACATATCTAAAGGACACAAAAGGGGAACTAAGTCATGTATCTTGGCCTACAAAAAACCAGGCTGCTGCTTTTACCCTAGTTGTAGTAATCGTTTCATTTTTCGTTTCATTCTTCTTGGGATTTTTCGACTATTTGTTAAAACTAGTTCTTGAAAAGTTTGTAATTTAATAATCTATATTTAATTTATTATGGCAAAACAACAATCACATAACACAAGAAACTGGTATGTTGTTCACACTTACGCGGGGTATGAGAATGCCGTTATGCGTAACCTGAAACAGCGTATAGAATCTTTGGGAATGGAGGACAAAATTTTTAATGTTATCGTTCCAACTGAGAAGAAAATCAAGATTAAGGGCGGAAAAAGAATAGAAGAAGAGGAAAAGATCTACCCGGGATACATTTTGGTAGATATGATCGTGACTGAAGATTCATGGTTCGTAGTAAGAAACACTCCTAGAGTTACTGGTTTCGTTGGTTCAGGTGTTTACCCAGTTCCAATAGATAAAAAAGAAATTGATGATCTGTTCAAGAGAATGGATTCAGGCAATGTTAAGCATAAGATTGACCTACAGATAAACGACGCTATTACTATAGTAGACGGTCCGTTTAAAGACCTCGACGGTAAGGTTTCAGAAGTGGATGAAGAAAGAGGCAAGGTTAAGGTTTTGGTTGCGATGTTTGGTCGGGAGACTCCGGTAGAATTGGACTTCTTACAGGTAAAAAAGATTTAATTGCAAAAAAAGGGGATTTATAGTAATGTAACAAAACAAAATTATGGCAAAAAAGGTAGTAAAAAAACTAAAACTGTTGGCGACTGGAGGTAAGGCAACTCCTGCTCCACCACTTGGACCTGCTCTTGGACAGGCTGGTGTTAACATTGCTGAATTCGTAAAACAATTCAACGATGCTACACAAAAAATGATAGGTGAGACTGTTCCAGTAGAGGTGTCAGTTTATGAGGACAGAACATTTACATTCGTACTTAAAACATCTCCAGCATCAGCTCTTATTCTAAAGGCTCTTGGAAAGGAGAAAGGTTCAGGTAAAAATAATGTTTCAAAAGTAGGTAGTCTTTCAAAAGCACAACTAAAAGAGATCGCTGAAAAGAAAATGGGAGACTTGAATGCAAATGATGTTGAGGCAGCTATGAAAATTATTGCAGGCTCAGCACGAAGTATGGGAGTTGATATAAAATAAATTTGATTCTAAAAATACAAAAAATAAAACCCCGAAAGGGGTTTTATTTTTCTAATGTAAGATAAGTAAATTTAGGATCAAACTCATTGTGTTCTTCTCTGTAAATTTCTTTTGTGAAATTTGAATATTCTGGGAAAAAAGTATCGGCTTCTGGTTCGTTGTGCACTACTGTTAGGTATAGTCTATCCGCATAACTAATCCCGGCAGAATATATTTGTCCGCCACCAATAATAAATATTTCATCATTATCATAATTTTTTGCGATATTTAACGCGCTTTCTATGTCATTCGCTATGATTAAATCTGGATATTCAGGATAAACTACTTTTGATCTAGATATAATAATATTTGTCCGATTTGGTAGGGGTCTTCCTATTGTATCGAAAGTAATCCTGCCCATAATAATAGGGTGGCCAGTGGTAAGTTTTTTGAATCGTGGTAGGTCTCCATCTATCTTCCATAATAAGCGATTTTTATGGCCAATTGCCCTATTTTTTTCACTAATTGCAGCTATTATGCTAATTATGGGTTTTTGGGATAAGTTTGACATGTTAGTTTGCGTTAATCTATACTGCTTTCAGTAGATTGTATACTATTAATAAACAAACATGAAACACTCATCATTAATCAAAAACAAGGGTCAATTTTCTGAAAATAATTCTGACGGAAGGATTGTTACTGACTATAAAAAAATTAAAACATTAATCGATCATTGTAAGGGTTTGGGTTTAAAAATAGTTTTAACACAGGGAACTTTTGATATGATACACGTTGGTCATGGAAGATATTTGAAAGAAGCAAAAGAGCACGGTGATTTGCTTGTTGTTGGTGTAGATAGTGACAAAAAGGTTAAGCACAGAAAAGGTCCAGAGAGACCTGTGGTCCCTGAGGGTGAAAGACTTGAAATGTTAACTCATCTTCGATATGTAGATGTGGTTTTTCTAAAGGAACTAAAAGATCCAAAGTGGTCCTTGATTAAGGCAATTAATCCTGACATCTTAATTGCAACTAAACAAACATATAGTCCGGCTCAACTTAAGGAATTAAAAAAATACTGCGGTAAGGTTGTGGTTTTGGAGCCAAGGGCTACAACATCAACTAGTGCAAAAATAAGACTACTCCAAATAGGCACCGCAAAAAAAATGGGCCAAACTTTAACTCCAAAAATAATGAAAGTAATTGAAGAAGTTCTTGCGGAAGTAAAAGGATAAATATGGAAAAAATCATAATAGCTTACGTACCAGTTCTTCATGAGGGTTACAGGAGATTTTTTGATAAATATAAGGATCATAACTTGTATGTTCTTGGCAAAGACATCATTTCTGAATTCACGTATCTTTCAAAAGAGATACGCGAATTGAATCCAGAACTAATTAAAAAAAGTATAGAGAGTTGGCATCTTCTTCCATCAGTTAATATTTTAGATGTTCCAACTTTGAATACTTTGTCTACAAAAAAACTAGAGATAGTTATGCCGAACGAGGACATAATGCAGGAACTTAGTGAGAAATATTTTGCTGGCCAAAATGTAATATTCGATTCAGTTTTTTTACGCTGGGATAAACATAAAACTATGGAAGAAAAACCAGTGGATGCTGACCAAAAAATTTCTAGAGATTTTTTTGATAAGGAAATATTAAACAACCTAAAACTGGAGGCAGAAAAAAGTTCAGACTGGTGGAGGAGAGTTGCTTCTGCAGTAATTAAAAATGGGAAAGTTTTGCTTGTTGCTCATAACGAACATTTACCTAGCCCACATTCTCCATATGCAGATGGTGATCCACGAAATACTTTACACAAAGGTGTTGGAACCGATATTGCAACAGCGATTCACTCGGAAGCGAGACTAATTGCAGATGCTGCAAGGCAGGGAATTGCTCTTGATGGAACTTCTTTGTACGTGACAATTTTCCCGTGCTCGCTTTGCGCAAAACAAATTGCTTTTTCTGGTATTAAAAAAATATATTATGGTGGGGGATATCAAATGTTAGATCAAGAAACTATTTTAAGAAGTAAGGGAATTGAAATTATTTATATAGAACAATAAAAGGAAATGCCCGCTTCGCAAGAAGCGGGCAAGTCATATTCCAGTCGCCGGACGGCTAGGAGACTCGTCCTGTGACGAGATCGTGTTCTTCGGGTGTGAGTTCGTGAACGAGGGTACCCGTCCGGAGTTTCTCGAAGACCTGAGCCCGTCGAATGCCTTCGTGCTCCGACTCGAGCCCCTTGTAGAAGGGCGACTCGACTCGTCCAGTACCAGCCAGTACCATGTCGTGGATGTGCAGGTGTTGGATGGTCCCGGCCGACAAGGTGGCGTCACCGTCACGCATCAGGGTGCCCCGGCTCTTGTAGCCGTGCATTTGTCGAACTTCTCTTCTGATGCCACCGTGACCCCAGAGAGCCATGGTCTCCTCGTCGCTCAGTTCTTCTGAGTCCTTCACGTGGCGTTTCGGCACGAAAAGGATGTGGAAGAACGTGTGGTTCTCGGCTGGCCGACACGGCCACGCGTACCAGTGCTCGTTTTCGGCGATTACCTGGTTGTAGGTTCTGTCTACAGTGCAGAAGGGGCAAACGCCCGCAAGGGCGTTCTCCACCGCCTTCACGTACTGTCCGTACCTGCGTGATCGTGCGATGCACGCAAGCGTAGCGGGGTCGCTTATTCCGGGTATTACCAGTATCGGTGTCACGGGTTTGCCTCCCAGCAGTCTGGTTCCGATATGAGGTTATAATTTTTTATATAAAGTTGTCAAACAAAGAATTTATTTTTTCTTATAGTTCTTTGGTTGTCCAAATTTAAACTTCCAAGCTTCAGATTCCTCAAGTTTTTCCAAGTCTGGTTCTATTAAGTGTGCGTGAATATGTAATACACTACTGCCGTAATTTCCATATTCTGGGTTACTCCCAAAACGCATCGCAACACCTCCTCCGGGAATTTTTCTTTTTTTTGTTTCTTCTGCAAACATCTCAATCAGCTCACTCCCAGCTTTTGGGTCCATTTCCTTAATATGTTCAATATGCGTTTTATAGATTGCTAAAAGTTGGTGTTTTATTTTTTCATAAGGCCATTGATTTTCAGTAAGTATCCAAAACTCACCCTCCTTAATGATTGGGTTTTTGTGGTATTTGTTTATATTTTCAGCACAAAAAGGACAATGACCTTCTTTTTTTATTTCTTCCATTACGACTTTTTGGTCTTCTCTTCTAACGGCAGAAATATTTATGAACTTATTTTCTGACATAATTTTTAGATTGCAACAGGTATGGCCTTTATCCCTGGATGTGGGTTGTAATCTGTTAATTCGAAATCTTCTTTTCTAAATGCAAACAAGTCATTCTTGTCTTTGTTCATTGTGACTGTTGGGAATACTCGGTCTTCTCTAGATAGCATAGTTTCAACTGCAGGAATTTGGTCTACATAAATATGTGCATCAGAAATACTATGCACAAATTCATATGCGGTTGTATTGGTTACGTGTGCAATCATCATTGCCAGTGCAGCGTATTGAATCATATTTGATGGAACACCAACCGGTACATCACCAGATCTCTGCATCATATGGAGTGTTAGTTTTCCGTCTATTATTCTAATATTTACCCAGCCATGACAAGGTGCCACAACAACTTTTTGTTGTTTGCCTTTTCCTCTGCCGATGTATTGTGGTATCCACGGACTTACAAAATGCGTTCTCAGTTGAGGTTCTTCGATTATTTGTTCAACAATATGTTTGAACTGGTTAAAACTTGGCCCTTCTGAAGTCGGGAAGTCGTGAAAGCCAGCGCCGTAGGATCCGGGCCCTAGATCGCCAGGTTCCAATCCGCGTTTTGCACATTTTTCTGGAGTTGCCCAAGATTTCCACCAATAGCAACCAAACTCCTCAAGTTTTTCTACCGTTCTTGCTCCATTAATAAAACCACAAATTTCACCAATTGCTTGTTGCCATACAGTTACTGGTAAATTTTCATTTACTTTCGGATTCATATTTCTTTCGGTAATCATCGGGAATCCATTTTCTAGTTTGAACCTCATTGGGTTAGGAGCAATCAGGGTAATTGCATCGGTGCCTTGTTGGCTTGGAGTTCTAACACCCTTTTCTAAAATATCTCTTAATAATTGCTTGTACTGGCTGTCTGGAGTCCTTTCTTCGGGTTTTTTCATAACAAGATTATAGCCCGGAAATAGGGGGCTAGCAATGTTTGTTTTTTATCCGGTTTAAACTATCATATAGGGTATGAAAGACACACAAATAAAAAAGCTAATAGATACTGAAAAGAAAAGACAGAAAAAAGTTATTAATTTAATTGCCTCAGAAAACTATGTTTCAAAAGATGTTTTAGAAGCTTTGGGTTCAGAACTGACAAACAAATATGCCGAAGGATATCCTAACGCAAGATACTATGGTGGAAATGAAATAGTCGACAAGATTGAGTCACTTTGCAAACAAAGAGCCTTGAAACTTTTCAAACTTTCAGATAAAAAATGGCATGTGAATGTTCAGCCACTTTCAGGTTCGCCAGCAAACCTTGCTGTGTATGTCGGTATCGTTCCACTAGGTTCTAAAATAATGGGAATGAGTTTGGAACACGGGGGACACTTAACACACGGTCATAAAGTTTCAATGACTGGAAAGGCTTGGGTGCAGGTACCTTTTGGCGTAAGTAGTTTGGATGAAAAAATAGACTACGACGAAATCGCTAAAATTGCAGAAAAAGAAAAACCACAAATAATTGTTGCTGGGTTTACGGCGTATCCAAGAGTTGTGGACTTTAAAAAGTTTAGACAAATAGCTGACTCTGTCGGCGCATATCTTATGGTTGATATGTCTCACTTTGGAGGATTGGTGGCAGGAGGAGAATATCCATCACCATTTTTATATGCAGATGTAGTAACAACAACAGTTCACAAAACACTTCGAGGTCCAAGGTCAGCAATGATATTTTCTAAAATAGACGAAAGAGAAATATATAAAAAAATAGACCGTGCAGTTTTTCCAGGGCTTCAAGGTGGTCCACACTTAAACCAGATAGCAGCAGTTGCTGTTGCACTAAAGGAGGCCGACTCCCCAGCATTTAAAAAATATGCAAAACAAGTTGTAAAAAATGCAGATGCTTTGGCTAAGGAGTTAAAGAATCTTGGTTGGAAAATTATTTCTGGAGGTACAGACTCGCATTTAGTTCTGATGGATACTTGGATGGATGGAAAGGGAATATCTGGAAAGGATGCAAGTACTAAACTAGAGAAGGCTGGGATTATTGTAAACAAAAATACTATTCCGAGAGAGACAAGATCACCGATGGACCCTTCAGGAATAAGACTTGGTTCTGCAGCAGAAACTACAAGAGGTAAAAAAGAAAGAGATTTCGTAAATATTGCGAGAAAAATAAACTCTATTTTAAGAAAATAGCCAGTAAGTGAGAACTTTATAAAGAGTTCATCAGGTGCTATTATGTGGCAATGAAGGAAAAAATAGTAAAGGCTATTGAGGACATACTAAACGAACTTGGAGTAGAAACCCCAGTTGTGGTTTTGACTGTGCCAACACATAAAGAAAAGGGGGATTATTCTACTGTGGTTGCAATGTCGTATGCAAAAGAGTTGGATCAGCTGCCAATGTATCTTGCCGGTGAAATAAAAAGCAAACTCGAGGCTCGAAATATTTTCGGCACAACTATTGCTGCTCCAGGTTTTATAAACTTCTTTTTTGATAAAAAATATTATTCAGAAAATATTTCAAAAATAATTTCTGAAGGTGGAAGTTTTGGAAAAAATAAAAATCTAAATAGCCAAAAGGTTATTATTGAATACACTGACCCAAACCCATTCAAGGAATTTCATATAGGGCATTTGATGCCAAACGTAATAGGTGAGTCCTTGGCTAGAGTAATGGAGGCAAATGGAGCAGAAATACAAAGAGCAAACTACCAGGGAGATGTAGGGCTTCATGTGGCCAAGGCTGTTTGGTCTATGAAAAAAGGCACAGACCTTATGCAGGCATATGCAGAGGGTCATAAGGCATATACTGAAAACGAAGAGGCAAAAAAAGAGATTATTGATATAAACAAAAAAATATACGACCACACAGATGCAGAAATAAACGACTTGTATGAAGATGGTAGAAGAAAATCACTTTTATATTTTGAGGTGATGTATAAAATACTTGGCACAAAGTTTGATCACTACTTTTTTGAAAGTGAGGTGGCGGATTTTGGAAAAGAAACTGTAGAAAAAAATGTAGGTAGTATTTTTGAAAAAAGTGA
The DNA here is from genome assembly GCA_964596875.1 of uncultured Candidatus Saccharibacteria bacterium. Classification (GTDB taxonomy): domain Bacteria; phylum Patescibacteriota; class Minisyncoccia; order Phycocordibacterales; family DATDWN01; genus C7867-006. Next base: position 42,996 of record CAZQVT010000003.1, on the reverse strand, counting down.
GGGTGCAGTAGTTTTTAAGGGCGAAAACTACGATAAAAAACTTCACACTAGAGTTTTTATAAACAAAGAAGGTTTGCCTACATATGAAGCCAAGGAATTGGGGCTCGCTAAACTTAAATACGATACGTATCCGTATGATGTGTCTATTGTCGTAACTGGAAACGAAATAAACGAATACTTTAAAGTTTTGCTAAAAGCGATGTCTCTAGTTTTCCCCGACCTGGCAAAGAAAACAAAACATATCTCGCATGGCATGTTGCGTTTGCCAGAAGGAAAGATGTCATCAAGAACAGGAAACATAATAACAGCTGAAAGTCTGATACATGCCGTAAAAGAAAAAATATTAGAAAAAATGAAAGACTCTGAGGTTCACGAGAGTGAGAAGGGGCTAGTTGCTGAAATCGTTTCTATAGGTGCAATCAAATACACAATACTACGACAGTCTATTGGAGGTGATATTATTTTTGATTTTGACAAATCGATTTCTTTTGAAGGGGATTCTGGTCCTTATCTTCAGTATGCGACTGTTCGAGCAAACTCAATTTTGAAAAAAGCGCACAGTATAGTGTCTGTCTCAAAAGTTATGCCTGAAAACTGGGAAACTACAAACCTAGAAAGAGAGTTGGAAAGATTTCCATCTGTGGTAGAAAGAGCAGGTTTGGAATACGCACCGCACTATATAACTACATACCTTACAGAACTTGCTGGGGAGTTCAATAGTTTCTACGCTCATTCAAAAATAATAGATGAAACAGATATTTCTTCACCATATCGCCTGGCGATTACAGAAAGTTTTGTTCAGATAATGACAAACGGGCTCACCTTATTAGGCATAAAGATTCCAGAAAAAATGTAATAATATATTTATGAACGAAAAAACAACAGTAAGTAAAATTTTATCAAACATTTGGTTCTGGTGGGTTTTACTAACTATTCTTTATATAAATTTAGACTCTATTTATTTGGTAGATGGAGTTTTTATTCCATTTTGGAGTAAATTTGCTGGTTTTATAGGTCTTTTTGTCCCGTTCGGAATGGTTAGTTTTCTATACTCTATGTTAGTTTTTCCTTTTGGTATAGCCTCTGTAATAATTTTTATCCTTTTCGCAAAACGATTTCAGAAATGGTTAGATACAAAGAATTATGGGTTAGTTAAAAATATTTTTTTAATTTTCGTTACTCTGCTTTTTTTGACAGCAGTTGTAGATATGGTAAGACTGACTCCATTTAAGAGTTTTGAAATTTTTAAATCTGGTAATAATTGTTACAGAGGGTCTGCATGTGGCAGGTAGCCCTTTATCTACAGGATATTTTGTGCTATGCTATTTTTAATAGCGTAGAGGAGCAATCAACTCCGAGCTTTGGGAAGAAAGCAGATAGGCCGTAGAACCCAACGGGTAAGCCCGTTAAAGCTGTAATGAGTCTGGTATAAAGCCGGAAAACAAGGTGGTACCACGGAACGAAATCCGTCCTTGCTAAACAACTTTTTGTTTGGTGAGGACGGATTTTATTTTATTAAAAATTAATATTGAGGAATATTATGAACGAGAAAGAAGTACAAAAATCACAAACTGCTCTAAAAGAAGAAGAAGTTCTAAAGTTTTGGCAGGAAAAAGAAGTTTTTAAAAAAACTTTGAAAAAAGATTCTCCGCGAGGGAAGTTTGTTTTCTATGAAGGTCCTCCAACAGCAAACGCGAGACCTGCACTCCACCATTTGGCAGCCAGAGTTTTCAAGGATATTATTCCGCGTTTTAAAACAATGCAGGGCTTTTATGTGCGAAGAAAGGCTGGTTGGGACACACATGGTTTACCTGTAGAACTTCAGATAGAAAAAAAGTTGGGACTTAAATCTAAAAAAGAAATAGAACAATATGGTGTTGAGGCCTTTAACAAACAGTGTAAAGACAGTGTATTTGAATACATTGAAGAATGGGAAAAATTTACCGACAGAATAGGATACTGGGTAGATAAAAAAGACGCATACTATACTTTCGATACTCCTTTTATTGAGTCTGTTTGGAATATTTTAAAAACAGTAGAAGAAAAAGGTTTGTTGTATAAAGACTATAAAGTTTTACCTTGGTGTCCGCGATGTGGAACTGCTCTTTCGTCACATGAACTAGCACAAGGGTATCAAGATGATAAGGATCTTTCTGTAACTGCAAAGTTTAAAATAAAAGCATTTCCAAACGCATACTTTTTGGCTTGGACTACAACTCCGTGGACTCTTCCTGGAAATGTAGGGTTGGCAGTAGGTAAGGATGTAGATTATGTTGAAGCAAAAGTTGGGGACGATATATTTGTTTTGGCGAAAGAGAGACTTTCAGTTATTACAGAACCTTATGAAGTTGTTGCAGAGCACAAAGGTAGCGAAATGGTTGGTATGGAATATGAACCACTGTACCCATATCTTTCTCAAAAATTTGCTGATAAAAATCCAGAAAGTTTTCAAAAAGCTTACAAGGTATACGAAGCAGACTTCGTTACAACTACAGATGGTACTGGTATTGTTCATACTGCTGTAATGTACGGACAGGACGACTTCGTTTTGGGGACACAAATAGGCCTTCCAAAATATCATTTGGTAAAAGACGATGGAACATTTCTAGATGAAATGGACTTTCTATCTGGGCGATTTGTAAAAGATGAAGAGGTCGCGGTGGATATTATAAAAGATTTGGCTCACAAGGGACTGCTTTTCAAAAAAGAAAAATACGAGCACTCATATCCACATTGTTGGAGATGTAAAACTCCTCTTATCTACTACGCAAGAGATTCTTGGTATATAAAAATGTCTAGTTTGCGCGATACGTTAGTAAAAGAAAATGAAAATATAGGTTGGGAACCAGCGCATATAAAAGAGGGTCGTTTTGGAGAATGGTTAAGAGAGATAAAAGACTGGGCAATAAGTCGTGAAAGATATTGGGGAACTCCTCTACCTATTTGGCAGGATGAAAATGGCAACAGAAAAGTAATAGGCGGTTTGGAAGATTTGAAAAAATATTCTAAGAAATCTACAAATAAATACTTCATAATCCGTCATGGTGAAGGAGGGCACAATGTTGCAAACATCTTGAGTTGCAAAAAAGATGATGATTTTCACCTAACAGAAAAAGGCAAACAACAGGTTTTGGATTCAGTAAAAATCTTAAAAGAAAAAGGTATTACAAAAATAATCGCATCACCTTTTGTACGAACAAAAGAAACTGCACAAATAGTTTTGAAGGAACTCGATCTAGGTGAAGATAGGCTGACTTTTGATGAAAGACTTGGTGAGCATGATCTAGGAAGCCTGAGTGGAAAATCTGTAGATGTGTATCACGAACTTGTAAAAAGCGATGAAGATATTTTTGATGTTCGTGCGGGCGGAGCAGAAAACCTGGCGGATGTAAAAGTTAGAACGGGTGAGTTTCTGTATGAGACAGAAAGTAAAAATACTAATGAAGTAATACTTTTTGTTACTCATGAACATACATCTTGGGCCCTAGAGTCTGCGGGGATGGGTTATAACAGAAAACAAACTATAGATTTTGGCTATGCAAAAGAGGAATTTATAAAAAACGCTGAGGTGCACGAACTGGATTTTGTAGAACTTCCACACAACGAAAAATATGAAACTGACTTGCATAAACCATATATAGATGGCGTCGAACTTGTGAATGAGAATGGAAACAAGTTAACTCGTGTAAAAGAAGTTATGGATGTTTGGTTTGACTCTGGTTCGATGCCTTTTGCACAGGATCATTATCCTTGGAATAAAGAAGAACTTGCTTATCCTGCAGATTTTATTTCGGAAGCAATAGATCAAACACGCGGATGGTTTTATACACTGCACGCTATCGGTGTACTTATGGGCAAGGGACGAGCATATAAAAATGTTATTTGTCTGGGACATATTCTAGATAAGGATGGCAAAAAAATGTCTAAATCTGTTGGAAACATTTTAGACCCATGGGAACTCATGAACAAATACGGCGTGGATGCTTTGCGGCTCTGGATGTACATGGTAAACCAACCTGGGGATTCTAAAAACTTTGATGAAAAAACTGTAGATGAGATAGTGAAAAAAGTTTTCAATCCACTTCTAAACATTGTAGCGTTTTACGAACTATATAAAGACGATAAAACTTCACCAAATAATACAAGTAAAAACGTTTTGGATAAGTGGATTCTATCTAGATTAAATGAGTTAATCCTGGGTGGAACAAAATCTTTGGAGAAATACCAAGTATTCGAGTCGGCGAGACCCTTGCGAGACTTTGTAAATGACTTTTCTACTTGGTATGTTCGTCGTTCAAGAGACAGGTTTAAGTCGGAAAATGTGGATGAAAAGAACGAGGCATTGGCTACAACTTCTTTTGTGCTTATTGAACTTGCAAAATACATGGCGCCATTTACACCCTTCTTTGCTGAGGAGGTGTTTCAAAAAATGAAAACAAACGGAATGCAGGAAAGTGTGCATTTGGAAACTTGGCCAGAAGCGGGAAGTGTAGACGGGGAACTTTTGGAAAACATGAAAAATGTTAGAGAGGTGGTAACTGCGAGTTTGGAACTTAGACAAAAATCTGGACATAAGGTTCGCCAACCACTTTCATCACTTATAGTTGCAAAAGATTTTTCTCAGGACCTTCTACTTATTATTGCTGATGAAGTAAATGTAAAAGAAGTTAAAGTTGGAACAGAATTAAAACTCGATACTACTTTGACGGAGGAACTGGTAAAAGAAGGTGTGGCCCGAGATATTATTCGGGCTGTTCAAGATGCTAGAAAAACAGAAAAATTAAATCCTAATGAAGTTATAAAACTTGTTGTTACATCTGACAAAAAACAAATAATTGAAGAGTATGCAGAAATGATAAAAACACCAACTGGCGTTTCAGAAGTAAGTTTTTCAGAAGATAAACAAACTTATGTTGTAGAACTTGGTGACGGAGAGACTTCATTTTCTGTTGTGCTATAAATATTTTTGAATGTCGCACCACAAGGGCACTTCTTGTGTTTCAAATTCGCTACTCTCATAAGAAAACAATGTCGTATCACATCTACACTACCGAAGGGATTATTTTGAAAAGAACACCTTTTGGAGAGGCGAATGTTTTGTTGCACATTTTGACTTCAGACTTGGGGCTAATCATTGCCTCTGCTCGTTCAGCGAGGTTGTATGTCTCTAAACTGCGTCCCGCATTACAAGAGTATGCAAACATTTCAGTTTCGGCTGTAAAAGGTAAGGGTGGTTGGAAAATAACTAATGCTGTTGCAAACGGTTCATTTTATTTTGACTCACCTGTTTATGCACATAAAGTCTTGTCGCAAATAGGCTTTGTTCTGATGCAAATGATACAGGGAGAGTTACCTCAAAAAGAATTATTTTCTGTAGTGAAAAATGGACTACAATTTTTGAAAGAGATGGAGGAAGATTTAACCTCGGAGTTCGAAGTCTTAATGGTTATTAGAGTTTTAGACAAACTTGGGTACGTAGTAAAAGATGAAAACACCTCTATCTTTTTAGGAGAAAACTGGGACAAGGAAGTACTTTTAAGTACAAAAGAAAATAAAATAGTTTTAGTTGGTATAATAAACAAGGCACTTAAAGCAAGTCATCTGTAGTTTTGAAATAAAATAATGTTATAATTATTGTCATGGAACAAGATCCAAATGAAAGTAGCATTGATAGGCTAAAGAGAAACCTATATTCTAGAAACGAAAAACTCATACCGAAAGAAAAAAGAACTGCAGTTGAACCAAAGGAGTTTGACGTTCCTTCTTCGTGGGGAGATAAACCGGATTATTCTATATCACCAGAAACTATTGTGAAAAGAAACAACTCATTTTTTAATAAGTTTTTGGTCGGTTCGCTACTCTTTTTCGTTGTATCTATTGGGATTGCGGTATTTATTTTCTTTGGGGGGATAAATATGATCTCATCAAACAACTTAAGTGTAGACATAATTGCCCCAACATCTGTTTCTTCTGGCGAAGAGTTGTCTATAGGTCTATCTATTGTAAATGGAAACCGTACTGATTTGGAGGAGTCCACTTTGTTTATTACTTATCCTGAGGGAGCAATGACGGTTGGCGAGGATGAAAAAGATATTACACATGAAGAAATAAACCTAGGGGTTGTACCAAAAGGTGGCTCAGCAGAGCATGGTGTGAGGGTAGCACTTTTTGGTGAAAAGGATTCCATAAAAACTTTCTCATTTAGAATAGAATACAAAGTAAAGGGTTCAAATGCAGTTTTCTCTAAGGAAAAAACTTATGATGTGATCATTGGCTCATCTCCTATTTTGCTGGACGTAAAATATCCAAAAGAAATTAATTCTGGTCAGGATATAACAATGACAGTAGAGGTTACTTCAAACTCTACCGTTCCTATAAAGGATCTCTTGGTAAAGATAGATTATCCGTACGGCTTTACCTATAAAAGTTCTACTATAAAACCAGTGAGAAATGATTCAGTTTGGAGTTTGGGTGATTTGAAAAATGGAGACAAAAAGAAGTTTGATATTGTTGGGGCTTTGGTTGGTCAAAATATGGAAGACCGTTCGTTTAGAATTTCTGCGGGCAACAAAAGTGGGTCTGTGTATGATTTTGATACAGTTTTAGTTTCAAACACTATTACTATGGGACTAAGAAAATCATTTTTCGACCTAAATGTTCGTGCGGGAAATAATTCTGTTGGAACCGTAGGGGATTCTATTCCGGTAAATGTTAAATGGCAGAATACACTTCCTGACAAGATTACTGATGCAAATATACAAATAGTTTTGACAGGTAATGCTCTTGATGAAAGCAAAGTAAATGTAATGGCAGGTGGATACTATAGTTCACTAAATGATCTTGCTACATGGACAAAAAATGAAAATGCTTCCTTGGCAGATATTGCTCCTGGGGATTCCGGTGATATTGCATTGTCTGTTGGTTCTTTGTCAAACCTTGTGCAACCAAAGTTTATAAAAAATCCATTTATAAATTTGAAAATTTCTATGACAGGGAATCGCTCTGGAAGAGATGGTGGTGTAGTGAACTCTACACAAGACGTTGTGATTAAAATATCAACAGTTGCTAGTATAACTTCTAAAGCCTTGCGAGATTCTGGACCATTTACTAACACGGGTACTGTCCCACCAAAGGCAGATAAGGAAACAACATATACTATTAACTGGGTGGTTACAAACACAACTTCTGATTTGAAAGGGACAGTGGCTAGGGCAGAGTTGCCACAAGGAGTCTTCTGGAAAGGTGAGACTTCTCCATCTACAGAAAAAATTTCATACAACTCAGACACCAGAATAGTTATATGGGATATCGGTCCAGTTACAGCAGGTAGTGGTTTTGTAAATTCACCTAAACAAGTTTACTTTAAGGTGGGACTAACACCGAGTGTTGTTCAAGTGGGTTCTGTACCAAATCTAACTTCGGCAGTGGATATGCTGGCAACTGACACGTACACAGAAAAGGAGGTCAAAACAAGTGCTCTTCCGGTCAATACTAGGTTCTCTGATGCTTCATACACTTTTGGAAAGGAAACAGTTGTAAAATAGTCTCGTTTGAATCAAATAGGTTTATGGGGTACTATGCTTGTATATGGCAACTGAAAAGAACGAAAATCTAATGGAGAAGATCATATCTCTATGTAAAAGGAGAGGCTTTGTGTTTCAAGGTTCTGAAATATATGGTGGACTTGCGGGCACATGGGACTACGGTCCATATGGCTCTGAACTTTCATACAACATAAAACAACTTTGGTGGAAACATTTTGTATCTGAGCAAGATAATATTTTTGGTATATCTACACCAACTTTGGTTCCAGAGGCGGTTTGGAAAGCAAGTGGACATCTTGCTGGTTTTTCTGATCCAGTCGTAGAGTGTGAAAAATGTCATCATCGTTTTCGTGCGGATCATCTAGAAGATAAAAAAGTTTGTCCAGACTGTGGAGGAAAACTTGGTGAGGAAAAAGCATTTAATCTAATGTTCCCAGTCAATATGGGGAGTAGTGGAGACACAACTGCGTACCTACGTGGTGAAATCGCTCCTGGAATGTTTTTAAACTTCAAAAATATTTTAGATACTGTACATCCAGATTTACCTTTCGGTATTGCACAAATAGGCAAGGCTTACAGAAATGAAATTGCTCCAAGAGATTTTCTTTTTAGAGTTCGCGAGTTTGACCTTATGGAGTTTGAATATTTTGTTCGAGAGGAAAAATGGGAAGAGTATTTTGAAATGTGGAGAAAAGAAATGCACAGATGGGTAGAAAGGGTAGGGCTAAACAAAGACATGGTGCATGAACTAGAAGTTTCAGGAGAAGACAGAGCCTTTTATTCAAAGAGAACAATAGATTTCGAGTTTGATTATCCATTTGGTAAAAAAGAGTTGTATGGACTGGCTTATAGAACTGACCACGATCTGAGAAGTCATTCGTCTGGTTCTGGTGTGGATCTATCTTTCTTTGATGAAGAAACTAAACAGAGATTTATTCCACATGTTATCGAGCCATCTTTTGGCCACGGCAGAACTCTGCTTGCGGTTTTAGTCTCAGCATATAGAGAAGATGTTTTGGGAGATGAAACTAGAGTTTATCTCGCTTTTAAACCATCTATTGCTCCTATAAAGATCGCTGTTTTTCCACTACTTAAAAACAAGCCGGATTTGGTAAACAAAGCAAGAGAAATTTATTCTGAACTTAAAAAAGAATTTGGCGCGGTTATGTTTGATGATAACGGAAATATTGGAAAAAGATATAGAAGACAGGATGAAATAGGTACGCCATGGTGTGTTACGGTAGATTTTGAAACTATTGAAAAAGATGCAGGTGTAACAGTGCGCGACAGAGATACGGGCGAGCAAAAAAGAATGTCTGTTGAGGAACTTGTAAAATACGTCAGAGAACAACTTGTAAAGTAAATTTAACAAAAGAAGGTTGCGGTGTTAGTATTAGTAAAAGCAAATCATGAATCTAAAAGAAAATACTACTATTAGTATAAGTTTGGGAACTATTACAAAATTTATTGTGGTCGTTTTGTTGTTTGCACTAGGTTTTGTTTTAAAGGATCTGCTTTTGGTGATTTTGCTTTCTATTGTTATTGCTTCAGCAGTAGAGCCGGGAACACGATGGTTTCAAAGAAAAGGAGTCCCAAGACTATTTGGAGTTATCCTAATTTATCTTACAGTTGCGATATGTTTTGTTGGAACTATTTTCTTTTTGCTTCTACCTTTGCTTTCAGAATCAACAGATTTTTTGCAAAACTCATCAAAGTATTTTAATCCTGATGTTATCATAAACGACAGTTACCTTTCTTCTCAACCTATTATTGCCGGAATAACAAATAGTTTTGATTTGGAAAAGGCAATTGGTCAGATAAATACTTTGATCACGGGTATAACAATGAATACCTTTGGAAGTGTCACTACTATTTTCGGTGGAATCCTGAGTTTTCTTTTGACGGTTATACTTTCATTTTATTTGGCGGTAGAGGAGGATGGAGTGGGTAAGTTTTTGAAAGCGATAACAACACTAAAACATGAAGGTTATGTTGTAGACCTTTGGAAACGATCTCAAAAAAAGATTGGTCTTTGGATGCAGGGACAACTAGTGCTTGCAGTTATTATCGGAATGCTAGTTTACTTACCACTCGCACTTTTCAGAGTTCCAAACGCACTACTTTTGGCTGTGTTAGCTGCGGCTTTTGAAATCATCCCACTTTTCGGTCCAATACTTGCTGCAATTCCAGCTATAATGATCTCTTTTGTTACTGGGGGATTCTCATCTGCTATTGCTATAACATTCTTGTATATTTTTATACACCAACTAGAAAACCAACTTATATATCCTTTGGTTGTTAAAAAAGTTGTAGGTGTTTCTCCGGTAGTTTCTATTTTGGCTTTGGCAGCTGGTTGGGAACTGGCAGGTTTTATGGGACTTATTTTGTCAGTTCCTGTAGCGTCTATAATAATCGAGTTTTTTGATGACTTTGAAAAGAACAAAATCGAGGCTATTGAAAGAATGAACCAATCCTAGTAGTGTTAAGTTATGTCTAAAAATTTCTATATTACCACCACTCTGCCCTACGTTAATTCTGACCCACATATAGGGTTTGCTACGGAGATAGTGAATGCAGATGCAATAGCAAGATATAAACGTCTAAAAGGAGATGAGGTCTTTTTTACTACAGGTACTGACGAGCATGGCCAAAAAATATGGGAAGCAAGTCAAAAAGAGGGTAAGGATGTAAAGGAATACGTTGACCACTTTTCCCTTGAGTTTCAAAAACTAAAAGAATTACTCGACCTTTCAAATGACACTTTTGTTCGTACAACTGATGAAAACCACATAAAGGCAGCACAGGAAATATGGAAAAGATGTGATGCAAAAGGAGATATATATAAAAAGTCATATACTGGGGACTACTGTGTTGGTTGTGAATCTTTTAAAACTGAAAAAGATTTAAACGAAGTGGGTAAGTGTTTGATACACCCACATCTAGAAATAAAAAAAATTGAAGAGGAAAATTATTTTTTCAGACTAAGTAACTACGGAGATAAACTTTTAGAATACTTACAAAACGACAACTCTATTTTACCGGACTGGAGAAGAGAAGAAGCGATAAACTTTGTAAAAAATGGGTTGGAGGATTTTAGTATTTCTAGAGAAAAAGAAAGACTTTCTTGGGGTATACCTGTTCCTGGGGACGAGGCGCAGGTAATGTACGTTTGGTTTGATGCGCTTACAAACTACATTTCAACTTTAGGTTGGCCGGATGAAAACGGGAACTTTAAAAAGTTTTGGATAGAAGGTGAGACTGTGCAGGTTGCCGGAAAAGACCAAGTTAGATTTCAATCTATAATGTGGCAAGCGATGTTAATGTCTGCAGATATAAAAAATACAGACAGGGTTGTGTACCACGGTTTTATAACATCAGGCGGACAAAAAATGAGTAAGTCTTTGGGCAATGTGATAAGTCCATACGCTCTTGTAAATGAATACGGAACAGATGCAGTTAGATATTTTCTTCTACGTCACATACATCCATTTGAAGACAGTGATGTAACTTTGGAAAGAGTTAAAGAGTTATACAATGCTGACCTGGCGAATGGTCTGGGTAATCTTGTTTCAAGAGTTATGAAATTAGCGGAGGACAACATTGAGCCTTTAAGTGAAGCAAATTTTAGTTATATTTTTAAGGATTATATTGATGAAAAGATGTCTGAGTTCAGGAATGATTTAGTCATAAATTATGTGTGGGAGAAAATAGGGGATTTAGACAGGGAAATACAAGAGAAGAAACCTTGGGAATCAAAGGATAAAGAATTAATACAACATTTAGTTAAAAATGTTGGCCAGATTGGGCACATGTTAGAACCTTTTTTGCCGGGAACTTCAAAAAAAATAATTGACATTGTTAAGGCAAACAAAAAACCAGAGGCACCATTGTTTTTAAGAAAATAAAATGAAATTAGAATATTTTGATATACATTCGCATCTATATTTTCCTGACTTTGATGAAGATAGAGAAGAAGAAATAAAGAAACTTAAAAAAAATAACATAGGAACTATTGTAGTGGGCACAGACTTAGTGTCTTCAAAAGAGTGCGTAAAACTTGCTAAAGAACACGAAAATATTTTTGCATGCATTGGACAGCACCCCGGGGATTTGGGACCAGACTCTGTCTTCGACGAACACCTTAGAAAGCTAGCTAGTGACAAAAAAGTGGTTGCGATAGGTGAGTGCGGTTTAGATTATTTTAGAATGGAAGGTGATGAGCACGAACTCAAACTAATACAAAAGACTGTTTTTGAATATCATGTTGATTTGGCTTTGGATTTAAAAAAGCCACTAATGATACACGTAAGAGATAAAAAGGGTTCATATGATGCATATCTAGATGCACTACAAATACTGGAACATCATTTCAAAATATCTGGCGGGGAGTTGAAGGGAAACGTTCATTTTTTTGCTGGCAACAAAGAGATTTTGCAGAGGTTTATAAATATAGGTTTTAGCGTCTCTTTTACTGGGGTTGTGACTTTCACAAAGGACTATGACGAGTTGGTACAACTTACTCCTCTGGAGCAACTTATGGCAGAGACAGATGCCCCTTTTGTGGCTCCTGTTCCGCATAGAGGCAAAAGAAACTCACCGTTGTATATACCCCTTATTGTAGAGAAAATAGCCGAGATAAAAGGGGAGTCTGTGGAGACCATAAAAAAGGCCTTATTTGACAATACTTTAAGACATTTTCCAGTCATAAAAGAGACCCTTGCCTCTTTATGATTATTATGATAGCCTCTACTTCATGGATACACAATTAAACGACACAAATACAGGGGCAGATCTGGGCAGTACAGCAGTGTATGAAGCCTCTTTTTTGCTTGTTCCTACACTTTCAGCGGAACAAGTTCCAGGTAAGGTTTCAGCAATAAAAGAAGCCCTAGTTTCTTTTGGTGCAACTATTATTTCAGATGAGGACCCTGTTCTAATCGACCTAGCTTACCCAATGGTTAAGGTTGTTCAAACAAACAGATTTAAGGCAAACGAAGGCTACTTTGGATGGGTAAAATTTGAACTAGGAAAGGATGCAGTTAAGCTTGTTAAAAAGATGCTTGATGAAAGTCCAGATGTTCTAAGACACCTAATCATAAAAACTGTTAGAGAAAATACTCTGCTTAATGGAAAGATGAAACTAAAGTCAGAAGACAAAGCGAAGAAGTTTGATGATAAGGAAGAGGACTTTGAAGAAGCAGTTGATGCTTCTGTAGATGATTCTGTTTCAGAAGAGGTAGAAAAAAGTGCAGACGAAGCAGTGGTAGCATAATCTAAAAAATATGTATCTAAACAAAGCAATGATAATAGGTAACTTGACTCGAGACCCAGAGGTAAAGTCTCTACCGTCAGGAGTAAAGGTTGCAAGTTTTTCAGTTGCTACGAATAGAGTTTGGAAAGATAAAAATGGTGTTAAACAAGAAAATGTAGATTATCACAATGTAGTAGTGTTCGGAAGACAGGCAGAGATCGTTGGACAATACATGAGAAAGGGTTCATCAATTTTGGTTGAAGGTAGAATGCAAACTAGAAGTTGGGACGATGCCTCAGGAGTAAAGAAATACAGAACAGAGGTTGTTGTAGACACTATGCAGTTTGGTCCGAAAAGAGATGGTGTGGCACCAAGTTTTGGAGGAGCACCGGCAGAGGATGATAAGAAAGCATTGGACACAATAGAGTACCCAGAAGAAGAGATTAACCCAGAAGACATACCATTTTAAAAATAAAATTAAAAATATGAAAAATTGTTACTTTACCGAGAATAATATAAAGCACATAGACTACAAGGATGTAGAGCTTCTTAAGAAGTTTCTAAATCCTCACGCTAGAATGATTTCTAGAAAGAGAACTGGTGTTACTGCAAAGAACCAGAGAAATTTAGCTATGGCGATAAAACACGCTCGCTTCATGGGACTCTTGCCGTATGTCTCAAGATAGCTCTTGTCTTTTTGACAAATCTCATCGTCTAAAATAAAAAACATATTCTCACCGTACTATCTGTAAGCCTCGGAATATGTTTTTTATTTTATACGCGACCTTTGCCAAAAATCCTAAGAGGTTCTTTGTGTTTTATTGGGTTTTCAAAAAATTTTGCATTAAGATAACATCATTTTTATCTTTTTCCCTTGGCAGGTGTTTTTTATATTCTAAATAATCTTCTAACTTCATAAACGGAACTCCATTTATATTTTCCGCATTTCTAATTAAGTCCTCAGTTTCAAACTGATAGTTTTTCCACTTTAAGTTTGTGAAAGCTTCAACGCTATCTTTTTTTACTGCCTTGCATGTCAGGACTCTTTTAAAGTTCCATTTTCTACTCCATCCATTTTTTCTAAGTTCTTTATATAATTCCTCATTTATTAAAAGATCAATATCTTTTGCTTTTCTTATGTTATGCAGTTCCATTACCGCGCTACCAAATACCATATATTTACCGAAAGGTAAGTTCAAGGATTTTATCTTAGATACTGTGTCCATACTTTGATTTTATCATAAAAAATCATGGGTAGTTCTAGATAAGAAAAAAGCCTCCATTGGAGGCTTTTTTCTTATCTAGAACCCGGCGACGGCTCGTTCTGTATATTCACCAGTTTCAGAGTTTACTCTCACTATTTCACCTTCCTTTATAAACATAGGAACCTGTATCTCTGCACCTGTCTCTAGTTTCACTGTTTTTGTGCCTCCTTGGGCAGTGTTTCCTTTAACTGCTGGATGAGCCTCAACTACTTTTAGCTCTACTTTAATAGGCATTTTTACCCCTATTGTAGTCTCCTCAAAAGATAGAACTTCGATAATAGTGTTAACTTTTAGAAACTTTCCTCTAGGTCCCATAAGGTCGTCACTTAATGAAAATCTATCAGCCGGGTTACTAGGGTCACAGAACCAGTATTCACCTTTGTTGTTGTATAGGTATTTTGCTTCTTTTGAGTCTATTTCTGCCTCTTCTACCTTTTCAGAAACATGGAAAGATTGCTCTGTAACTTTTCCAGTTATAAGGTTTTTAAGTTTTGTTGCGTTAACAGGTTTTCTCTGTTGCTTTCGGAAAACGTGTGAAGATAGTACTTCCCATGGTTCACCATTGAAAACGATGTATTTTCGCTCTGTTATTTCACTGTAATCTAGCATTGCCATAAGTTATTCGAATTAATTATCAAGGGTTAAAATATAGCCCATTTCTAACTAAAAATCAACGACTATTGTCTCAGGTAATTTCTGAAACTAAATACCTTTTCCTCAACCTTGAATGTTGCAGAGATTGATGGGGGTCTACCTCCTGCACCGGCTGTGTAAACAAACTGAGTTCCGCTTATGTGGAATCGGTCATTGTTTAACTCTGTTTCACTACCAGTGCCACGAGTGATAGTCATGTTGCTGCCAGTTTCTGAAATGACAAGGGGACTCTGTGGTCCTAAATCAGGTCTGGTAATTGTTATTTTTGTTCCCCCAGAAGTTACAGTAACATTTGTTGCTCCTGTTAATGCCCAGTTTATTTTTCTATTTATAAAAGTTCCTTCTTCTTCAATTTTGGCAGTGTTTATATTTCTTTTTCCTCCTTCTAAAAGATTATACGCACCAACAAAAGCGCCATAAATAACAATGCCAAATAAGGCAATATATATCATTGTTTCTACCAAAGTAAACCCTTTTTTAGTATTTATATTTTTCATTACGGTGTCGTGTATAAGACTTGCAGTTTGTCTGTCGTATTCTGGTTACTTACTGCATAGATCCAGTTGCTATCTATATCAAAACCAAGCGGTGCAAGATTTGTGAAAGAGTAAAATTTAAATCTACCTACGTTCGCAGTTGTTGCACTCCAGTTTGAAAACTCACTATCCCATACCTGAAATTCTTCACCGACTTTATTTGTGCCAATAAACGCATATTTTCCAGAAACTTTTATTGAGGTAATATTTGTACCCGCTTCGCCAGAATTTTTTATTGGTAGGGAAACACTTGGGTTTGTAATATCAAATACAAACAACTCTGGTCCAGATGGATTACTCTGTCTTCCAAAATACAAATTTCTACCTAATAGGTTTAGTGAAAGACCGTCATATATTCCAGGTAGGTCAACTGAGGCAATTTCAGATATCGCATCTCCGGTAACATCCAAAACTCCAAGCTCTTTTACGTTTGAATCTGAAGCGAGAAACACAAGTCTTTTTGTGGCGCCATTTATTTTTTGATCTCTCACAACTAGGTCATTTACAGTTCTGTTTAATTCAAAACCATTACCAATTTCTGTGGGCAATGTTGGTGTGCTGATATCAAAAATATGAAACTCATTTCCGGTTGTTTCTCGGACGGTTATGTAAAGCCTTTGTCCGTAAACATACAGACGATATCCTTCTGGGTATGAACCAAACTGGTCTACGTTTTGTAGAGTTATCTGCGCTTTCAAGTCTGGGGAACTGCTGTCGGTGATATCAAAAACTGCAAGTTGTTTTGTGGTGGTCGCCACTGCAACAAAAGCATATTTCCTTCCGGTACTTAGATCCTCTTCTACATCAACGGCATTTATTTTTAGAGAAAAAGAATTGAGTTTTAAATCATAACTACTTACTAAAGTTGGATTGTTTCCAACTGTACTTGGTTCATCAAAGATTAAAAAAGAGGGAAAGGTGTTTGTTGTCGCATATATTTTTTTGTGTAGAACATCTACGCTGGTAAACTGCTTTCCTCCGGTGTAAGTTTGTAGTCCAACACTAGCTGGGTTGTTTGTTTCCCAGTTGCCGTTTGGCACATCCAAAAGACAGTCACCACCACGATTTATAATTTCTTGTGAGTTAGTTAGGTTTGTGAAAAGGGAAGTCGTGGTTTCGGGATAGTTTTGAACTTGCCACTTTACTTTTGATTCGACAAACTTCGAGCAAGAAGATATGTCGGTTATATTGCTCTCTATAAAATAACAAAGACCTCCGTTTATACATGAGGCATCTGCTGGGTCAGTTGGGTCAACAGATGCTATGGGGGCACTAGAAACAGCACTGTAAAAATCCTGTTTTATAAGGGATCGCAGGTCTTCTAGTTTTGTTTTCGTTTTGTATAAACCCTCATTTGATGTCTGACTTACCAAAGACCAGTATTGTGCAATAAAGTTTCCGCCTATGGCACCAACTAAGACAATCGAAATGAGCGCCAAAGCAATCATTAATTCCAAAGTAGAAAAACCTTGTTTTTTACCAAGAGATTTTGCCTTCATTGTTTGTTTGTATTATTGCGGTAACGCCTCTTTGTGGGTCGGTTAAAACAATATTGCCGTTATAGTTTGCATTGCCACTAAGTTGGTCAAAAGTAATTTCTGTTGGTGCAGATACAGCAAACACAACAGTGTATGTGGGGTTTATGACTACGTCTTTTGTTGTATCTCTGTCAGCATAAGAATTCCCCTCAAATATTACGTATCCATTTATGCCACTCGGGTTAAATGCCACACCGTGTTTTTTCTGGTTAATATTGTTAAACGAGTTTGCTCTGGCGGTTTGAAGCGCAGTGCCAATAGTGCTTACTTCAGATCTGAAAGAGTCTCCTCTAAAATTGTTTATATCAATTATCGAAAATGTTGTGCCAACTATTGCCAGTATTCCTAGAGTTATCAAAACTTCTATTAGAGTAAAGCCATTATTTTTTTTGAACTTTAAACTATCCATGTAGGTTTTGGGTAATACTATATATAGGAGTGATTATAGATATGGCAATAAAACCTACTAGAATTCCCATGAAAATCATAAGTGCTGGTTCGATAAGGTTTCCCAAGTTTTTCGTGAAGTCGTCAACTTGAGTTTCGTATAGTTCAGAAAGATATATTAGGGAGTTTGAAAGGTTTCCACTTCTTTCTCCAACAGAAACTATCTGGGATAAAATTTCTGGAAACAAGTCAGGTCTAGATCCAAGATAGACCGAAATTTTCTCTCCACGGTTTGCGTTTTCTGTAAGCCTTTTGAATTCCTGCTTGTATATAAGGTTGCTACTAGTTTTTTCTGCTATAGGGATCGCTTCACTAACTGTGACGCCACCTTTTAGTAGTAGGCCTATTGTTCTGGTAGAGTTTGCGAGATTGTAATCTCGAACAATGTTTCCTATAGCCGGTATTTTAAGAATTGATTTATCAAAATAGTATCTAAAGAGTAAACTTTTTTTCATTAGATATATAAAACCTGATATGAAGAGTGCAAGACCTAGGAAAATATATAAACTATTAAATCTAATAAAGTTACTTAAAAATATTACTATTCTAGTTGAAACCGGAAGTTTCATGTGCAGACTTTGAAAAACTGGCATTATTTTAGGGAAAAGATAGACCATAAGAAAACCTGTAATCCCAAAAGTTGCTACAGTTACTACGATAGGGTAAACAAATGCACCCACAACTTTTTTTCTAAGTGCGTTTTTCTTTTTGAGTTCGTCTGCTAAGTAGTCTAGGTTTTCAGAAAGTATTCCACTCGACTCACCGAAACTAATAATATTTATAGAAAACTCACTAAACATGCTTGGGAACTTTGCGAGACTGTTGGAAAGGTTTTGACCGTTTGCAACATCAGCGATTATTTTGTCTAGAACTTTTGCATAACTTTTCTTTTTTGTCTGGTCTTTTATCATCTGTAGACTGTCCAAAACTGGTATACCTGCTTTGATCAAAAATGAAAGTCTTTTTACAAAGAATGTCTGGTCTTTTGTAGACATTCTTGAATAGGTAGAATTTTTGAAGTATGCAAAAACCTTTGAATTTTTACTTGTTTTTTTACTGTATTTTTTATTTAAATCTTTTAAAGATTTAGAAAATTTATCGATGTATTTTTTCATATTATTCGTGTACAACTCTAAGTATTTCCTCGAGTGTTGTAAGTCCCGAAACTACTTTTTTATATCCGTCTTCTAGTATTGTTGTCATTCCATTTTCTACAGCAATTCTTTTTATTTCAGAAGCAGATACTTTTTTTAGTATAGCTTCTTTTATTTTTTCATCCGCGACCAGGATCTCGTTTATAGAGATTCTTCCAGAAAAACCACTCTTGCCACATTTTTTACAACCAGCGCCTTTCCAGAACTCGTCAGTATCTTTTGTGAGTTTTGCAAAAGGACTATCTTGCAGACTTGTTTTCAAAGCTTCGGTCATTTCCACTTTCTGTTTACATTCTTCGCATATTTTTCTAACTAGTCTTTGTCCTATTGCAATACTTACAGTAGATGCAACAAGGTACTCCTCTATGCCCATATCCAAAAGTCTCGGAAGAGTTGTCGCGGCGTCGTTGGTGTGTAGAGTGGAAAGAAGTAGGTGACCAGTTAGGGCAGTGTTTACTGCGATAGTTGCAGTTTCGCTGTCTCTTATTTCTCCCACCATAATAATATTTGGGTCCTGTCGCAAAATACTTCTAAGTCCATTTGCAAATGTTAGTCCGCTTTTTGCATTTACTTGGATTTGTTCTATATCTTCTACTGCATATTCGATAGGGTCTTCAATAGTAACTATCGAAACTTCAGGAGAGTTTAGCATTTTAATAAGTGTGTAAAGAGTTGTAGTTTTTCCTGAGCCAGTAGGACCTGTAGAAAGTATCATGCCGTTTGGTTTTTTCATGGCAGTTAGAATTTTCTTTTGGTCCTCCGGGCTAAAACCTAAACTATCCAAACTGTAATGTTCTGCCTTGTCAGACAAAAGTCGCATTACACAGTTTTCACCGTGATATGTTGGGACTATAGATACTCTAAGATCTACGAATTCTTTTGAGTCGGGGAATTCGTATCGAAAACGTCCGTCCTGGGTCGTCTGGTGTTCGTCGGTGCGAAGTTTTGATAAAACCTTTATTCTGGAGATAATTTCATTATGGATAGTTTTAGGGAAGTCGTAGGCTTCTTGTAGAACTCCGTCTATACGAAAACGAACCCGAACACTTTCAGGAGTTGGGTCTATGTGAATGTCAGAAACTCTAGTTTTGTGAGCTTTTTCAACCAGACACTCCATAAGGTTGATAATAGAAATATCACCGCCATTTTTGATTTCTTCGGTTAGTCTTTCAAATTTTTCCTTGGTAGTTGCCATGTAAATGAAAAAGCCTCCATAAGGAGGTATTGGTTACTTAGCGAAACCTTACTCCTAAAGAGGGGCCATTACAAGACTTGATAAATCTAGGATTTGGGTTACTTTTTAGTTGCCTTTTTTACCGCATTTGCGACTGCTTTTGCGACACGTTTATCGAAAGGATTGGGGATTATATAGTTAGCAGAAAGTTCTTTTTTGGAAACAAGGTTTGCTATTGCTTTTGCGCTAGCGAGTTTCATTTCTTCGGTGATTTGTTTTGCCCCACTATCTAGTGCACCTCGAAAGATACCAGGAAAAACCAAAACATTGTTTATTTGGTTAGGGAGGTCACTTCTTCCAGTGCCAAAAACTTTGATTTTTGTTTTTTTTGCATTTGTAAAACTTATTTCAGGATTTGGATTTGCCATTGCAATAACTATCGGATCTTTTGCCATAGTTTCTACCCACTCAGGTTTTAAAACATCTGCAACTGACACTCCGACAAAGATATCTGCATCAACTAGTGCTTCTTTTAAACCTCCATCCTTCATTTCTGCATTTGTCAGCTCCGCGATCTGTCCTTTGTATTTGTTTAGATCAGTTCTTTTTTTGTGAATACTGCCTTTGCTATCTACCATTATTAATTTTTTGGCATTGAAACCGTAAGCAATAAGTAACTTAGTGATCGCAATTGCTGCAGAGCCAGCGCCGTTTACAACAAGTTTTACATTTTCTTTTTCTTTCTTTACAACCTTCAGAGCATTTATAAGTGCAGACAAAACAACAATCGCTGTGCCATGTTGGTCATCGTGCATTACTGGAATATCAAGTTCATTTTTTAGTCGTTCTTCTATTTCAAAACATCTTGGTGCAGAAATGTCTTCTAGGTTTATACCACCAAAACCAACCGAGATGTTTTTTATTGTTTTAATTATTTCTTCTATGTCCTGGGTATCTAGACATATAGGGTAAGCTTCAACACCTCCGAACTCTTTGAAAAGTATAGCTTTGCCTTCCATAACAGGGAGTGCTCCGTATGGTCCAATATTGCCAAGCCCAAGTACTGCTGAACCGTCTGAAATAACTGCAACAGAGTTAGACTTTAAGGTCAGGTCCTTTGCGAGGTTTTTATTTTTTGCTAAAACTCTCGAAACTTCTGCTACACCAGGTGTATAGGCAACAGACAAGTCATTTCTATTTTTTATAGGTATTTTTGAATGAATGCCAAGTTTACCTTTTAGTTTCTTGTGTTTTTGTAGTGAAATTTTGTTGTAGTCCATGATAGAAAATACATTGTACTATAGTTTTTGGATTTGTATCAGTTGTTTGCACACAATTTAAAGTGTTATAATTACCCCATATTAAAAATTAATTCAAATTATGAAAAAAACCTTAATAGCCTTATCAACCTTGTTTTCATTATTAGCATCTATTGTAAGTCCAGCATTTGCAGTAGCTCAAACTGTTTCCCCGACAACACAACCTCTAGTTCAACAAGCAGATATGGTTTATTTGGGTAAATTTACCGTACCTGCATATGACAATGCGAACAACAGCCTTGATTACGGATCTTTTGGACTAGGTATGGGTGCAGATGGTCAATCTATTTATTTCGGATGTCATGACTGGTATGACATGATAGCAAGAGTAAGTATTCCTGCTATTGGAGGAACTGGTACGGTGCAAATGCCATGTACTGCAGTAACAAATAAGTTGGCTGTTAATCCTGGAGATGTTAATGGTTTCAATCCAGGAGGTACTTTGGTTTGGAATAATAAACTTATTGTAACAATGTATCCTTACTATGATGCTGGTGGTACTGCTGTGGGTTCGCATTTTACCATGACTCCTAACATGACTTCACAAGCCGGGCCTTTTAGAGTTGGTGCATTGACTGGATCGAATTCTTCTCCAACGGATAGAGTTGGAATGCAATCAGGATATATGGGCATAGTGCCTGCAGAGTGGAGAAGTTTGCTTGGAGCACCTGCATTTACAGGTCAAATGGGAATACCAATTATCGGTAGAACAAGTTTTGGTCCTTCACTTACTGTTTTTGACCCAGACCAACTTGGAGTTAGTTCTGCTGCAACTAAATTGCTTGTTGGCTATCCTGGTGAATACCAAACTCTTGGAGGATATTCTCAGGCTAATACGTTGTTTTCAGGAGCAGATCAGTTGGGCGGCGCAGCATTTCCTGCGGGAACTAGAACAGTTCTGTTTGTGGGTAGACATGCAACTACATTTTGTTATGGAGAGGGAACTACTGACCCTGCCCTAGACAGACAACCAGTGCCTGGATGGAATGGTCAAGTCATATACTGTTATGACCCTACAAGTCTAAGTAAGGGTACACACGGTTGGCCATACATTCATCAAGTTTGGGCATATGATGCAAATGATCTTTTGGCTGTTAAAAATGGAATAAAAAACCCTTGGGATTTGCGACCTTATGCAACCTGGAAACTTTCAGATATAAACAACTCAGGTTCAGCTCCTTCTATTACTAGTGCCACATATGACCCAGCAACTAAAAAGTTTTATATGGCGATCGGTAGAGATATTCATGTATACCAAGTTAATGTTGGAACTGCACCAACTACACAGCAACCTACAGCAGACTTGAAAGTAAACGGAAGTGATTTGCCTGTAACTATAAATTCTAAAACTGCGATAACACTGTCATGGTCTTCTACAAACGCTACAAGTTGTACATTAACTGGAGGACTTTCAGGAACTAGTGGAACACAATCAGTGACTCCGACATCAAGTACAACATATACATTGTCATGTACTGGTGCAGGAGGAACTGCGAGTGACAGTGTGTCTGTAACTGTAAATTCAGTTACTGTTCAATCTCCAACAGCAGATATAAAAGCAAACGGTTCAGATGGCCCTATCTCTGTCCCTGCAACAAGCGGAGTTTCACTTACTTGGACTTCAACAAATGCTACAAGTTGTTCTGTAAACCCTGGTGCATATTCTGGACTTACGGGAACACAAACAACATCTGCTATCGAGGCAGGTAGAACATTTGTAGTTAGTTGTACAGGTGCAGGAGGAACTGCGAGTGACTCTGTAGTTGTAAACCCAAGTAGTACTACAGGTGGAACAGTAAATGTTTCTACAATAGATCAACTAAAAACTGCTGTAGCAAACCTTACTTCAAACCAAACTATAGTTCTTGCAAACGGTACATACAACCTTACAGATGCACTTTATCTTCCACAAAACATTTCAAATGTAACTATAAAAGGTTCTGGAAGAGACACAACAATTGTTCAGGGAAATGGAATGACTGGAAATATTAACTTCGGTTTTTGGATGGATAATGTTAAGGGGGTAACTATTTCTGATATGACTATTAGAAATATTTCTCAACACGGTATTATCGCAAACAGTGGAGTAGATAATCCAACTTTCCGAAATCTTCGAATAACTGATATAGGTGATCAGTTTATAAAGAACAATCCAACCAATGGCCAGGGAGTTGATAATGGTATTTTGGAAAACTCAATACTTGAATACACAACTTATGCTTCTGACACTTACACTAACGGTCTAGATGTTCACTACGGTAAAAACTGGGTAGTTAGAGGTAACACATTTAAAAACTTTAGATCAAACAGTGGTTTAGTTGGTCCAGCAGTTCTTTTCTGGAATGGTAGTAGTGACACAATTGTTGAAAGAAATACATTTATAAACAACCATCGAGATATAAGTTTGGGTCTAGATAACACTAAAACAGCTCAAGCACCCGTAAGTAACGGAACTCTAACTGACCACGCTCGAGGTGTTATCGCAAACAATTTTATCTACAGAGCGAGCGGACAATCATTCTTCGATGTTCCAGTTGCTGTGTTTGATTCACCAAGTACAAAAGTTTACAACAACACAATCATAAGTTCAGGAATGTATCCAAATTCAGTTGAGTACAGATTTTCTAGAACAACTGGAGTTGATATAAAGAACAACCTAATTGATGGACTCATAACGGCACGAGATGGTGCGACAGCAACACTTGGTAACAATGTTATAAATGCAGTTTCATCTATGTTTGTTTCTCCAACAACAGGGGATCTACACCTAACTTCGGGAGCAACAAGTGCAATAGATAAGGGCGTTGCAGTTTCAGTTACAAATGACTTTGATAACCAAACAAGACCATTAGGCTCTGCATATGATGTTGGTGCAGATGAAACTCAGTCATCTGGCGGAACAACAGATACTACAAAACCAACAGTTACACTTACAGCACCTTCTTCTTACACTGCTATTAAGGGAGTTCCAATACTAGTTTCAGCAGATGCTACAGATAATGTTGGAGTTGTAGGAGTACAGTTTAAACTAGATGGTGCAAACCTAAACACAGAAGACACAACTTCTGCATACTCAACTATCTGGGATACAACAAATGCGTCGGAAGGGCCTCATACGCTAACAGCAGTTGCAAGAGATGCTGCAGGTAACACACAAACTTCATCTAGTGTTACGGTAACTATTTCAGTTCCGGATGTGGGTGATACAACAAAGCCTACAGTAAATGTCACATCACCAGAATATAATTCTGAAGCAAATTCTACTATAAGTTTGTCTGCAGAAGCCTCTGATGACGTAGGAGTTGCTGGTGTTCAGTTTAAAGTGGATGGGGTAAGCATTCTTTCAGAAGACAATGTTGAACCTTATTCTATAAGTTGGAATACTAGTTCAGTTTCAAACGGTAGTCACTCTGTTACAGCAGTTGCTAGAGACCTAACAGGTAACTTGCAAGAGTCAGGAGTTGTTGTTGTAAGGGTTCAAAATGATGTAGTCACAATTGTTCCACCAACAGTTTCTCTTACTTCTCCGACATCTGGTTCTACAGTTTCAAATACTGTTATAGTTTCAGCAAATGCAGAAGATGACAAGGGAGTTGTAGGAGTACAGTTTAAACTTGATGGAGTAAATCTTCTTCCGGAAGATACGACTGCCCCATATTCAATATCATGGAATACACTCGCTGCAAGTAACGGATCACATAAAGTTACAGCAACAGCAAGAGATGTAGAGGGAAATCAAACTACTTCAGACTCTCGTTCTGTAACAGTAAGTAACTCTTCACCTACACCACCTCCACCAACTTCATTAAAAGTAGGAGACAAAGTTAAAACGACTACAACAGTTTCAGTTAGAAGTAGTGCTGGAGGTAGATACCTTGGTTCACAAAGAACAGGTAAGACAGGAACTATCACTTCGGGTCCAGGATACGCAAATAGTCTAACTTGGTGGAAAGTAAACTTTGCTTCAGGAGTAGATGGTTGGGTTGCAGCAAACTATCTAACTAAATCTACAGTAGCAATGACAGATGATGATTACAGAAAGAACATCGCAAACATATATCTGATTATCAAGTATCTACAAGAAAGAGTCGCAGGACAGAATTAGCAATAAACAAAAATCACCCGAGAGGGTGGTTTTTGTTTATTGCGGATAGGGAGAGATTCGAACTCTCGGTAGGTTTTACCCTACGACGGTTTAGTAAACCGTTGATTTAAGCCACTCATCCACCTATCCTTTACAGAAGACAATATAACATATTTTATAAAATGCTCTAAATATGATAATCTGTGGCTTATTGGAGCCGTGTCAGAGTGGTCTAACGTGCCTCTTTGCTAAAGAGGTGTACCCTTTAATAAGGTACCGATGGTTCGAATCCATCCGGCTCCGCATTTAGTGTGCAATAGTAAATCCGTAAACATCTTCTGCATCGGAACTTGCCAGAGTCTTTTTTGCTTCTCGTAGTGTGCTTCCAGTCGTCACGACATCGTCTATAAGAAAAACATATTTACCTTCGACGTTTGGATTTGCTTCGAAACAATTCTCTAAATTTTTCATTCTTTCTTCTTTTGTGTCACTGTGACTTTGTTTTGGAGTGTCTTTTGTTTTTTTAAACCATTGTGGGGCGTAAACCAGCATTCTTTGGGTATCATTTTCCAAAATTGATTTAGCAATGAGTTCGCTCTGGTTGTAACCTCTTTGAATTCTGGCTTTTTCGGTCATCGGTACGGGTATTAAAAGGAACTGTGCGTTTTTGTTGAAAATTACTATGTCAGAAATAATATTTAATATTTCATCATAAAATAGTTTACCTAAAGTATCCAAGGGTTTTGTATTTTCCTTGTATTTAAGTTCCCATATTATCGCTTTAACTTTTTTGTCTTTATATTGAAATAAAGGTGTTATCCAGTCTGCATCCAACACTCTGCTACTTTTGGGTAGGGAAACAATATCGTCTTCGGTAAGTCTCAAAACTATCTCGTAGTCAGATCTTGGTGGTAGAACAAAGTCAAAGACTTTGGAAATTAAGTTTTTTATTGTTTCTAACATTTTGTGCTTATCAATATAATACTCCTTATGTTACAATTATCCATATATATTTATGGCAGATTTTCTATCCAAATTTACTGATTTGTTCAATAAAAAGAGCCAAAGTGTTCTAGGTATTGATATAGGTTCTTCTTCTATAAAGATAGTTCAAATAACTCGCAAAAATGGTCATGCGGTGCTTGAAACTTATGGCGAACTGGCTTTGGGTCCATACACCGGAAAGGGTGTTGGTGAATCAGTCAGTCTTCCACAAGAAAAGATTATCGAGGCAATAAATGACATGCTAAAAGAAAAAGAGGTGAACATTACCACAATGTCTTGTGGAGTCGCTATTCCTTTTTCATCCAGTCTTATGGCCGTTATAAACCTACCGGAAGTTCCTAAAAAGGACTTGGACAATATGGTGCCTATCGAAGCAAGAAAATATGTTCCAGTGCCGATATCTGAAGTAACTTTGGATTGGTATGTTATCCCTCAAGAGAAAAATCCAGGACAAGTAGAGGAGGAGGTGGCTCCTGGAGTAGAAAAGCCGAAACCACAACTAGAAGTGCTTATTGTTGCTTTGCACAATGACACTTTAAATAAATATAAAAATATTATTACAAAAACCGGTTTGGACGTTGGTTTTTTCGAGATAGAAATTTTCAGCACAATGCGTTCAACCCTAGATGATGAAGTGAAACCAGTTTTAGTCGTTGATATGGGGGCATCAAGTACAAAACTGTATATGGTAGAAAAGGGAATACTGAGAGCCTCACACATGATAGAAAGAGGTTCATACGATATAACCAACGAGCTTTCAAAGGCTTTGGGAATATCGCTTAGTGACGCAGAATACCTAAAGAGAGACAAGGGGTTGCTAGGAGAAATAAACGGTATTGCTCTAAAAAATGTAGCGTCATTTACACTAAATTACATCTTTTCAGAAGCGGACAGATTTATTCTCTCTTATCAAAAGAAATACAAAAGAGACGTTAGTAAGGTGCTTTTAGTTGGTGGCGGCAGTGCTTTAAAGGGTGTTGCGCCTTTTGCTAAGGATATTTTGGAAACAGATGTTATAGCCGGAGATCCATTTTCAAAAGTTGTAGCACCTGCGTTTCTAGAACAAATACTAAAAGAAACAGGTCCAGAGTTTGCTGTGGCTGTTGGAGTTGCATTGCGACGATTGCAGGAAATTGGTTAGTTTTTATACACAGTTTATATAGTTTTTTATTTTTTCATATACTATAATTGTTTTAGTATGCAGCCTAATTTTCAAACTTCTTTTATTCCCAAAAAACCGGTGGCAGGTGAGGTAGAAAAGGTAAATGTGGTTCACGACACAGATATTTTTACACTCGCAGCGACTATAGTTTTTATTGTTACCGCACTTTTGTACGGGGGACTGTATTTTTATAAAAACTTAATTGTAAAGCAAATAGCAGAAGCAAATAAACAGTTGGAAGATGCTAGGTCTGCAATTCTTCCAGATAAAATAAAAGAACTTCTAGATGCAAATTCTAGAATAGACACTGCCTCAAACTTACTCGAAAAACATCTCGTAAACTCAAGAATGCTTCTTTTGTTGGGAGAATTATCGGTTAAAAAATTAAAATTTAACGATCTGGTTTATTCAAACAAAACTGGTTCTCCAACTATTAAAATAAATGGCGAGGTTCAGTCTTACAATGCACTAGCAAGACAACAACAAATATTTACTGAAAGTGAGTATGTTAAAAACCCAACTTTTTCTAACATAGGTTTGGATGCTGTGGGTAGTATTAAATTTCAATTTACTTCCAATATAGACTCAAATTTGTTGTCATATAGAAAAGCAATAGATTCCTTAAGCGTAAACCAATAATATGAAATCAATCTTATCCATAACTGTAATAGCAATCTGTGTAGGAATGTATTTTATGTACATTAAGCCACTTACTGTTGAGATTAAGATGAAAACTGCTGAAAAAGCAGAATTCACTAAAGTTTTAAGTAAGGTAAAAGAAATAAAAGAAAAAAGAGAGGCTGTTTTGGCTGAATACAATAGTATTTCACCGGATGAAATTGAAAGACTAAATAAAATAATTCCTGAAAAAATAGATGCTATTTCAATGTTGAACAACTTGAGTGTTGTAGGTGAAAGATATGGGGTTGTAATTAAAGATTTTAAACTTTCTGAAAATGATCCTAACAATCAAGATGTTACAGGTGCAAGCCACATTGGCTCTCACAAAACTACCGGTGTAACAATGCATCTTTCTGGAAATTACGACCAGTTTTTGAATTTTTTGGAAGATGTGGAGTACAGTTTAAGTTTGATAGATGTAGTTAGTTTAAACATAATTCCAGGACCACTTTCTAAAACTGGTCAGGCGGGAGTAATGGAGTTTGCTTTAGAAGCTAATACATATTCACTAAGATAATATGAACGTATCACCAAGCACACAAAAACTAATAATGACCCTGCTAATACTAGGAGTTTTGGGTTTTGTGGTGTATTCAACTATTTTTGGAGAGGTAGATGTGCCTTTGGATGCAGACGGTAATCCTGTAATTACTGCAGCCGTTGGACAAGACGTAATAATTCTTGCTGACAAGCTAGAGTCAGTAGAAATTAAAAAAGATATCTTTTCTTCGACTTTGTTTACAAATCTTGTAGACATAACTACTTCTATACAGGATGAAGAACAGGGTAGAGATAATCCATTTTCAAAAATCGGTTCTGATTAGACTAAATTCTTCCGCATTTTCGGTATTTTAAAATCAAACAAAATATGGATATTATTCAAATATTGGTACAAAAAGGCTTGCTAGATAAAAAGGATACTGATGCCATAAAAGAAGAGGCGGTATCTTCTGGATCAACTATCGAACAAGTTTTAATACGACGTGGAATTCCTCCGCATGATATTTTACTTGCAAAAGGTGAGTATTTTGATATTCCAACAAAAAATCTAGGCACAGCAGTTATTACAGAAAAAATTTTGAAATATATTCCAGAGGATTCAGCTGCTCACTACCATTTTGTGCCTGTTGCGGTGACAAAAGGTGTGCTTGAAGTGGGTATGGTAAATCCCGACGATATAGAGGCAAGAGACGCATTAAATTTTATTTCATCAAAAACTGGGTTACCGTTTAAAATATTTTTAATAACTGAGACAGATTATGAAAAAGTATTTGCTCAGTACAAGGGTTTTACTGCTGAAGTTTCAAAATCACTTTCAGAACTTGAAAATGAACTTAAAATAGAAACAAGTCTAGCAGAAGAAAGAGTAAAGGCGGAAAATACTGATACTTCTGCACAAGACACTCAACTTGCCGAAGACGCTCCGGTTACAAAAATTGTAGCTACTATTTTGCGTTATGCCACGGATGGCAATGCTTCAGATGTACACATAGAACCATGGAGAGAAAATGTAAAAGTTAGATTTCGTGTTGATGGCCAAATGAATACAAGTTTAATGCTGCCATCTAAGGTGCATCCGGCAGTGGTTGCACGTATAAAGATTTTAAGTGAAATGCGTCTTGATGAAAAAAGAAAACCGCAGGACGGTCGTTTCACTACGAGAATAGATGACAGAAAGATCGACTTTCGTGTATCTACATTTCCAACATATTTTGGTGAAAAAGTTGTGATGAGACTTTTGGATCAAGAAAAAGGCGTGAAAGGTCTAGATGATCTTGGTTTGAGTGAGACAAACATAAAAATGATACGTAAGGCGATAAAAAAACCATACGGACTGATTTTGATTTCTGGTCCAACTGGTTCTGGAAAGACAACTACACTATATTCTATGCTAAAGGAGGTGGACAGAGAGCATCAAAACGTACTTTCGCTTGAAGATCCTATCGAGTACAACATTGAAGGAATATCACAGTCACAAGTTCAGGCTGATATTGGTTACACATTTGCTACGGGTTTGCGTACTACTCTTCGTCAGGACCCAGACGTAATCATGGTGGGAGAGATTCGAGACAAGGAAACGGCACAGTTGGCCATACAAGCCGCTCTTACTGGTCACTTGGTTCTTTCTACTATCCACACCAACACTGCTATAGGCGTTATTCCTAGACTTATAGATATGGGTGTGGATCCTTATCTTATTGCGCCAACACTTATTTTGGCTATCGCACAGAGACTTACTTCTGCACTTTGTCCTGGGGCTGGTAAGGAGGAGGTCATTGAGGGAAGTTTGAAGGTTATGATTGAAAAACAGTTTAGTGACTTGCCACCTAAATACTTAACTGAACTTGGTTTAAAGGAAAAGGTATATAAATTAGGTCAGAGTGCTGAGTGTCCAAATGGTACAAGAGGTAGACAGGCGGTAATGGAAGTTTTTGAAATGGATAAGGAACTTGAGACTGCGGTTCTAAAGGGAGCAAATGAAATAGAGATAGGAAAAATAGTAAGATCTCGTGGAATGATAACCATGAAGGAAGACGCAATAATCAAATCTATGAACCAGCAAATTCCTTTTGAGGAAGTTAACATGTTATAATATTTCTGCATTAATTATTCTGAATAAAATATGACTGAAACTCAAAAAAACTTAAAAATACTTTTGGTGGATGATGACAAGTTCCTTTTGGATATGTATCTTTTGAAGTTTAAAAAGTCAGGTTTAGAAATCGACACTGCTTCGAATGGGATTTCTGCTTTAGAAAAAATAAAAGCAAATTCTGACTACGATATGGTTTTAATGGACATAATCATGCCTGGTATGGATGGTTTAGAACTTCTTAAAAAAATTCGCGAAGAGAAGTTATTGCCAAAGGCAGTTGTAATAATGCTTACAAACCAAGCCGATGATGAAGACAAGGCAAAAGCAATAGGTGTAGATGGTTATATAATAAAAGCTACAATGATTCCTTCAGAAGTTGTGGATAAGGTTTTATCAATTTATAAAAATAAGAAAAAATAAATGTCTGCAGATTATAAAAAAGATTTTGAAGGTTTGGTTTCAGTCATGACTGGAGAGGGTGCTTCTGATTTACACTTGTCAGAGGGTAGAAAGCCGATTATTCGTGCTAACGGTATTTTGATACCGCTTGAAAACTATCCAGTTTTTACTCATGCAGACATGAAGGGTGTGTTAGACAGCCTTCTCGACGATGTTAAAAAAGAAGTTTTTCAGAACAAAAAGGAGGTAGATTTTTCTTATCTAAGTGAGACAGAAATAAGATTTCGAGGAAATGCTTTTTATAGGTTTGGAAAAATAAGTATTGCACTAAGACTTATTCCAAAAAATATAAAAACTTTGCAAGAGTTAAAGATTCCATCTATTCTTGAAACTTTTACAAGAAGAAAACAAGGTTTCTTTCTAGTTGTAGGTCCAACTGGTCAAGGAAAAAGTACAACACTTGCTGCTATGATTGAAATGATAAACCAAGAAAGATTGGCCCATATTGTTACTATTGAAGATCCAGTTGAGTATGTTTTTGACTCAAAAAAGTCAATTATCGACCAGCGAGAGGTTTTGGAGGATACTCCAGACTTTCACACTGCATTGCAGGGAGCCTTACGACAGGATATTGATGTTCTAATGATCGGAGAAATGCGAACTCCGGAGGATATTTCGGCCGCAGTAACTGCTGCAGAAACAGGACACTTGGTTTTTTCTACACTACACACAAACAATGCTGCACAAACTATTGATCGTATTATAGATTCATTTGATACAGTCGCACAGAAACAAATAAGATCACAACTTTCTGGAAGTTTGCTTGGAGTTTTTTCACAAAGACTGATCCCTTCGGTTTCAAAAGGTTTAGTTCCTGCAGTTGAACTTCTAATAAACAACAATGCCGTAGCAAACCTGATTCGTGAGGGAAGAATTCACGAAATTCCTTCGGTTATAGAAACAAGTTCGGATCAAGGTATGATCGATCTAAACAGATATTTGGCAGATCTTGTTAGAGCCGGAGAGATTTCTATTGAAAATGCATATTTGTATACACAAAATGCCAAGGGTCTTGATAGAATGTTATAAAAGATATGATTTATAAATATAAAGCCATAACAAATACTGGAGAGCAAAGATTCGGAACTATCGAGGCTTTTAATGCTGATATTGCAATAAATCAACTCCAAAAGAGTGGGCTCATTATTTCTTCTATAACTTCAGAGGAAGATAAAAAGTTAAAAGTTCCACTTTTTTCTTTTTTCAATAAAATATCCAACAAGGATATCGTTATTCTATCTAGACAGATTGCTACACTTTTTCAAGCACAAGTTTCAGCATTGAGAGTCTTTAGACTGCTTAGTGATCAGGTTGAAAATATAAATTTAAAGAAATATCTTATAACAATCTCGGAAGATATTCAGGGTGGAAGTTCCATTTCAAACGCAATCGCAAAATATCCAGATGCATTCTCTGATTTTTATGTAAACATGGTTAAGTCTGGAGAAGAGTCAGGTAAATTAGATGAAATTTTCAACTACCTTGCTGACTACATGGATAGAACTTATGAAGTAACATCAAAGGCAAAAAATGCTTTGATTTATCCTGCATTTATTATTCTTACTTTTATGGGAGTGATGGTGTTGATGTTTACTGTGATTATTCCAAAAATCGCGTTAATGATTAAGGATTCAGGTCAAGATGTTCCAATATATACGAAAATAGTATTGTGGGTGAGTGACCTTTTTGTAAACCACATAATAATCATTGCCTTTGTTACTGTTGTAGCAGTTTATTTGGCATGGAGGTTTGCAGTTACAGAAGAAGGCAAGTTGTACATAGACAGGTTAAAATTGGATTTGCCATACATTGGAAGTTTGTATAGAAAACTATACTTGTCTAGAATATCTGACAACTTAAATACCATGATAATTAGTGGTATCCCAATCCTCAAGGCTTTGGAAATAACATCTGCCGTCGTGGATAACAGAATTTATCAGTCTATTCTTGTAACTGCACTAGCAAGAGTAAAAGAGGGTACACCACTTTCCGACGCATTTTCAGAACATGGTAAAGAAATCCCACCCTTATTAACTCAAATGATCAAAGTTGGAGAAGAAACAGGAGAACTTGGTAATATTTTAAAATCTCTATCAAAGTTCTATCAACGTGAAGTTACAGGTGCTGTAGATACTCTAGTCGGTCTTATTGAGCCTGTAATGATCGTAGCACTTGGTTTGGGGGTTGGATTCCTACTTGCTGCGGTTCTGATGCCAATCTATAACATCGCTTCAGCAGGGTAAAACTTTTAAATTTGGCGAACTTCTCGTTCTCGAGTTAGAAATAATCGTCACCTTACTATAAGTAAGGTTTCTCATATTTCTAACTCTCAACATCGAATTCCGCACAAATTGTACAAGTTATTATCCACAGCCCCACTTTAATAGTCTAAATAGAGTTGTATAATATACTTATTCGTTTAGATAAAACGGGGAAGTCTCGACAAGAGACCGGGTGGTCGAAAACAATAAAATTACATTATAAGAATTTAGTAAAATAATATTAATTAATTTAAATATGAAAAATAGTCTTAAAAGAGGTTTTACACTTATCGAGTTGCTAGTTGTTATCGCGATTATCGGTATATTGTCATCAGTTGTATTGGCTTCTCTAAACACTGCTAGATCAAAAGGTGCTGATGCAGCAATCAAATCAAACCTAAACGGTACAAGAGCACAAGCTGAGTTGAGATACGATAATGATAGTGGTACATACGCTAACGTTTGTGCTGATGGTAATATTGCAAAGGCTACAGCTGCAGCTGCTGCAGCAGCAGGTGCATCTGCAACAATCGGTAATGACGCTATATGGACTTCTACAACTGTAACATGTAACGATACTGCGGCTGGTTGGGCGATCATGGCTCCTCTTAAAACTGTTTCATCAGTTGGTTACTGTGTAGATAGTACAGGTACTGCAACTACAACTGCCAATGCACTTAGTGCAACTACAGACGTAACTTGCGGATAGTCACTAACCTAAATTTCTTCTTGAAAAACTACCCTTTGGGTGGTTTTTCTTTTGTAACAAAAGAAAAACCACGATATCAACATATCTAGGGTGAAATATATTTAAAATAGACTATAATATACTTAGTTATTATTATTACAATTACTTATGATTAAAAATTCGGGGAATATTTTTGGTAGAGGTTTTACACTTATCGAGTTGCTAGTTGTTATTGCAATCATAGGTGTTCTTTCTTCTGTAGTCCTGGCATCTTTGAGGAATTCTAGTGTAAAAGCACAAGACGCAAAGACGAAATCTCAATTGAATGCAATAATACCGATTGCACAGATATACTATGATATTGTAACTGGTGGGTCATGGACAGGTATTTGTACTAACCAAACTCCAAATGCAAATATTGACGCTATGGTGGTTTCAGCAACAAAAAACAGAACGACAGGTAACTGTGGCGGAAGTGGGCAGGCAGGATGGAAAGCATGGGCTCAGTTGAGTGACGGTAGATATTGGTGCGTAGACTATACAGCTGCTACAAGAACTTGTGATGTAGCACCTTCAGGACAGTCTGGAGGTTTGTGGGTTTGTCAGACTGCAAATCCATACAACTGTAGTTAAGGTCCAAAATTGATTTTTTGAAATTGAGATAAAATATGAACCTATTATTTTTTATTCTAGTGTTTGTTCTGGGAACATTAATAGGCAGTTTTCTTAATGTGCTGGGTTTGAGATACAACAGTGGGCTTTCAGTTTCATCTGGTAGGTCAAAATGCTTTAACTGTGACACTCCTCTAAAATGGTACGACCTAGTGCCAGTCTTTAGTTTTCTTTTTCTGAAAGGTAGATGTCGCGTATGTAAGAGCAAAATATCTTGGCAGTATCCATTGGTGGAGATTACTACTGGTTTTGTTTTCGTTGGTGTTGTTTTAAGACAAATCTACCTTTGGAATGTTTTTAGTAGTATGCAAAATGGCTTAATATTTTCCTGGGTACTTGGAATATATTATTGTGTAGTCTTCAGTATACTTATCGTTATCACTATTTATGACTACAGACATAAAATTATCCCAAATGCATTTGTGTACACTTTTATATTTCTCGGACTTTTAAAATTATTGTTCTTCATGTATTTAAAATATCCTCAATTGGGAAAAGAAGATTGGTTTGATTTGTTATCTCCAGTGCTTCTATTTCTACCTTTCGCTTTTTTGTGGGTAGTTTCAAGCGGAAGATGGATGGGTTTTGGTGATGCTAAGCTTGCCTTTGGCATCGGTGCTCTGCTTGGCTTTTCATACGGTTTGGGTTCTGTGGTTTTGGGCTTTTGGATGGGAGCACTTTGGAGTATTTTACTTTTAATAAACTACAAGGTGTTAAAGCGAGGACAGAATATAGGCATGAGTTCCGAATTGCCTTTTGCACCATTTTTAATTGCAGGGACGATTATAGTTTTTCTTAGTAGAGTAGACATAATGAACATATCTAGTTTTTTGGGTAGTTAAAATATGAAACATAATAAAGCATTTACAGTATTAGAGTTGTTGGTATCAGTTTCTATAATTAGCGTTATTTTATCTGTAGTTTTTTGGAATTATACAGGTTTTAATGACAATCTTGCGGTATCTGGTGCTGCACAAGAGATGGCTATTGCTATTAGACAAGCACAAACTTACGGAATAAATGTAAAAGAGACTGCTGTAAACAGTGGGACATTTAGTTCAGCTTATGGCATTTATTTAAATAGTAGTGTGCCAAATAGTTATCGTATATTTGTTGATTTGAATAATAATAACGCTTATGACAGTGGTGAGTCTGTAGAACAAGTAATATTAAGAAACGGAGTTATAATTTCAGGAGTGTGTGATTCTACTATTTGTCCTCCAGCTTTGCCAGTACCATCGGGCGCGACCGGTGTAAATATTACTTTTTTGCGCCCAAGTCCTGATGCTAGGATGTATTTTACAAATAGCAGTGGCACAAATACTTACGGAACTGTTAACTCGGCGAGGATTCAATTAAGTTCGCCAAAAAACAAGAGTGTTTATGTTAATATTGAAGTAACTGGACAGGTAACTATACAATAAATTCATGCTGAATGGTAAAAAAAGCACAAAGGGTTTTACTTTAATTGAAATAATGGTTTCGATTTCAATTTTTTCAGTAATTATGCTTATGGTTAGTAGTTCCATATACACTGTATTTGATTCAAATAGAAAGTCTCAATCAATGCGTTCTGTGATGGATAATCTAAATCTATCATTGGAAGCCATGACGAGAACGATTCGTTTTGGAAAGGATTATCATTGTGATATTACTGCGGGTGTTTCAACATCACCTAGAGATTGTGCTTCCGGAGCATCATCTATTGCGATAACAGACTTTAATGGCAACAGAGTAATATATAAATTGGTTGGTTCTAGGATAGCTAGAACAGTAAATGGTGGCTCAGATATATTTGTTACTGGAACTGATGTAAATATATCAACTGTTACATTTCGTGTTTTAGGATCCACACCATATGAACCATCTCTTGGTACATTCGACTTATCACAGCCAAAAGTGATAATTGTTATTGATGGATATGCTGGAACAAAAGCAACAAGTAGGACAAATTTTGTTTTGCAGACAACGGTATCTCAAAGACAGTTTGATACAAAATAGCCATGAATCATAAAAACCAAAACAAAAAAATAGGTTTTACTCTTGTAGAGACACTTGTTGCTGTAAGTATTTTGTCGCTTTCTATTTTGGCCGGTTTCACTGCTGTGCAAAACAGTTTGAAATCATCAATAACTGCTAAAAACCAGATGGTAGCGTTTTATCTTACACAGGATGCAATGGAGTTTATAAAAAATAAGAGAGATGAAAATGGTTTAGCATATATAAATACTGTGAGTCCGAGTCCGAATACTTGGTTGGACGGAATAGTTACGTCTTCAGGT
This sequence comes from uncultured Candidatus Saccharibacteria bacterium, assembly GCA_964596875.1. Taxonomy (GTDB): domain Bacteria; phylum Patescibacteriota; class Minisyncoccia; order Phycocordibacterales; family DATDWN01; genus C7867-006. The sequence continues at coordinate 6,224 of CAZQVT010000003.1, read as the reverse complement.
GGGGCAGGAAGTGGTCCTTGTGGTACGGGAAAAACTTGTAGAATAGATTCTGGTGCAAATACCGTAACTGATTGTGCGGTAGATGGTGCAAACTGTAGGAACTTGTTGCAAGATACTGTTACGAATAGTGCAACAAAAGGTTTGTATGGTTACACAAACGGTTGGACGGATTCAGGTTTTAGAAGATCGATCTCGATTCAGAGTATTGTTGCAAACGAAGAAGTGAGGGTCACAATTACTATATACTGGACACAGGGTGTACTATCAAAGACCTTCCAGATTTCAGAAAGCTTGTTTAATCGTCTTCAGTAATATGAAAAAAAACTTACAAACAAAAAAAGGTTTTACACTTCTCATTGCTGTCGTAGTTACGGCAATGTTGCTCATTATAAGTTTTGTTGTTGCAAATATTGCTTACAAACAACTTATACTCGCTAACTCTAACCAGGAATCACAGTATGCTTTTTACAATGCAGATAGTGGTATAGAATGTGCGGTTTACTGGGATTTTAAAAGTGGTGTAAGTGCTTTTGCTACAAGTACGACTGCGACGATAAACTGCAATGGTCAGTCTATACCAAGTATGGGGGGTGGTGGTTACATAAACGCAACTAGTACTTTTCAGTTAAATTTTGCTAAGGGTTGTGTGGTGGTTCAGGTGGGTAAACACCAAAATAATCTAACAATTGTTGACTCAAGAGGGTATAATACCTGTTCTGTGGGTTCTGTGAGAAAACTAGAACGAGCCGAAAAACTTACATATACTAACTAAATCTGGTAGAGTTTATAGATATGAAAGGAGGTATTCCCAAAGAAGTTAGAGATCGATATAAAAGCCTAGTTGAGGTGGTAAAAAAGCATGGTCATCTATATTACACACTAGATAAACCAGAAATATCCGACGAGGCTTACGACTCTCTTGTAAGAGATGTAGAAAGACTTGAACAAGAATACCCCTTGTTAAAATCTAAAGACAGTCCTTCCGAAAGGGTCGGGGGAGAAGTATTAAAAGAGTTTACAAAAGTCACTCATGATTCAAAACAGTGGTCTTTTGATGATGCTTTTACTTTTGATGATTTGGAAAGGTGGGATAAAAAAACTAAAAACTTTATAGAAAAAGCAGAACTGCAAAACGAAAAAATCGAGTATTGTTGTGAACTAAAGATTGATGGTTTAAAAGTGGTTTTGACGTATGAAAATGGAGTTTTGGTGCGTGGTGCAACTCGAGGGGACGGTAGTGTTGGTGAAGATGTAACTGTAAATATTAAAACGATAAAAAGCATTCCACTAACATTATCAGAGAAAATTTCTATTACTGTTGTTGGGGAAGTTTGGATGGGTAAAAAAGATTTGGAAAAAATAAATAAGGAAAGAGTAAAAAATAATGAAGAGCCTTTTGCTAACACTAGAAATGTTGCTGCGGGTTCCGTGAGGCAACTAGATTCTAAAATAACAGCAAAAAGAAATCTAAATTATTTTGCTTATGATATCGATTTGATAAGTACTGATTTTCCAAAAACGCAATCTGGAGAAATAGAACTACTAAAAAAACTAGGGTTTAATGTAAATCCAAATTTTGAAATTCACTCAAACCTAGATGAAGTATATAAGTATTATAAAAACTGGGAAAATAAAAAAGAAAAACTAGACTACGGTTTGGACGGTGTGGTGATAAAAATAAACTCAAAGAAAATCCAAGATGGTCTTGGTTTTACTGCCAAATCTCCACGTTGGGGTGTGGCATACAAATTTAAAGCAGAACAAGTAACAACTACTGTAGAAGATATTGTATTGCAGGTGGGTAGAACAGGAGTTTTGACACCAGTTGCACATCTGAAACCAGTTTTGGTCGCGGGGTCTACGGTTTCTAGAGCAACTTTGCACAATGAAGACGAAATAAAACGGCTTGGAGTAAGAATTGGAGATACTGTTGTTTTGCAAAAAGCGGGGGATGTTATTCCGGATATTGTTTCGGTTGTTTTGGAACTTCGACCAAAGAAAAGTGTTGAGTATAAATGGCCTACTTTTGTAGAGGGTTGTGGTGGTGATGGTAGAATAGAGAGAATACCGGGTCAGGCTGCTTGGAGGTGTGTAGACAAAAATTCTTTAGAGCAAACAAAGAGAAGATTTCATCACTTTGTTTCTAAAAAATCTTTTGATATAGAAGATTGTGGACCAAAAATAGTGGACCTTTTGCTGGATGAAGGTTTAGTTTCTGAGTACGCAGATATATTTACTTTAAAAAAGGGCGACCTTCTTTCCCTCCCAAGATTTGCGGAAAAGTCGGTAGATAATCTTTTAAAATCTGTAGAAAAGTCAAAAAATATTACACTTTCTAGATTTTTGGTGGGGCTGTCGATTCCACAAGTTGGTGAGGAAACAGCTATAGATCTTTCTAAGTATTTTAAAACTATAGAAAAAATAAAAGAAGCAAAATATGAAGAACTAGAAGTGTTACCTGGTGTTGGGCCTATAATCGCAAGATCGGTTGTCGATTTTTTCAAAAATAAAAGTAACGCAAGGATTGTAAATAATCTTTTGAAACAAGTGACACTCCAAAAAGAAGAAGAAAATAAGTCCAACAACTTGCAGGGTAAAAGTTTCGTAGTTACGGGTACACTTTCTGGGTTAAGTAGAGATGAGGCTAAAGACATGATAAGGCAAAACGGTGGACTAGTTAGGGAAAGTGTTTCAAAAGAAACCGACTACTTGGTTTGTGGGGAAAATCCAGGGTCAAAACTAGATAAGGCGGTTGAATATGGTGTAAAAGTTTTGAATGAAAAAGAGTTTCTCGCTCTTTTGTAGTATTGGTGCAAATCTGCTATTATCCCAATATAAATACATAGAAATATATGGTTAATAAAGAAGAAATTAAGAACCTGGCAAATTTGGCAAGAATAGAAATAACAGACGGGGAAGCAGAAAGTCTAACCAAAGAACTCGACTCTATTTTGGCGTATATAGGACAGATTCAGGAGGTTTCTTCTGGGGAAGTTTTAAATAAGCCAGTTCTAAAAAATGTTCTAAGAGAAGATGCTCCTACAAACGAAGATAACGAGTATACAGAAGATATTTTGAATAACGCACCTGGTAGAGAAGGTAATTTCTTAAGGGTTAAAAAAATCCTATAAATTTATGATCGATATTTCTAAACTTACAATAAAGGAAGCGAGAGAGTCTTTGGATAAAAAAGTTTTTTCTGCTAGGGAACTGGCTGAAGTCTATTTAAACAAAATAAAAGAAGTGAACTCGGATGTAAACGCATACTTGGAAGTTTACGAGGACGTTTTGATCCAGGCAGATGAAGCAGATAAAAAAATTGCAAAAGGCGAAACCGCACCACTTTTGGGAATTCCACTTGCAATAAAAGACAATATTTTAATAAAAGGTAAAAAGGCAACATCTGGATCAAAAATACTGGAAGGATTTACCGCGGTTTATGATGCAACAGTTATAGAAAAATTGAAAAATGCTGGTGCAGTTTTTCTGGGTAGAGTAAACATGGACGAGTTTGCTATGGGTAGTTCTACAGAAAACTCAGCCTATGGAGTTACAAAAAACCCGAAAGATTTAACCAGAGTTTCTGGAGGTTCATCTGGAGGTTCGGTTGCATCTGTTGCAATGGATGGGGCCTTGGCGGCGCTAGGTTCAGATACTGGTGGAAGTGTTAGAGAGCCAGCATCTTTTTGTGGGCTTGTTGGACTGAAACCTACATATGGAAGTGTTTCAAGATATGGACTTATGGCTCTAGGGTCTTCTCTTGATGTTATTGGACCTATAACAAAAACAGCTACTGATTCTGAAATACTATTTAATGTAATTTCTGGTGAGGATAAAATGGACAGTACAACAATTGACGAAACAACTTATCCTAAAAAGGAAGTAAAAAATAAAATGGTAATAGGTGTGCCGTATCACATTTTAGAAAAAGGAGGTATGAAGCCAGAGGCCAGAAAAGTTTTTGATGATTCTGTAAAAAAACTAGAGAGTCTAGGTTATGAAATCAAAGATATAAAACTTCCAAATATAGAATATTCTTTGGCAGTCTATTATATTATTATGCCGGCTGAGGCTTCGTCTAACCTGGCTCGCTTTGATGGTGTTAGGTTTGGTTTGCATGTAGATGGAAATAACTTGCTAGAAGACTACATGAAAACCAGGGGTGTTGGTTTCGGAAAAGAAACAAGAAGAAGAATCCTTATTGGAACATATGTATTGTCTGCAGGGTATCATGATGCTTACTATAATAAGGCTTTGCAGGTTAGACAAACTATTTCAAAAGATTTTGCCAGCGCTTTTTCAGAAGTCGATGCAATTCTTACTCCAACTACAACTGGTCCAGCATTTAAAATAGGTGAAAAGGCAAACGACCCTCTTGCACTATATCTAGAAGATATTTTTACAGTTCCAGCAAACATAGTTGGCATACCAGCGATATCTATTCCTTCAGGAAATGTTGTTGAAAATGGAGTGACACTTCCTTTGGGTATACAAATAATGGCGCCTCACAATGCAGAAAATATTCTTTTCTCTATTTCAAAAAAGTTTCTAAACGAGTAATCTAGTTTCGAAATATTTTTGTTGTATAATGTAGGGTATGGCAGATGAAAAAAAACCAGCAGCTGAAAAACCAGCGCCTCCTTCACCATTTGATCCTTTTGTAGAAATATTTGCGGTAATTTTTGCGTTCATGATTATTTCTATGTTAGTAAATGGTTTTTTGTCGATGGTAAGTGGTAGTAAGTTCTTTTCATTGGGGTGGAAAGCGTTTACACCGAAAGGTCTAGTTTTATCTACCACAAGACCAATATCTTCCCTTATTAATCCTATAGGATCAAAATTTGTAGTTACAAATGATGGAGCAAATTTTTATTCTACTCCTGGTGGTAAAGTTTTGGGTACAAAAAAACTTGGTGACAAGGGGACTATTGTTGGTGGTCCAGTTACTATAAATGGAGAAAAATATTGGCAGGTAAAGTTTGAGGATGGCAGTACTGGGTGGATGAAAGAAGATGATATTGCGAACCTTCCTCAGAAACTGACCCCTATGACTCAAATGTCTAGCCTTATTGGCACGCCAGTAGAGACAAACAAAGAAACGGCAGTTTACTCGGCTCCTGGTGAAGGTGAGATAACAAAAGTACCTGCAGGCAGTAAAGCAACTATTTTGGAAGGACCTCTTGTAAAAGACGGAGTAAAATATTGGCACGTTCGTTTTGATGATGGAACAGAAGGCTGGGTTAGTGAAGATGCACTGGATAGTATGCTTGATGGAAAGAGAACACCACTTTCAAAAATGCCGACTCTGATAGGTGGAAGTGTTTCTACAAATAAAAATGGTACAAAACTATATGCGACACCAGGGGGTGAACTTTTAGGAACAGTAAACAGTGGAGTTGCTGGAGAGATAATCGAGGGTCCCATCGTTGTAGATGGTGTTAGATTTTTTCATGTAAAGTTTGATAACGGCATGGATGGTTGGGTTTCTGAAAACGATTTGAATTATGTAGAAGAAGTTGAACCAAACTTTTTTATAAAATTTCTTACTTTTGTATTAAATTTGGCAACCTTTTTGAAATACTTACTCGTTCTGCTCGGATTATTTTTTGCCGGATTGATTACTTATTTATATAAAGCAATCGTAAAACTAAGAACCGAAGAAAGGGAAAGACTTTATCCAAATGGTATAAAAGAAAGAGTCGAAGAAAAACCTTTGATAAACTCAAGATGGGCAAAAGTTTTGGACGGGTTAAACTCTCCAAACGAAAGCGACTGGAGACTTGCTATTATGGAGGCGGACATTATGTTGTATGACTTGCTTGAAAAAATGTCTTTGCCGGGTGAAACAGTAGGAGATAAATTAAAAGCTGTAGATCCTTCAGACTTTTTAACTTTGGATAATGCTTGGGAAGCTCATAGAGTGAGAAACCAGATAGCTCATGATGGAGTAGAGTTTAAGTTAAACGACAGGGAAGCCAAAAGGGTAGTAAGTCTCTATATGACTGTTTTTGAGGAGTTCGGTATTGTAGAAAAAGTCTAAAATTCGGATAGTCTTGGTCACAGATAATTTTGATTACAAAATTTCTGCGACCCCACCTCGCCTGTCGCAAGGCGACATGGCTCCGGTCTGCAAGTCCTGACGCAAAGCAAACTGATGCTTTGCTGTCCTCGCAACAAGTAAAAGAAAACACCCTTTAATCAAGGGTGTTTTCTTTTACTTATGC
>CAZQVT010000002.1:0-78351 GCA_964596875.1 uncultured Candidatus Saccharibacteria bacterium | reverse complement strand
GCGGCAGTAATAGTAATACCTCGCTCTCTTTCCTGTTCCATCCAGTCTGTAGTTGTTTCTCCGTCGTGCACCTCACCGATTTTGTGAGTCATTCCTGTGTAGAAAAGAACTCTTTCAGATGTAGTTGTTTTACCTGCGTCGATGTGCGCAATGATTCCAAAGTTTCTAACCTTATCCAATGTATAATCCCGATTCATATAATAATTTATAATTGTTAATTTGCTAAAGTAAAGAAAAAAGCCGATAGGCTATTTCAACGAAAACTATATACTAAAAACCCTTCTCTTGCAATCAAGCTCCGTACGTAAAATTTATGTTTTATATACAAAATAAATATACATGATAACATGTTCGCCGGAGGGACGAGATGCTTTACACCATCAAGGTTAGCCGATGCCACTTCGGAATTTTCCTCACAAAGTGGGGCGCCCGTAGAATACTCACGAGAAGGGGTTGGAAATACCACAGGAAAGACTTGTTCACCGGTCAAATCATCGGTGAGGGTATCTACCACAACGTGAGGATCGAGAGGGTCAGCCTGTCTGCGTTATGGGATGGAGTAAACCGTAGAAGCGACTTGCCTTTTTCCCTATAGTAGGGAGAGGTAGTCAGAACGAGGGCCCGGAATCAGGGGCCCTTTCGTATTAATGATGATTATTTTTTAATTCTCTAACCTCTTTTTCCAGATCTTCTAGTCTTTCATGGTCAGACTTGTGATGTGTTAGTGCTTTTTGAATAAACGGCCAGATAAGTAAACCAATGACAACATCAAAAATAATTATGAGTAAAAACTCAAAATACCAGTGTGCAGGGTCTTTTAATAAATCCCAAAATGTTTCATGCATATAAATATTCTAACATTTTCAAAATTTAAATAAACGAAAAGACCCCGCGCATCGCGCGAGGCCACCCTATTCCCTGGGCGAGGGTTGTGTTTACTATTTTTCAGTCTTCTCGACGAAGAGAACTCCCTGACCCATGGTCCACGAGCGTATGGTGCAACCCGAACTCATGCATCCAAGAGTTCTGTTGAGCTCTAGAAGCAGGTGGTCGAGCGACAACCTTTCTCGCCTCATGATTTCTTGCATTACGTGTTCAGAGACGATGCATACTTCAGGTGCCCCGCACCGAATGAAGTTGACCGCCATCACCAGAACCCCCAACCAATTAGCGATCAATCCATTGTTGGGACCGAGCAACGTGGGTACCTCCCCCTTCGGCACCATGACCGTATCGCTCGCCTGAAGTACAAGTTTGAGATTCTGCACTGTTTGACTACGCATTGCCTTCTCCACGCTTTATGCGCATCATCTGACTCGGGATTAAGCCAGACTAGGATCTAAGGTAGAATAATGCCACAATACTATAAAAAATCAATGCATTTATAAGTTCCCAAATTTGGATGAAATCCGACGTTGAGGGTTTGGAAATGCGAGGAGGTGTACATTTAGTACATTGACGAGAATTTACAAACCCGAAACTAGGAGTTCGCCAAATTTGGGAACTTGCATGGTAAAAAGAAAATCCCCTTCCGGGGACTTTCTTTTTACCAGGCGAAGTGTGCGAATGCTTTGTTAGCCTCTGCCATCTTATGAGTATCCTCTCTCTTCTTCACTGCCTTACCTTCATTTTTTGCTGCTAGCATTATTTCGTCTGCTAGTTTTTGTGCCATTTTGTTTCCCTTTCCTTCTCTTGCTGCCTCGATAATCCATTTCATTGCTAGGAAAGTTCTTCTTTCTGGTCTTACTTCTCTAGGAATCTGGTAGTTTGCACCTCCAACTCTTCGAGATCTTACTTCTGTTAGTGGACCTGAGTTTTTCAAAGCTGTTTCAAAAACTTCCATAGGGTCTTCTACTTTTGCAGTATCTTTTATGATATCCATTGCTTCATAAACGATTCCTTTTGCAGTTTCTTTTTGTCCTCTCCACATTATGTAGTTAACAAACTTACCAACCTTTTCAGAGTTGAATACAGAATCTGGACCTACTATGTTTCTATTTGTAACTTTTCTTCGCATATTAAATTAGTTTATTTATTATTTACCTGCCTTTGGTCTTTTTGCACCGTATCGTGAGCGACCCTTCATTCTCTTCTCTACTCCCGTAGCATCTAGCATACCTCGAACGATAGTGTATCGAACTCCAACGTCCTTTACCTTTCCTCCTCTAAGTAGAACCACTGAGTGCTCTTGCAAATTGTGACCCATACCTGGGATGTATGCTGTAACTTCCATTCCGTTTGTAAGTCGTACTCTCGCAATCTTTCGAATCGCTGAGTTAGGTTTCTTTGGAGTCTTTGTTGTTACTTTTGTACATACTCCTCTTTTAAATGGAGATGGGTAAAAACCTGGTCGGTTTGTAAGGTTGTTGAAACCACGAGTAAGAGCCACGGCTCGTGGCTTTTTCTTTAGTGTACTTCGTCTTCGTCTTACCAATTGATTTATTGTTGACATGTGATGGCTATACTAATACATCTTTATAAGAAACGCAAGTCATATTATATGAGGTAAAAGAAAACTCCGACGGCCGCGGCAGAACAAGGTTCTGCCGCAACCACCGAAGCATGGGCTACGCGCCGACGTGTGGGCCGAGCTCACGCTCTACCCACTCACTCAGTTCCTGGAAACAGGGCTCGGAACGCTTCCCGAGAGAGGTGGTGTTTGGAACAAGGTCCCAGTTTTCCACCCCCACCTTCTGCTCCTTACAGAAACGCCCCAGAAATTCCGTGACCTTCTTCCTCCACTCCGCCACGAACTGAGGGTTCGGACTGGATCGAATCCTAATGTCCACCCTCATCTGCAGATCAATGAAGTCCTTGAGCGTTGGGGTTGTAGTAGACAACGCTATGTCTCCCTTCCATATATAAGGTTACCAGCATGAAAAACTCTGTCAAACTTTTTTATATAGTGTATCCAGTGAGTAGTGAAAATTCTAGACCAACTAGAGGAAAAATAAACTTCCACAGAAAAAATATAAAAATCAGCATGAGATAAATACTGTTTCTCTCTAGAAATTCTCTAATATAGTTTTTATCGTACGGAAGTAGTGAAAAAAGAATCTTTGAACCATCTAGTGGAGGTATTGGCACAAGGTTAAAAGTTCCCAAAACAAGGTTAATCAAAACTATTGTAGAAGATATGTACACAAATGCTGTTCCAAACTGCATTGCAATACCAAAACGAATAAGCAGTCCAAAAACTATCGCAATGAAAAAGTTAGAAAGCGGGCCCGCTATGGCAACTTTTGCTTCGCCCCACTTTTGGTCTCGAAGGTTGTAAGGATTAAATGGCACAGGTTTTGCCCAGCCAATGATGAACCCTCCAGATAAGTAAGTGACTATCGGTAGTATAAAAGAGCCAAACAACTCTAGGTGGTTTAGGGGGTTAAGATTTAGCCTGCCTTGGTATTTGGCAGTATTGTCCCCTAGGAAGTACGCCGCATAACCATGAGATACTTCATGGATTACTACTGAGAATATAAGGATGACTATTTGGAATACTATATCTATGTGCATATTTGCTTTTTATAGATAGTATGATAGCATATTCTCACTATGGCAAAAGTATGTGCAGTTACAGGCAAGTCATCACAATTGGGCGGTGGCTACTCAAACAGAACTCGTGCAACCCAGTTTAACCCAACTGGTGTAAAGAGACGATACGCAAATCTTCAGAAAAAGAGGATCTATATTCCTGAACTTAAAAAATACATGTCACTTACACTTTCTACTGACGCAATAAAAACTATTCAGAAAAAGGGAGCGTTTGCGACACTACACAAAGCAGGAATCATCTAAAACAAAAGACCATCCAAAGATGGTCTTTTGTTTTAGATAATAAATAATTATAACTAACAACGGCCGGGCTCCCCCATTGGGGACCCGGCCGTGCATTGTCTAGCGCCACTCACGTGGCTCTGCCTCGAGGGGAACTTCCGCCCCCTCCGCGTCGAGGAGCCGAAAGGTCCAGTTGCCACCGATGCTTCGCAACTCGGACATCACGTTCCTTGCCGCGGAGACCACCTGGTCACGACCCATCCAGAACGGACGGCTTCCAGGAGTCTTGACTCCCGATTCGGTCTTCACCCAATCCAGGGTGAAGGTTGGAACAACCGATGAACCCGAAACACTCGACATGCTGAACGCCTCCTTTTAAACAATATTTCTTATTTTAATTTTAGTCAAACTTACATCCTGCCACCGCTTCTTTTATTTTTTTATTCTTCAAAACAAACTCTTTTCCGTTGGACTCAAATATAATAGTACCGTTGTTACACGTATCGAATGTGGGTATTTTCAAACTCTGCATTGTTTCAATAGTTTCCTTGTGGGGGTGACCATAACTATTTTCTTTTCCAGAGGATATCACTGTCCATTTTGGAGAAACTTTTTCTACATACTCTTTTACACTACTTGTTCTAGAGCCATGATGCCCTGCTTTCAAAATATCACTTTTCAAATAGTCGCCGTCTAGTTCAAGCAAATACTGCTCAATGTTTGAGATAGAATCCCCCTGAAGCATTACGCTTGTATCTCCATATACAAGTTTCATAACTATTGAACCAGTGTTAGAGGCTACCTGTTCTACATTTCTATCTGGAAACAAAACCTGCAAATACGCTCCCCCGCCGAGATCAATTTCTTGACCGCGTCTAGCAATAGTTTTTTTAATATTTTTTTCTGCCACCTTTTTTTCAAAATATCCATAAGCAGAGTAAGAGTTTGTAGTTCCTGGTTCTAAAATATCTGTTACTTTGTATTTATCTAAAAATTTTATAAACCCTTCGTAATGGTCACTGTCTGGGTTTGTCACCACTATCATATCTACTGACCTATCATAAAATGGCATAACTTTTGGCAAAGCTTTCAAAAGGTTGTTGCTAGGACCACCATCTACTATGACCTGGGTCCCATTTGGTGACTCTATATATAGTGCATCCCCTTGGCCAATATCTAGCACTACAAAAGTAAGCACTCCTTCCTTTTTAGGAGAAAAAACAACCCAAGAAAGTAACCCTGCCAGGACAAGGAGTAAAACGAGAAAATACCACCTAAAGTACTCTCGTATATGGAGAAAAGTTTCCTGCATGTGCTATATTATACACACATTTATAAGCGCTAAAACAAAACAACATGAAACCATTTGAAGAGCAAAAATTTAACATAGGCGAACTAAAAGGAATAAGTAGTAAAAATATAGAAGAGCATTTGAAACTATATGCTGGTTATGTAAAAAACCTAAACGGCATATTTACCCAAATCGGTGAACTAATGTCTGACCCAGTTAAAAATGCATATGTTATCGGCGAACTACACCGAAGAATAGGTTTTGAATACAACGGCATGCGAAACCACGAAATATATTTTGACCTTTTGTCAGACGGAGCAAAACCTCTTCCAGAAAATTCAGAGTTCAAAAAGCATATTGAAACACAAGCACCAAGTGTAGATGCAGCAATGGGAGGCTTCAAAACTTTGGCAATGACTCGTGGTGTAGGTTGGGCAATACTTTACTGGGACAAAAAGTCAGAGCAACTAGTGCCGGCATGGATAGACGAACAGCACTTGGGCCAACTACAAGGATGCACCCCAGTATTAGCGCTCGATATGTGGGAACACTCTTATGTAGCCGACTACCAACCAAGTGGCAAGAAACAATACGTGGAAGATTTCTTTGCAAACCTAAACTGGGAAAAAGTTGAAAACAATTTCAAGAATGCAAAATCTTAATATAATATCTGACAAATTAAAGGCCAATCCAGATGTAGATGCTCTTTTAATTGTTGGTTCACAAGGTAGGAATGAAAACAAGTCATATAGCGATATTGATCTTGTGGTGATTTTGAAGAACAACGCTCTAAACATTCGGTCTATATTCCAATGGATCGACGACAAGCCTAGTGATATTTTCATATTTGATCACTCGGACTTAGAAAATATAGAAACCTCAACCGAACTTTCCACAAATAAAATGGATGCTGTCCTATTAGACTGGTTAGATCAAGGAAAGATAGAGTTCGATAAATCCAATAAAATAACAAACATTATTTCAAAAACACCCAAAATCAGAAGCAAGCTTTCCATACCTGAGTCAGAAGCTAAATCATTTCAAGATAAAATAAATTCCGGATATATCATCAACAAAAGATATTTTGAATCAAACAACCCAGCGTACCACGAAACATTAGAATTAAAATTGTTACAAGACATAACAAATGTAATCGTTGGATATTTTGAGTTTAGAAATATTCCATGGAGAGGAGAGAAAAACGCAATTAAGTATCTTAAAAATAATGACGTTGATTTCTATAATATTTATACCGAATATATCAAATCAACTTCAATCAGCAAGAAATTTAGCAACTATGCAATGCTGGTTGAAAAAGTATTTTATGGAAATTTTAAACTTTGGAATAAAGACGACATTATCCCATTTTCAAAAAACTTATACGATAAGAATAATGAAATCAAAACTATTACTTACTGGAAGAATTTAATCTCTTAAAAAGGATAAAAATGACAAAATAAACTCCTACTAAAATTGCTGGCGAGAAGGCTGGCAATTTTATTGCTCCAAAAGAAAGTGACGAACCTATGTGTACGACTTTTAACTGGTACCACAAAAATGCATATGTAAACAATGCAGGCAAAATAGAAAGATAGAAATTTATAATTCCCAAAATACCTGTCAGGAAACCTAGAAACATTGTTGTGGGTATTGTAGAAAGTATCAAAATATTTACGGGTAGTGAAACCAGAGAAACTATACCAGTGTTGTAAATAAGAAAAGGCAAAACAGTAAACTGAGTTGCGATGGTTGTAGAAAGTATTTCGCGTAGGCCAAACTTTTCTGGAACACTTTTGAAATACGGCTCAAGTATTGGTGAAACGAAAACGAGTCCAATAGTTGCCAAAACTGACAACTGAAATGATGGATCAAAAACTAAAAGTAGTGGGTTCGGAGCAAGCATTAAAACCACCGTGAAACCTAAAACTCGTGAAGCTTTGTAGTCTCGATTGCTACGCTTTGCAAACAGCGCAACTAAAACCATTATTGCCGCACGCCACGCCGATGCTCCCCCACCTGAAAGAATAGTAAACAAAAATATTCCTACCGCACCAAAACCAAATGAAACATTTTTTGGTAAAAATTTTAGAATGTTAATAATACTTTCTGCAACAATAGCGATGTTGTAACCGGATAGAACAACAATATGTGATGTTCCCGTTCTTTGGAATTCATTTAAAATATCTTTTCCTAAACTTTGTTTTGTTCCGAGTAACAAGCCAGAAAGCAGACTAGACTCTGGTTCTGGCAAGATATTTTCAATTGACTTTGTGAAAGCACTTTTAGTTTTGAATAACACTGTTTTAATAGCGTTTCCATTGCCGGAGGAGAGAAGCACAAGAGAGGTGTAACGGCTCGTGTACCATATGCCACGCACTTTTAGGTAGCCTCCATAGTCGAAAACTCTGCCGTCTTCGCCTTCTATTTTTTGTGGAACAGTCGGTGTAACATTTGCTGAAACAATATCGCCGTACGAATACTCTGGATATGTTGGCACTGAAACTAAAATTTTCTCACTAACTTTTGTAAAACCTTTTTCACCTCCATCAAAAACTTTATTTACCTCAATAGTATATTTTGTATTTTTCTCACGAACATCGGGCTCTGAAACTATGAGACCTTCAATGTTTATTTTTTTGTTTTCGTACTGCGCTAGTTGGGACTTGGAATACAAGTCCGAAACCGAAACACGTAGAACCCCCACCAAAACACCTGCTATAAAAATAACGATTAGAAACAAGGTCTTTTTATCCTTTTCTTCCAAAACAAAACCATACAGAAAACAAACCAACCCCAAAACAAAAAGCGTCACAATATACCAAAAAGTTAAATGCAAAAATGAAGCCAAGGCAATGCCAGAAATGAAACCGAAGGTAGCCGCCAAAATCATGCAACCACTCTATTCTTATTTACAAACTTTGCAACACCCCAAACCAAAGAGTTTTCTACTCACTAAATTCTTGAATGATTTCCTCCTCATTTGCGGGTGATGTAGATTTTTTAAAACGTGCACCACTTTTACCATTTACTCTGGCTTTGCATTCTTCCCAAGTTTTGTGAACTTGTATTTGGTCATCCACCATACTCACATACGAATATGCTTTTGATTTAGATTTTGACTTTGCGCCTTCTGTTTTAGAAAATACCTCATTTACATTTACTCCATATCTTTCGCGACTGCCGTTATATAAAACAATATTTGTGTTGTCAGCAAAAGATGTAGCGATCACGTCGCATCTTTCATTTGCACTATGACCAGAGTGACCCTTGAGCAAGTTCCAAGAAATATTTCTGTGAGTCATAAGAGTCAGCATGTCTTCCCACAAGTCTCTGTTTAGTACATCATCTTTTGTACTAGTCTTCCAGTTATTTTTCTCCCAACCTTTTACCCAACGAGTTGAACCATTTAGAACGTATGCTGAGTCTGTGTTTACTTCTATATCATGTTCATTTTTCAAATATTTCAGTGCTTCAATAACCGCAGTAAGTTCCATACGGTTGTTTGTCGTTTCATTTTCTCTTCCACCAAGCTCAACTACTTTATCATCCAATACCAAAATCGCTCCCCATCCCCCAGGACCAGGATTGCCGCGTGATGAACCATCTGTAAAAACTTTTATCATTATATAAATAGTATAGCAGAACGGCGCGCCAGGTGGCGCGCCGTGTTGGAACTCGAAGTGTGCTCAGTCTCTCACTTACCGATAAGCCAGAGGAACCCCTTCACCGGGGTCCAGAGCAGAAAGATCGCCCACATGGTATTCTTGAACACCATGTCAGACGGGAACTGCTCCGAATACCCGAGTACCACCACCAGGACTCGAAAGACCAAGGTGATCAATATTGCCTTGACCACCAGAAGTACGGCGTAACGAAACAATGCCATGTCACTCCCCTTACCGATAAATTAAAACTTTTTTAAATACTTGTCAAATTAGTAAACATCGACTATTCGCAGTCTCAATTCTGGGAAATTTCTAAAGTCGGACTTTTCTATGTGACCCACTAGGTTTATCTTCTCCCCTGTTTTTGCTTTGCCGTTGTAACCATCTCCGTTTTCAAAAAATGCTATAGCTTTTACTTCTTTACCGTCATTTTTTCTAAAAGTTAACTCAAGATGGTTTTTTTCTTTACCAAAAAGTTTAGAGTTTACTATCTCTACATTTTCAAAAAGAAAAAGTGGTTTAGGATTATCTAGTCCAAAAGGTGCAAACTTTTCCAAGTCTCTCCAAGTATTCCAACTCACATCATCCAAACTCAAAACCTTATCTACCCAAACCTCTTCCTCATCCAATAGTTCTCCTGTTTTTTCTAGCTCTAGAAAGGCATTGTTTAGATCCTCCTCCAAGGTGTGTATTTTTTCCGGAAGGACTGAGAACCCACCAGCACCTTGGTGCCCTCCATAGTCTACAAAAGACTCTTTAGTTTTCTCCATTAGTTTTACGATATTTATATTGCTACCACTTCGACATGAGCCCTTTATTACTCCACCGTCACTTTCTGTTTCGCCGTTTCTTCCCCAGAAAAATGATGGTCTCGCGTGTTCATCTGAAAAACTATTTGCAACAAGGCCTAATAGTGACGGTTTCCATTCTGGATTTCCGAAAACCAAAACGTTTCTAACACCCTCCCCCCTGTCCTCTATTTTCTTTTTTATCTCTCGTATCATACTTCCCACCACACCTTTTCTCTCACTGTTTTTTTCATCCAAATGTTTTGCCAAAACCCCAGCCTCCACCTCGTCTTTTGTAGAAAGTAGTTTAAAGGCATCGAGTGGCACCCCCATACGAGACGCTGCGTTTATGCGAGGAGTTATCATAAAGCCAATATCGTCTTCGGTAAGTTTGTTTTGGTTTATCTTAAGTAGTGCAAGTAGTTTCTGAAGCCCTGGACGAGGACTTCTTTGTAAAACTTTCATTCCGTAGTACGAGATAATTCTGTTTTCATTTGTAAGTGGCACCATATCCGATAGTGTCGCTAGTCCCACCATATCTAGAAACCACTTTTCCTGACCATCCTTCAGCTCAAAAACTCCAGTTTCATTTCCACGTTTTATAAGTGCTTGGATCAGTTTGAAAATCACTCCACTACCACAAAGCATTTTGTCTGGATACTCACACCCTTCTTGTTTTGGGTTTATTATTGCAAATGCTTTTGGAACTTCTGCATGTGGCAAGTGGTGGTCGGTGATAATCACATCCATACCAAACTTATTTGCAAGTTCTACCTGGGAAACATCTGTAATACCGCAGTCTATCGTGATAACAAGTTTTACTCCCTGGTCTCTAAGATTTTCTATCGCTGTGTCGTTTAGACCAAAGCCCTCCTCGTTTCGAAGTGGAATATAGTTTATAAAATTATCAAAACCAATCTTTTTGAAAAAGTCGTGTAGTGCTACTGCACCAGGAATACCATCTGCATCATAGTCAGAGAAAATCCCAATCTTTTCATCCGTCTTTATCGCCGACAATATTCTCTCTACTGCCTTGTCTATATTTTTAAGCAAAAAGGGGTCGTGCAAGTCTTCATACTTTGGGTTTAGAAACTTCTCTGCTGTATCTGAGTCTTCTATCCCTCTAGTGTGAAGTAGGGATTTCACAAGTGGAGAGTAGCCCTCTAGATTTTTGTCTGCCTTTTTCGGAATAAGCTTTCGTACAGCGTATTTAGTCATCCCAATAGTTTAGCACACATAAACAACCTCTTTTTCCTCATAACTTTTCTGGAAACAGAATATTCGCCTGCTGGCAAATTTCTTCGTTCCTTACAGGAACTGTACACCTTTCGCCACTTTGTGCTCAAGGTCTTGCGAAAGTCTCCCAGACTTTCTCACTCACCTCTTCACGGGTTCCGCGATGTTCCACAAAAGTCATGAGTTCAACGAGGTTTTTGTGGTAATATAAAGTTTATGAATGACTGTATATTTTGCAAAATAGTAAGTGGAGAAATACCAGCTAAAAAAACTTATGAGGATGATAAAACTATAGCTTTCCTCGATATCCACCCGAAAGCACCCGGTCACACACTCCTTATAACCAAAGATCATCATAGATGGTTTCTGGATGTACCGGACGAAACATATACTGAATTATTTAAGGTGGCAAAAAAACTTGGATTACAACTTAAAAATGATTACGACGCTGACTATGTTAGATTAGGAATCGTTGGCACAGATGTTCCACATGTTCATGTTCACCTAATACCGCTTAAGCTTCAAACAACAGAAAACAAGGACTTGAACGAAATATAAACGAAAAACCGCACACTCCTCCAAGTGTGCGGTCATATATTTTGCCTCATAGTTGAGGGCTTGTGTTACTTGACTTCACGAACGCCGGCGAAACGATACAGACGACCCCAGCGAGTGCCGAAGCGGTCCACGAACACACCGCGCTCCGAGGTGCCCCGGTTAAAGACGGCGCACGCTGCAGTACCTTCGGGCTTGAAACCCCACTGGCAAGCGATGGGTCTGTCGTCTGCTGCTTCCGGCTTCTCGCATATGTACTGTGAGAGAGCCGAGAGATCAGGCTTGAGACCCCGAGAGGCGTACTCTCTGTCGAGTTCCACCAGCGTCGGCTCGTAGTCGAGCTCGAAGATCTCCAGCGAGACTTGAAACGATCCAGAGATTGGAGCGTTGTCGAGCTCCACCTGGTTCTTGTGCCACCAGACTCGACCGGTCTTCTCCACTGCCTGTTCGGCAGTCAGAGTTCGGTCGATGGTGAGGAGAATCCCAACACCGACTCGCTTGAGCCAGAGGTTGAGTTCTGCAAGTCGCTCCTCACCGTTCTGGCCGAGAAGCTGGTTCATGAGTTCTCCGAGCGGTCCCCTGAGTTTCGAGACATCACTGATCTTCATACAACCTCCATGGTTGTGCTAGCGGACCACACGATGTAGTCATAGCCAAAAAGTGTCTGTACTTAAACCTCTTTTGGCTATGACTACACTAATCTTAATAAAAGAACTTCTACTCCTAAATTATGCCACAATATATGCATTAAAGTCAAGCATAGTAAAACCGCACACTCCTCCAAGTGTGCGGTTTTTCTAGTGAATTATTTAAGTGCGTCCAGACCGGGGAGGGTTTCGTTCACCAGGTAGTCCAACATCGCACCGCCTCCAGTAGAAATAAAAGTGAAATCATCGTTTAAGCCAAGTTTGTTTATCGAAGCAATAGTATCTCCCCCACCAACTATAGAAGTAACGCCTTCATTTTTTGTAAGATCTGCCACCATTTTTGCTAGCACTTCTGTCTTATCTTGAAAACCTAACTCATAGTTTCCCAAAGGACCATTCCACAAAATAGTTCTACTTCCCTTAACTAAATTTTGTAACTGATGAATAGTCTCCTGACCAACATCTACAATGCACTCGTCTTTCAACAGTTCACAATCTCTTCTGTTTATTACTTCTTTGTTTCCGTTTGTTACAGTAACATCCGTTGGTGTTACGACTTTTTCACTGTTAGATATACCTCGCAAGTCCGCAGTAACTTCTGAAACAAGTGATGTCCCAAGTTCCAAACCTCTTTCTTTGAAAATATTGTTTGCGAGTGCACCTGCAAGGAAAATTTTATCTGCCTTTCCGATAAACTTTGTGATGAGTGGCATTTTTGTTTCAAACTTTGCTCCGCCAAGTATAAAAATAAATGGTCGCTCTGGGTTAAAGGCTTTTCCCAAGTGTTCTACCTCCTGTCGCATAAGAAGTCCTGCATAAGATGGTAGAAACTTTGGCACACCGACAATAGAAGCGTGTTTTCTGTGTGAAACTGCGAAAGCATCATTTACATAAATCTCCGCCATTTGTGAAAGTTTTTTTGCAAACTCTTCATCGTTTTCTTTCTCGCCCGGGTTTACTCGAAGGTTTTCGAAAAGTATCACCCCTCTGTCTTCTAGTTTTGAAACTTTTTCTATAGATTCAGCAGTAAAGTATGTAGGAGAAAACTCTAGAGGAAAAAAGCCGTTTAGATAATGCCAAACAGGGACTAATGTTTTGTCGCCACTTTCTATATGAGAAATAATAATAGTTCTCGCGCCTTTCTCTCGCAATAAATCTACTGTATCTATAACTCTATCTAGTCTAAAAGTGTCATTTACCTCACCATTTATAATAGGCACGTTTAGATCAAGTCTTAGTAACACGTATTTACCTTTCAAATCCCCTTCTGCTAAGTCATTTAGATATTTCATTTTAGTTTTGGTCTACTAGTTTCATAATTTCTATAAAATCTTTTGGTGCCAGACTCTGCCTTCCAATCAAAAATCCTGAAACATTTCCCTCTTTCATAAGTTCTTCTGCATTTACACTGTCTACTGAACCACCATAAAGGATCCTCACATCATCACTTGCGATACTAAACATATCGTTTAAAACTTTTTTAATATAAATATACATTTCATGTAAATCTCTTGGCGACATAGCACTCGTTGCTCCAATAGCCCAGACAGGTTCATACGCAATAACTACTTGAGGTAAGAGTTTTTTAGGAACATCAGTTAAAGCAATGTGAATTTGTTTTCTGATTAACTCAAGATAATCTCCGTTATGATCTCTATTAGACTCTCCAATACAAACAATCGCTGTCATACCTCCGTTTACAACAGATTTTACTTTGTTGTTTACAACTTCGTCTGTTTCCCCCATCTTTCGCCTCTCAGAGTGTCCAACGATAACAAAACGCACACCAAGCTGATACAGCATTGAGAAACTTACTTCACCAGTATATGAACCAGAAGTTTCAGAGTTTGCATTTTGTGCACCAAGGAAAAAGTTTGTGCCCTTAGATTTTGTAAATAATGATGTGTATACAAATGGAGGACAAACAACCACTTGGGCTTTCTTTAATTTCGCCGCGCTTCTTTTGACTGCACTTACAATGTCTTTGGCATCTTCTACTTCAACCGGATTCATCTTCCAGTTCCCCACAATCAGTTTTTTCTGTTTTTTCATATGGCAATATTGTACCAAATTATTGTTTTGTATACGAAAATCCAATATACGCCGATGTGGTAGAACTTTTATAATTTGAGACAAGATCGCGTATAAAATAAAAACCGGATCGGAGGTGTACTTACGGTACATTGACGAGCCGGGTTTTATTTTAGACGATGAGATTGGCCAAATTTGGAAGTTTTACAGTTCTTGCCAGAAGACTATCTGATACTGATCGCCGGTCAGCGGGAAACTAGGCGGCGGACCATACAACAAGTTTGCATCATATATAATGTCTCTTTCTGCATAGCCAGTATCGTCTGTATAGGCAAAACCGTATCTTTGGTTACTTGCGATCATTCCATATAGTGTAATTTTTGTTCTCTGATAGCCAGTTCCACAGTTTGAAGAATAGTGATATCTACCTACGCGACCATTTTGTGCAACCAAAGCAGCGTCCACACGCATAGTACTTGCACTCGAAAGCCCTGCGTTTATATTTCCCTGTGAAATAAGCGAAATAACATCCTGACCATCATAGTTTGTATACAAAAGATTATTATTTATCATTATATTAGGTCTAGTTGCAGCATTGTCTGGAAACTTTCCTGCAGCCAAAGTTACTCTGGCACTATTTATTTGCCCCTCTGCCCAAACATTGTCCTCCACAAAGATAAGTCCGTTTGCAGGTATAGCGTAGTTTGCTATAAAAGTTTGAGAACCGTTTGTTGTTCTAATACTCCATGTTCCCCAACCGGTTGTAGTTTCACTACAGTTGTTTGGTGTTGCAGTAATATTGTTTACTCTGTACAAATCAAAAGTGTCATCTGTTTTAAATAAGACTCTATAACCCAAAGCACCAGATGCTCCAAAATATCTTCCACTTGCCTGAGCGTTTGTTTTTATAGTCGCAAGGTCAGTTGTAAATCCTAGAAAGTCGATAGCCGGAACTGGAAACTGTCTACCCGCCATAAATACGTCGGCTCTGTTTGCTAAAGTAGCATTCGGTGCCTCTGCAGCACGAAAGGTATCATTTGTGCTAGTTGGAGGAATGTTCAAGTGTGTATGAACACCATATTCTGAACCTCCTGTGTGGTCAGGATCATCGTAGGATGTTCTTGAACTTGTAACCAAGTTGTGTGCTAGACCATCAAAACGTATACCACCGTTTGAATGTATAGGACCAAAAACTTCTGTTCCCTCTCCAAAACGAATGTCACTGTTTGAGGCAATAGCATATTTTGCAAGTGAAGGTATCGCTAGACCTGTCTGTATTGTTCTAGTTACTGTTGGGTCTGACAAAAGTTTTCCTGTTGATTTTATTTTTACCAAAGTAAAACCTGTAGGTGGTGGTGTAATCTCTAGAGAATATTCTCCGATTTTTACTCCGTCTTTATCGAAAAAGTCGTGCACATATGGGCCCGCTACACCTGTACCATCCTGATAATCTGTAGCAGCATGTGCCAAATGCCATCTATAGTAATCTATTCCCGCCTCTGCTATTTGTAATGCTTGTTCTCTTTTTATTGAAAGTTTACCGGACTTAATGTTTACAGCAGCCCAACTAATAAGTGCACCTATAAGAACAACAGAAATGGAACCGAAAACTAGTGCCTGTATCATCAAACTGCCTCGTTGTGATATTTTTTTGTTTTTCATTAAAGGTTGTCTTTAAGATTTCGTAGGTTCACTTGCGAAGTCGCAACTATCGGGGTTGGAGATCTGTTCGGGTCAGTATCAATTATAACAGTTATTTTCACTAGTCTTATTGTGGATATGTCTGGCGGGATAGTTAATGGTGAAGTAGTTCCTGAATAATTTGAAGTGTAGTATTGAAATATCGGTTTAGTAGAACTAGCCACCACATAGTTTAAAAGTGTAGTAGTAACTTCACTTCCAGAGTTGTATACTGGCGGGTTTCCAGTAGGAGTGATCACTCCTTTTTTAATAGTTTTACCACTTAAGTAGTACCGAACTTTATCTATTGTCCCATTGTTACCAACATCAGAATAAAAAGTTATACCTGTAGATGACGCCAGTTCTATAGGATACGTTCCCGTTGCAGATGTGCTAGTTTTTCTAAGTTCAGAAATAATTGTTTTTATAAGATGTCTTGCTTCCAACTGGGCATTAAGACTACTTTGCAGGTTTGTATTTAGCGAAAATACATCTCTCTGAAAAATAGATACTGTATATGCAATAACAGAAAGTATCGCGACACTTATAAGTATTTCTGCTAGTGAAAAGCCTCTTTTGAATTGAGTTATATTTTTCATTTTAGTTTGGCAACAAAATAACACTTTGGTTCTGCCAGTCAGTACTTACACTCACAGATATATCCTGGTCAACGTAACCTGTTTTTTCCAAATGAACATCATAAGTTCCAGCAGGTAGTCCGGAGAAAGATACTTGTCCCGGAGGAGTACACTGTGATGTGTAAGTAAATGATACATCAGAAATATTTGGAGATGTAGCCGTAGAAGCAGAATCTAGAAATAATTTATATCTCAAATATTGTTTGGAGTTGTTTGAACTATGAATATTTTGATCCCCTACAGTATAAAATGTTCCCGCTGTGCCGTCTGGACCAGTATAGTTCCAAGCACCACCATCGTTGTTTGTAGCGATTTGAAACCTTACAGTAGGAGAACCGGACTGTGGAGGCTGACTTGTTGGGTTCCAACCAATTTTTTGAAAGTTTGCAGGTGAGCCAATATTAAATGTTGATGAAGTCAAAACTCCGCTACTCACATACTCCCCAAAAACTTGTGCGAGTGTAAGTTCACCTGCTGGGTTGTTGTTTGCAATATTTCCATCTGAAGTAAAATACTGTGACGGGTCTGTACTAGTTGCTTGTCCCGATCCTCCTGACCAGTCTGTTTGATTTATAAAACCCTGACCAGTTGAGTTTGTAACTGAAGTAAATCCAGATTTTGAAATTGTTACATCTACACCAGAAAGTGGAAGGTTGGTTGAACCATCCAAAACAGTGACTACTAGAGTTCTAGGATTTTTTGTTGCAACTACGAGTTGTATATCCTGTGTACTGTTCGGCAGTAAACTTATAGGAGAAATAGGGTTCCAACCAACAAGATCGTAAACTGAGTCTTCCAAAGTTAAAGTGTAAGAATCCCACTCTAGACCACTTATAGATAGTAACCCTCCCCCGTTTGTAAACTTGTCCTGATCATATTTCAAAACATCAGGAGTTGTTCCCAAAAGTTTTGCTCCTTTAATATTGAAGTCTATATTTCCAACAGGTGTACAGCTTGAAGTTACCGAACTCACATTAAAAGTACTCGTTCTGTCTATAGTGAAAGAAAGTTGAGTAACTTGCTGAAGCGCCACAGTAGCAAGTGGCTTTACTGGATTTGGATTTCCCCCTGTCGGTGCATATGTCTTGTCTGTAGAGTAACCGCTTTTACTTACTGTAATATCATACGCGTTTACTCCTGGTGGAGCATCTACCACCTGGAGCATACCGTTTGCATTTGTTACGTCGTCTATTGTTATCGGTGGGTTGTTTGTACTGTTTACAATATGAACATTTGCATCCGCAACAGGATTTCCATTAGCATCAAAAACTTTTACGAAGAGTGCTCCGTTTGTACTTGCTGTTTCAAGATTTTTTGGCGCAACTCTTGTGGTAAATACGATCGGAACAAAGTTTTTACAAAGTGTACAGTTTATTTCTAACTCTACTAGTTTAAAGTCTGCCGGTGAAAGATCGTTTGGAGCACCTCCAAGTGTTCCGTCAAAAGGATCATCAACATTTCTCACTGTAGTTGTCACATCAAAAGAATTTTGACCACGCACAAGAGTCTGCGAATGAGTCAAAAGTCCCGAAGGAATACTTCCGTATATACCAACATCTGCGTATGGTAAGTTGCGGATGATTTCAAACTGTTCATTTGAAAGGTCGACGGCATCTAGTTTTGCTCTACTTGTTTTCACAACATCAAAAATACTTGTATATGCACCGTATACTACCACACAGATAACAGTAAAAACTGTTACACCAACAAGTAACTCGACTAGCGAGAAACCCTTTTTAGTATTTTGTTTTAAATTTTTTATTTTCATTAGCATTCTTAGAAATTTAAAATTTGAGTGAAGTCCGTAGTTGAGGTTTTGAAAATCCGAGAAGGTGTACAAATAGTACATCGCCGAGAATTTTCAAAACCGAAACAAGGAATTCGCCAAATTTGGAATTTCTACAGTGCGTCGGCGAGTGAATAAGTCGGACCTAGCATACTCAGTGCGAAAAATCCCACCGCTGCACCAATAAATATCATCAGAATCGGCTCAATGATTGAAGACATATCTTTTGTCTTCTGATCCACTTCTTCTTCATAGTATGTCGCTACACCCATAAGCATTTCACCGATTTTACCCGTCTCTTCACCCACAGAAACCATTTCTCCCACAAAAAGAGGATAAAGTTTTGGATTTGCAGTAAATACAGCAGATATTGGCTCTCCTTTTTGAATCACCTCCTGTATTTCTTGCAATACAGTTTTATAATATGAGTTTTGTATAACTTCTTTTGTAATTCCTATCGCCAAAACGATATCAACTCCAGAAGAAATGAGTGAGGATAAAGTTCTGGCGGTACGAGCAGAGTTTATTTGTTTTACAATCTCCTTTATTACTGGCAGATGCAAGAAGACATAGTCCGCAATACGTTGGCCTTTTTGTGTTCTGTAACCTGTAATGAAAAGAAATATTGAACCAATAGTTCCCAATATAACGTATATAAAGTTTGATTTTAGGAAGTTACTTATCCAAATAATAATACGCGTAGACAGAGGAAGTTTTATACCAAGACCAATAAATGTTGCTGTAAGTGTTGGCACCATGTAAACCATCATCAAAACTCCAATAACTATCATGAGTGAGAAAATAACTGCAGGATACATCATCGCTCCCCGGATTTTTTTAGTGAGAAGATATGACTTTTCCATTTGCATACCAACGTTCTGTAGAGATTGTGCTAGGTTTCCAGACTCTTCACCTGCTTTTACCATAGATATAAAAAGTGTAGAAAAAACTTTTGGATACACTTTCATCGCATCACTTAGAGTATCTCCTTTGTTTAGTGAATCCTGAAGACCAACTAGTATTTTTTTGAACTGGCCCTTTGCCTGTCTTTCCAAAATAGAAAGTGCACGTGTTATTGGTAGACCAGCCTCTGTCATTTTTGCCAAGTTTTTTGCAAAAGTGATTTTGTCACGAGTTTTTACACCTTCAAACATCGCTGAAAGTATAGGAATGTTATATTCTTTTTTATCTTTTACTTCTTCAGCAGAAACTACAGTGGCACCGTCTTGTTTAATAGTATGATATAGAGCAAATTTATCTTTTGCTTCCATATTCCCCTCCACCACCTTTCCCTCTTTATTTAAAATTTTGTAATGAAACAACATAAAAGTTTTTTCGCTTCTATAATTGTATCAAAACAAAAATTATTTGTATTTAAATATTGTGAATAAAAATAGACTCATCTTATTTTTTAAAACACGTATAAAGTTCTGTTGAACTTTTACTATGCTCGTCAATCAAGAAAACAACCTCCTTCTCGCTCGTCTTCTCGAAAAACTCGCCACGGTTACGTGTCTCAAACAGTTTCTCCAGACTGACGCTTCCAGTCGTTGTTTTCTAATTGACTGTGCAATGTTTTAAAAAATTAAGACTCGTTTTTATATGCGAAACGCCCGCGGGTCTGTGTGACCCGCGGGCGCGATGGTGCTACTTCTTGGTGTAGCTTCTGATCTTGGGACGGACCTTGAAGCCGAGACTCTTGGCCAACTCGTGTGCCGACCAGAATTCACTCTTTGCATTTGCCACGGCTCGAGCAATCAGCAGAGCAGTGACGTCGTCGATGTTTCGTTCCTTGCCCTCGTGGTACTGGGCCTGGTCACGAAACATGTTCTCTGCTTTTGTAGCCAGTTGTTGTAACTTTGCATCCACGGCCTCTTGTGTGAGGAATGTGGACACTACGAGATTGATTCTGTCCTCTCTCTCTTTGCAGGCATTCTCGCCACGCTGCCATTGAAGGCGAATGTCGTCACAAAGACACGCGACTGAAATCCACCCCATGACAGCGAACACCACTGCCGACGCACAAAAGGCAGTGCTTGTCTTCTCAGACATCAAGAAGGTAAGAAGGGAGAGCAGTAATGCTGCGGCAAAACACACACCCGCAGACACTTTCCCATCGATTCTTTCAACCATGATAAGCCTCAACTCCGATCATCCTAGAGCTCTTCTCTAGAAAGGAGACGTTCTTCGCCTCATCTGGAGCTTTCTACACCAAACAATACATCATTTATATACTTTGTCAAATAATCTCAAGACAACATTAAACTTTCACAAACTGGATGAAATCCGACGTTGAGAGTTTGGAAATATGAGGAGGTGTACATTTAGTACACTGACGAGAATTTTCAAAAACGAAACAAGAAATTCGCCAGTTTTGGAAGTTCTATACTATTCAGAAATAACTCGAAGCACCTCCTCAATAGTTGTATAACCCTGTACTGCTTGGAAAATTCCATCTTCCATCATAGTTAGCATACCTTCAGCCTCTGCAACTTTTTGAATATCATCTGTTGTACCAGATTTCAAAATAATTTCTTTTATCGCCGGAGAAACTTTTAGAATTTCGTGAATACCACTTCTTCCTGCAAAACAGTCTTCTGGATTTGCGTCTTTTTTAGGTCGCCAAAACGGAACGTCTTCCCATTTGTCGCTTTTGCCAATAACTTTTTCGTCTTTAAGAGCGTTTAGTACTTTATCTAGATTTATAGACTTACCCAAAGTGTCTATCTCGGCTTTTGTTAAAAAGTATTTCTCTTTTTGGTCGGTAAGTTTTCGTACAAGTCGCTGACCAATAATAATATTTATAGTAGAAACAATAAGAAAAGGTTCAACTTTCATATCTATAAGTCTAGGCACGGCACCCGCCGCAGAGTTTGTGTGAAGTGTTGAAAGCACAACATGACCTGTAAGGGACGCGTTAATAGCCAGAGACGCCGTCTCACCGTCTCGAATCTCTCCTACCATGATAATATCCGGATCCTGACGAACCAGTGTTCGGAGTCCTGAAGCAAAAGTAAAACCGATTTCGGGACGAACCTGGGTTTGGTTTACTCTTTTCATCTGGTATTCGATAGGGTCTTCAATAGTAGAGATGTTTACATCTGGAGTATTTAGGATATCTAGCACAGTATATAGTGTAGTTGTTTTACCAGAACCAGTAGGACCTGTAGTTAGGATCATTCCTGTTGTACTTTTTACCGCCTTATGGATTCTATCCAACCCTTCCCCGTGAAATGCAAGCGCTTCTAGTGTAAAACCGGAAACATTTTCACGAAGCAAACGCATCACGATCTTTTCTCCGTAATATGTAGGAAGTGATGAAACACGGAAAGAAACTTTTTCTCCATCAGAGTCGATTTTAAATCTTCCGTCCTGTGGAAGTCTTTTTTCATCTAGTTTTAGAGAAGACAGAACTTTTATACGTGCAGCGATACTTGGGGCCATGTTTCTAGGTAAAATCATGGCATCATGCAGTAATCCGTCTATACGGTATCTCACCAAAAGTTCTGCTTCTTGTGGCTCTATATGAATATCTGAAGCGTTTTGAAGTATGGCATGTTTCAAAAGAGTATCTACGATACGGATCATCGGGATATCATCGGCCATCTTTTTTAGATCCTGCTCGTTTAGTTCTGCACCATCTACATTTGAAGGAATACTTTTAATATTACTTACATCCTCCGCAATAAGGTCGCCGAACTCTGCCTTTAGACTTTTTTGATACTGAAGTATTGCACTTTTTATTGACTCATCATCTGTAAGTCGAGGCAAAATCTTTAGACCGGTTTTCTTTTTAACGAAATCTATAGCAGTAAGGTCTTCTGTATCTAACATGGCCACCTCAAGACTGTTGTCAGTTTTTTTAAAAGCCACAATGTTGTGGTTTCTTGCGATTGGCTCTGGAATAAGTGAAAGGACCTCGAAAGGAAGTTTTTCTTTTTTCAAATCAACAAAAGGAATACCTAGTATGTATGCCTGCATTCGACGCAAGTCATCCTCGGTAAGTTTGCCCTTATTTACCAAAGCTTTACCCAAGTTGCCACCTTTTTCTTTTGTTTCTTTTTCTACAGCCTCAATATCTGTCTTTGAAACAAGACCGGAATCCAAAATAAAATCTTTTAATTGTTTTTCTTCAATGTGCATAGAAATTTATTACTAATATTGTAACAGATATTTTTTTGTAATGCTTAAAGATTTACACAAATTTGTAAAATTTTATTGATTTGTTTCTTACAACAGATGAATTTATGGATTTGACAAGAAATAATATAGGGTGTATTATACTGATATTGAAGTTCGCCCACCCGGGCGGGCTCGTTTTTTTACCAGGGGTAAAAAAACAATTAAACAGCTTTACCAAAATAATTAAAATTAAAATGATTGATTTAAAAGTAGTAAGTAGTGTACTAACACAACTAGAAGAAGAAAGAGGTATCCCTCGAGAAAAAATCCTTGAGGCTATTGAACTTGCCCTAGCAACTGCATACAAAAAAGAGTACGGAAAGAAAGGACAAATAGTTAAGGCAAAGTTCGATATGAACTCTGGAAAAACAGAAATGTTCCAGGTTAAAAAGGTAGTGGATGATACTACTGTTGTTATGGACGAAGACGATCTACCAGAGTTTGACCCTACAGCAGACCCTTCTACACAAATAGACTTATACAACCCTGAACATCATATAATGATAGATGATGCTCGAAGAATAAAGAAAAATGTTGCTCTAGGAGAGGAAATGATCTTCCCTCTTGAGTCACAAGACGACTATTCTAGAATCGCTGCACAAACAGCAAAGCAAGTTATCATGCAAAAAATACGAGAGGCTGAAAAAGTTTCTATTATTAGTCAGTTCGGTGCACGTGAAGGAGAAATAGTTACAGGAACTGTACAAAGAATCGAGCGAGGCAATATCTTTATAGACATGGGCCGAGCAACAGGACTACTTCCATACGAGGAACAAATCCCAGGAGAAAGATTTGGACAAGGAGAAAGAGTACGAGCATACCTATATAGAGTAGAAGAATCTGGAAAAGGTGTGTTTCTAAGACTTTCAAGAAGTCACCCAAAGTTTCTAGAGAAACTATTTGAAGCAGAGGCGCCAGAAATCGCAAACGGCACAGTGGTTGTAAAATCTGTAGCAAGAGAAGCTGGTTCTCGAACAAAAATCGCAGTTTCTTCTGCAGACTCACACATTGACCCAGTTGGTTCTATGGTTGGTCAGCGAGGAGTACGTGTTTCAACAGTTATGTCAGAACTAGGAGGAGAGAAAATAGATATTATAGAGTGGAATGAAGACCCTAAAAAGTTTATCGAGGATGCTCTATCTCCAGCAAAAATCCTAGAAGTAAAAATAAACGAAACAGAAAAACAAGCAACTGTTACTGTTTCAGAGGATCAACAGTCACTAGCTATCGGTAAAGGAGGACAAAATGTTCGCCTAGCCGCGAAGCTAACTGGATGGAAAATAGACATACAGTCTGTACAAAAAGATAGTGCGGAGGCAGAAACTACATCTGAAGAAAAATAATTGTGCTAGAATAAAATTATTAATCATTTAAAAAACTAATAAAATGAATCTAATAAAGGAAATCGACGCCGGATCTGCTGAGAAAATGAATGTTATTATTGAGATAAACAAAGGTAGTAAAAACAAATACGAGATAGACAAAGAAACTGGTCTTATCATGCTAGATCGAGCGATGTACACTACTCAGGACTACCCTTTTGACTACGGTTTCGTTCCTCAAACTCTTTGGGATGATGGCGACCCACTAGATGTGCTAGTTCTTACAACAAATCCCCTAGCCCCTGGAATACTTGTAAAAGTTAGACCCGTAGCGGTTGTAAACATGGTAGATGACGGTGAGTCTGATGCGAAAATCATCGCTGTTCCAGTAAAAGACCCTAGATGGGATGATGTTAAAGACCTAAAAGATGTAAACAAACACACTCTAAAGGAAATCGAGCACTTCTACAAAACATACAAGAATCTTCAAGACAAAGTTGTAGAAATCAATGGTATTGATGGAAAGGATAAGGCTATGGAAGCATTTGAAAGAGCTAGAGAAAACTATAAAAGGTCTTAAACCTTATATCACCCTCCTCGGCTCGGAAATGAAAGTGAGTACGCTTTCATTTCTCTCGCTCTACGTCGGTGATAAAAACTCAGGAAAATAATATTTCTCAAAAAGCCGCACAGTATGTGCGGTTTTTTGATGTTAACAACTGAAAACAAAAACCAGATCTATGGTGTATAATTATTTCATTACAATATTAAAAGTAATTTTTGAAATGATGAAAAAACTTATATTAAATTCACTCATAACTATTATTGCTCTAGGAGGTGCAACAGTGGCTTTGGCACAAGATACAGGCACATTACCTCCCCCACAAAATGCTAGTACATCTGGAGTAAAACCACCAAGACCTGTAAAGGCCATGATGGATGACAAAAGAGAGATGGAACTAAAGAATAAAATGGCTAGTACTGCTGAGGCCAGAAAAGACAAACTAGCTAGTACAACAGAAAGACTAAAAGAAAAAAGAGAGGATATTAAGGACAGAATCGCTAGTGGTACAGAAAAAATGAAAGAAAGAATGGAGGATAGAAGAGAAAGAATAATGAAAGAAGTAAAGCGACAGTTTGATAAAATGCTAAGAAGAATAGAGGCTACGATACAAAGAGAAGAGTCAATAATGTCAAAGTTGAATACTAGAATTGAAAAAGTTAAAACTGGAGGTGGAAACACTACGGAGGCAGAAAAACTAACAGCAGAAGCAAAAACTCATATAGAAAGTGCTAAAACTGACTTAGCAAACCTAAAACTTACCGCAAGTACAACCGCACAAAACCTATCTACTACTACTGATACTGTTAAAAAAGAAAACCTAGAAAAAATGAAGGGCATAGAGAAAGGTATAGAGAAACATCTAAAAGAAGCTCACAAAATGCTTGAAAAGGCGCTTGGAAGCCTAAAGGGTATGTCACAATTAAACAACGGTAAGGCAACAACTACTCCTACAGCAACAACAACAGGTACAAATTAATTAAATAATATTTAAAAATATGGAACCACAAAATACACAACAAAATATCCCTCCTATGACAAATATGCCTACAAATAACCAGCCAGTAAACAGTGCACCAGTGCAACCACATGAAAACAAGTCATCAATAGGATCTATTATAGGCACAATAATAATAATCGCTATCATTATCCTTGGTGGACTATACTTCTGGGGTAAAAGAATAGACGAGGCGAGAATGAAAGAAGGTCTAGTTTCAAATGACACAGAAGAAACTTCTCCAGTTGTAGACGACAACATGGAAGCAAACGCTATAATGAGCGTTACAGGTTCAGATGACCTAAACTCTATAGAAGCAGACTTGAAAGCAACGAACTTGGACAACTTGGGGGCAGAACTAAATACCACTGCTGAACTAGAATAGTTAAAAAGCTCAAATTTGGCCAACCTTATCGGCTAAAAATAAAAACTGAATCCTCAATGTACTAAATGTACACCTCCGGGTTCAGTTTTTGTTTTATCCGCAATCTTGTCTCAAATTTAAGCTTTCTAAAAAATTATTTGCTAAAATAAGGCGAATAATATAGACTCATTTTCATATGACAAAAAAATCTAAAGATGAAAAAAATTATAATGATATAAAACTATCCCCTCTTCCTGAACGAGAGTTGGAAATTATCGGCTCTATTACAGCTGAGAAAATGAGTTTAATGAGAGAGAAGGCTCTTAAAAAGCTTAAGGAAAATGTAGAACTTCCTGGTTTCAGAAAAGGTACAGCACCAGACTCTTTGGTTGCACAAAAGATAGGAGAAGGAACACTTCTAGAAGAAGCGGCGGAGATTGCACTAAACGAAGAATACCCAAACATTCTAGAAGAGCACAATATAGATGCTATCGGTAGACCAGAAATAACTATTACAAAAATAGGCGTTGGAAGTCCTATGGAGTTTAAAATCAAAACTTCTCTTATGCCGATGGTTTTGCTTTCTGACTACAAAAAAGCAGCGAAGGGTGTTCTTTCTAAAAAAACTGAGGATATTTCTGTTACTGACAAAGATGTAGAAGATGTTATACAAAACATTAGAGAAAATATTGCTCATGAAAAAGTTCATGCAGAAGCAGGTGGAGGAAAGGAACACAATCATAGAAAAATAGAAGACTCTGACCTACCCGAAGTAAACGATGAGTTTGCAAAGATGCTTGGAAACTTTGAGAGTCTTGAAGAAATGAAAACAAAGATAAAGGAAAACCTTGCGAAAGAAAAAGAAGTAAAGGAAAAAGATAAAAAACGAACTGCAATCCTAGAAAAAATAATCGAAGACTCAACTATAGACCTTCCGAAAATCGTCGTTGAAGGCGAAACGGATAAAATGCTGGCTCAGTTTAAAGATGATATCGCTCGAAGCGGTATTGCATACGAGGATTATCTAAAACATATTAAAAAAACAGAGGACGACCTGAGAGCAGAATGGAAAGATGCCTCAGTAAAACGAGCAAAATCACAAGTAATCCTAAATACAATTGCTAAAGATGAAAATATCACTGCAAAGGAGGAGGATATAAAAAGAGAGATGGAAAACATTCTTGCAAACTTTAAAGAAGCAGACCGTTTCCGAGTAAGAATGTATGTAGAGACTTTTCTGACTAACGAATTAGTGTTTAATTTTTTGGAAGAGCAAAAATAATCTCTCTCCTTATAAAATAAGCAAACTAGATATAGCGATAGCTGCTGTTTCGGCTCGAAGTATTTGTTCACCCAGTGTAACCTGGGAAACATTATAGTTTTTGAAAAAATCTAACTCGTTCTGACTAAAACCACCTTCTGGTCCTACAAATACCGCAAAAGATTTAGCCTGGCTAAGTCCTTCAAAGTATTTCTTCAATGTTTTACCTTCTGGATGAAGGACGATTTTTTCTTGTGGCAATATTCCTTTCTGAAAAACTTCTTCTAAAGTCATAACCTCATGAACTGTTGGGATATCTCCCCTTCCAGACTGTTCTGATGCTTCTAGAACAATCTTGTTAAGGCGCTCCATATTCAGATTCTTTTTTTCGCTGTGCTCACAAAGTATGGGAACAATGTGTGTAACACCGATTTCTGTAACTTTTTGTGAAACTAGTTCAAAGTTATCTTTTTTTATAAGAGCCATGCATAAATACACATTATTTCGTTTCATTTTGATTTCTTTATTCTCTATTACTTCCAAAGTAGCGCCCATACTTCTAAGTGAAGTGATCATGCATAGGTAGTCAACACCAGAACCATCAAAGAGAATCACTTGTGACCCAACATTGTAACGAAAAACGCTTTTCCACTGGTGGATCATGTCTCGGTCGGTGACATCAAAACGCTTATCTTTTATTGGAGTGGCTATATAAAAC
Source organism: uncultured Candidatus Saccharibacteria bacterium (assembly GCA_964596875.1). Classification (GTDB taxonomy): domain Bacteria; phylum Patescibacteriota; class Minisyncoccia; order Phycocordibacterales; family DATDWN01; genus C7867-006. Next base: position 50,854 of record CAZQVT010000002.1, on the reverse strand, counting down.
CTATGGATTCTCATAAAATTTGTTTTATGAAACTATACCACAATTTTACAAAAACGCACTTTCTGGTATACTCAGCCTTATGTTAATACCAACAGTAATAGAAAAATCCCAGTTCGGCGAAAGAGCATACGACATATTCTCTCGCCTACTTCGCGATAATATTATTTTCCTAGATGGCCCAATAGACGACCATGTAGCCAACCTTATTATTGCTCAAATGCTATTTTTGCAATCAGAAGACCCTAAGAAGGACATTTCTTTTTACATAAACTCACCAGGAGGCAGTGTTACAGCAGGACTTGCAATAGTAGACACGATGAATCATATAAAAAACGACATATCTACTGTTGCAGTCGGACTTGCAGCATCTATGGGCGCACATATTTTGGCAGCCGGAACTAAAGGAAAAAGATTCATACTACCTAACGCTGAAGTAATGATTCACCAACCATGGGGAGGAGGTCTCGAAGGAAAGGTGTCAGATATTGAAATAACTGCGAAACAAATGCTTAGAAATAAGGAGAGTTTGGCTAAAATGTTTGCTAAAAATACAGGCCAATCTATGGCTAAAGTTGAAAAGGATATGGACAGAGACTTCTACATGACTGCTGAAGAAGCAAAGAAGTACGGAATCGTAGACAAAGTTCTATAAAACTTGAAAATTGACTTGTATCCCCCTTTCTTATATAGTACGGATATTATTTAATTAATAATAAACCGTTAGTTTTTGTCTTTTCTTGATTTGTCCTGAAATTTACCGAAATTCCGTAATCAAATTGAAAATTTTAAAGTATTTCCCATATAAAACCACAGTTTTACCTTAAAGTCTCGAGAAGTAGAAAGCGAAAGTTTCCGAAAAAATGACATTAGAAAAAATAGGCTTGCTCCTAGGAGGAGCGTCTCTAGTATCCCTAGTTATAGGGTACTATTTGCGTATCCTAGTAGCGAAAAGTAAAAAAGGCTCAATGGAACTAGACATCCAGCAAATGATGCTGGTTGCCAAAGACAGAGAGCAAAGAATAATAGAGGAAGCAGAAAGAAAAGCAGAAGAAATCGTAACAGAAGCACGCTCTGAAATAAAACAAAAAGAGGAAGATGCTAGAAAAAACGAAGAACGCCTTATCAAAAAAGATGAGTTGCTTTTGAAACGTCAAGGAGATTTGGATAAAGAAGTTGAAGAAGTAAAGCTAAAAATACAGGAAATAAAGCAGATCCGTGAGAACGCCGAAAAAATAGAGCAACAGAAAAAAGAGGAACTTCAGAAAATCGCCAGACTTACTCCAGAGGAAGCAAGGGAGGAAATTCTAAAAAGAGTAGAGAAGGAGTCTGAGGAAGATATTCTTGTTAGAATGCGTAAACTTGAAACTACTGGAGGTGAAAAAATAGAGGAAAAAGCGAAAGCAATACTTGCAACTTCTATACAGAGACTTTCAAACTCTGTTACATCCGACATGCTTACAACAAACGTAAGTATTCCGAGCGATGAACTAAAAGGAAAAATCATTGGAAAAGAAGGTAGAAACATAAAAGCATTTGAAAGATGCACGGGTGTTGAGGTTATCGTAGACGACACACCAGGCTCTATCACTATCTCCTCTTTTGACCCTGTTAGGAGACAGATTGCCAAAGTAGCCCTAGAAAAACTTATTGCTGACGGAAGAATCCAGCCTGCAAAGATTGAGGACATGGTAAAAGCAGCTGAAGACGAGATAAACAAAATTATTCGTGAAAAAGGGGAGGAAGCGGTATACGAAACAGGCGTTTTGGGACTTGATCCAAAAGTTGTTTCTATTTTGGGAAGACTACACTTTAGAACAAGTTATGGTCAAAATGTTTTGGCTCACTCTGTTGAAATGGCACATATTGCTGGAATGCTAGCAGAAGAAATCGGTGCAAATGTACAGGTAGCCAAAGCAGGGGCACTGGTTCATGACATAGGAAAGGCACTAGACCATGAAGTAGTAGGTACTCACGTAGAAATAGGAAGAAGAATACTACAAAAGTTTGGTACTGATGAAAATATTATAAAAGCAATGCAGGCGCATCATGAGGAATACCCTTATGAAACTATAGAGTCTATGATAGTTCAGTCTGCGGACGCTATTTCTGGAGGAAGACCAGGTGCAAGAAGAGACAGTGTAGAAAACTATCTAAAAAGACTGAAAGATTTGGAAGCAGTAGCAACTTCATTTAAGGGAGTCGAAAAATCATATGCCCTACAAGCAGGTAGAGAGATAAGGGTTTTTGTAACACCAGCAGAAGTTACTGACCTAGAAGCGAAAAAAATGGCAAGAGATATTGCAACAAGAATAGAATCTGAGTTGAAATACCCTGGAGAGATAAAAGTTACTGTAATCAGAGAGAACCGCACTATAGAATTTGCAAGATAAAACAATAAAACCAAACTTTGTCAAGATATTGCCCTAAAAAAGGCTTACTGTATACTACAGGTTAGTAGATAGTGAGTTTTATTAGTGGCTTAATCATCACAAATATGAACAAAGCAGGTATTGTTGATGCAGTACATGAAAAGTTAGGTGGTACTAAAGTCCAAGCAGAAGAAATCGTAGATCTTATGATTGACTCTGTTGTGAACACACTTAAAAAAGGAGGTGAGGTCTCTATAGCAGGCCTAGGAATCTTCTCTACTAAAACTAGAGCAGCTAGACAAGCTAGAAACCCTAGAACTGGAGAAACTATCTCCGTTCCAGCTATGAGAGTTCCGAAGTTTAGAGCGGCTAAGGCTCTGAAGGATGCAGTGAAATAAGATTTTCTCTAGAGGAAAACAAAAAACACCCGGTGGGGTGTTTTTTGTATTTAAATAGCGGATGTCTCACTCCTTGGACACAATGGCCTTTCTCTTGGTCAGGAATAGTTTTTTGTTAAAAACTTTCCCGACCCGACCTCGCGCCGTCGCGCTCCGGTTCACACACGTACGAAAAAACCTCCGTTTAGGAGGTTATTTTCGTCGTGTGTGCGGGATAGCGGAGTCGAACCGCTCTCCACAGTTTGGAAAACTGTTGTTTTACCGATAAACTAATCCCGCAATACTTAACAAGACTATGGTAACAGAAAAACGAACACCTCGCAATTTTTAAGTTATTTCTAAGTGGTATAATTATGCCATGCTACTAAAAGCTATCGCTACAATAGTTTTTACTCCACTTATCGCTATAACTAGTTTTTTTCATTCGTCCAAACCCGAAATATACATCGCGCCGAAAGACAGCCCCAAAGCCACAACTACTCAAAAAACAACTGCCGCAAGCACAGGAACAGAAAAAATAAAAGTTGTACCGAAAGCAACTTCAACCCCTAAAAAAATACAGAAAGATTCTAAACCTCAAGAAACAAAAGAAATTATTGCGACAACCACATCCTACATTCCTCCGGATTTCGAAAAGATAAACACTGAATCCAGAAAAACTATAGTAAATATTTTTTGCACCACAAAATATAATGAACTTTCGCCTATTTCAGGAACGGGTGTTGTTGTAAATGGTGATGGACTAATACTTACAAATGCACATATTGGCCAGTACATGCTACTTAGAAATTTTAGAGAAAAAGATTATCTAAAATGTGTTGGTAGAACAGGCAGTCCGGCTTATCCAAAATATAATATAGAACTTGTTTACATTTCCCCAGACTGGGTAAAAGCAAATAAAACTTTATTAAAAGATCAAGACCCGAAAGGCACTGGTGAAAGCGATTTCGCCTTTCTTCGTATTACAGGTGAAATAGATGGGGAACAAAATAAAAATGGTTACACCTATATAACACCAAATACCAGAGAGTACATTGCTGTTGGTGAGCCAGTACTACTAGTCTCCTACCCTGCTGGTTTTCTAGGTGGACTTTCTATTATTCAAAATCTAAATGTTGCAAGTAGTATTACGCAAATTCAAGATGTTTTTACTTTCAAAAATGGAACCATAGACATAGTCTCTGTAGGAGGAACCATAGTTTCCCAGAAAGGATCTTCGGGAGGCTTAGTAGTAGACTCCAACACTTCACTCATAGGAATAATATCTACCAGCTCTGACGGGGACACGACTAGTAGCAGAGGTCTAAACGCCATTACTGTTTCACATATAAACAGAGAAGTTCAAAGAGATCTAAAGATAAATCTGAGACAATTTCTTGATTTAAACCATAAAAACTTTGCGGAAAGTTTTGCCACCTCAACTGCACCAGAACTAACAAAACTTATTACCGAAGAGTTGCTAAGATCAAACTAAAACCTTTAACAAAGTTTCTGGATCTGAGACAAGGTCGCGTATGAAATAATAAATAAAATTGGAGGTGTACAAATTAGTACATTGAGAATTTTATTTATTATTTTAGACGATGAGATTGGCCAGATGCAGAAACTTGGACAATAATTTGGAAATTATCATTCATACTTGCCTTATTAGGTTTTTCAAACCCACACTTTGTACATTTGTGTAAAATAGAATACTCTCTTCCCTTTTTCAGTATTTGTATTGGTTCCATTAGTCCCCCACAGATATTTAGTCTGTCGCCAGGAGAAATATCTACATGCTTTGACCACAAACACTCTGGACAATGGTTTGTAAAACCATCCCCTTCTACCTCAAAGCCGCATTTTTCACATACAAAATTTTCTTTATTTTTTATAAAAACCATACAAAAACACTACCACAAAAACTAGACTGTTTCTATTATTCTGATATAGTCTGACTTGGCCAGAAAACCCTGGAGGACCCATGACGGATCACGTTCGGAACGGGAAGAAAAGAGGCTTCGCTGCCATGAGCACGGAGCGTCAGCGAGAAATCGCAAGCAAGGGTGGCAGGGCTGCCCACGCAAAGGGCACGGCCCACGAGTGGAACTCCGAGTCCGCGGGCATCGCTGGCTCGAAGGGCGGCAAGGTGAGTCGTGGGGGCAGGGGCAAGCTCCCCGACCCGAACGACAGCATCGAGTGACCCGTTCAACCGATTCGACCTGAAGTCCCCTACTGGGGCATGCGCTGGTTCCTCGCACGAGGACCGGCGCATCATTTTTTATAATTGTTATTTATTAGATAAATAGCTTTTTAATACATCAAAATACCACGTTCCATCATCAACTTTTTTATAATTATCCTTGTTTACCCAAGAAAAATTGTTGTGTTCCGAACTCAAACTTACTTCCCCAGAAACAAATTCACATTCATAAAACACAATATAAAATAGTTTTCCAGCGTGTTTATGGTCTTCTGGGTATTTATCTATTGCAGTAAAAAATGGTTTCTTTATGTCTATACTAATTCCAGTTTCCTCTAAAACCTCCCTTTTCAAGGCATCCACTATACTATCTTCATTTTTTTGAATTTTCCCACCAGGATAATCTAGCCCTTCTTTCGGATCATTTAATACCAAAATGTCATTACCATTTTTAATAAATGCTTTTTGAACCACATAAAACAAGCCTTCTTTCACATATTCATCCATAAATTGTCGGAGTGCCGGGATTCGAACCCGGAGTCGCCTGTTCCCAAAACAGGAATGTTAGCCGTTACACTACACTCCGAAAACACAATCTAAACTCTATCACAAAGTTACGGTTTAACAAACCCCTACCCTTATAGGACAATATCTGCTAGCAACTCAATTTTATTGAGTCTTTTATCCTTATCTAGATACACCGTAACTAAATCAAACTGCCATTCTGTTTCATCTAAAACATTTTTTTCTAACAAATATGACTGTACTGCCCTACCAAGTCTCTGCAATTTCCAAGGGTGCATATTGTCTTCAGGCCTAAACTCCCCTGTTTCTGTTACATGTGTAACAGAATTACTGTATTCTGTAACGGTTTTAACCTCAACAAAATGCAAAACGTGGCCTTTTTTAGCGACAATATCTATCTCTCCCCACTTCTTCAAATAGTTTCTATCCACTACCTGAAACCCACTATCCTTAAGATGCTCAGAAGCAAGGTCTTCCCCTATCTGTCCAATCTTCTGCTTATCTGTCGGCTCTTTGGTGAAGTTCTTGTTATACATAGACAAAATATACACCTCTTTGATATTTAGTAAATAAGGTTACACGTGCAACCCTCCCATAGTCAGGATAAGAGGTGTTTCATGTATAACAAAACTTACATTTCACGTGAAACATTTACTAAAAGGCATAAAAAACAGACACTTATAGGCCATGTCGAATTAAAAATATCCTTATTTTAAGCCATATTTAATCCATGCAGACAAAATGATACGCAAAATGGCCTTATTTTAAAGACTTGTCCTTAATTCACATGTCCCCATAGTTATCCACATTTTATGAATAAGACGTCTAATAACCTAGGCTCTTTTAATTTTAATGACTTTGTTATATGATGTAGATTATTAAATTATTGCGGGTATGGTTTAATGGTAGAACACGTCCTTGCCAAGGACGAGATTCGGGTTCGATTCCCGGTACCCGCACAGAATTTGGCTCCGCAAAATTTGTGCGGGTAATGCAAAAGCGTGCTTTTGCATAGGGAATCGAACGGCGGAAGCAATGAGTGCCTAGCAAGGCACGAAGCTGAGCCGGTGCCCAGACCATGGTTTTTGACGATAAAACCATGAGTCGAGGGAGATTCCACAAGTAGAACGTTCGTGTTAACATTAAGTATTGCTCCCGTAGCTCAACGGATAGAGTACCGGTCTTCGGAACCGTGGATGTGGGTTCGATTCCTGCCGGGAGCACTAGCGAGAAAAATTAATATTATTAATTTTTAGAGACTTGTGCTAGACGGAACGCGTCGGCGCGAGTCAGGGTCGTGAGCTTTTTCACCAGAAAAAGACTCCTGACCACAAAATAAATGAATAAAGAATTCTCTATACCAAAAGAAGTAGTAGAATTAACTCAATCCCTCGAAAATGCAGGTTTTGAGGCTTTTTTGGTTGGTGGATGTGTACGAGACATGGTTATAGGTAGGGAACCAAAGGACTGGGATATCACTACAAATGCCACCCCAGAGGAAATTATTAAAATTTTCCCTGAATCATTCTATGAAAACACGTTTGGAACAGTTGGTGTTAAGGTTGAGACAGAAAATGAGTCATTAAGAGTTGTAGAAGTGACTCCATATAGACTAGAAGGGGAGTATTCTGATAATCGTCACCCAGATACTGTTATTTTTAGCCAAAAAATAGAGGATGATCTTAAAAGAAGGGACTTAACGGTTAACTCACTAGCATATAATGTCTCTGAAAAGAGGATTATTGACCTTTACAACGGAGAACAAGATATAAAAGACAAGGTGATCAGAACAGTGGGGGAGGCTGAACTAAGATTTCGGGAGGATGGCTTGAGAATAATGAGAGCAGTGCGACTTAGTACTGAGTTGGATTTTGAAATTGCCCCCGAAACAGAGAAGGCGATAGTAGAAAACGTTAATTTACTCGAAAAAATATCCAAGGAGAGAATAAGAGATGAATTTTCAAAGATAGTAATGTCAAAAAAACCAATGTATGGCTTAGTTACTATGAGAAAGTTGGGGATTTTGAAACATGTTGTTCCTGAACTTGAAGAAACTATTGGGGTAGAGCAAGGAGGAATACACGCTTATGACGTTTGGGAGCATTTACTTAGGTCACTACAGCACTCTGCTGATAAAGAATACCCTCTAGAGATAAGGCTTTCAGCACTTTTTCATGATATTTCAAAACCGGAAACAAGAAGGGGTGGGGGAAAGAATAAACAATGGACTTTTTTTGGTCACGAAGTGCTTGGAGCAAGAAAAACTAAAAAAATTCTTGAAAAATTAAAATATCCAACGAAAATTATTGAAAAAGTTGTGTCTATGATTCGCTGGCATATGTTTTTTTCTGACACAGAGCAAATTAGCCTCTCAGCGGTCCGTAGAATGATCGTAAATGTTGGACGGGAGAATATCTGGGATTTGATGAATCTACGCATATGCGACCGTATAGGGGCTGGTAGACCCAAAGAAGACCCATACCGTCTCCGAAAATATCATTCAATGATTGAAGAAGCACTTCGTGACCCAATTTCTGTCTCAATGCTTAAGATTGATGGTAAAAAAATTATGGGAATTACAAAAATTACTCCAGGACCAAAAATTGGTTTTGTTTTGCATACACTTTTAGAGGAAGTTTTGGAGGACCCAACTAAAAATACTGAGGAATATTTGGAAAATAAAGCTATTGAACTAATAAAACTTCCCGAAAATGAGTTAAAACAACTAGGAGAGGCAGGAAAAATGTCTAAGGAGGAAGCAGATGAAGAGGAAATAAAGAAAATCCGCTCATCTCACAAAGTAAAATAAATTCAAACCGAAGATTTTAGACAAGGTCGCTTATAAATTTTTAAAATGAGAGAAGCCTTACACTTAGTAAGGTGACGAGCATTTTTAAAATTTAGAAGATGAGATTGGCAAAATCTATGGTTTGAACAATTAAAAAACCGCCCAATAAGCAGGGTCCGTAGGTTGGAATTACGGGCACTATTCATTGAGCGGTTTGTGGAGAAGACCCACGCAGCATCCGTGAAGTTAGATGTTGTAACTGAACTCCAAAAAATAAGTAGATAGTGAGGGTTCGTTTACACCTACGTCTTGATTGGAAACCAAGTGGTCTTCTAAGAGGGGAGTCGGCCGACTCCCAAAATGGGCGCGCGACAAAGAACAAAATTACAAATGTCGTGCACGGTACGGGGTTTATCATATCGGACACTCTAATTGCGTTTCCTTAATTAGTTTAAGTCTTTTAGAAAAATGTGTAAAGGACACACCTACCAAAACTGTGGAAAACTATTTTTATAAATCTATTTCAATTGAAACAGGGCAGTGATCTGAACCTAAAATGTCAGGATGTATTTCTGCTTTTTTTACCTTACTCACAATTTTCTCACTTATAAAAATATAATCTATTCTCCAACCCACGTTTCTTGCTCTTGCTCCACCAAAGTGACTCCACCATGTATAAAAACCGTTTCCTTTTTTAAATAGTCTAAGTGTATCTACAAATCCTGCTTGTATATATTTTTCAATACCCTCTCTTTCCTCGTCTGTAAAACCTTTTTTACCCACATTTTCCTTTGGTCTTGCCAGATCATCTGCTGTATGTGCAACATTTAGGTCTCCACAAAATATTACTGGTTTATTTTTCTCCAAATCCTTCATGTACTCTAGAAAAGCAGGGTCCCATGACTTGTGTCTCATTGGGACGCGAGTTAAATCGTCTTTAGCGTTTGGAGTATAGACCGTAACAAGGTAGAACTTTTTGTATTCAGCACATACTATTCTCCCTTCTGTATTTGTATCCCCGTATTTATCAGAAAATTTGTATTTTTTAGCGATTTTCTCTGGAAAATTTAAACTTACACAAATAGGCTTCTCTTTTGTAAAAATTGCAGTACCGCTGTAGCCTTTTTTTACTGCAGAATTCCAATACTCCTCATATTCTTTCAAGTCCACTTCACTTTGGTCTTGTTGTGCTTTTGTTTCTTGAATACAGAACATATCTGGTTTGTATTCAGCCAGAAAGGGAACAAGTAAACCTTTTTTGTGCACTGCTCTTATGCCATTTACATTCCAAGAGATAATTTTCATAAATAAAATATAACATAAAACCAAAATTTCAAATAAAAGATAGCAAAACTGACTTAGATGCTAGGCGGACGAGTAAAATAATTCGAGCCTTATTAAAATAAGGTGAGAAATATTTTATCGAAGTCCAACAACGCAGATGAGTTAGTTTTGCTATCTTTTATGAAATTTTTTGTGGGTATCGCGTAAATGTTTGTCAGTAACGTGTGTATAAATCTGTGTAGTGATAATACTAGAGTGACCCAGCATAGCCTGTACAGAACGAATATCTGCTCCGTTTGAAAGAAGCCCTGTAGCAAATAGGTGACGAATGGTGTGGGGAGTAACTTTTTTTGAGATACCCGCCTTTATAGCATGTTGCTTTACTATTCTCTCTATGGATCTTTTCGTTAATGCACCGGTTTCAAGAGTATTTTTATTTTTTTTGTCTTTATCTTCCTTCTTTTTTCTAACTTCTACACCAGACTGAACAAAAAGTGCCTCGTTGAAGTCTTTTCGCTTTGTTAAATAGTCCCTAACTGCCTTTTTTGCTGTATCAGATAGAAAAACCACTCTAACCTTACCTCCTTTTCCTCTAACAGAAAGTTCATCAGAGTTTAGATCTATATCTGCCGTAAGTGCACAAAGTTCAGAAACACGCAGACCAGTTGAAAAAAGCAGTTCTAGTATTGCTCTGTCACGCAAATCTTTTATGTCGCTACCTTGTGGTGAGTCTAAAAGTCTTCCAAGTTCAGTTTCAGTTATTAGATCTAGTGACCTTTCGCCGACTTTGGCCAACTCTATCCTTTCTGCAGGCAATGACTTTACTTCCTGACGAGCAAGGTATTTTAGGAACGCCCTTAGGGCAATAAGGTAATAATTCTGAGTTTTTTTAGACAAAGTTTCGTTTGGTTTTCTCTTATCTCCTGTAGTTTGTCTGTTCAACCACAGTCTAAACTCCCTTACAGACTGGTCAGTTATATTCCCAGGGTTGTCATTCTTAGTAAACTCCAGAAAACGACCTATGTAGTGATCATAATTTTCAACAGTTTTTAAAGATCTGCCTCTTTCTATTTCAATATATTCTAAAAATTGCTGTTTAAGTTGTTTTAGCGAAGCCATATTTAAGATTATACCATGTCGCACAATATAGGTTATACAACAAGATTACTTGTCGCATAACCTAAAAATATTTTACGACACTAAATGTGGTCGCAAAATATTTTTTAGGGTACAAATTGGGGTAGTGAAAAGGGGGTGTTTTAGGACTTGCAAATGGCTATATTATGTGATATCTTATTGGAACAATGCTTACAAAGACAAAGAAAACAAAAATCGTCAAAGAAGTACAAGTTCATGCAACTGACACTGGTTCTCCAGAGGTACAGATCGCTATTTTGAGTAAAAGAATTGACGAGTTGGCAAGCCACCTTAAGAAAAACGCTAAGGATAACCATTCAAGACGTGGTCTACTACAAATGGTTGCTACTAGAAAGACTCACATGAAGTATTTGGAGAAGAAAAATCCTAAGAGATACAACTCTCTTACTAAGAAACTTGGTCTTAAGAAGTAAATAAAATTACTTCATCTACTTTGTTGTATTTCATTTTTGCTCACTCACCTTACTACATGTAAGGCTCGTTCTCAAAAACTCATACGCCTCGTATCTAAAGCAATTTAATTTACTTATTGTAAGTATTGTTATTTTTAATAGTGTATACTTATTTATGGGTTTACTTTATTTTAATATTTTATTTTATTAGTTAATTTTTATATTTAAATGTCAGTAATAAAACACAAAGACCAGAGAGTTGGTATTTTTATAGATACACAAAATCTTTATCATTCAGCAAAAAACATTTACAACACCAGAGTAAACTTTGGGGAAGTAGTGAAAGATGGTTTGGCTGGAAGGCAACTTATTCGTGCAGTAGCATATGTGATAACCACAGAAGCAGGGGACGAGAAAAACTTTTTCGAGGCCCTTGGTAAAATGGGAATTGAAACCAAAACAAAAAACCTACAAATATTTGCGGGAGGGAGTAAAAAGGCCGACTGGGATGTGGGGCTCGCTGTTGATGCAATAAAACTCGCACCAAAACTTGATGCGGTTATTTTGGTAACAGGGGATGGAGATTTTGTACCTCTTGTAGAATACCTACAGGTTCACGAAGGATGTCAGGTAGAAGTTATGTCCTTCGGTAAATCTTCTTCGAGTAAACTTATAGAAACTTGTGATGAGTTCATCGATCTAGACGAAACTCCAGAAAAATATCTTATGGTTTTCAACTCAAACAAAAGAAGACGAGTTCCCAGAAACATACAAAAATAGTTTTTAATTCGTTAGGATTTTGTTACAATTATACAAAATGAATCCCGTAAGAGATTACGTGGTTTATGTTTAAAAAGTATATTAAAACTTAAACAAGTGATAATAAAATTTACTAGACATAATTTAAATACGGAAACCATAGGTTTCCTATCTCAAACGGGATGAATCCTGAAGAAAATAAAAAGAAAGAAGAAAGAACTCCAATAAAATCGCTCCGAACATTTCAAGGGGACGTACAAGAGGCAATTTCTAAAAATAACTATTCTTCAACGACTATTTTAGTAAAAGAACAGGAAAGAAAACTTGAAAACCCTGTATTAGCAAAAGAGTCCGCAGAGATAATAGGCAGTTCAAACGCCAGAAACAAAACTTTTATTTTGTTTGGCGTGACTTTTATAGTGCTTGGTTTGGTTTCAGTGGCAACACTGTACTACATGAAGTCTACAGAGAAAGTTGTAGTCGAAAAACAAACAAAAGCAATGATTGCTTTCACAGAAGAGAGAAAAATTGATTTTGAAAACCAGAACAGAAAAAACCTGATTGAAAAAATTATTGATGGAAAGAAAAACAACCTTCCAGTAAATTCTGTTCTATATCTAAATACTACAAAAAATGACTCCGTTATATCTGTGACTGAACTCCTTGAGACTATTTCTCCTCAAATGCCTCCATCATTACAAAGATCTTTCAAGGGGGAATACATGCTGGGCATATATTCATATGACACAAACGAACCTTTTATTATTCTTTCTGTAGATGACTATACTCTTTCGTATCCAGGAATGCTTAAGTGGGAGGAAAATATAGTAAGTGACCTTGGTGAAATATTTGATGCGGACAAGGCAAGCACAACTTCAGAATTATTTACTGACGAAACTATAAAAAATAGAGATATCCGGGTTTTGAAAGATACTTCTGGAAACTCTGTATTGTTATATAGTTTTATAGACAAAAAGACTCTAGTTATTACTAAAAATGAAAACATTTTATCTGCGATAGTGGGCAAACTTATCATAAGTAAGCAGGTAAAATAGGCGATTGCATACAAAGTGAGGTTTGCTACAATAAGCCCATATGACAATAGACATAAATCACTTTAAAAGCCTTTTGGAATCTGAAGCAAAAAATCTAGTAGGACAGCTAGAGATTTTGGGAAGAAAAAATCCTGATGAAAAAGGGGATTGGGAAACTATCCGCAAAGAAGACACAGTAGACGAGGCAGACGAACTAGATGTTGCAGATGCCATAGAGGAGTATGAAAACAAAGACGCCCAACTATCTCAACTTGAAATCCAACTGAGAAATGTAAATAATGCCCTAAGTAGAATAGAAGAAGGGAACTACGGTAAATGTACTGTATGTGGCAAGGAAATCGAAGAGGACAGACTAAATGCCAACCCATCTGCTACAACTTGCGTTGAGCACATGAACTAATAGGTGTAAAAAACAAAAAATCACAGAATTAGGTGTTTGGGAAGTTGTCTTTTGGATAAATAGGCATAGACTACCGGCTATGGTAGCTAAAATCTTTTCAGCTCAAGCAACACTACTTTCAGCCCAAATAATAGAATTGGAGGTGGATCTCTCTCGAGGGCTCCACTCTTTTTCTATAGTAGGACTGGGAGATAAGTCGGTAGATGAAGCAAAAGATAGAGTTTCTTCTGCAATAAAAAACTCTGGATGGAAGTCTCCTAAAAACAAAAACCAAAAGATAGTGGTGTCTCTCGCTCCTGCTGACATAAAAAAGGAGGGTCCTATTTTTGACCTACCTATTGCACTTGCATACCTTATTGCTAGTGAAGAAATACAGGCAGAAACAGAAAACAGACTTTTTATTGGTGAACTATCATTGGATGGAAAACTTCGTTCAGTAAAAGGTGTTCTCCCAATAGTTCAAAAAGCAAAAAAGGAAGGTTTCAAAGAAATATTTTTACCAAAAGAAAACGCAGATGAGGCAAGCAACATAGAGGGCTTAGAAATTTACGGCGCTGGTAGTTTGCTAGAAGTTGTAAAACACATAAACACTAAAGTAATTCCTGATGAAAATTTTACTTCTGAAAAAATCGAACTTCATGTTCGAAAGGAAAAAGAAAATATAACAAAAGAAGTAGAGGTGGATTTTTCTGATATCAAGGGTCAGGAGTCAGCGAAAAGGGGACTAGAGATTGCTGCCGCTGGTGGGCACAACATAATAATGTACGGACCACCAGGCACTGGTAAAACGATGCTTGCTAAAGCATTTTCACATTTGCTTCCAAGTCTTTCTTTTGATGAAAAACTAGAAGTTACTTCTATATATTCTATAGGCGGAATGCTTTTGGACGACCTTATCAGCGAACCTCCGTTTAGATCTCCGCATCATACCGCATCGTATGTTTCTCTTGTTGGTGGAGGAAGCAATTTAAAACCTGGAGAAGTGACTTTGGCGCACAAAGGTGTACTTTTTATGGATGAGTTTCCAGAGTTTGATAAAAAAGTTTTGGAAAGCTTGAGACAACCTCTAGAAGACAGAGTAGTTACAATATCTCGAGCAAAAGGAAGTGTTAGGTATCCGGCACATTTTATACTAATTGCCACTATGAACCCTTGTCCATGCGGTAACCTGGGAACAAAAGGTAAGGAATGCGTTTGTTCTGCTATCGCAATAGAAAAATACAAACGAAAACTTTCTGGACCGATAATGGACAGGATCGACATGTGGGTGGAAGTTTCAAAAGTAGAGTACGAAAAACTAACTGAGGGAAGGGACAAACATGAAGGTACAGAAAAAATAAAACCGAGAGTAGAAACTGCAAGACAAATACAAGAAAACAGATTCAAGGACCTAAAAATAAAAACAAACGCCGAACTTTCTTCAAAGGATTTGGTAAATACTGTAAAAATATCAGAGAACCTCAAAAATCTTCTGAACGAATCTGCCAAAAAACTAGATCTATCCGCACGTTCTTACCACCGTATCATAAAACTTGCTAGAACTATAGCAGACTTAGACGAAAGTAAGGAGATCGAAGAAAGACACATCCTAGAAGCTCTACAGTACAGGCCTAAGAAATATTAAACTTTCGAAATTTGGATGAAATCCGATGTTGAGAGTTTAGAAATGAGAAGAGCCTTACAAGTCGTAAGGTGACGAACATTTTTAAACACGAGAACGAGGAGTTCGCCAAATTAGGAAGTTTTAAAATGGATTGCGGGCGCCTCGAATCTCGAAATGTAAATGAGTACCCGTACTCTTTCCAGTACTTCCCATTTTTCCTATTATCTGACCCTGATAAACACTATCTCCAGGAGAAACTGACAGAGCGCTTAGGTGTCCATACAGAGTCTGAGTACCATTTGCATGTTTTATTACCACATATGTACCGTATCCACCATTCCAACCTGTTCTTGCAATAATAACTTCACCAGACGCAGATGCTAAAATGTTTGCACCGTAACTAGAAGCCAGATCTACACCGTTGTGACCATGAACACCCTGAGTCTTTATACCACCCACGATTGGTCTCATATAGTATCCGCTGTATGCAGGTCCAGAATAGTTTGTTGAACTTGTAGTTTTCTTTGTACCAGCAGAAACGGCAACCATTTCTCCGTCTGGGATAACAATAATATCTCCAATAGCCAGTTTTGATGATTTAGTTAGGTTGTTGTACTGCAAAACTTCGTCCAGGTCACCTTTATGCATTTTTGTAATACCTTGAATAGTTTCACCTGACTTAACTTTATGTTGAACTCCCGAAATAGGCAAGATAACCAAAGTTTGACCAGGAGTTAGTTTGTCAGTCTTCAAGTCGTTACCCCATCTGATAGTGTTTGTAGTAACACCAAACATTTTTGCAATAGCAGGTAGAGTATCCCCGCTGTGTACCACATATACACTAATCTGTTCGTTATCTATAGTTCTTGTTTCATCCGCGGTTTGAACTTCTGAGGTAATGTATGTGTCATCTATTATTGAACCATCATCATCTGTAGATGATGCTTTTGAAAACGGTGAAAGGGGAGCTTGAAGAAGTGCTATGTTTTGTGAATTTGAAGTTACCACCTCTTCAGCCTCTACTTTCGAACTACTTGTAAAGCAAGACTTTATATCAAAAATACCGCAAGCCGACGCCTGTATTGGAAAAACCAAAGACAAAAGCAGAGCCGGGTTAACGGTTAAAAAAGTGAGTATTTTCACCACATTTTTGGTAGATCCCACCTGACTTAGGCTCTTTCGAAACCAAGTGCTAGTGATTTTAAGACCTGACCTAAAATGAGGATCTTGTGAGTGCCTCAAAATAAGCGAAAATTTAATTCAAATTCTGGATTCCCGTATAAAATATGGCTTAACAGAGCCATATTTTTAACAGACTTTTCTGTACTTAACCATTATATACACTGGAAAATAGGGGTCAATAGAAGTTATAAACAGGTCACAAATACTAACTTTTAACAAATGTTATAATCAAACCCTAATGGATTACTTAAAAACCCTTAATTCTGAACAAAAAAAGGCAGTTTTGGCCACAGACGGACCGGTACTTATTGTCGCAGGAGCAGGAGCTGGTAAAACAAAAACGATTACTCACCGCATTCTCCACCTTATAAACACAGGTGTGAGGCCAGAAAACATACTGGCCATTACCTTTACTAACAAAGCAGCAAAGGAAATGCGTGAAAGAATTATAGATTTAATGAGAAATAGTCCTGAACTAATTCACACAAGGGGAGGCACTCCTTTTATGAGCACGTTTCACTCACTTGGGGTACAAATAATAAAAGAGAACTCTGAGCTTCTAAAACTTCCTAGACATTTTACTATTTTTGACACCTCAGATTCCAAAAAAGCTATAAAAGAGTCCGTAATCTCGGTTGGTTTGGATCCAAAAGACCACTTGGATAAAGTGCGGCACATCATATCCGCTGAAAAAGGTAGAGGGGTAGATATAAACGAATATAACGAAAAAGGCTCTTATGACTTTTCTTCGGAACTTACTAAAAAAGTATGGGCAAAGTACGAAGACATGCTAAAAAAGGAAAGTGCTCTAGATTTTGATGATTTATTACTCAAAACTCTTAAGTTATTGAAAAAATACCCAGACGTACTGGAAAAATACCAGGACAGGTTTAAATATATACATGTAGACGAGTACCAGGATACAAACAAGGTACAAAACGACATAGTAGAGATGTTGGCGAACAAACACCAAAACATATGCGTCGTGGGGGATACAGACCAAAACATATATAGTTGGCGGGGTGCAGAGATAAAAAACATGCTTCATTTTGAAAAAACCTATCCAAGGGCTCAAACTTTCTTCCTAGAGCAAAATTATCGTTCAACAAAAAATATTTTGGCTGTTGCAAACCTCATCATAGAGAAAAATGACTATAGAATACCTAAAAAACTCTATACAGAAAACCACGAAGGCGAAAAAATCTCTATTTTCCAAGGTAGAAGCGAGATAGACGAGGCTCAGTTTATAGCAATGAAAGCAAAAAGTCTGGTAGAAAGCGGTGTAAACCCAGAAGAAATTTCTGTTTTGTATAGAGCAAACTTTCAATCCAGAGTTTTGGAAGATGCATTTTTGGCTTTTGGAGTAGACTACCAGATGCTTGGGACAAAGTTTTTTGAAAGGAAAGAAGTAAAAGATGTAATAAGTTTCATAAAAGCCTCACTAAACACCGACTCAACCACAGATTTGCTTAGAATCATAAATATTCCGCCTAGAGGCATAGGTAGAACTACTATTCAAAAGATAATGGAGGGTAAAGAGGGAGATTTGCCAGAGAAAACAAAAGAAAAATTAGGGGATTTTAAAAATTTGCTTATAAAAATAAAAGAAGTGCTTTTGACGCAAAAAACAAGTGACTCTATAAAATTTGTTATCAAGAGCACAGGCATGGAAGATATGTACAACACTGGTCAAGAAGAAGACACGGAAAGGCTAGAGAACATTATGGAACTTGTTTCACTCGCGTCGCTATACGATGAACTATCACCAGAAGAGGGGATAGAAAAGTTTTTAACTGACAGTTCTTTGGCTTCGGACCAAGACTCTTTGGATGGTAAAAAAACTGGAGTAAAACTTATGACAGTTCACTCATCTAAGGGGTTGGAGTTTCAATATGTTTTTGTTTCAGGTCTAGAAGCCGACCTTTTTCCTCATAGAAAAATGGGGGAAAGAAAATCTGGAGAAGACAACGAAGAGGAGAGGAGACTTTTCTATGTAGCTATTACTCGTGCAGGCAAAAAATTGTTTTTGACTTGGGCAGTTACCCGTACTATATTTGGAAACAGGGAAATAAACTCTCCCTCTGAATTCCTAGAAGATATCCCCGACACATACACAGAAAAAGAGCACTACGGAGAGGAAGACGCTCCCAGAAAACCATTATTTAGTATAGACTTTTAAAATGCTTAAAAAGAAATCCCTAGGACAAAACTTTTTAAAATCACCTCAAATAGTCAGTGATATTGTTTCTGCGGGAAAAGTTTTGGATAAAGATATTGTTTTAGAGATTGGCCCGGGTGAAGGAGTAATGACCGAAAATCTTCTAAAGAAAGCGGGGAAGGTTATTGTTGTAGAAAAAGATCACAGACTCATTCCTCTCCTTCATGAAAAGTTTATAAATGAAATAAACGAAAACAAATTAGTGCTTATTGAATCTGATATTTTGGAAATCGAAACTGAAAAACTACCTTTGGGAAACAATTACAAGGTTATCGCCAACATTCCTTACTACATCACTGGACAAATCATCCGCAAATTTTTAGAGGCTAAAAATAAACCCGTTTCCATGACACTACTTGTTCAAAAAGAAGTAGCAGAAAGAATCGTAGCTCGAGACAAAAAAGAAAGCCTTCTTTCACTTTCAGTGAAAGTTTTTGGCGAGCCAAAAATAATCCGAACTGTAGGTAGGGGGGCATTTACACCGTCTCCGAACGTAGACTCTGCAGTAATAAACATAGAAAATATTTCGGACATTAAACTTCACGGACTAAACATTGAAGATTATTTCAAAGTTTTACATTCGGGCTTTGCGCATAAACGAAAGCAACTCTTACCAAACCTTTCAAACGATTTTGAAAAAGAAAATGTGCAAAATGTCTTTGAAAAATTACATCTAGATCCGAAAGTTAGAGCAGAAGATTTAGATCTTAAAACATGGGTAAAAATTTCAAATGAACTAACAAAACACAATGGTAAATAAAATATTGACCATAATAAAGAATCAAGAAATAAATATATCCAGTTGGATTTTAGGTTTTGTTGGAATACTCTTTGTTAGGTTTGTTTTAGAATCAATATCTAGTCCATCTAGCACAGGTATAATACCGTCAGACCCATACACCCTTGTGCACTACTCCTTGTACTTTCTAACAGTAACCTTAGGGACTATTTTGATATTTGGGAAATATATCAAGGACTATGTTTCTTCAGCGAAAATTATCTTGTTTGGACTACCACTTATATGGCTTGCTCCTATTGCGGATTTACTTTTAAGTAAGGGAAACGGATACAGGATGAGTTATGTTTTCGACAATGGTTATAGATTAATTTATGATTTTTTTACATTTTTTGGAAACAATCTAAACTACGGTGCCACTTTCGGGATACGTCTAGGAATTGCCCTGTCATTTCTTGGGATATTTTATCTAATCTTTTTTGAAACAAAAAAAGTAAGCAAGTCGTTTATGGGGGTGTTTTTAATATATATATTTGTTTTTATTTTGGCCACTCTGCCAGGGATTTTGTATACGATTTCAAATCCACAAAGTATGATCGTAGAAAATGTGCAAGTTTTAAACTTTTTTGAAAAAAATATCTTACGTTCTACCATTTCTCACAACACTTTGAGGGAAGGTTTCTTGTCAGTATCGACTACAAGGTTTTTTGAACTTGGTTTTGACAAACTCATGTCTCAAATTTTGTTTATCATTTCTATATTATTGGGACTATCTTTGTTTAGGAAAATAGAAAAAGAAAAATTTGTGGCAATTTTTAAAAACGCTCGACCCGAAAGAATAAACTTCTACACGGCATCACTTTTTTGTGGAATCGCCTTTGCATATATAAACAAGGTAGGGAACATGCCAGTTTTAATCGATGTATTTGGTTTGATTTGTCTTTTTGTTGCATGGTCAGCACTTTGGATGCACGCAGTTCACTTAAATGATATTTACGACCTAGATATAGACAAAATCTCAAATACAGACAGACCTTTAGTGAAAAACTCTGTTTCCGTTAGTGAAATGCGAGATATTGGAAAACTGTGGCTGGCAATGGGTCTTTTAGGTAGTTGGTGTGCAGGTTTTTATCCATTTTTTATGGCTATGGTTTATGTAGCATGTTCATATGTGTATTCAGTACCACCTCTAAGACTTCGCAGACTGCCTTTGGTTCCTTCATTTCTTATTGGAGTTGCCTGTCTTTCAACCATACTTGCAGGATACTTTTTTGTATCCACAAACAAAGAAGTCCAAAGTTTTCCAACATTTTTAAGTATTGGGATAGTTATAATGGTAACTTTGGCAATAAACTTTAAAGATATAAAAGATGTAGAGGGGGATAAAAGAAATGGAATCCTAACCATACCAAACCTGTTTCCAAAATATGGAGTACAAATCGTAGCAACACTTTTCTCGATTAGTATTTTGCTTGTGCCATTTTTCCTTAGTTTTTACCTTTTGTATATACTCGCCATACCATGTTCCTTAGTAGGATACAAACTTATAACTAGAAAACCTTACGCAGAGAAATACATATTTATATTAAGATTTTTCTTTTTATTTGGTATAGGAGTCGCATATCTTTTTGTATTATGGGCAAGTGGTGTTTATAACTTAGTTTAAAGTTGTGATATTATTTATGGATGCCTAGTAACAAAACTCTTACTATTTTTATACTATGTTTTGGTGTGGTTGTTTCGGTTTGGTTTATAAATAACAAACAAAAAAGTCTCTCAAAAACAACACCCACTAAAAAAGATGGGGTGGTTGCTGAAGATCCCATAGCTATAAAAAACACGGACTACGACTGGAAAAAAATTCTAACTGACAGCAACAAAGCAAACTCAAAAGTTATCGACCTGACAAAAACAGTAAATATTTCAGAAGGGGACAACACTCTAACAGACCAAATGTCTCGAGATATTTTGTCGCAGTATCTAATAATAGCTAAAAACGGACAAGGACTTACTCCTCAAATGGCCTCAAAAATAGTAGACAACACACTTTCACTGCCTGACTACAAGCAAAATTCAGTTGTATACATCAAAGAAAACTTAAAAATCATTAAAAAAGATGACCCGTTAACTTTCGATGCTTACTCTCAAAAAATAAACCAAGCGCTTATTTCTGTATATTATGATGTAAAAGTTGACCCTATGGCCATACTAGTAAACGGCCTACAGTCTGATAACGAAAAGGAACTCAAAAAACTAGACCCTCTCATAGTCATAAACAAGAGCACAATTAAAACGCTACTTGAAATGGAGGTTCCTGAAGCCGCAATACCCATGCACCTAAACCTTTTGAACGCCTCATCAAAAATACTAAGCAACCTGGAGGCAATACGTTCTGCAGTTTCTGATCCGGTAAAAGTTTTCTCTGTTGTGGGGGACTATACTACAAACATGCAAAACTTTGGAAAAGCAGTTACTACCCTAAATGCATTCTTGAGCAAAAAAACAGTTACCGAATTTCGTTAGTTTTCAACATATTTGAGTTTATTATTGAGATTTACTTTTCATAATAGGATATAATTTGTTTGTAATATATAAATTATTTTCTATATGAAAAAAATACTTGCATCCTTTTTAATCTTTTCAGTTTTACTTGTTTCCTTCCCAGAAAAAACTAATGCTCAATATGTAGATATTTCAAACGCTTTAAAGGAATACGGTTTGGATACCATAGCCTATGTCGCAGCCAAAACAGTTACAAGAAAACTTACTCAAAAAACCGTAAACTGGATAAACAACGGTTTTAAGGGAAATCCTGGTTATATAAGTGACCCTGGTAAATTTTTCCTAGATGCAGGGGACAATATCGCCTCACAGTTTCTATCACAAGCAGGAGTAAACAAACTTTGTAGTCCTTTCAAGGCAGAAGTTAGACTTGCACTAGCAAAAAACTATATAAATGATGACAATAACAATTATTCTTGTACCTTAAGCATTCTACAGAATAACTACGATGCGTTTACGCAGGATTTTACAGAGGGAGGATGGCAGGGTTGGTTTGAAATTACTCAAAATTCAGAAAACAACCCTTATGGCTCCTATTTGGCAGCAAAAAATCAACTTTCAATAATAGTGGGCAGTGACGCAGCTAATAAGAAAAAAGAAATTGACCTTGGTGCAGGTTTTTTGAGTTTAAAACGATGCCCGAGAGGAGCACAAACCTTTGTTGATCCAGTATCACAGGCGACAATCTGTTCTGTAGAAGAAGAAACTGTTACACCTGGTGGAGTTATTAGTGACCAAATAAAAGATACTCTGGGAACAAAATGGGGAGAATTGGTTTCTGCTGATGAGTTTAACGAGATTATTACAGCGCTTGTTTCTCAACTTATTGAACAGGTTGCTGGAAATGCAGGTGGTCTAATGGGTGCAAGTGAAAAAACAGGTGCAAACAACACTTCACCATCACTTGTTGACCAGATTGCTGCAGAATCACAACCATATCAAAACTATCAACCATCTGCTTCTCAACCAACACTAACTTGTACTTCAAATGGAGGAAACAGTGGTACGGGTGTTGATACCGACGGTGACGGAATAATTGACTCATACACTGGAGGAACCGGAGGTTCTGTAAGTTGTGAGACAACTCCAGCTGACATAGGTGGAATACCTCCGTGGCCACTTGGAAGTGGGGGAAGTGGAGGAAGTTCATGTCCTGCGTATACTCCAAACCCAAGTGTAGACTGTACAAGAGTAGATAGCGGTACTGTTTTAGGAATACTGAACAAATACCCTCTAACAAATGCCGGCATGACTTCTGCAGAAAGCGAAGTAAAGGGTCAATACCCATGGGCTTTTGTAATTCCTCACAGAAGACTGGATAAGTTTGATTTTGGAAATGGAATGGTTGTAGACGTTATGGTAGGTGCAGTTGGTGGCACAGGTGCAGGTAGTGGATGGACTTGGAATGTTGAATGCGCATGTAACAGAAACCCAGCTGGAAGTGCAGCAACAAACCCACCAATACCTCTACCTGGAACAGGCTCAACATACACACTTACAATCGATGTTTCTCCTGGAGGCTCTGTAACTGATGGAGTAGATACGTGTTCAAACCTAACCAATCCAGCGACAACTACATGTAGCAAACCTTATCCGGTCGACTCTTTAGTATCCATAACAGCGACACCAGCAATCGGTAGAAACTTTGTTGGCTGGACAGGTCCGTGTGCGGTATTTAACCCAAGCAACACTTGCAGAGGAAACATAACTGGAAATGGACAAGTTGGCGCAATCTTTAGGTAATTTAAAAATGAAAAAAATCCTTTCACATTTACTAATACTAACGATACTTTTGGGAGTATTTGCTCCTGTATTTGTAACTGCACAAGGTACTGGCGGTACAGTAAACCCTACAGTAGGCCAGATAGATAGATCAAACGATACTGAGTGTGGATGGCTTTCTGGATGGGGAACTTGTGTGATCAATGCCCTTACAGACATATTCACATGGCTACTCTATAACATTGTTCTGAGAATTGCTTCATGGGTTCTGTACCTATCAGGAACACTTTTAGACTATGTGCTTCGGTACACCATTATTGACCTCAAAGTTAACCTGGACGACCTTACGGGAATAAATATAACCTGGAAGGTGATAAAGGACCTAATGAACATAGCCTTTATATTTATCTTGGTCTACAAGGGAATAGAACTAATTATTGGTGTGGGAAGTAAGGAGTCAATAAAAAAATTTATCTCCACACTTATTCTGGCAGCACTTTTAGTAAACTTTAGTTTATTTTTCACAAAAATACTCATAGACGCTTCAAATATCGTCACCCTTGGATTTTATAAATCTATTATTCAAAGTGCTGGCCAAGGAAAACCCATCGTAGACCAGAGCGGACAAACTATAATACCACTTTCGGGTATATCTATTCCTTTTATGAAAAATCTGGGTCTATCATCTTTCTGGTCAAAAGCAAACTTTACCAATGTTAGGACTGGCGGTGATGCAAATATGCTTCTGGTGCCCATACTAGGTGCCGTGCTTTTTATGGTTACGGCTTTTGTTTTCTTTTCTATTTCAATTATTTTTATAATCAGATATGTAACACTAATTATTTTGCTAATACTTTCTCCTGTGGCATATATGGGTACCGCTATACCAGGCCTAGGAAAAGCGGCAGGTGAGTGGTGGGAAACACTTACTGGACAGTTAACATTTGGCCCAATCTACATGATCATGACTTGGGTAGTACTACAACTCATGAGTACCTCTAGATTTTTAATAGATCCAGACGCAATCGGACGACTTGCATCCGGAGATGCCGGTCAGTTGAGTGCCACATACTCACAAAGTTCAATAAGTTTAATTTTTAACTTTGTTATTCTAATTGGTTTAATTATTGCCTCACTTACAGTTTCAAAAAGTTCAGCATCAAGAGGTTCAAAATTTGTGGGACAAGCAACAAAAAACTTAACTTCATACGCTGGCGGTAAGATCATGAATGTCGGAGCACTTGGCCTAAGAAACAGTGTTGGCCTTGCCGGACAATCTGTTGCAAACAGTCAATGGCTAAGAGAAAGAGCTCCTGACAGCAGGCTCGCTCGTCTCGCATTAACAGCAGGAAACAAGACCGGCTCAGCAAGTTTTGATGTACGATCAACAGCAATAGGGAAAATGACTGGAATGGGCAAGGCTGGTGGAAAAGGTGGATACCAAGCAGAAAGAGAGGCTCGAATAAACGACAGAATGAAATTTGCTGAAAATAATCTAGGTGACACAGTAACTGGTGCAGACGTAGAAGCAGAAATGGAAAGAAGAGGCTGGGACAAGGTTTCAAATGAAGGAAGAGTAAATGCTTATGTTGTAGCAGGAAGGTCAAGAGCTGATGCAACTGCTATGGTTGCTCGAGAGGCAGAAAGGGAAAGAGAGAGATATCAAAGATTACTAATACAAGGAGCGGAACGTAATACCGCAGAAAGACGCCAGAGATATATACACAATATCAGCCAGACTCAATGGTACACACCAAACCTTTATACTGGAGTTTCAGAAGATGCTGAAGCCGCAAGAAGAATGAGAGAGGGCAAAAAATCAAAGAAGGGTGGAAAAGACAAGATACTGGCTGATCTAGCTGAAGTATTAAAAGAAGAAGAACCTGCAGCACCAGCACCAGCTGCGCCCGCACCAGCACAGGCCACACCAACACCATAAAAACATGGAACAAGAAATTAAAAAAATTTTAAGTGAAAGAATAAAAATTTTGCCGAAAGATATGGTTTTTGCGATCAAAAGCACGCCGTGGCTTGAAAGTATTAGAAAAATAATCGAAGAAAATAAGACTATCCAAGATGAAGATTCTTTTATTTACGAAACAGTTTTATTGGTTTTTGGAATAGTCTCATCTGAAAAATACATAGGCAATCTTGAAACTGAAGCACACCTAAGTCATGAAGATGCAGAAAAAATATCTTTAGAGGTTGGTGAAAGGATTTTAAATCCAATTTTAGAACTTATAAATAAAAACAAAACTGAGACAAAAATCGATCCTGTTACTTCTAAGAAACGTGTTGGGGATATAGTAAATAAATACGGACTAAGCACTAGTCAGGCAACTGTTCTAGAAAATGAAGTCATGAGTGTAATAGACAGAAACCTGGGGGAGAAAATTACAGGAACAGATTTGGTAAACCTCCTGAACATCTCAAACATACTAGCTGACCAAATTGTTTACGAACTAGAAAACAGAGTATTTGAAAGGGGTACAGTTATGCCTGCTACAAAAAAGGTGGTAGATACTCCTCAAGAAATGGCACCAGTTGTAAAAAACGAACCAATGAGCTTTGGTAGCACCACACTAAATATTCCGAAGGAAATGATAAAACCTGCCTTCCAAAATGATGCTCTGGACAACCAGAAGCAGAATACAAACATGGGCATTGGCGTTCCTAGATACGCGACAGAAGAAATATACAAAACTCCAGCACCTAGCAGCAACCCTATAGTGGGAAGTAAACTAAATAGTGTTACTCCGAGTATTAAACCAATAGAAACAAAATACCAGAAAGATCCGTACAGAGAACCGCTTGAATAAATTTTGTTTTTTAAATTTGTAATATAATTTTGCTATGCGATACCAAGTACCACAATTTATTGATGTAGAGGATAAGGTTATAGGACCTTTGACTGTAAAACAATTCATATACCTTGCTGGTGGGGCAGGCATGTGTTTTGTGATCTTCAAATACCTACCTATATATGTATCAATACTCCTCATTGCTGTAGTTGGACCACTTTCTGTGGCTTTGGCGTTCTACAAAGTAAACAACAAACCATTTATAGACTTTATGGAGTCAGCCTTTCTTTTTTACACAAAACAAAACCTATACATATGGAAAAAAGAGGACAAAAAAATAGTTAAGACTGAAACAGTTTACAAGGACCCAACAAGACAGGTTTACATGCCTAGAATTTCTGACAGTAAACTAAAAGATTTGACTTGGACTTTGGACATAAATGAAAATCTTAATCCACTCACAGGAAAAGATGGACAAACAACAAAATAATTTATTTTTTTCTGATATAATATTTTTATGGCAATAAACTCAAAAGCAACTCAAGAATTTGTGCCAATAAAAGAGGTCAGGGGAGGAACTATTATTTTAAAAGATGGTTCTCTTAGAAGCCTCATTATGACTTCTTCTCTTAACTTTAGTCTAAAGTCAGAAGATGAAAGAAGAGCAATCATCTTGCAGTTTCAAGATTTCCTAAACTCTCTGGACTTCACAGTGCAAGTTTCCATTCAGTCCAGAAGACTAGACATACGGCCGTATATAGCCCTGCTAGAGGACAGGTACAAGGAACAGATGAATGATCTAATGAAAATCCAGACTAGGGAATATATTGAGTTTATAAAAAAATTCACAGAGTCTACTAACATAATGACAAAAAGTTTCTTTATTGTTGTTCCCTACGACCCCGCACTTATAAACATCAAAAGCGGTGGGGTTGGTTTCTTTAAAAAAACAAACTCTGAAGAAGAACTAGCGAGAAAAGAGACTAGTTTTGAGGAAAACCGCACACAACTAGAGCAAAGAGTTTCAGTAGTAGAACAGGGACTGTCTCGATGTGGAATCCGTGTAGTAAAACTTGGAACAGAAGAGATTGTTGAGTTGTTTTACAAAATATTTAATCCGGGGGACACAGAGAAACCTATTAAAACTTCGTAATATAAACTTTTATGTCACTATTTGATTTTCTAAAACCAAAAAAAGAAGAAAAGGAAATATCTACAATACTTCCTCAAGAAATATACGACTCAAGTAGTCTAGAACTAAAAGATGTTATCGCTCCTAGTGCTCTAAAAGTAGCGCCGAAGGAAATAAACCTTGGTGAAAAAGTTTTGAGAAGCTTCTTTGTTATCTCTTACCCACGTTTCCTAGGAGATAACTGGTTTTCTCCAATCATTAACCTGGACAAAATATTTGATGTATCTATTTTCGTTAAACCTATCGAAACATCGGCCGTTCTAAGAAACTTCCAAAAGAAGGTGGCCGAGGTACAAAGTCAGATAAACGCCAGGGAAGCGAAGGGTCTTGTTCGTGACCCAATGCTAGACACTGCATACCAAGACCTAGAAAGTCTGCGGGACAACCTGCAACAGGCTCAGGAGAGACTTTTTGATGTTGGTTTGTATATAACAATGTATGCAGACTCTAGTGAAGAACTAGACAAGGTGGAGTCAGAAATAAAGTCTATCCTAGAAGCAAAATTAGTTTATCTAAAACCTGCTCTATTCCAACAAGAACAAGCTTTTAAGGCGGCAATACCTATTGCCACAGACGGTCTAGAGGTGTATAGCAAACTAAATTCATCCCCACTTTCTTCTCTTTTCCCGTTTGTTTCTTTTGACCTTACTTCAGACAAGGGAATTTTGTATGGAATAAACAGACACAATTCATCTCTGGTGCTTTTTGATAGATTTTCACTTGAAAACTACAACTCTATAACATTTGCAAAGTCAGGTTCCGGAAAGTCATACGCAACAAAGATAGAAATATTGAGAACTTTGATGTTTGATACAGACGTTATTGTGCTCGACCCAGAAAAAGAATACGAGTACCTAGCAGAAGCAGTAGGGGGTAGGTTTTTCAACATCTCTCTTAACTCTGAGCACCACATAAACCCATTTGAACTACCCGTTCCAGGAGAAGACGAGTCGTTTGCAAGTGTTTTGCGTTCAAACATTATAAACCTGGTGGGGCTTTTTAGAATCATGATGGGAGGACTTACACCAGAAGAAGACGCTATTATCGATAGAGCCATAACAGAAACATATGCACTTAAAGACATCACTGCTGACTCAAACTTTGAAAACATTGAACCACCTCTACTTTCAGACTTTGAGCTTGTGCTTTCTGGAATGGAAGGAGGGGACTCTCTAGCACAAAGACTTACAAAATACACTAGAGGAACTTGGGCTGGCTTCATAAACAAACCAAGTAACGTGGATATAAACAAAAGGTTTATCGTGTTCTCACTCCGAGACATGGAGGACGAGTTAAAACCTATCGCCATGTATATCATCATGCACTATATCTGGAATATGATTCGAAAGAAACTTAAAAAGCGACTTCTAGTTATCGATGAGGCGTGGTGGATGATGAAATCTGAAGACACCGCTTCATTCCTTCTTTCTCTTGCAAAAAGAGGCAGAAAATACTACCTGGGACTTGCAACAATCACCCAAGACGTGGATGACTTCCTAAAATCTCCGTACGGCCTACCGATTATTACTAACTCTTCTATACAGATACTTCTAAAACAGTCTCCAACTGCGATAGATAAACTGCAACAAGCATTTAGCCTTACAGATGAAGAGAAATATCTACTACTTGAGTCAGATGTGGGGGAGGGTATCTTCTTTGCTGGCCTAAAGCATGTAGCTATAAAAATAATCGCCTCATACACAGAGGACCAGATTATTACCTCTGACCCATCTCAAATATTATCTATCAAAAAAGCTAGAAGTGAATTAGAAAACAGTAAGTAGTGTATAATTAGGAAATGGAAGATAAACCTAAAATCAGCAACTTGGAGTGGGGACTTGTTATTGCCGCACTATTTATTGTTGATGCGATTCAAATTTTTATAGAATGGATATTTGTTTGGTTCGCCGGCATAAGTATTGTTATAAACTTTCTTATAGATTTATGGGTGGCTATGAGTTTAGCACTATACTTACAAATGCGAGGACAGAGTATGGGGAATCCTAAAAGGCTTTTTGGATTACTGGGAACTTTTGGTCTAGAAATGTGGCCTGGTATATCTGAACTACCCTTATGGACACTTGATGGTATTTACTATTACATCATTTATAAAAGTGACACCATCCTAAACCTTGTTAACACAGCAGTAAAAGTTGTAAATGTCGCAACAAAACTCGCTCCTGTGGCAAATAAAGCAGTAAACATGGGTGGAAAAGTATTGAAGTTTGCTCAGAAGGCAAGCAAAACTAGTACAAGAATAAGCAATAATGATTTAGGGAAAGCAGCATAATATTGTGTATAAAGTAATATAAATATTTTGATGCTGATGCTACAATTATAAAGATGAAACGCTCTATTTTTATTCCAACATTTATAACTATTTTAGTTTTTTCTATCTTTGGTTTTTATACAAAAGTTCACGCACAAAATTTTGGAGTAAGTGAAGTGGTAAATATACAAATGGTGCCCGAGATCCCCAAAGCGGGGGACAATGTTTATGTTTACCTAACTAGTTATGCAACCGATATAAACGTTGCGAGTATTACATGGAGAGTAAATGGCAAAACAATAAAAAGTGGCACAGGTGAAAAGGTGTTCAACTTTACCATGGGAAGAGATGACCAAATCACCACACTTGGAATAACAGTAAAAACCACAGACTCTGGTACTATTGAGAAAAATATAGACCTAAAACCAGCTAGCGTAGACCTTATGTGGGAGAGTCACGGTTTCGTACCACCTTTTTACAAGGGCAAGTCACTATTTGCTCACCAGGACAAAGTAACTGTTATTGCTTTTCCTCATATTAAAAATGCAAACGGAGTAGACATAAACCCTAAAAATTTAACATATAAATGGAAAAGAAACAGTTCAGTAGTTGAAACATTATCAGGTTATGGGAAAAATACCTTTACCTTCGAAGGTTCACTTATATCCAGAGCGGTCACAGTAAGTGTAGAAGTTACCTCTGACAATGGACAAGCCTTTGGAAGTATAGTTCTAAACCCAGTAGAACCGACTATTATCATTTACAAAAAAGATCCAACTTATGGAATACAGTTTCAAAACGCAATAGGTAGTAGTTTGGCGTTAAATAACACAAACGAGATAACTGTAATAGGAATGCCTTTCTTTTTTGACGGTGATGAACTAAAAAATAAAAGTTTGGTAAATACATGGTCTATAAATGGTAAACCACTAAACAATGAGAAAAGTCAGTGGGCACAAACTTTTAGACCTGGGGAAGGAAGTGTTGGCTCATCGAATATATCACTTACAGTAGAAAGCACCGACAAAATACTACAGTCTGACTCGCACATTTTTAACTTAGTATTTAATAACCAAAATAATTAAAATGAAAACCGCGACTGTTAAAAAAATATTTCTTGCATCGTTTTTATCACTGGGTTTATTTTTAACATCTGGATATGTAAAAGCTCAGCAACAACCCCTAACTACAGACTATGTGGTTCTAGCACCACTACCCAGAACAACAGTCAATTGTACAGTTAATGGTAAGGCTGAACAATGCACAGATCTTTCTATGTATTTACCGAGAGCGTTTGAACTAACAATAGGAATCGCTGTCGCACTTGCTTTTGTGGTCATAGTTTACGGTGGTGTCATGTATGCAACTTCAGATGCCCTTAGTGGCAAGTCTGCGGGGAGAGAAGCGATAGAAAATGCACTTTGGGGACTATTACTTGTTATTGGTTCTTATGTAATTCTGCAAACCATAAACCCTAAAATGCTGGATTTTACTTTAGACATACAACAATTTACCGTCAATCCTAACACGGGAAGTGGGAATGGTGGAGTAGTAGCTCCAACTTCTGGATATACCTACACAACAAATGCAAATGGCACACGAATTTTAAATGGCTACACCCTTACTCCTGCACAACAACAACAAAACACCGTGCTACTGAACCAATTGAGTAGTTCTCCAGACAGTGTGGAGGTTAATGCGGGACCTTGTACGACAGGTGGAACAAGAGGATGCACAAACATAGTTGGCCTACCTCAACTTGCCATAACAAGACTTAAATCCATGAAAGGGGCTTGCAGTAGTGTAGTAAAAGATTGTTACATACAGGTTACAGGAGGTGCAGAAGGTGGTCATGCGACACATGGCCCAAACATAGCGAATGTTGATGTTTCCGACTCAGCTTCTCTTCGAACTTATTTTGCAAAAACAAATCCTCAAGCAAAAACTCCTCATGGTGCCTCTGGTGTAAGAGGAACTCCAGGGTATATACCAGCAACTCAGGTAAACATACCTGGCGGTGGAGTCGCTACTTATGAAGAAACAGGCGATAACGGTAGAGCAACAGGTAATCATTGGCATATACAATTTTAAAAAAGATGTCTAAAAAAAATATCTACATATTAATATCTGTAATCCTAGTTTTGGTACTACTTGTATTGTTTGCATTTTACATGCTGAATAAAAATCCAGACGGAAGCCCAACAAGTACAAATATTTTCAGAAACTTCTTTCCGTTTGGAGGCGACACTGTAACAGATAACACAAACACTCCTGAAGAAACTCCAGAAGAAGTGCCAGTAGAGACCAACAATGACTTTACTCAAAAACTAAGAAAAATAACTTCTGAGCCTGTCGCTGGAGCAGGAATCCTAGACGTAAAGGCTGGCTCTGTTGTTAGATATATAGAAAAAGCAACTGGTCACATTTATGAAGTTGAATTGTTTTCACCTAGACAAGGTAGAATCTCTAACACAACCATACCAATGGTTTATGAAGCCTTCTGGGGAAACAAAAACGATTCTCTAGTTGCTCAATATCTTAAAGATGATGACATCACTGTAGACACATACACACTTACACTTAAAAATATTAGCACCACAACAGAAAACACAATATCTGGAACCGCAATGGAACAGAATATTTCTAGTGTTAGCGCTTTTGGATCTAGCGTATTTTATCTTGAACAAGTTAGTAACGCTTCTTATGGTTTTGTATCTAGTTTTGATGGAAAAAACAAAAAACAAATATGGAATTCTCCAATAAGAGAGCTGGTTTCTCAGTATGTAAATGCAAAAATTGTTGCCCTAACCACAAAATCAGAGGAAAACACTCCAGGGTATTTATATTTTGTTGATACAACAAACGCGGGGGTTAGGAAAATAATGGGGGATATAAAAGGTCTTACTACTTTAGTAAATCCTACAGGTAGTGATGTTTTATACCTTGACCAAGACGGATCAGCCCTAATGAAAACTTATGCCTTAAAAGATATGTCTATCGAAACCATCTCTCCAGCAACGTTTCCTGAAAAATGTGTGTGGGCGAACAAAAATACAAAAGTTATATACTGTGCCGTTCCAAAAGACTTTATAGCAGTTGGAAACTTGACTGCTTGGTACAAAGGACAAATATCATTTAATGACGACGTTTGGAAATACGACCTGGAAAACAAAACTTCGAATATAATTTTAGACCTAAACAAAGAATCAGGGGAGGAGATTGATCTTATAAAACCAATCATTTCTGAAAATGACCAATACTTGTTGTTTGTAAACAAAAAAGACAACTCTCTTTGGAGTTTGGACCTGACTAAATAGTTAAACTGGTAACATTAAACAACCACTATGTTTTTATGGTATCTGTTTTTGATATATAGTTCTTGAGCAATAGAAAATACGTTACTCACAAACAAATATAGGGCTACGGCGGAAGAGATATTGTAGATAACTACAGTAATAAATACCGGAAGGAAGTATTTCATTTGAAAAGCCATCGCTTTTGCAATTTCATTTTGACTATCTTGTCCACCAGTAGTCTGTCCTGAACTCACAATGCTTGTTTGTATATATGTTGTAACGCCAACAAGAAGCGCCAAAACCAAACTTTTTTGTGACATATCAACAAAACCTAGAAACATCATGTTTATTGTTTCTGGTGCAGGCACAAAACTATATAGAAGGTCTAGATTTATCTTTGGTAGGCCCAAAAACACTCTATACAGGCCGATAAGTATAGGAAGTTGAATAAGTAGGATAAGTATTCCAGAAAAAGGATTTATGCCTTTTTCTTTGTAATATTCCATCACCTTCAAACTCTGTTCTGATTTATCTGTATATTTTTGTTTTATAACAGCAAGGTCTTTTTCGGCATTCTTCATCTCAAGTTGAGACTTTGAAGCCTTTATAGAAAGGGGTAGCAAGACTATCTTGGTAATAATAGTAAATATGATTATTACAACACCAACATCAAAGAAGGGTAGGGAATTTATAAGAAAAACTAGTCCGCTGTATAAAGGTTCAGAAACAAGTGTGTGAAATATTGAAGTCATTTGACTATATTATCACAAGAGCAGGTGAAAGTAATGTTTGTATCTCGGACTCAATTTTTACATAATCCTTTTCGTAGTCCTTTTTATACACAAAAAACAGAAGAAATCCTGGTTTTATTGACTTTATATTTTTAGAAATGGCTGAGTAACCCCTCCTTCTTAGTTTGTTTCTCCCTACGGCAGTTTTTACTACTTTTTTAGATACTGAGAAAGCCACCTTACTAGGTGTTTCTGTAGAACCTTCGTCATTTTTGGACAAATAAAGGCTAAAAGACTGGGAATTATACCTTTTACCCTGGGTTAGTATTTGTTTAAAGTATTTTCTCTCTATTCTTCTTGTTTTAGGCAACATATTTAAATAGGAGTGAATAGGGAGACTGTACTATACTGTAGAAAGTTTAGCCCGTCCTTTTCTTCTTCTTCTTAGAAGTGTTTTTTTGCCATAAGCAGTCTTACTTCTTGTTAGAAATCCGTGTGCTCTAGCTCTCTTTCTTTTTTTTGGTTGATATGTTTGAGACATGTTGTAAAATTATGTTTTATCGTTATTAACACCTTGTACACACATTATTAACATAAATGAGTGTTTTTAACAAGTGCCATCTTTTTTTCTTTTCTATATAATAACTAGACTATGATGGACAATAAAAAACTTTGGGATGGTGTTCTGATCGAGATGGAGTTAACTTTGTCTAAACCTAACTTCAACACCTGGTTCAAAGATACTTTTATTGTTAAGCAAGAAAACGGAACTGTATATCTGGGAGTGCCAAATACCTTTGTTCAAGACTGGCTTTCAAGTAAGTTTCATAACACTATACTAAAATCTCTTCGAAACCTATCTAGTAACGTCCAGTCACTACACTACATTATTTCAAAAGAGGAGATGCGAGAAAAAGCATTTGCAGAAAAACCTCAACCAGTTACTAGAGAACTTCCTATCGCTGATACTTTTATAAACAAAGAGGATAATCTAAACCCTAGATACACTTTTGATACTTTTGTCGTAGGACCATTCAATGAATTTGCTTATGCCGCTAGTCAGGCAGTCATAAAAAAACCTGGAATAGTTTATAACCCACTATTTATTTACGGAGGAACTGGCCACGGCAAGACTCACCTTATACAAGCGATGGGGAACTACCTAAAATCATCTGGTGGTAGAAAAGTTTTTTACACTACTTCGGAAAAATTCTCTCAAGAACTTATAAACGCCATCCAATCAAACAAACCTAACTTCTTTAAAGAGAAGTACAGAAAATACGATGTATTGATAATGGATGATGTGCAGTTTTTCTCTGGAAAAATGAAAACTCAAGAGGAACTTTTCCATCTTTTTAACCATTTGTACGAAAACAACAAACAAATTATCTTTTCTTCAGATAAACACCCTGCACTTATCCAAGACTTAGAAGACCGTCTGAAGTCTAGGTTCAGTGCTGGTATGACGGTAGACATTCCAACCCCTGATAATGAGTCCAGAATCGCTATTATTAAGGCGAAACTAAACGCTAGTGAGTATCCATTAGGAAAAGATGTTGTGGAATACCTAGCTTACTCTATAAATGGAAACATTAGAGAATTAGAAGGAACTATAAACTCGATAACATGCCAGTCTCAGTTAAAAGGAAGGGAATTAACACTTGCAGAAGTAAAAAGTTTCGTTAAAAACAACACCAGACCAAAGAAAATAATATCTATTAAAGAAGTAGTTAAGACTGTTTCCGACTTTTACAACATAGAAGAGCAACTTATCTACGACAAAACCAGAAAAAAAGAAATTATAAAACCTAGACAGATAATAATGTATATCCTGAGAGAGGATTTTAATATATCTTTCCCTGCAATAGGGGAAAAACTAGGTGGTAGAGACCACACCACAGTTATGCACTCATGTGAAAAGATAAAAAATGACATAAAAAGTGATGAGGTTTTGGTACAAGAGATAAACCAACTTAGGTCTATCTTTGTGTAAAAGATTGTGTATAGTGTGTATATAAGTTATTGGTAAATCATTAAAAACTGTTCATTAGATATCCCCAATAAAGAGTTATCAATCGTTTTAACAAGGTTATCCACATAACCTCTCTAGAATTAGGGCTATAAATAAGAGTTTTATCGAGTTATCCAGTTATACACAGTCTATATAATTAGAATTCTTTAAATAAAATAAATAAACTAATACTATGAATATTGAATGCATTAAAGACAAACTTTCATACGCTATTGGAAAGGTAGAGAAAATAACTGGTAAAAATATAACTCTACCTATATTGAGTTGTGTATTATTAGAGGCACAAGGCTCCACTCTTACTATAAAAGCAACTAACCTTGATTTGGGTATAGAGATAAGTATACCAGTAAAGGTAAACAAGCCGGGTAAAATCGCTGTATCTGGAAGTGTTTTATACAGTTTTATATCAAACATAATAAATGATAAGAATGTAACCCTAGAAGAGGTTGAAGGAAACCTAAAAATCTCTACAAATCACTCTGAGTCTATAATAAAATCATACTCAATAGATGATTTCCCAAACATACCAAAAGTAACAAACCAAAATCCTTTTACTTTCAACGCTCCAAATCTTATAAAAGGATTTAAGTCTGTAATGTATAGTGCCTCAAACTCAACTATCAGACCGACACTATCTAGTGTTTTATTACTATCAGAAGACGATGATGTTGTTTTTGTTGCTACTGACTCATTTAGACTAAGTGAAAAAAGGATAGGTGTTAAAAAGCATAAGGAATTTAATCAGATTTTGATACCAGTTAAAAATATAGGGGAGATTATAAGAGTTATAGAAGACACTAAGGACGATATTTTTGTTTATTTGGATGAAAATCAAATAGCTTTTTCATACAGTGAAGTATATATAACTTCTAGAGTAATAGACGGTGTTTTTCCTGACTATAAACAGATTATACCTAAGGATATAAAAACAGAAGTTACGGTATTAAAACAAGACCTAGTAAGTTCTCTAAAAATCTCAAATATTTTTGCTGACAAATTTAGTCAGGTTACCTTTAAAATTTCTCCTAAAAACAAAATGTTTAAGATTTTAACTAAAAATATAGATGTTGGAGAAAATACAAGTAGTATAGACGCGGTTTTAAAAGGGGAGGATTTGAATATTAGTTTTAATTATAAATACATAACCGACTGTTTTCAGTCTATAGATTCAGACAGTATTACTTTGGTTTTTTCAGACACAAACAGGCCTATGGTGATACAGGGTGTTTCGGATAAGTCCTTCCTTTACCTGGTTATGCCAATGAACAAGTAAAAATTAGTAAAATTACTTCATCTACTTTGTTGCTGAAGAGTTTTATTTCACTCACCTTACTATATGTAAGGCTCCCTCATAAAACCCTTCATTACCTAGTATCTAAAGCAATTTAACTAATTTTTTGAAAGTCTTTAAATACAAATTTATGTTAAATATCTCTAAATACTTAGAAAAAATTAAAAAAAACTTAAATTCAGGAGAAGTAATAAACAGTACTATTGTAGAAATAATAAACAGAAACACAGGACTTGGTATAAAAGTAGGGGATTTCGAGTTGCGAAATAATCAAATATTGTTAAAAATTTCTCCACTAGCTAAAAATAAAATATTTATTTTTAAAGAGAAAATTAAAAATGAAATAGAGAAGGAGACTGCTATTAAAAATGTAGACATTAGATAGCTACTGTAACCCCTGGGCAGTTGCCCATAGTCTAATAGGGTACTCCCATCTTTCAAATTGAGGATCACTTTCTGGGATTATCTCACTGGTTCCTCTAGGGTTATTTTTATCTAGCCAGTAAAGAATAGAGTGAACTCCACCAGAAAGCGTCTCTTGAACAGAGTTGTAAGGGATATCTGAGGTTCCGTTTGTGACCACACTAGAGATTCCTCCTTGCCATTTGCCTCGAAGTACAGGTTTTAGGTCGTAAGAATCTTCAGTCTGAGGCTTGTTAAAGTTTTCAGGAGGTACAGTTTTTAAAACTTCATCCATAAATGCTCGCCACATAGGCGCAACAATAAGACCAGACACTTTTTTCTCCATAGGAGTGTTGTCGTTGTTGCCAGCCCAAGTACCAACTACGACGTTTGGAGTGTATCCAATAGTCCAGGCGTCTTTGTAATCGTTTGTTGTACCGGTTTTTACTGCAACCTGTCTGTCTCCAAAGTAAACAGCGGAATTTGGCCCATAAAGAGGAGTTCGTGCCACATTGTCTGACAAGATGTCAGATATTTTTCTTGCCACTTCTGCATCTAGTACTGTAGTTGGTCTAGGTTTAAATTCCTCCAAGACTTTTCCGGTGTTGTCTTCCACTTTTAATATACTTATATAAGGGTTTCTTACTCCTTCGGTTGCAAATACGCCATAAGCAGATGTCATTTCAAGCAAAGAAACTTCACCACCTCCAAGAACTAGAGTTAGTCCATATTGGTTCGCATCACCAAGACCTGTAATTCCCATGTTTTCTGCGAGATCTATGGAATCCTTGATGCCAGCAAGGTACAAAGTTTTTACTGCTGGTACGTTTATAGACTGAGCCAAGGCGTCTCTCAGAGTCATTGGTCCTCTGAATTTATCATCGTAGTTACTTGGCGAGTAGCAACCGTTTTCACTAGTCATGTCTTCCTTCGGACATTTTGTAGAAAATTGTGTTTTTAGGTCGAACAAAACCGTGTCAGGTGTGTAACCTTTTATAAAAGCTTCTGCATAAACGAATGGTTTAAAAGTAGATCCTGGTTGTCTGTGAGCAGTGGTCACATTAAAGTTTCCATCCATAGTTTTGTCGAAATAGTCTCTTGAACCAACCATGGTTAGTATTCCACCTGTTTTCGGATCGATTGCTACAAAGGCATCATTTTTACCATTAAAATTTTTCTCGTTTATTGTCGCGTATTTAAGTGCTATTTCTTCAGCTTTTGCCTGGAGTTCGTAGTTTAGAGTCGTTGTGACCTTTAATCCGCCTTGTTCAAGAACATCTTTACCGTATTTTTGTTCGAGATAATCTTTAACAAACATTACAAAATGTGGAGCCTTTATTCCCGATGTTGATTTTGGCAAAAATTCCACAATTTCTTTAGATGCTTCTTGATATTGTTCTTCTGTTAGTTTGCCATCTTCCACCATTTCTCTAAGGACTAGATTTTTTCTTTCGTCTAACTTATTTTTATTTGGGCCGTAAGGAGAGAGTCTTGAAGGTGCTTGGGGGATTGCGGCAAGATATGCGGCTTCAGCCAAAGTTACATCCCTAGAAGACTTTCCAAAGAAAGCCTGACTTGCTTCTTCGACACCATATATAGTGCCTCCGTAAGGATTTTCATTTAGATACATAGAAAGGATCTCGTTTTTAGTAAGAATTTTTTCTAGTTTAAGTGACAGAGCGATTTCTTTTAGTTTTCTAGTTGGTCCACCAAAAAAACTTTTGTCTCCTGTAAGCAGAGAATTTTTTACAACCTGTTGAGTTATCGTTGACCCACCCTGAGAGTACCCCGCAGAAACAGCATTAACAACTATCGCTCTTAAAAAAGAAGTAGGTTTGAAACCTTTGTGTGTGTAAAAGTCTTTATCTTCAATTGAAACTGTAGCGACTTTTATGTTATTTGAGATCTCATCAAAAGGAACTAGAGTCCTTTTTGCTTTTTGATATACGTCATAAAGTAAAACCTTTCCAGTGCTGTCATATATTTTTGTGGACTGACTTACTTTTCTGGCCTCTATAGTGTCCAGAGAAGGAACTTTAAAGGTAGAGACCCAAATTAGCATCATGCCAAGCAGGATAATTCCTGAACTAAGCAAAAATATAAACACATTTCTTAACCCGTGCTTTTTAATTAGATTTTTAGACATAACTCGTATTTTAGCACATTTGTGGTAAAGTATTAACATGTTTAATTTCAGAAAATCTAAAGTTTTAACTGATGAAAAGGAGATAGAATCTTTGATTACTCGTGGCGTTGAAAACGTCTTTCCTAACAAGGATTTTTTAAAATCCAGAATGTTAAAGGGGGAAAAATTAACTATCTATCTTGGTATTGACCCGACTGGTCCAACGCTGCATTTGGGGCACTTGATACCACTTATTAAATTGTCTAAGTTTCAAAAACTCGGTCACAAAATAATACTTCTAATGGGGGATTTTACCGCAATGATTGGAGACCCTACAGATAAGACGGCAACACGTAAAAAACTTACACGTCAGGAGGTTTTAAACAACTTAAAAAACTACAAAAAACAAGCATCGAGGTTTATAGATTTCTCTGGAAGTAATCCTGCGGAATTCAAATTTAACTCAGAGTGGCTTGGAAAAATGTCTTTTGCTGATGTTTTGGAACTTTCTACAAATTTTACAGTTCAACAAATGTTAGAAAGAGAAATGTTTGCAAAAAGAATGGAGGAAGGTAAGCCCATAAATCTTTCAGAGTTTATGTATCCACTAATGCAGGGATATGACTCTGTTGCAATGGGGGTAGACGGGGAAATAGGCGGTAATGACCAGACTTGGAATATGTTGGCAGGGAGAGACCTTTTAAAAACGCTAAAAAATAAAGAAAAATTTGTATTTGCTACAAAACTTTTGGTAGACCCAAGTGGTAAAAAGATGGGCAAGACTGAAAACAATATGGTTTCCTTAGACCAGTCTGCTGAGGAAATGTACGGAAAGGTTATGAGTTGGGGAGATGAAATGATTGTTCCGGGATTAGAAATCATAACTGATGTTCCAGTAAGTGACATAGAGTCAGTAAAAGAATCTCTCGACTCAGGTAAAAATCCAAAGGAGTACAAAATGTTTTTGGCTAGAGAGTTGGTGAAAATTTGTTTTGATGAAAAGTCTGCAAAGAAGGCAGAGGATGCTTTTGAAAATACTTTTGCAAAGGGTGGAGTGCCAGAAGATGTTGTAGAAGTAAGTGTTGCCGAAGGTGCATCACTTTGTGATATCTTAATGATAAATCAAATCATAATCTCAAAAACAGAATTCAGAAGACTTATTTCTGAAGGAGCAGTCACAAATATAGAGAGTGGAGAAAAAGTAAGTAATGCAGATGCCGTTGTTTCAAATGGAGTCTACAAGATAGGCAAGAGGAGATTTATTAAAATAAAAGTTTTATAAACAAAAAACCCGGAGTACTCCGGGTTTTTTGTTTATAATAGATCTATGTCGTCATATTTATCGGACTCGGCTCCTTCTGCATCCTCGTCGTCAGCGGCTTTCGAAAGTGAAACATCTCCATCTCCATCATCATCACCAAAACCATCATCTCTTTCCTCAAGATCCACTTCTTCGTCTCCAAGTCCTTCTTCAAGTAGATCAGGATTTATCACACCACCTTCACCTTCCTCTAATTCTTTTTCGTCATCACTCATGTTTTAAATGTGTTATTTTCAATAATAATTAAATAATTTGTATCAAATATTGTTTATTTTGGAAACAATATTTTTACAACTTTTTGTGGATAACTGGTAGTGTATATCAAATACTAAAAATCTATGCAAGTGTTTTTTGAGATGCATTTGGTTTGAGAGGGTTTTTCTGATAGAGTACCCATATGTTTATAGATGAACTAACTGTAGAGATCCACGCCGGAAAGGGTGGTGACGGTATCGTTTCTTGGATGCATGTTAAGGGTATAGATCATGCTGGTCCGGGAGGTGGTGATGGAGGAAGAGGTGGAGATGTCTACCTTAAGGGTGTTTCTGATATAGGTTATCTTTCAAAATACAAGTTCGTTAAATCTTTTAAGGCTGAGGACGGTAGTCCGGGTGGCAAAAACTGTATGAATGGAAAGGCTGGCGAAGACCTAATAATTGAACTTCCTATCGGTAGTATTGTAAAAGATGTAGAAACATCAAAGTTTGTAGAGGTTTTGGATAAGGAGCCCATATTCTTTTTGCGGGGCGGAAACAGAGGTTACGGCAACACACACTTTAAGGGTCCGAGAAATATAAACCCAAAACAGAGAACCCTTGGTAAGGTTGGGCAAGGTGGAGTTTTTCAGATAGAACTTAAACTTGTAGTAGACCTTGGTATGGTTGGTTTGCCTAATGCAGGTAAATCAAGCTTACTAAACTCTCTTACAAAGGCTCGAGCAAAAGTGGGAAGTTATCAGTTTACAACTATTGCACCAAACCTAGGCGACTTGTACGGTTTTGTTTTGGCAGACATTCCAGGACTTATTGAGGGTGCTTCGGCAGGGAAGGGACTAGGTCATAATTTTCTAAAACATATCTCAAGAACAAAAGCATTGCTTCATTGTATTTCTGCTGAAAATCCAAAACCTTTGGAAGACTATACTCTTATAAGAGAAGAGTTGGGTAAGTATGATAAGGAACTGTTAGATAAACCCGAGACTATTTTGGTAACAAAAACAGATACTATCGACCCAAAGGATCTAAAGAAACTAATTGCAACCTTAAAAAAGAAGAATAAAAATGTTCTCGACGTGTCTATTTTGGATGACCAATCAGTAAAAAACTTAAGTGATGAGTTGGTAAAAATGCTTAGGAAAATGTAGTATTTTAGTGTAAATTAAGGTTATGAATAAGTACAAGATGACAATTGGGCTAGAGATACACGCCGAACTCAATACCAAGAGCAAGATGTTTTGTGGCTGTAAAAACAGCTCATTTGATAAAACAGAAGTTGCTCCAAATACTAATATTTGCCCTGTTTGCATGGGTCACCCGGGAACATTACCTACTATAAACAAGGAGGCTGTTAGAAAAGTGCTTCTTGTGGGTCACTCTATAGGCAGTAAACTGGCCGATTTCACTGAGTTTGACCGTAAAAACTACTTTTATCCAGATATACCAAAGGGTTATCAGATAAGTCAGTACAAATATCCTCTGGTACAAGGAGGATCTATTTCAGGTGTAGAGTTAACAAGAATACACCTAGAAGAAGACACAGCCCGCTCATCCCACGAAACACCGGGTGTTAGTTTGGTTGATTATAACCGTGCCGGAGTGCCACTTCTTGAACTTGTGACTGAGCCAGTCATACACAGTAGTGAACAGGCTATGAATTTTGCTAAAGAACTACAACTCCTACTCCAGTATTTAAATGTATCAGATGCAAATATGGAAAAGGGCGAAATGCGAGTCGAGGTAAATATCTCAGTTTCAGATACAGAAAAATTTGGAACAAAAGTAGAAGTAAAAAATATAAACTCTTTTAAGGCAGCAGGAAAAGCAATTGACTATGAATTCAAACGACAGGTCGCTTTACTAGAAGATGGAAAACAGGTGGTTCAGGAAACTAGGGGATGGGATGAAAACAAAGGTTCAACATTTTCACAAAGACTAAAAGAGTCAGCAAACGACTATAGGTACTTCCCAGATCCAGATTTACCAAAACTTATAATAAGTGAGATCCCAGAATTTTCTAGCGACACTCTTTCAAAAGACTTACCAGAAATACCAGAACTAAAAAGACAGAGACTTTCAAAAGACTTTGGCGTGAAAGATTCTGACATCGAGGTATATATTGGTAATAGGGAGGCTAGTGACTTTTTCGAAAAGGTGGCCGGACTTTTGGGGGAGGGGCAGTTGGTTCAAACCGCCTCAAACTATATAACCTCAGATATTGTAGGTTTTTCAAAGACTCTAAAACAAGACTTTGTGGTTGGTAAGATCGAAATAGATAGTTTTGTAAAACTAATCAAGATGATTGGTCGAGGCGACTTATCATCACGTGGAGCAAAAGATATTTTGAAAATACTTTTTGAAACAGGTGGTGATGCAGAAGTAATCGCAAACGAAAAAGGATTGATACAAAAAAACGATATCGAAGAAATAAAAAGAATGGCAGAAAAAATTATTTCAGAAAATCC
Organism: uncultured Candidatus Saccharibacteria bacterium; assembly: GCA_964596875.1. Taxonomy (GTDB): domain Bacteria; phylum Patescibacteriota; class Minisyncoccia; order Phycocordibacterales; family DATDWN01; genus C7867-006. Next base: position 7,381 of record CAZQVT010000002.1, on the reverse strand, counting down.
TGATTCAGTTGCAGAATATAAATCTGGAAAAGAATCACTACTTCAGTTTTTTGTGGGGCAGGGGATGAAAGAAAGTAAAGGTTCAGTAAATCCAGAAGTATTCAAAAAAATAATTCTAGAAATATTAAATAAATAAAAAATACACAATCTGAAAAATATAAAAAAATACCTCTTGACGGAGGTATTTTTTTATATTTGAACTTTAGTCTCTTAAATGCTTAACAATTAGTTTATGAACCTCTTTTTTTGTACTCTTTCGAATTCCTGCATTGACCTCGATTTCATGGATCACTTTTTCCAGGTCTTCAATCTTGTAAACCCGGTAGTTGTTCATGGGGTGACGGTGAGCCTTCAGTTTACCGTTGTTGTCCCAGTTGCGTAGGGTTAATGGAGATACCCCAAGAATCTTTGATGCTTGTTTGATTGTTATGTAAAGATTGGCCATATTGTTAATTTAAAGTGATATAAACATTGATAAACTTATATACATATTTTATTAGGTTTATGTATTAATAGCAATGTTCTCTAGCGAAATGTGTGGACATTGCTTTTGTACACTTTGCCTTCGATAACAATATAATGTCCCACCTAGTCCTGATCAGGCCAATACAACATCACACAATCAGTTACTTTTACGATAACTATATCTGTGGTACGTGATGGTGTAGATATAACTATTGATTTGTTTTATTATAATGGACTGTAATGCTGTATATTTGCTTATATTTGGCCTATTTGTGAAGGAAGTGGGTAAGTGCAGTCAGTTAGGATTTATTTCCAATACTGATTGATTGACGAGGTATAAAAGGGGCAGCAAGTACCGTGATTAATTCCCATATAATCTGTCTCCACAACTTAGGCTTTCATGTATCTTTTGAACGATATATTGGGAATTATCAACATATATTTTAAAATTAACCTTTACCTTTAAATACGAAGGTTGTATTATTACTGAATCCATGAAAAATAAAAAATCACATATTAAAAAAGAAGAGCGTTTCCTGATCGAGAAGATGCTTAAGGCAAATAAAACTGTAACTGAGATAGCAACACTACTCGATAGAGGTGTATCAAGCATAAGCGAAGAAATAAGCAGGAATGGAGGTAAGGATAAATACAGTTCTAGCCACGCACATATAAACGCCATAGAGCGTCAGCAGACTAAAAAAGCGAATCAAAATAAGGTGGGCAGAAGTACTAAACTTCAAGCACTTATTACAAAGTATTCACTACAAGGAATGTCACCAGAAAAGATATCGATAATACTTAAGTCAAAGAACAAGGAGACTCTAAGCGTTAGTCCAAAGAGTATTAGAAAGTATTTGAAAACAATTAAATAATAATTTAAAACATTTATAAACCTTGATAATCCTATACTAAAACTATAGTAATATCTAACTATTTTTAATAATGTTTAACTAACTTTGGTTTTGTATTATATCGCTAACTCTGTTTAATCTGGATTAGGATAGAATATTACGGGAATCAAGTGAGTTGTAAAATATGAGGCATTTTAGGCCACCACAGCGGCATTTTTTTATGATTATTTTTCATAAAATTTTTCTTACTTATGCCTAATTTGTTCTGAACAAAATCTGGAACATTTTTTGCCAAAATCTCGGATAACTAATTTTCCAAAATCTCGGATTCCAAAAAATCTCGGTTAAACGAGAAAGCCTTATTTATCCACATATTTTGGTGAATTATATTTTTTTAGTGGATATAATTACATCAATGGTTTCGGATATATTTTTTGAAAATAAAAAATACATTTCTGTTAAAGATGCATCAGCACTAACAGGCTACTCAAAAGATTACATCGGTCAGCTTTGCCGAAGTGATAAGGTTTTATCTAAAAGAGTTGGTAGAGTTTGGTATGTTGAAGAGGATTCACTTGTGACATACAAAAACACTCCAACTACTTTTGATTTTGCAAAAAATCTATATGCAAAGAAGGATGAAAAAATTGTCACAGAAGTTGCAGTTGTCAGTATCGAACCTGCTGTAATTTCTACTGCAGTTTCTACTCCTGTTGTAGCACCAGTTGTTTCAAATGTTGTTGTTTTGGAGACACCAGTTCTGGAAAAAAATAACGTTGAAAAAACAGTTGAAACTGTTTCAAATTTTCAAAAAATTCACGAGTTACTATTTGCTCTAGATATAAACTTTTCAAAAGCACTTGCTCCTGTAGCTGTTCTTGTTTTGGTTTTGGTTGGCTTGTTCTCGATCAAGAATGATTTTTCTGCATTTCCAAAATCTACAAAATTAGTTGCGGAGTATGCAGCAGAAAACAATATTGATTCTGTAAAGATTGCTTCAAGTATTTTAGGTGCTCCAAAATATCTTTATACAGCATTTGCTGATGTCTTGGATTTGTACACAAACAACCTTTCTGGAGTTTATGGAAGCGTTGGCGGGGCTGCAGGTAATGTAAGAACTCAAGTTGCATCTGTAGTAAATTCAGTTGGTAATCTAAACCCAGTAGATCATTCTGGACTTGTTGTTTATCGAAAAATAAATAATTGGTTTGAAAGCCTGATTACCCCAAACTCTATAATCGTAAATACAAACAGTATTGTTAAAGCAACTACAACTCCAAAAACACAACCAGTTACAGTTGCTACAAACGTTGTTCAAACTAAAGTTATAAATAATACAACGACAAAAGTTGTAGAAAGAATAATAGAGAAACCAGTAAACGGTGCTGTAACACAACAAGATCTACAAACAAGTCTACAGTTGCTAAATAATGAGATACTACAAAAACTATATTCACTATCTACGGGAAGTGGGGGAAATGTAACAAATATATATCAGCAAATAGCACAAAGTCAGAGAATAGATCAGTTGAATAATACAGTTATAAATAGCCCTACTATAAATAGTGCAAATATAAACGGTCTAACAGTTTCTGGTACAGCCACATCTTCCTTTGCAGGAGGAATTGCTGTTTCTGGAGGATGTGTATCCGTAAATGGTGTTTGTCTTGGTACGGGAAACGGTGGTTACAACCTTGTTCAAGACGAAGGTGTAGACCTAACAGCAAGAACAACAATAAACTTTGTTGGTGCAGGTGTTACTTCAGCGGATTCTGGTGGAGTTACAACAGTTACTATTAGTGGTACTTCATTTACTGGGGCAGCAAACTCAGTGGTTGTAACAAATGCATTGGGTGCCTTGGTTGCAACCGGTACACAACTTACTGTTGGAAATATACTTGCGACATCAACAGCAACTTCTACATTTATAGGCGGCATTTCAACAAACCTACTTTCTGTAACATCTACTACTGCATCATCAACATTTGCAAACGGCATCAACTTAACTGGTGGATGTTTTTCAGTTAATGGTAGTTGTATAACAACTGGTGGATCAGCACTTACATTTTCATATCCATTAGTTAATACTCTAAACACAATTAGTCTTGCTTTCGGAACAACAACAGCAAATACCTGGTCACAACTTCAAACATTCGCATTCTCTTCAACAACATATGGATCATTCACTACAGCATCAACAACAAACCTAAATATTGGCGGTCAAACATTCATCTCTCTACTTGGATCAGGACTATCAAATGTTGGCGGACTACTTTCAGTTGATTCAACTTCTCTAAACAACTCAATAAATTCATTTATAAATTCTTCAACAACAATTCCAAAGACATACACAGCAAACACATTTACAGCACTTAACACATTTAGTAACACAAGTACAACACTAGCTTCATTTGCTTATGCTTCGGCAACAACAGCAAATATTGGAACACTAAATCTTTTTGCTGGACTTAACGGCCCACTACAAGTAAATAATGGGGTAGTAAGTGCAACAACAAGTATCGGTACTATATATGGTGGCACAGGTCTAACAGTTGCTCCGTCTTATGGACAAGTTTTGGTAGGTAACTCTTCTGGAGGCTATACACTAACAGCAACATCATCACTTGGAATAATATCTGGTGGTGGAACTCTAACTGCTCTTGGTTCTGGTTATTCTACAACCTCAGCAACTTCAATTGCATTCTCTACAACAACTACAGCATTTAACGGTCTAACATTTGGACAAACAATAGTACCATCAGCAGGTGCACTAACATTTACACCTACAGTAAGTGGAACACTTACTGTTAATGGTGGAGGTACAGGAGCAAACTCATTTACTTCTGGTAACCTTATATATGGAGCAGGAACAGGTGCACTACAATCTGTAGGAACATCAACACCTACTATCGGTTCTTCATTATCTTACTCTGGAACATTTGGTAATGTAGTTGGTGGAGTTTCTGGAACTCTATCCCTAAACCTAGGTAATGCTAACTCATGGACAGCACTACAGACATTCGCATTCTCTTCAACAACATACGGATCATTCACAACAGCAAGTACAACAAACCTAACAGTAGGTAATATAAACCTATCTACAACAACAGCAGGACTACTTAGAACAAACTCATCTGGTATTACATATGTTGATACAACTGCTTACTCAACATTCGCATTCCCATTCACTACACAAACAGGCTACAACTCAACATCTACAGTAATCGGATTCACAGGAGGACTATTCTCTACAGCATCAAGTACATTCTCATCTAGTCTACTATTGCCATCTCTATCACAAGGATTTGCATACACAGGAAGTAATGGACTAGTACAGACAGTATCTACTTCAACTATCGCTAACTACATCCTTCCATTTACAGCATATGGAGCAAGTACATCAACAACACTTAACCTTGCTGGTGGACTATTCACATCTGCATCATCAACATTCTCTGGAGCACTTAGACTTCCATCTCTATCACAAGGTATTGCTTACATTGGTTCAACAGGTTTGGTTAGTGCAACAGCTACTACTTCTGCTTCATGTTCAGGTTCAGTATCATGTGCAGGATTTACAGTAATTGGTTCATCACCAGTTACTATTTCTGCTACAGATAACACAGCATCAAGCACATTGTTGGCTGATACAAATACATGGACTGGTGTAAATAGATTTGGTTTTGCTTCAACAACATACGCAACATTTACAACAGCATCTACAACAAACCTAACAGTAGGAACAGCAACATTCTCTACAACAACTGCTGGATTCCTAAAAACAAACGCATCTGGTTTGGTTTACATTGATCCATCAAGTGGAAATGCAGCATCAAGTACATTGTTGGCCGATGTAAACTTTTGGTCTGCATTACAAAGATTTAATTATTCATCAACAACATACGGATCATTTACTACATCATCATCTACAAATGCAGTAATAGGTTCACTATCACTCCCATCTCTTTCAAACGGAATGCTAGCAGTATATGCAGGATCTGTCGGTTCATATGCTACAACAACAGCAGGTACAGGTCTTACATACTCTGGTAATGCATTCAACGTAAACACAACTCAAAACATCACAAACCTTTCAAACCTATCTGCTAATGGTGTTACATATACAGTAGGTGGTACAGGATCATTACAAACAGTAGCAACAACATCTCTTGGAACAAACGGATCAATCTCAATATCTGGAAATGCCGGTGCATTAGTTGGAGGAATAAACTCAACTCTATCCCTAAACCTAGGTAATGCTAACTCATGGACAGCACTACAGACATTCGCATTCTCTTCAACAACATACGGATCATTCACAACAGCAAGTACAACAAACCTAACACTAGGTGGTCAAACATTCATCTCTCTACTTGGATCTGGTCTAACAAACACAGGAGGATCACTTACACTAGACACAACATTCCTAAACAACTCAGTTAACTCATTTATTGCTGCATCAACAACAATTCCAAAGACATACACAGCAAACACATTTACAGCACTTAACACATTCTCTAACACAACAACAACTCTAGCTTCATTTACATACGCTTCAACAACATCACTATTTGCTGGAAACTTCACTCTATCTACAACAACAGCAGGACTACTTAGAACAAACTCATCTGGTATTACATATGTTGATACAACTGCTTACTCAACATTCGCATTCCCATTCACTACACAAACAGGCTACAACTCAACATCTACAGTAATCGGATTCACAGGAGGACTATTCTCTACAGCATCAAGTACATTCTCATCTAGTCTACTATTGCCATCTCTATCACAAGGATTTGCATACACAGGAAGTAATGGACTAGTACAGACAGTATCTACTTCAACTATCGCTAACTACATCCTTCCATTTACAGCATATGGAGCAAGTACATCAACAACACTTAACCTTGCTGGTGGACTATTCACATCTGCATCATCAACATTCTCTGGAGCACTTAGACTTCCATCTCTATCACAAGGTATTGCTTACATCGGTTCAACAGGTCTAGTAGGAACTACAGCAACAACAACAGTTTCATGTTCTGGATCAACATCATGTACTTCATTTGTAGCATTTGGTTCTGCTCCTATCACAATCACATCTACAGACAGTACAGCATCTACAACTCTACTTGCTGACTCAAACTCATGGACTGGTCTAAACAGATTCACTAACGCTTCATCATCTATCTTCTCTGCATACACAGCATACTTTGGAGGTACAGCAACAAGTACATTTGATACAACAGGTAGACTAACTCTTGCTTACTCTTCATCTACTGCTTACTCATCATTTGTGAATGCAAGTGCTACGAATGCTACAGTTGGAACTCTTTCTCTTCCATCTCTATCTAATGGAGGCCTAGCAGTATTTGGAGGAGTAGTATCTTCAGGTGCTACAACAACAGCAGGTACAGGTCTTACATACTCTGGTAATGCATTCAACGTAAACACAACTCAAAACATCACAAACCTTTCAAACCTATCTGCTAATGGTGTTACATATACAGTAGGTGGTACAGGATCATTACAAACAGTAGCAACAACATCTCTTGGAACAAACGGATCAATCTCAATATCTGGAAATGCCGGTGCATTAGTTGGAGGAATAAACTCAACTCTATCCCTAAACCTAGGTAATGCTAACTCATGGACAGCACTACAGACATTCGCATTCTCTTCAACAACATACGGATCATTCACAACAGCAAGTACAACAAACCTAACAGTAGGTAATATAAACCTATCTACAACAACAGCAGGACTACTTAGAACAAACTCATCTGGTATTACATATGTTGATACAACTGCTTACTCAACATTCGCATTCCCATTCACTACACAAACAGGCTACAACTCAACATCTACAGTAATCGGATTCACAGGAGGACTATTCTCTACAGCATCAAGTACATTCTCATCTAGTCTACTATTGCCATCTCTATCACAAGGATTTGCATACACAGGAAGTAATGGACTAGTACAGACAGTATCTACTTCAACTCTTGCATCACAAGTATTCTCTGCAACAACATTCTCTCCAAACTCAATCATTACAA
>CAZQVT010000001.1:0-265753 GCA_964596875.1 uncultured Candidatus Saccharibacteria bacterium | reverse complement strand
ATAAACTTTGATATTCCAGCAACATACGAAGACTATGTGCACAGAATAGGAAGAACGGGAAGAGCAGGCAAGAAGGGCAAGGCCTACACCTTCATAGAGTAGATATTGTCTTTTTGTTCGATTTCTACGTTACTCATTCCGGTTGCTCCCGCAATGTACTAGGTGTACATTTTGGTCGCAATCCTCATTCGCGCCTTGAACTCGAGCAAAAATCCTAATAACTATATATTCGAATTCTGAAGGTTTAATGTTTGTCTGATCTCTGGTGTGTGGTGATTTGTTATTTGTGGTAGAATGCTTCCTATGGAACATATAGTAAACCTGATAACCGCTGTGGGTGTGTATGGTTATGCAATACTCTTCCTCATTATTTTCTTGGAATCTTTTCCTCTCACTTTTTATTTGCCGGGAGATAGTTTGCTTTTTACTACTGGATTTTTGGCATCACAGGGGTATTTTAATATAGCCATACTTACTTTTGTGCTTTTCATTGCTAGTGTCTTGGGATACAACTTTAGTTACTTTATGGGAGAGAGACTTCGAAACTTTATAGTAAGTAGTAATGATAAATACTGGTTCAAAATGAAGCATTTGGATCACACAGAAGCATTTTTCAAAAAATATGGTCACAAGACAGTAATTATTGGACGTTTTGTGCCTATTGTGAGGTCATTTGCACCTACACTTGCTGGTGCAGTGAAAATGCCTTTTAATAAATTTATTCGAGATGCTGTTTTCGGAGGATTTATTTGGATATACGGAGTAACGTTTTTGGGATTTTTCTTGGGAAGAATTATTCCAGGAGTGGAAAAATATTTAACACCCATTGTTCTGTGTATTATTCTCGTTTCACTTTCGCCCTCTATTTACGAATACGTAAAATCTAAAAAACAAGCATAGTTATGAGTGATATTATTTCTGTCAGTCAGTATTTAGACAAACTGAACACAACCTTAAAAGGCGAAAGAGCTAAAATATTGGGAGAAGTTTCTGGGATGCAACTTCACCAGAGTGGTCATTTGTATTTTTCACTCCTAGATAAGGCAGACAGGAGTAAGATTGACTGCGTTATATGGAAAAGTAAGTACGAAATGTTTGGGAAAGTAATACAAAACGGTACAGAAATACTTGCAACTGTTGTTCCAAATATCTACAAGCCTTGGGGCAAACTGTCTGCCCAGGTAGATGTTGTTGAACTTGTGGGGGAAGGTGCTCTTCAGGTTGCCTATGAAAAACTTAAAAAGAAACTTGAACTTGAGGGGCTTTTCAGTGAAGATAGAAAAAAACCATTACCACAGTATCCGCACAAAATAGGTGTTATAACATCCAAAACTGGGGCAGTGATAAACGACTTTTTAACTAACATCGGAAAGTTTGGATTCGAGATACTTTTTGTAGATTCAAAAGTTGAAGGTGCTGAGGCGACTCCGGACCTGCTTTCAGCTGTAGAAACTTTAAAAGGGAAAGATATAGATGTGTTAGTAATAATGCGAGGAGGAGGCTCTCTAGAGTCATTTCAGGGGTTTAACAACGAGGCTTTGGTAAGGGCTGTGGCTGACTTTGGTGTGCCAGTTTTGACTGGTATCGGTCATGACAAAGATGCGCCACTTTTGAGTATGGTTTCAGATAAAAATGTTTCGACTCCGACTGCTGTTGCAAATCTTCTAAATACTTCTTGGAATGAGGCTTTGTATAAAGTAAATCTGTATGAAGAAAAAATATTTTCTAGTTTTTCAAAATTGCTAGAAGTTTTCAGACGTGCCGAAGATACACTGCTCCGTGCAGTAGATAGAATCGACGAAAGTTTGCGCAGGTACAAAGATGCGATATCAAACTATGCCAAAGACCTTTTTATGAGTTTTGAAAACATGACTGGGGATTTGTCTGAACTTTTGCAAAACTCAGGAAAAGTTATCGAACTTTCAAATCCGGAAAGACAGTTGGCGCACGGTTACAGTATAGTACGCAGTGCCGGGAAAATTGTGAAAAGTAAGAAAGATGTAAAAAGTGGGGATGATTTGGATATTATGGTTTCTGATGGTACGATAACAAGTAAAATAAAATAATATGACACCAAAAAAAACAACAAAAGTAGATTTGAATGAAACACTTAAAAAACTAGCGGATATTGTGTCATGGTTTGAAAACCAGTCTGAACTAGATGTTGAAAAAGGTCTGGACTACGTAAAAGAAGGAGCAACCCTTATAAAGGAGTCGCGAGAAAGACTTACTCAAATAGAAAATGAGTTCAAGGAAATAAAAAAGGAGATAAAATAACTAGAACTTGTCTGCAGTTTCTTCTTTGTGGTCAAACTTTATACCATTTCTAATAGGAGAGTTTTTGATTAGTTCTACTATTTCTTTTTCATCGTCCATAATTTTGTAAAGATCAAGATCTTCAGGGTCTACAGTACCTCTTCCAAGAAGTTCTTTTTTCATTAGTTCGTCAAAAGGTTTCCAGAAATCAGAGCCAACCAAGATAATAGGAACTTTTTCGATTTTCTTTGTTTGCACTAGCGTAACGATCTCATAAAACTCGTCTAAAGTTCCAAAGCCACCAGGGAAGAAAAGATATGCCTCCGCAGAAAATGACATACATACTTTTCTACTAAAAAAGTAATAGAAATCTAGATTGTCAGTAAGATATTCATTTTTTATTTGATGGTTTGAAAGTTCAATAGTCAGTCCCAAAGACTCGCCACCGGCTTCAAATGCTCCTCTGTTGGCTGCTTCCATAATACCTGGACCACCACCTGTAAAAACAGAGTAATTTAATTCTTTAGAGATTTTGTTTGCTACAGATCTTGCCTTTGCGTATTCAGGAGAACTATCACTAAAATGCGTTCCTCCAAAGATAGTTACAGATTTAGGATATTTTCTTAGAAAGTTAAATGCCGCTGTGAACTCTTTTGATATCAACTGGACTCTCTCTATTGCGGTGTCGTGTAGTTGCTGTCTTGTAAGTATTTCAACTGGCGATTGTTTTGGCGGTGTATTTATTATTTCTTTTTTAGTCATACGACTATTGTACTTTGGAGTAACAATGTCTGCAAGAGTGGCTTATTCTAGCCCTAGACTATTCAAAAACTCTTTTTTTTCTTCGCCCTCGATTTCTTTCAGAGTGTTGGATTTTAGTTTTCCGAGTTTTATATTTTGTACGCGTACTCTTTGTAAATCTCTTACAGTAAACCCAAGTTTTTCTGTCATTCTGCGGATTTGTCTGTTTTTACCTTCTTTTAGAACAATACTAAAAGTATTCTCATTAATTTTTTTAACCTTGGCAGGTTTTGTAACATAGTCTCCAAGATCAATCCCGTTCTGCATAAGTTTTAGGAAACTAGGCGAGAAATTTCTATCGACTTTTACAACGTATTCTTTCTCATGCTCATTTGCTGGGTTTAAAAGTCTGTCGGTGATCCTGCCGTCGTTTGTAAGTATCATAAGTCCGTGCGACTCTTTGTCGATACGGCCAACAGGGAAAAGACCATCTACTTTTTTGTCGCTCCTCAGGCTTTGCATAATATCAGTTTCGTCTCCTTGTGGGTTTGTACTTACCACACCCTTTGGTTTGTTGTAGGCAAAATACAGCAATGTTTTTTTACTGTGCTTTCCTCTGACTTCAACATTGTCAGTTTCTAGAACCTTGTCACCTAGTTTTGCCACCTTGCCGTTTATTAGAACCTTGCTACTTTTTATGAGTTCATCTACGCCTGTACGTGTAGCAACGCCTTTGTGTGCGAGGTATTTGTTTATACGCATCGGGAAAGTATTGGACACTATTGGAGCGCCGTTTACAGGTTTGTTTTGCTTTGGGTTTGTTTTGCTTTTCATGGCTTACAGTATATACTATAACCATACTAAATATTAGATATAAGTAAACTCTATAAAAATTCATGAAAAAATTAAGTAGAAACGAGTGGGTTGCGGTTTGTGTTTCAGTTTTTGTTGTAGGTTTCTTTTTTATTTTTGGTTCAACTCTTTTGTCAGTATTCAGTAAAAATAAAGTTGCTCTGCAACAAGTAGAGCAAGTAGACAAACAAGATCTAGTAATAGGTTCGGGCGCTACAGCTGTTGCTGGTAGTAGAGTAGTCGTTCACTATGTAGGAAAGTTTACAGATGGAACAGTTTTCGACAGTTCGGTAGACAGAAATGAACCATTTCCATTTGTACTAGGAGACGAAAGACTTATAAAAGGCTGGAATACTGGAATAGAGGGAATGAAAGAAGGTGGAAGAAGAGTTTTGGTTATTCCACCGTCTCTTGGTTATGGTTCACAACAAAATGGACCGATACCGCCAAATTCTACACTTATTTTTGAGGTTGAGTTGCTAAAAGTAGAAACTCAATAATAAAAATAGGACTCTCTTCTGAGAGTCCTATTTTTATGTTAGAGTCATAAATAATGAAACCGATTTCGTTTGAGATACAAAAAGAAGTTCCGAACTCGCTTTGTCGAGTGGGGAAAATATCTACGCCACATGGAGAAATACTAACTCCGGCTTTTGTGTCTGTAGGAACAAAAGGCACAGTAAAGTCGCTGACACCTGAACAAATAAAAGACACAGGAGTTCAAACTATTATTTGTAATACATACCACCTATATCTTGAACCTGGAGATCAGAGTGTAAAAGAAATGGGGGGACTTCATAAAATGATGAATTGGAATGGGCCTCTCATGACTGACTCTGGTGGTTTTCAAGTTTTTTCTCTGGGTGTAGCGTATGGAAATGGTCTGAGCAAAATCGCACATGGTAAGACCGATGAACTTTTGCTTAGCGATATAAAAGAAGATAATGATAAACCTAAAATAGCGAAAATCGATCCTAGTGGTGTGATGTTTCGTGACCATGTTCGTGGAGACGCACACTACTTTACTCCAGAAAAATCTATCGAGATACAACACAACCTTGGCGCGGACATTATTTTTGCATTTGATGAATGTACTTCGCCAAACGAAAGTGACCACTATCAGGCAGAAGCCTTAGATAGAACACACAGATGGGCAAAACAGTCCCTCGACTATCACAAATCAAAACCAAACTCAGAAACACAAGGATTGTTCGGAATAGTACAGGGTGGTAGAAGCGAAAAACTTCGAAAAGAGTCCGCACAGTTTATCGGCAGTTTAGACTTTGATGGTTTTGGTATCGGGGGGTCTTTCGATAAGGAAGACATGGACAAGGCGGTCGCATGGGTAAATGAAATACTTCCAAAAGAAAAACCTAGACACTTGTTAGGTATTGGTGAACCAGAAGATCTTTTTATGGCTGTTGAAAATGGTTGTGATCTTTTTGACTGTGTAGCACCAACGCGTGTTGCAAGAAATGGTGGAGCGTACACACATGAGGGAAAAATAAATTTAATGAATGAAAAATGGAGAAAAGAATTGGGACCAATTGACTCTCTGTGTGAGTGCTACACTTGTAAAAACTATTCAGCTTCGTACATTGCTCATCTTTTTCATGCAAAAGAAATGTTAGCTAGCACACTAACATCTATTCATAATATATATTTTCTAACTAACCTGGTTAAAAAAATGCGAGAAGAGATTTTGACGGGGGACTACGACAAATTCAAAAGAGGGTTTCTATCAAACTATAATAATTTCTAACTTTACAAAAATTGACCTTGGGTACAATATTTAGTTTGTTACTTGATGGTAACAGGGGTGGCGTCTTGAAGGTCGGGGTGTTCTCGACTGTGGGGCGCCACCTTTCTATTTTATACTTTTCAAAAGTTGTATTATGGTGAAGTTGCCCGTTTTTTATAGACAAATATATAAAGAAGTGTTACTGTGTTTTTGGACAGGAGGACTCACACATGCCGGATAGTCCGACTATTTCGATTGATGTCGCGGTCATGCGGTACAAGGTTTCCCGCAGGAAGCTCTACTACATGATCAAGGACGGGTTGCTCGATGTGAAGAAGGTGGGTGTATCAATTCGGATCTTCGAGGACTCCTTGCGGTCCCGCCTTCGTTATAGGACGGGAGCTGCCCAGAAAAACTAGGCCTACTGGGCTGACCCCACGCACGCTGTGTGTGGGGTCGAAACGTATGTGGTGTATAATAAAAAAATGAAATTTGAAATCAAAAGAGAATTTCCACCAGCTGGTGACCAGCCCAAAGCAATACAGGGTTTGGTGGACGGTATAAAAAAGGGTCTGCGTCACCAGACTCTTTTAGGCGTGACTGGTTCTGGTAAAACATATACAGTTGCAAATGTCATAAACGAAGTTCAGAAACCAACACTAGTTATTGCTCACAACAAAACTCTTGCTGCACAACTTGCCCAGGAGTATCGAGAGTTTTTCCCAAACAATGCTGTGCACTATTTTGTTTCCTACTATGACTACTATCAGCCAGAGGCATATATGCCAGTATCTGATACATATATAGAGAAAGAGGCTATGATAAACGAGGAGATAGAGCGTTTGAGACACGCCTCAACGCAGGCACTTTTGACTCGAAAGGATGTGATCATAGTTGCTTCGGTTTCTTGTATTTACGGTTTGGGTTCTCCTGTCGAGTATGAAAAAGTAAATTTGAAAATACAAAAAGGTGAGGATATTTCACGTGCCGATTTTATTCGAAAACTTATAGACATACATTTTGAAAGAACAACGGCTGATCTAACACCAGGAATGTTTCGTGCAATAGGCAACATGGTGGAAATAATGCCGGTTTCAGAAAAAGTTATTTACAGAATTGAAATAACAGAAAACAAAATAAATGAAATACTTGTTATAGATTCAATAACACGCGAAATAATAAAAGAAGAAAATGTTTTCTTTCTATTTCCAGCAAAACATTTTATTTCTACACCAGAACAAAGCGCACAAGCTTTTAAAACGATAAAAGCGGAACTCACAAAAAGATTAAAAGAGTTAGAAAAAGAAGGTAAAAATCTTGAAGCAGAAAGACTAAAGCGTAGAACAACATATGACCTGGCTCTGATAAAAGAGATGGGTTACTGTAACGGAATAGAAAATTACTCCAGACATTTTTCTGGCAAAAAAGAAGGCGAAGCACCAGATACTTTGCTTTCGTACTTTCCACACAAGGCAGATGGTACTCCAGATTTTCTTACTGTTATAGACGAGTCACATGTTTCTGTGCCACAAATAGGCGCAATGTATGCAGGGGACGCTTCTAGAAAACAATCATTGGTAGACTTTGGTTTTCGACTTCCAAGTTGTAGAGACAACAGACCATTGAAGTTTGCAGAGTTCGAAGAACGTGTTGGGCAAGTTATTTATACATCTGCGACACCAAGTAAATACGAGACAGAGCACAGTGAACAAGTTGTAGAACAAGTAATCCGTCCAACTGGTCTTATAGACCCAGTGGTAGATGTAAAACCTATTGTTGAAAAAGGAAATTACAAAGGACAGATAAAAGATTTTATTTCTGAGGCCGAAAAAGCAATCAAAGCAGGGGGAAGAGTAATAGCGACAACTCTAACTAAAAAAATGGCAGAGGATTTGAGTGAGTACTTAAAAGAAAAAGGCATACGAGCCGAGTATTTACACAGTGATATTAAAACGATTCAAAGAATTGAAATACTTACTTCACTACGAAAGGGGGAATTTGATGTTTTGGTCGGGGTAAACTTGCTCCGAGAAGGTTTGGATTTGCCTGAAGTAACTCTTATTGGAATATTGGATGCAGACAAAGAAGGTTTTCTTCGAAGTGATACTTCTCTTATACAGATCATCGGCCGTGCAGCAAGAAACGCAAATGGACGAGTTATTTTGTATGCAGACAAGCTGACTTCCTCTATGGAATACGCCATGAAAGAAACAGAAAGAAGAAGAAACTTACAGATGGAGTACAACAAAAAGCATGGCATTACTCCAAAAACTATTATAAAGAAGATTCAGGACATTACGGATCAGATGAAGACAGAACATAAAAAGACTGTAGATGGACTTTTGGAGTTGGATAAAAAGTCTTTTGAAAAAGATCCAGAAAAACTGATTCGTCAGAAGGAAAAACAAATGGAAGGAAGTGTAAAAATCCTAGATTTTGAAACTGCGGCAATACTTCGGGATGAAATACTTGAAATCCAGAAAATGATAGAAAAAAAGAAACTAGCTGAAAAGAAAAACAAGGTTAAAAACCCAAGAAACAAGGATTTGCTAATGTAGTTGCTATTTAAGTAAAAATGTTGTATATTGTGTTTGGAGGTTCCATGCTACTGCGTTTGAGGAAGTTCGCACCACATGTCGTTTCACTCATCCTTCTGGTTGTGCTTGGAGGGGCATTCGTGTCCCTCCTTGTGAACCAGTCGGATCCACCAGTCGATCGTGCCGATCTGCCAGCACAAGCAATCGCTGGCATGCTCGGGTTCTTCTTTCTCGTTTTTGCCCTCCTCGCATGGAGGGTGACGCGGGAGAATCGTCCGGTGCGATGAGTGACATAGCAGTGCAAATACTCACGCAGACAAGGGACCCGGCCGGCGCACCACAACGTGGATCGCCGGCCTCGGTTTTATATGTAAATTGAGTCACTAACCACTTATGTGGTACTATAAAGTTCCTAATATAAACCCATAGAGCAGACGAAGGGTTATTTTTCGTAAAATGAAACAAAAACAACAAGAAAACAAAGATGTAATTGTGGTCAAAGGAGCCCGCACCCACAACCTAAAAAACATTACCGTAGAAATGCCACGTAACAAGATGGTGGTTTTTACAGGTCTTTCAGGTTCAGGTAAGTCTTCACTAGCATTTGATACTATTTTCGCTGAAGGTCAGCGTAGATACGTGGAGTCTCTTTCGTCGTACGCGAGACAGTTTTTGCGACAAATGCAAAAACCTGATGTAGACGAAATACAGGGACTTTCTCCGGCCATTTCTATTGACCAAAAGTCGCGTTCAAACAACCCGCGCTCAACCGTTGCGACTATTACAGAAATCTACGACTACTTGCGAATAGTGTATTCGCGTATAGGGCACCCACACTGTTTAGTCTGTGGTGATGAAATCACAAAACTTTCAAATGAAGAAATAAAAAATTTTATCTTGGAAAGAATTTCTAAAATGAAACTTGAGAGCGGAAAAAATTCTCCAAAAATCCCTCTGCCTACATACATAGAAATATATGCACCGGTTGTAAAAGGTAGAAAAGGTGAGTACTACCAACTTTTGTATGACCTACTAGGTAAGGGCTTTTCATATGTTCTAGTAGATGGTGTGAAAAAATCTTTGCGAGACAGAGTAGAACTTTCTAAAACAAAAAGACACACTATAGATGTTTTAGTGGACAGTATCTCCCTTCTAGACTTTAAGACTGACATGAAAAGTGCCGAAGAAAGACTTTCAGAGGACTTGGAAAAAGCATTGCACGAGTCCGATGGTCAGGTGAAGATTGTGGTGCGCGACATGGCACAAGAAAAAAACAAAGACTATGTTCCAGAAGAGTTTTTTATGTCCAACAAACTTTCTTGTCCAAAAGACGGTTACTCATATCCTGAAGTTGAGCCAAGACTATTTTCTTTTAACTCTCCATATGGTGCCTGTCCTGAATGTAACGGTCTGGGAACTAGACATTTTTTTGGTAACGAGGCGTGTCCAAAGTGTAAGGGGGCTAGACTTCGCGAAGAAGCTTTGCATGTTTTGATAGGTGGAAAAAATATCGTGGACTTTGTATCTATGTCTATAAAAGATACATATGATTTTCTTGAAAAACTAAAACTTTCTGAAAGAGAAAAAAATATTTCAAAAGTTGTTATGCGAGAAATAGAGGCAAGACTTTTGTTTATGATAAACGTGGGTATAGAGTACCTTTCACTAGATAGACGGGCACATACTCTTTCTGGAGGTGAAGCACAGCGTATTCGTTTGGCATCTCAACTGGGCTCAGGTCTGGTGGGGGCCTTGTATGTTTTGGATGAGCCGACTATTGGTTTACATTCGAGGGACAACGATAGACTTATACAAACACTTCTAGACTTAAGAAACTTGGGCAACACTATTATTGTAGTGGAGCACGATGAAGATACAATTTTTGCATCTGACTACATCGTAGATATTGGACCGGGTGCTGGTGTGCACGGGGGAGATGTGGTCGTGTCAGGATATCTAGAGGATTTGCTAACTGCAAAGAAAAATACATCTGGATCATTAACTCTGGACTATTTGCGAGGAGACAAAGTTGTAGAAGTTCCAGATGAAAGAAGAACAGATCCAAAAGGTGAAATACAAATCCGTGGAGGAAAAGTTTTCAATATCAAAAACTTAAATGTAGATATTCCATTGGGAAGGTTTGTTTCAGTTACTGGAGTGTCTGGTTCAGGAAAGTCGTCTTTTGTGTATGAAATTTTACATAAAAACTTGCAGGCGAGACTCGAAAGAAAATATCGTTCAGCGGAAATATATAACTGTAAAAGTTTTGCTGGTTCAGAGTATTTAGGAAGAGCGATACTTATTGACCAGTCACCAATAGGTAGAACACCACGAAGTAACCCAGCAACATATACTGGAGCGTGGACTTTTATTCGTGACTTGTTTGCGGAAACTTCGGAGGCGCGTGCGCGTGGATGGAAGTCAAATAGATTTTCTTTCAATGTAAAAGGCGGTAGATGCGAAACTTGTCAGGGAAACGGAATGATAGAAGTGGAAATGCACTTTTTGCCTACAGTTTATGTACCATGTGATGTTTGTAAGGGTAAACGTTTTATGAAAGAAACTCTAGATGTCAGATATAAAAAGAAAAATATTCATGATGTTTTGAAAATGACAGTAGAAGAGGCACTAGAATTCTTTAATGATATTCCTGCTATTTCTGACAGGCTTAAAACTTTAGATGAAGTAGGTCTTGGATATCTAGAGTTGGGACAGTCTGCAACAACACTTTCTGGAGGTGAGGCACAACGAGTAAAAATATCTGCTGAACTATACAGACCACACACTCAAAAAACTATTTATCTTTTGGATGAACCAACTATTGGTTTGCACTATGAAGACGTTAAAAAACTTATAGAAATTTTGCAGAAACTAGTAAACAAGGGTAACACTGTTTTAGTTATCGAACACAACATGGATGTTATAAAATCATCAGACTATATTTTGGATATTGGTCCAGAAGGTGGGGTAGGTGGCGGACAACTTGTTGCAAAAGGAACTCCAGAAGAAGTGGCAAATAATGAAAAATCTCACACTGGAAAATATTTAAAAAAAGCACTGAAACAATTAAGAGCGTATAGAAAATAATTTTTGAAACAAAAAAACGGCGCTTGGGGGCGCTTTGCCCCCCAGCCCGTTACGCTACTCTCCTGATCGTGTTTCGCCAAGTTCGGTCATCTTGATCCCGAACCCCCAGACGAGTGCGCAGGCGCTCCCGATGACGATGGCGCCCATCACGGTGAACCCGGCAACAAAGTGCAGAACGCGCATGGGTTGCTCCTAGTCGAAGGTTGGCATGACGATTCCCATGAATACAGTCATGCAGACGAGCACTACCACCGGGACTACTATTGATGCCGCAATCGTGAGCAGGACATTTCCCGTAATGCTCATCGCGACGACACCTGCTGCGACACCTACCAGAACGAGCGTCTCATGAAGTTGCATGTGCGACCCCCCTAAAATATGGTATAATCATTTCTCAATTTGGTCAATATGAAGACGACAGATGCAATAAAAAAAATAGTATCCAAACTACCAACTACACCAGGGGTGTATATTTTTAGGCGTAGTTGGGGAGATAAAAGTGAAATACTATATATAGGAAAGGCGACCTCACTTAAAGATAGAGTACGCAGTTATTTCAACAAAGACATAGTAAATACTCGTTCACCACTTATTTCAAAAATGTTGGAAGAGTTTACAACAATCGAACACATAAAAACTGACTCTGTTTTGGAGGCATTAGTTTTGGAAGCACACCTTATAAAAAAACATCAGCCAAATGCAAATATAAAAGAAAAAGATAATAAAAGTTTTAACTTTGTAGTTATTACAGAAGAAGTTTTTCCTCGCGTTCTGGTGGTAAGAAGTAGGGATCTTTTAAACAACCCAACTTGGACATCCGATGTCCAAGTAAAGTATAGTTTCGGTCCTTTTCCAAATGGCACACAACTAAAAGAAGCATTAAAGATTGTAAGAAAGATGTTTCCGTATCGTGATAAGTGCGAACCTAATTCTAAAAAGCCATGTTTCAACAGACAGATTGGGCTTTGCCCTGGAGTTTGTAGTGGCGAAATAAGTATTGAGGGTTACGCAAAACAAATTGAAAACATAAAAATGTTTTTTGAGGGTGATAAAAAGAAACTTGTGAAAAACCTTGAGAAACAAATGAAAAGTTTCGCAAAAGAAAAAAAGTTTGAAGAAGCAAACCTTATTAAACGTACATTATTTACCCTAAACCATATTCAAGATGTAGCGTTGATAAAAGAGGATAAAATTTCTACAGAAAAAGTTGAAAGTACTTTTAGAATAGAAAGCTATGATATTGCTCATATGTCGGGACAAAACGTTGTAGGTGTAATGACTGTTGTAGAAGACGGCGAAATAAACAAAGGCGAGTACAGAAAATTTAAAATAAAAGAAAATCCTGGAGTAAACGATACAAAAGCATTGTCAGAAGTTTTGTCACGTAGACTAGGCCATATAGAGTGGCGTTTTCCTGACCTTATAGTCGTAGACGGCGGTATGGCGCAGAAAAATGCTATAGAAAAAGTTTTAAAAAATAATAACCTTGATATTCCCGTAGTGTCTGTGGTAAAGGATGATAAACATAAAGCGAGGGAAATACTAGGAGATAAAAAATGGCTGAAATATGAAAGGGAAATACTACTTTCAAATGTAGAGGCGCACAGATATGCTATTGGTTTTCATAAACAATTAAGACGGAAGTTATAATTGACGTGAGTCTAGGGCAGTGTTAGAATCCTTGACTGACGTTCTTTTTTGTGTGCGATGTCGCGCGCACGGAGGATACATGGACGCTAGGCGCAAGGTTTACATATTCCTGGGGCCACCGGGCTGTGGAAAGGATAAGCAGCTCGAACTTCTAGTGGCGTTCCTTCGCCACGGGGCAGGAGTGGAGGCAATAACGATTTCCGACCTGCTCGAGGAAGAGTTTCTGACGGCGCCGAAAGCCTACGCGCATCTGAAGGAGCAGAAGAAGCAGGGAATAAACCTGCCAGACGTTGTGGTTAACGTTCTCATCGAAAGGTGGTGGTACGGAGAACCCGCGATTCACCGTGGTGTAAGTGGTGCGTGCAGAAGCCTGGATCAGGCTCGCTTCCTGCATGAGTTCGCACTGCACAGCGGAATTACCCCGGTGTACTTCGAGATCACGCTACCTGAAGAAGTGGGGCTCGGTCGCGTTAGCCTTCGTGGACGTGACGACGACAAGGAGGCTGTGTACCGTGGCAGGTATCAGCGTTTCCTGGAGTACTTCCCGGAGGTGGAGGCATTCCTCACGAGCCTTCCCGGAGTCTCGTACCATGTCGTGGACGGAAACGCGACACCCGAGGAAGTCTTCAAGCGTATCAGGCCGTTCATCTGAGCAAGTACAGAGTGGCGGTAGCACACAACAGGAGTGCGGGTCGAGACGGCCCGCCTCTTTTTTATAATAAAAATATTTTTGTAAAGTTTTCCACATTGTTTGTTTTGTAAAATTTTTGTATATTAGTAACTTCGCGCGTACGGATTACGCGCGTTGTTCTTTCAGAAAATTTTCTTTCGTACGGAGAAAGTTTTCAAACCGATCCTCAAGGATCAAAATTTGGGACCTTCGGGTCCAGCGATATTTTTTTCGAGCGCTCCAAACTTTTTTCAGCAGGAGCGCTTTTGCGACCTAAATTTCTTGAGCGAAGCGATTAGAAATTGGAAGTACTCGAGAGGCACGAAGTTGCCCGTGTGGTAATTGAAATTTGGTTACTAAAAAATATTTTTGCTATAATGTAAGTACACAAAATGCAAACTCTACCTTCAAACTTAAAAATTGGTGTAATACGCGGAGGGCTTTCAAACGAGTATGATATATCGCTACTTTCTGGTGCACATATTTTAGAAATCTTAAATGAGACTCACCGACCAATAGATATTTTTATTTCACAAGATGGTCTGTGGCATATAAATGGCATAGAAAAAAGACCAGAACAAATTTTAAAAAATGTTGATGTGGCTTGGATAGCACTCCACGGACACTTTGGTGAGGATGGAAAAATACAAGAGATTTTGACACATCATGGAGTGCCTTTTAACAGTTCAGAAAAATATTCTTCATCAATTGCAATGAATAAGTTTCTTACAAAAGAACATTTAAGTGAGGTCGGAATAAAAACTCCTACATATGCCTTGGTGCGACAGAATGATGATTTGAAAAATAGAGCAAAAGAAATTTTCAGTTCTATACCTTGCCCACTTATTGTAAAACCAGTTCGTGGAGGCTCTTCTTTGGGAATAAAAGTAGTAAAAAATTATTTAGAGTTATATTCTGCACTATATGATATTTTGTCAGAAAGAAGTGATGCACTAGTAGAGGAACTAATTCCTGGAAAAGAAGCAACAGTTGGGGTTATAGACGGTTTTAGAGGACAAGATTTTTATGCACTGCCTCCGGTAGAAATAAGATATGGTGGTGAAAAAAATAAATCTGGAACAGACTTTTTTGATTTTGAATCTAAATACAGTGGGGAAAGTGAAGAAATCTGTCCAGGACATTTTTCTGAAAAAGAAAAAAGGGAAATGGAAGAAATAAGTAAAATAGTTCACAGGCATCTTGGGTTGCGACATTACTCCCGTTCAGACTTTGTTGTTTCCCCAAAAAGGGGGGTGTACTTTTTAGAAGTTAACACTTTGCCGGGCATGACGAAGAATTCTCTTTTCCCGTTGTCACTAAAGTCCGTAGGATCGTCTGTAAAAGAATTTGTACACCATACTCTGTTAAAAATTCTAAGTTAAATAAGTATAAAAAAACTCCGGCTCGAAGAGGGAACCTGTCCCTCTTCGTGTCGAAGTGCGCTCGGCCTAGTTCTGGCCGTTGATGCGGACAAACCACCGAATGTCGTTGTTGCACGGTTGCTTGGCGTCGAACCCGTTGCGGACGATGTCGGCGATACCTTCCTCGGTGAGATGTTGCCGGTTCAGTGGAAGGAACCGGGTACCAGCAGCCACCCCGAGCCTGTCGTTGATCGTTGCGCAGAGGCAGTACCTCTGCACCTCGATGCGCAGTGCGGACGTGCCGAGCCGGATTCGGTCGGACTCCGTGAATGGCCGAAACCCGTGCTGGAGCATGCGTGACCGGACGGTTTCCAACATGCCCTCCGTCACGACCCTCGCAACGGCCTTCTGGTCTTCTTGCTGTGTGTGCAACACTTTCTGTGTCCTCCTGTAAAAACTCTATCACGATATATTTCAATCGTCAAACAAAGAAACACCCGCGCCACGTGGACGCGGGGTCCTTTGGTGCGGGTGTGCGTACCTACTTGTTGTGCAGACGCATCTGCTCAAAAAAGTAGTCACGAAGTTGGGGCATATCTTTCAAGCCCACTAGGTCGGCGTACGGTCGCGACTCCCAGAGAAACGGTAAGAGGGCGATGTATCTGTCCCGCTTGAGAATCTGAAAGCCTAGATCGATAACTTCTCTTGTCGGTTCCTGGCTCATCATTTGCCAGCCGATGCCTTGTTTGGGACCAACGGTCTGGAACGTCCGCATTATGAAAACTAGCGGATGTGGGGTGGCGTACTCGGCGTACAACAGGCGAAGTATGACCCACGAGAGGTCTTCTCCGTCTGCTGAGTACGCATCGATCGCCACGATGTCGGTGTTGTCTGGAACTGGCTGGTCCCAGTACACTGCATTGGTGATCCAGATCACCGGCTTGTGGAAGACTTGCTTGAGCCGGTAGTGCTGGATACCGAACCAGAGTCGAACAAGTTCTACACCGTTCGGGAAGTTCGATGGGAATCCGAACCTGGCGTAGTCGTTGGCACGAAAGTGCTCGTGGTGTTCCTCACCAAGAGCAACACCAACGATCCACTGATCGAGTTTCTGGAATCTTCTTCTTCCACGTTCTCCAATTTCAGTTGCAGAAGTGAGCGGGCTGTCTGAGTACCCGAGTTGAAGGATCCACAGAAAGCCGGTAGTGACTGACTTCTGGTAGGCTTCTTCGATGGTTTGGTCAGAGGCCATGTCTCCGATAGGACCGAACTGCACTCCAGCTGGACTTGGGCCCATGCCAGGGCTGTAAAACCCGATCGGTTTCTGTCTTGCTTCTGCCGACACTACCGACAGGAAGACGAGAAGAATCGCACACCAGTGCCTCATAAGTTCCGTCTCCCTGAATAATGTGGTGGGGTATACTTGTTCCACACATA
The DNA here is from genome assembly GCA_964596875.1 of uncultured Candidatus Saccharibacteria bacterium. Lineage (GTDB taxonomy): Bacteria > Patescibacteriota > Minisyncoccia > Phycocordibacterales > DATDWN01 > C7867-006. The sequence goes on along the minus strand of CAZQVT010000001.1, from coordinate 249,421 downwards.
TTTATATACGAAAAAAGGCATTGGTCAATGCTTTGTGAATTGACTTAAAATATTCAAAAGATATGATACTTGAGGGACAAAGTGTTCCTAGGAGGTTTTGCATGGCGAAGCGTACTAAGAATGTGAAGACACAAGCTCTCATTCTGTGTGCTGACGGTAAGAGTCGGACTCAGCGTCAGATCGATACCAAGGCGAACGGTGAAAGGTGGCTCGCGCTCAAATACTGGCGCGATCGTCACAAGCACAAGGCTGCGGCCAAGAAGCTGATCGAGGACCACGTGAGGGAACTCGAACGGCTCAAGAAGGAGAACCGTGACGCAGTGAACCTCGTTGGTAAACTTCGTGGCGAGCTGAACGAGGCCCTTCACGAACTCGGCCAGCTTCGCAAGAGGAGGTAGGTCGCTGTGTACAAGAAGACGGGCGGGCGCACTATACGTGTGACCCGCCTTGAAGTTTGTGTGAAAAAATGTGGTCACAAGTTTTCTCTTGCTAGAGAAACTCGCGACCCCAGCTCGTGCCGTCGCACTCCGCTTTCCACAAGACGAAAAAATCTGCATTAAGCAGATTTGTTTCGTTCTTGTGGACCCGACAGGACTCGAACCTGCCACCCCATCATTGCAAATGATGTGCTCTACCAGATGAGCTACGGGCCCAATACCAATACACAATACAATATCAAAATCTATCTTAGTATACAAGTCATAAAAATCCGCCTTAGGCGGATTTTTACAACGCTATTTCTTTCCCGTCTGGCATCCGCAACTGCAGGTGCCGTCATCTTTGGTGTGTACATGGTTACAATCTGCGCATTTTGTATCTGTCATAGTTATATATTAGTTAAATATTAAGTTTGCTTTCACTGTATATTACAACTACATATAGATAATATTTCATTTACGAACACACCCCCGACCAAACTGCAAATGGTCGAGGGTGGTGCTTTCGGTGGGGTTCTAGGGGTGGGTGTATCTACGAGAGCACACTATTACTACACTTCGCTTTGTATAAATATTACATATTTATTTTTCCTGATATACTTATGAGATGGATTCTAAAAAATCTACAAAAGCAACAATATATTTTTTAGTTATTTCTCTGTCTGTTTTGTTTGTTTACGGTTTGGTAAATAGAGACAAATTTTCCAAGTCCGTTGCAAAAACTCCTGCACTGGCTGTGGAGCCACTTGTTCCAGACGAAGTTGTAGTGGGCACCGACCTACTCGGACGTGCTGAACTTTCATATGCGGGTGGAACAGAAGGTAGACATAAAAATATTGAACTTGGAATTGAAAGAATAAACGGCACAATACTTTTGCCTGGAGAAGAATTTTCTTTTAAAAAAGAGTTGGGTACAACAACAGTAGAGGACGGTTTTAGTGAAGAAAAAGTTTTTCTAAATGGGGAAGTAACAAAGGGCGTGGGTGGTGGTCTGTGTCAGGTTTCTACAGTTTTGTTTCGAACTGCAATGGCATCGGCACTACCTATAACAGAAAGAGCCAACCATAGTTTTACTGTTTCTCGTTATGATGAAGGGCTGGATGCAACATACTCTGACCCAGGGCCAGACTTTAAGTTTTTAAATGACACCGGAAACCCAATACTTATAAAAGGTAAGACAGAAAACCTAACTGCGATTTTTGAAATATACGGAACAAAAGACGGTCGAGTGGCTAGTAGTTCTCCTGTCGAAATATCGAACATAAAAGATATTTTGCCGACAAAATACGTTTGGGTTCCAAAACTAGAAGAAGGTCAGGACAAATGTATAAACACTCCACAAATAGGTTTTACTGCAAAAATGACATACGAGATTATTTACCCAGACGGAAAAGTTAAAGACAAGGATTTTGTTTCAAAGTACAAACCGCTCCAAAGAGTTTGCTACATCGTGGGCGATGAAATAAAAACTTTCGACATAAACAAGGCGTTGAAAAAATAAAATACTCAATATTTTATTGACATATTGCACGATGAGCGTAATATTTATTATTGGGTAAACAGGGGGGTGTGCCATGTTTCGACAGTCGGATGTGCTCAGTTCGGTCCAAGCGGATTTCGCTGCTCTTGCCATTGTCGGCACCTCGCTTTCGGAAAAGCAACTCCGTTCGGCGAGGAGTGTGAAAGTGCTGACTATCGCAAGAGCCAAGGACAGGCAGAAGGGTGCCGGTGACCTCAAAACCGGACTCGACTGCATGAAGTGTCCCCATGCGAATCTGTGCCCGCGGAGCACCTGCTGGCGCGAGAGCTAGCGGACGGAACCTACAGGCCTACTTTCAGTGTTGTTTTACGTTGGGCGCGCTTATAGCGCGCCTTCGCTTTGCAAAAAAATATTTAAATACTAAAATGAAAATATGTGGGAAAGAAATTTTACAAAATGGATCGGTTCAAAATCTTCAGTAGTAGTGCATACTATATTTTTTCTTGCTACTTTCTCACTTGTTTTTTTGGGGTATAACGCAGATACAGTTTTGCTAGTTCTTACGACAGTTGTTTCGCTAGAGGCAATCTACCTTTCTATTTTTATACAGATGACCGTGAACCAAAACACTGAAAGTCTAGAGGAAGTAGAGGAAGACATCGAGGATATCGTAGAAGAGGTTGAGGAGATCTCCGAGGATATTGATGAGATTCAGCAAGACGTGGATGAGATCCAAGAGGATGTTGAGGAAATCTCAGAAGATGTGGACGAAATCCAACAAGAAGATGAAGAAAACGAAATTGAAACTGAAAAAGACAACAAAAAACTCGAGAACATTGAAATAATTTTGAAAAAACTTATCCAAGAAGTGGAAAACCTAAAGAAAAAGTAGTTTTTTGTGTATAATGTAGTTATTAGAATTATTTTAAACAAATGGCTAAAACTACAAAATTTGAAATTTACAAAGATAAAAAAGGACACTTTAGATGGAAACTACTTTCTAGAAATGGTGAAAGTGTAGCAGAAGGTGGTGAGGGCTATGCAGAAAAAAGAGGTGCGATGAATGCTGTAAAAAAACTAAAAGACTGGGCAACTAGTGCTGAAATTGTTGACACGACTATGCCTGTTGCTCCAAAAAAGAAATAATTTTCTAATATAAAATATATGAACGAAATTAGAACAAACAAAAACTGGAGAGTCGGTATTATCGTGGCCCTGATTATTATTGTAGTTATAATGTACCTTTGGTAAAAATATGGATATAAAAGATCAGTTAAATAATCTTGCAAAAGAAAAGCTTAGTTCAGAAAACTTGAAACCTAAAACTGGTAAGAAAAAAGTTCTGTTAGGAGTTTTAGTTTTGCTTTTGGGTGCTTTAGGTCTAGAACTCGGTGGTAAAGACTTTGACCTAGGCTCTATTTTAGATGGAAACTCAGTTTCAGACTCGGCTATTATGAGGGACGCAAATGGTAATCTAGTAAAAGATGCAAATGGAAACCTTGTTACAAAAGTAATGCGTAACAAAGCTGGAGATGTTGTAACCGACGGTACAGGCAAGGCTACAGACGAGTACAACTGCTCTGATTTTTCAACTCAACCAGAAGCACAAAACTTTTTCGAAAAAGCTGGAGGTGTTAGTAACGACACTAACAGACTAGACGGAAATAAAGACGGCGTTGCTTGCCAGGATTTACCTAAAAAATAAACTAAAATAAACTACTATGAAAAAACTACTTTTAATTGGTGGACTCTTTGCACCACTTAGCGTTTTTGCGCACGTAAAATGGTTTGTAGATACAGATGCAAGTGCAAATGTTGCATACAAAACTGACTTCTATAAACTTACGTCTATAGAGGTTTTTGTTTGGCTGGTTATTGCTGTTGTTGTTCTGTTTGTATTTTCGTATTTAGACAAAAAAATAAATGTTAACCAAAAGTTTCTGGAGTTTGGAAAAAGAAACGAAAAAATAATTCACCGAGTTTCACAAGCAGTACTTGGAGTTTTTCTTTTGACCATAACTATTTTATGGAAAGTTATTTTGATACCGGATCACCCAATAGATACAAGCCTAGATTTTGTACTGTCATATTTTCAAATACTTTTCGGTTTAATGTTTGTATTTAACTACAAACCAAAGTATGCATCACTTGGTTTGGGTCTTATGTGTCTCGGTCTCCTATATCTTTCCGGGGTAGTTGCTTTGTTAGAAAATGCCATACTGTTTTCACTTGCCGTGTATTTTTACTCTAGAAGTGCCAAAACTAACGAGTGGATAGATAAACACAAACTAAATATTGTAAGAGTTTGTACGGGTGTTTCACTTATCGTATTGGCATTCACAGAAAAGTTGCTTCATCCTGAACTAAGTTTACATTTTCTAGCAACACACAACTGGAACTTTATGTCTCCTATACTTCCATGGTTTACTGACAAACTTTTTGTTCTGAGTACTGGCTTTGCTGAAATTATTTTTGGATTGTTGTTTATAAATGGTGTAATGACAAGAACAACTACAGTACTTATTGCGCTATTTTTTGCTTGTTCTGTTGTAACAATGCTTGTGTTCCATGGAGCGTGGGAAGTTGAGGATTTGGTTGTGTACTCAGTTGCAATCCTTTTGCTTTTTTATGGTAGTGGAAAAAACAAAGCACAGTCGCTCTAAAGTATGGTTTTTGGTATAATTTTGAAATGAAAATTATCAAAAAAATATTACTAGTTTTGCTTTTATGTGTTGCTGTTTTTGCAGTTTGGCAGTTTACAAAAAAAGTTCCACTGCAGGGTGACTGGAAGGAACATCTAGCCATCATACCTACAGCTGAATTTCATGGTGATAAGGTTACTGTTAAAAATGTTCGCAACTACCGATATGGTCCGACGGAAGCAGACATGCATCCAGCATACTATGATAGAACTTATGACCTAAACGGAGTTAAAAAAGTTTGGTATGTCACCGAGCCGTTTAACGAAAACAAAGTCGCGGGTCACACATTTGTTTCTTTTGAGTTTCAAAACGGGGATTTTCTTGCAATAAGTATCGAGGCAAGAAAGACCAAGGACCAAGAATACAGTATATGGAAGGGTGCAATGCGTTCATACCCTTTGGTATATATAGCAGCAGATGAAAGAGATGTTATTTTGCTTCGGGCAAACCTTCGTAAGGACAAAGTCTATGTTTATCCTGTAAAACTTTCTAAAACTGAAAACGGCAGACTACTTTTGACAGATATGCTTACAACCATGAATGAACTTGTGACAACAAAACCACAATGGTACCACACCCTTTTTGCAAACTGCACATCATCTATAGTAAACCATATAAACAAACTAAGTCCTGGTAGGATTTCGAAGTTTTCATGGCAACTATGGCTTACAGCGTCTGCAGATGAACTCGCACTTAAGAACGGTTTGCTTGATACCAGCCTAACGATAGAAGAAGCGAGAAAAATGTATAATGTAAATGAGGCTTCGGAAAAAGCAGGAGATGTGCCAACATATTCACAAGATATTAGAAAATTTAAAAAATAATTATGTTTAACGAAAAAACCTTGAAGTTTATCAGAATATTTCTACTAGTACTTATTGTGTTGGGAGGAGTATTGCTTCTAACCCAAAAAAGTTGGGTTCCAAAAGTTACAAACTATATTTTAGAAAAGCAAAATTATAAAGATGATACAAAAACTGGTTCTAAATGGACTGGAAAAATAAGCGCTGTGCGAAACGACTGTATTTTTGATGGTATGTGTACTATCACTGTTTCTGGTTATGAAGTTGTGGTGGTGCAGGGTATGGTGGCTCTACAAGATGGGGAGGAAGTAGGTAGTTTGAAAGGTGTGGATTCTGTAAGTGATGCAAGTAAATATATAGGAAAAGAAGCAAATGTGTATGCAAAAAGGATAGATAACAGACTTTATACTTTATACGGAAACAAAGACTTTTATATCGAAATCTTGAAATAAACTTAAAAAACAAGCCTCGAAAGAGGCTTGTTTTTTAAACTTGACTTTTTCATATAACCTGTGATATAATACTTTCAGTAAGGAACATTGAAAAAACAAATCGGAACCTCCAATCCTCCATATGGGTCAAAAATTTTGGCACAGATGGAGGAGGGGGGCAATCTGATAATTAGTCAGAGTGTTGTGTGTAGTCACCACAACATTTAAGTCCTTCTCGTAACACAGAAATCGTATGAAAATATTACGAGTTATCGGGTTCGGGCTTCTAATTATCACATTGAAGTTCCTGACCCCAAAGATTTTCTCTGGGATCGAAGAAACCCTCCTCACGTTCTTTGATTCCGTGCAGACTGTGCTAGCGAAAGCAGGCACGTCGCAAACTGCTGGCATCTTCCCTGGAATATTGCCACAGTAACCCCAAACGACCGGCGCCCAAAAGGCCCGGTTATTTGTTTGTAAGAAAAATATTGGCGCATCGTCTATACAAATAAGCCAAACTGTGTGGAAATACATTCACGTAATGGACTTTTGGTTGTATAATATTCTAGACAGAATTAATAATTAAAACTAAAAATGAAAAAAATATTATTTGGAATTTTGAGTTTTGTTTTTCTAGGTGCTGGAGTTGTGTATGCAGAGTCAAACGTAAACCAACCGTCAACTTTTAACCTTAAGGTTGGTTCTTCTGCTTATGTCTCAAATTATCAAAACATGAAAATTGTTTTGAATAAAACAGGGATGATAACACCTGATACATGCAAAACTGAATCTACGGCCCCATGTCCTATGTATGCAAGACAGCCTGTGATGTCTGCAAACATAACCGTTTCAACAGAAGGTGGATGTGGTGCAAACGCAGATTCTAGATGTTTGGGAGCACCAGCATTCAGTTCTACTTTTGATGTAGAGTTGAATGCAGAGGCAAAAGCACTAGCTCTTAAAATCAAAGCGGTAGAGATAAGCAATGACGGTGCAACTTTTAAAGTTTACACAAGTGACGATAAGGTAATTCAACCTATGCCACCTGTAGAAACTGGTGAAGGAAAAGTGATTCCAATCGGAAGAGATTTTGGTAATCGTGGAAATGGTGGGGACGATGACTCTACTGTTGTGACTGGTTCAGGCAGTATAGGGACTAGCGGATCAATTATTTATCCAATAACCTCTATTACTATCTGTCCTATAGGTAAAGACGACTGCCAGGTTTGCTCTGGTGGTTCATGTAAGGAAAAAATAGTCCCATATACAGAAGGAACAGCAACAGCTCCAGGTATTAGAAAGATGATGGTTCCAGATGATGCTGAAATACAAAGTGTCGGCAAGGATACAGAATCTACTTCTACACCTGCATACAAGGTAAAAGCAGTTAGAAAGGCAAGACTATTCTTTCTTTTCCCGGTGAACCCAGAAATAAACTACAGGGTTGATGCTAAAACTGGTTCGAGTACAGAAATCAGTAAGCCTTGGTGGAACTTCTTGGCTTGGTAAACAAATATACACTAAACAAAAACTGACCATAGGTCAGTTTTTGTTTTACAAGTATTTTTTAATATTTTGCTTGTGTTCTTCGTATGTCTTTGCGCAGTGAATCTGTCGTTTTTTGTCGTGAAGGTAAAACAAACAAGAAGTTTTTTGTGGGTTGTATGCAGCATCTATAGCAGCAAGCCCAGGGTTCGCTATGGCGCTAGGAGGCAAACCTTCCTCTGCGTATGTGTTGTACGGAGAATCTATGTATTTATCTACAGAATCCACCCGACCCCACCAGCCATCCTCTTCGTTGCCCTTCGCGTACTGAAGGGTTGCGTCCATTTGAAGTTTCATGCCTTTCCATAGTCTGTTCCAAATAATTCCTGAAATAAGTTTCATATCGCTTTTACCGCCCGCCTCTCTTTGGATAATAGAAGCGATTTTTATCGCGGTGTCCTGGTTTACAACCTGCATAGTTTTTTGTTTTTTGATCGCAGAAGTTTCTTTAGAAAACTCTTTTAACATTTCTGCTGTTACACCCATCGGGTCTTCGTCTTTACTTAGTAGGTATGTTTTTGGGAAATATCTACCTTCTAGGTTGTCACTGTTTAAGGCGAGATGTGCATTTATAAAGCTACTTTTTTCTTTTTCACTCCATCCCAGCTTGCTTGCCATTACTTCAGCAATTTCTTCTTTTCGTAAACCTTCCTGTACTTTCACTATTCGCACAGTTGGGTTTGCGAGACTCTGGTAAAACTCTAACGAGCCAAGTAGTTTAAAATCCAAACTATAGTAAGACATCATTCCAACAAGTCCACTAACAGATAGGGAGAAAAATATAATCGTAGTTTTCCAGGACATGAAAACATAATACCATATATTTTTGCCAAAAAAGTATGTTTTTGTGTGGACTTTGTATTTTTTTGTTGATAAAATAGATTTATATGTCAATAAAATCATTTTTTATGAGAAAGTTACTCGCATCAAAAATGCAAGGAGTACCACAAGCTGAACAGGAAAAAGTTTTCTCTATGTTAGAGAAAAATCCACAACTTTTCGAGAAAATTGGACTAGAAGTTCAAGAAGAAATGAAAAAGGGGACAGACCAAATGACTGCAACAATGAATGTGGTTAAAAAATACGAAAAAGATCTAAAGGGATTGATGTAATTTTATATTTTAATGAAAAAAGTTTTTATTTTAGCAGGACACCCAGATGCAGTAAGTATGTGTTGTGACCTAGCACATGCATATGCAAGAGGTGCTGAAAAGTCTGGTAATGAAGTTCGATTAACTCGACTTGCTGATATGAAGTTTGATCCAATTCTCCACCAGGGTTACAAGGTCATACAGGAACTTGAACCAGATCTAAAAAAGTTTCAAGAAGATGTTAAATGGTGTGACCATCTAGTAATACTTTACCCATCATGGTGGTCTACTATGCCCGCACTACTAAAAGGACTTTTTGACCGCGCATGGCTTCCAGGTTTTGCTTACAAGTTTCTACCGGGTGGTTTGGGATGGACTAAACTTCTAAAGGGGAGAACTGCAAGAATTTTTGTGAGTTCAGACTCGCATCCACTTTTGGCTAGATTTATGTTTGGTGATAATACGAACGAAATACAAGACGGAATACTTTGGTTTGCTGGTTTTAATGCAAAACACACAAAAGTGGGTCCAATGAAAAAAATTTCAGACGAACGTAAGGCACAATGGGCAAAAAAGTTTGAAAGTTACGGTGAGAAAGTGTATTAAACACCTTCAAAAGGTTTTTAAAATAATGTCAATAAACTAGTTGACAAATATAAATATATATGCTAGGGTGGTCTCCAGAAGCACTGCTGGAAAGCAGTAGCACACAAAGGAGAGATCGTTGACCAAACCGAAGCCCGCGACCATCAAGAACAACATCATCTGGGGACTCGTCCTCGTACTCGGCCTCGCGGCCGCAAGCGCCGCGGGCGCTCAGACCAACAACGTACCGGCGGTCGGTACCAAGATGACGGACTGCATCCCGCAGCCCGAAGTCCTGATCGTCTGCAAGACCTGGGACTCCAACTTCGGCGGTTCCGTCGAAGTCATGCCTGCCGGAGGAAAGATCAGGAACGTGTTCCTGCTTCCGGGGCAGAACGAGGTCGTGGACACCGGGGGATACCCGGGTCACCTGACCAAGCTGACCGAGATCTCGCCGGGCCTCGTGGCCTCGATGGCCCTGAAGCTCGACGTCGCCACCGGCAAGATCACTCCCGTGGCGTTCATCAACGGTTCGCCGTTGGAGGTCAGCAACAAGGTCTCCTACGCAGTCATGTACCGCAACCAGGTCGTGAACGGCAAAGATGGCCGTGACGGCAAGGACGGGAAAGACGGTAAGGACGGTCGTGACGGTGCCCCTGGAAGGGACGGTCGTGACGGCAAGGACGGCACGGGGTTGGTCATCAAGCCACTCCCGTACGCCGTCCCGTACGATCTGTACGGTGTCGTTCGACAGTTCTTCGGGTTGAACCCGGTCACCGTTCAGGTGGACGTGCCGAACAGCAACCTGAAGGACGAGATCTGGTACAACCCCCAGACCCGCACCGGCTACTACATCGACAACCAGAACCCGTTCGCCAACGGTGGACCGCGTGTGGCCTCATGGGTCACGGGCCCTCCGACCGGCTGGAAGCAGGCACTCCAGGTCGCGCACGACGGTGGGAACAAGATCACCATCCGCCTGAACGATCCGACGGCCGACTACTTCTGCCTCTTGACCTTCGACAAGTCGAAGGCAACGTGGCTGTACCTGCCGTCGAACGGGCGCACCCCGGGGGTCAACATCCCGTTGTCCGACGTCGACATCGTGTACGTTCAGCAGTAAGCCAGCGCTTCGGCGCCGGCCTCAGAGTTCCGTTCCTCTCGCTTCACACCGTATGTGTGTGCAAGCGAGGGGGCGGGCTCTTTTTTTATATTCAAATTATTAGTAAACTGTTTATATGAATATTGAAATTAACCATATAGTTTTGTTTGTACATTTCGTTTCGCTTATTGTTGGTTTTGGAAGTGTTATTGTTATTGATACTTTTGGACTTCTTTGGTTACTTAAAAAAGTGAAACTCACTTTTGTTAATCAGGTTGCAAATGTAACTCAACCACTTATTTGGATAGGCTGGACACTTTTAGTTCTAACAGGTATTCCTCTTATTTTGATGAAAGGTAGTGTTAGTGGTCTTTCTACTTTGAAAATATTTGCAGTGCTAGTAGTTGGTTTAAATGGTGTATATCTTCACATTATTAAAAAAAGTATGGGAGAGGTAACAGACGAAACTGTTTTGCCAAATCTTGCAAAATTTAGAATTACACTAGCGTCTACTATTTCTCAGGCAGGTTGGTGGACTGCAATAGTTATTGGTTTTCTAAACAACAAACTGAAAACAAATGCACCTCAAATAGAACATCCTTTTTCTATCATTGTTCCCGTTTTAGTAGTACTTGTTTTTGTTTTGGTATCTGGAGAATTGATTTTCAGAAGAAAATAAGTCATATTTATAAAATATGATCCCGTAAGAGATTACGTGGTTAATGTTGAAAAATATATTTATAAATAACTAAGTGGTCGAAATAATTTAATAAAACATAATTTAACTACGGAAACCACAGGTTTCCTATCTCAAACGGGATGAAACTTTCTATAGGTATCGTTGGCCTTCCAAACGTGGGTAAATCTACGCTTTTTAATGCACTTACAAAAAAAGGCGTTCCGGCAGAAAACTATCCTTTTTGTACTATCGACCCATCTGTTGGTATTGTGCCTGTTCCAGACGAAAGACTTTGGAAACTTTCAGAACTTTCTAAATCTGCGAAAACTATCCCAGCAGTTATCGAGTTTGTTGATATTGCAGGTCTTGTAAAAGGGGCGGCAGCAGGAGAAGGTCTAGGAAATAAATTTTTGACTAATATTCGTGAGGTAGATGCGATTCTTGAAATGGTGCGAGTATTCAAGGACGACGATGTTATCCATGTGCATGGAAAAGTTGACCCACTAGGAGATATAGATGTTATAAACTACGAACTAGTTTTGGCGGATGACGAAACTATAACAAAAAGACTTGGAAATATTCAGCGTGAAGTAAAACAAAACAAAAAAGAAGCTGTTTTTGAAAACGAAGTTCTTACAAAAGTACAGGAGACTTTAAAACAAGGCAAACTTGCAAATACTCTTTTGCTGACCGAAGAAGAACTAGAAGTTGTAAAAAACATGCACCTTTTGACGATGAAACCTATTTTGTATGCACTAAACACATCGGAGGCGAGTAGTGAAAATGTTTTGGATGTAAAAGATAGAATCCCTGGAAACTTTGTTGAGATTGATCCAGTTTTTGAAAAGGGTTTCGACGATCTAATTAAAAAAGCATACGAAACTTTGGGACTAATTACTTATTTTACGACAGGTGAGGACGAGAGTCGCGCATGGACTATAGAGAAAGGTTGGAGCGCGCCTATGGCAGGAACAGCAATACATACAGACTTTAAAGATAAGTTTATACGTGCAGAAGTTGTTCACTGCGATGGCTTACTTGCGTCTGGTTCATATGCAGTAGCGAGAGAGAAGGGGCAGGTTAGGACGGAGGGGAAGGAGTATATTGTAAAGGACGGCGACGTTATAGAGTTCAGAATTTAGCGATCTTCTGTGTTGGACTGCGATAAAATAACTTTCACCTTATACTTATAAGGCTCAAGTTATTTTTCTTGTCCGCCTTGAATCTCATCTAAATTCTGAACTCTATCAGAATTCAATCTATCGATTTTTGTGGTATAATTGGGTTATGAAAAAAGGATACAAGGATAATATTGAGAAGTTAACAACAGAAAACACTAGTTTTAGAAAGGTTTTGTACACAGGGGAACAAAGCCAGTTAGTTTTGATGTCGCTTTTACCCGGAGAAGAGATTGGTCTTGAAACTCATCCAGACAACGATCAGTTTTTTAGATTTGAGTCGGGCACAGGCAAGGTTTTAATAAACCAAACTGAATATGAGGTTTCAGACGGTGATGCTGTGGTGATTCCAAAAGGCGCAGAGCATAATGTAATTAACACTGGTAGTGGGCGTCTTAGTTTATACACTATATACATGCCCCCACACCACAAGGATGGTATAATTCGAGAGACTAAACAAGATGCCGTGGAAAACGAAGCTGACTTTGACGGCCAAACAACAGAGTAATTATTATTAATAAAACATATATGAATGATTTTCTAAAAAAGAATTGGCTAGTATTGGTGGCGTTTATGTTGCCTGTGCTACTTATATTTACAGTAGCGCTTGGTATTTATTTGCCAAACTTGTTTGTAAAAACAGACTACAACTTTGTGTATGCCACATGTACAGATACAAACTACTATTACGGTAACTACAACTGCTCAAGTCTGCTTTCTCAAAAATATTCAGTTTTTGGTAGCAAGATACTAACAAACAATGACTTGGTAGTTACAGATCCATACAATAAACAACAAAATATCTCGTTTAACTCTAGATTATTTCTACACAATACAAAGACAAACGAAAGTAGAGAGTTAAGTTTGTCAGAACAACAGCAACTTATTTTAGACAACAGTCTATACACTTCTCCAGATGGAGTTACTTTGTCAAAAGATTCTACAGGAGGTGAATATTTCATGTTCCCATTTGGCGGAAGTTCATATACTTCTGGTTGGTTTTTGTCTAAGGGTAGAAATAAAAAGAAAATGAACCTTATAAATGACAATGACAGATATTATTACCAAAACGACCTAATAGTTTTAGGCTGGACTAAAAATAAATAATAAAAATATGAATAAAGATCAATTGTTTCAAGAGTTAAGTGCAAAAATAAGTACAGGAGAAATTTCAAGAGAAGAAGTGGCCTCCAAATTTGGATTTGCTTCACAACCCTCAGCACCCATTCTAAATGTTCCTATTAAGCCTAAACAGGAGGAGTCTACACACTATTCTCTGAACCGAATACTTTACCTTGTAGGCGCTGCTATTGTTGTTATCGGTATTGTTATTTTTGTGGGACAGATCTGGGACGAAATTGGTTCTGGAGGTAGAGTGCTTGTTACATTGGGACTAGGTTTGGTATTTGCTGGAACTGGCTCAGTATTTTTAGCAACAAAACCAGAAGACAAAATCGGACAAGTTTTCCATGCTATTGGTGGGATCCTAATACCATCTGGAGCCGGTGTACTACTATATGAAATGCATGCAACTGGAAATTGGCCAATGGTTACTGTGTTTGGAATCCTAACAGTCTTTTATGTGCTACTAACTATGGTTCAAAAGAATGTAGTACTGACACTATTTAGTTTTGCAAACGGGACTGCATTTGTATATTTGTTTGTAAATGCAATGCTTTCTGGCCAGTTCTATATGCATCCTGACTTCTATGCCAATCTGACTATGGTTATGGGTGTTTCATATATGTTGTTTGGTTATGCATTCACTAATACATGGAATTCAAAACTTTCTGAATCTTTGTACGCCCTTGGAAGTTTGGGAGTGCTTGGTGCGGCTTATAGCAAAGTGTTCGACTCTGGTGTTTGGCAAATGCTGTTCTTCTTTATAGTTTTGGCTGGAATTTACTTGTCTGTTTTGGTTAAGAATCGAAATATTCTAGTTCTAAGTACAGTTTTCCTAGTTGCTCACGTCTCTTATATTACTTCAAAATACTTTGCCGATTCTCTTGGATGGCCACTATCACTTATATTGCTTGGTATGATATTTATTGCTCTAGGATACGCTTCTATAAATATAAACAAAAAATACATTTCTAGTTAGTTTTGTTTTGCAAGGTGAGCAGATTTTAGGTAGTATAAGTTCTATATGAAGAAAGATTACAACCATTTGGCTGTTGAAAAAAAGTGGCAGAGAGAATGGTCTAAGAAAAAAGCCTTTAAAACACAGGACAATTCCAAAAAGAAAAAATACTATGTTTTGGATATGTTTCCATACCCGAGTGGTGAGGGTCTGCATGTAGGACACCCAAAGGGATATATTGCGACAGATATTATTTCTAGAATGAAAAGAATGCAGGGGTTAAACGTACTTCACCCTATGGGTTTTGATGCGTTTGGACTACCGGCAGAAAACTATGCAATAAAAAACAAAACCAACCCTGAAATTGCTGTTAAAAAAAATGTAGCAAGGTTTAAAAAACAACTAGAAATTATCGGTCTAGACTATGACTGGTCTCGAGAAGTAAACACAACCGACCCAAACTTTTATAAATGGACACAATGGATCTTTTTAAAACTTCTAGAGAAAGGTTTGGCCTATGAGTCAAACGAACCTGTAAACTGGTGTCCGGTAGATAAAACAGTTCTATCGAACGAAGATGTAGAGGGGGGTAAATGTGAAAGATGCGGTGCCGTAGTTGAAAAAAAACCGATACGCCAGTGGGTTTTGCGCATTACTGACTACGCTGAAAGACTACTTTCTGACCTAGACGCTCTAGACTGGCCAGAATCAATAAAAGAAAGCCAAAGAAATTGGATAGGAAAGTCTGTTGGAAGTGAAATAGAGTTTGAAGTTTGGCGTTCTGGAGAAAAAATAAAAGTTTTCACAACACGAGCGGATACTATTTTTGGCGCAACATACCTTGTACTTTCGCCAGAACATGAAGTCATCGAAAGACTGTGGCCTCAGATAGAAAACAAAGACGAGGTTGTAAAATATTTCAACTCTGTAAAAAATAAGTCAGAAATAGACAGAACAAAAGACGAAAAAGAAAAAACAGGGGTGGAACTAAAGGGTATTCATGCTGTAAACCCTGTTAACAATGAACGTATTCCTATTTGGACAGCAGACTATGTTCTAGCGAGTTACGGAACAGGTGCTGTTATGGGTGTACCTGCACACGATGAGCGTGACGGTGCTTTTGCAAAAAAATTCAACCTGCCGATAATCAAGGTTGTAGAGGATCGAGACGGGGTAGAGGTTTTAGTTAACTCCGGAGACTTTACAGGAATGCAGTCGCAAAAGGCAAAAGTAGAGATAGTTCGTTTTGTACGTGGAAGAATAGTAACAAAATACAAACTTCGTGACTGGGTTTTCAGTCGACAAAGATATTGGGGTGAGCCTATTCCAGTTTTGCGAGATGGCACAACCATTGTTCCACTAAAAGAAAAGGATCTTCCAGTAAAACTTCCAAAAGTGAAGTCATACGAACCTACAGGAGAGGCTGAGTCACCACTTGTTGCAGTTTCAAAGTGGATGAATGTAAAAGTCGGAGGTAAAAATCTAAAAAGAGAGAGCAATACTATGCCCCAGTGGGCGGGTTCTTCATGGTATTACTTGCGATACATGGATCCAAACAACAAAAAAGCACTTGTGGACAAGAAGAAAGATAAGTACTGGAACATGGTAGACCTTTATGTAGGAGGAGCAGAACATGCAACCAGACATCTTATCTATGCTCGTTTCTGGCATAAGTTTCTATATGATATTGGAGTGGTTTCTACAAAAGAACCTTTTAAAAAACTTCAAAATGTAGGTCTTATTATCGCATCTGATGGTAGAAAAATGTCGAAAAGGTTTGGTAATGTGATAAACCCAGATGAAATAATAAAAAATTATGGCGCGGACACCTTGCGAATGTATGAAATGTTCATGGGACCTTTTGACCAGTCTGTAGCATGGAATGAAGACAATATTTTTGGCGTTCGACGATTCCTTGAAAGAGTTTGGAGACTATCTGATAAGGTCACAAACACAAAACCAACTGAAAAGTTTGAAATACTGCTAAATAAAACCATAAAAAAAGTTACTGACGACATAGAAAACCTTGGTTTCAACACTGCTGTTTCGAGTATGATGATTTTACTAAATGAAATGGAGCGTTCGGAGACAGTTCCAAAGAAAAGTTTTGAATTATTTTTGAAAATTCTTTCTCCTTTTGCGCCACACATGACAGAAGAGATTTGGCACAGTCTAGGAAATAAAAATTTACTCGTTTTGGAAAGTTGGCCAAAAGCAGATCCAAAAAAACTACAAGAAGTAGAGGTAAAAATTGCTATACAAATAAACGGAAAGGTTAGGGGAGAATGCGATATAAACTACGAGATGTCAGAACAAGAAATAGTTAGCCTGGCCAAAGGCGCTCCAGGTGTGGATAAGTGGCTTATAGGGAAAAACATAATCAAAGTTATTTACGTTAAAAACCGTCTAGTAAATTTTGTTATTAACTAGTTTCGGGGCCCAAATAACCTCTTTTTTAACTCTATTATACGGAAAAAGGTCAAGGCTTGACTTAAAACCAGTATAATGATACAAATAGACGACGTAAGTCTAGGGTATTTATTAAAAAATTAGGCTTTTATCAAAATATGAGTGAAAAAACACCAATCAAATTCAAACCAAAACAAGTAGTCAAAAGACTGCTTAGTGTTGTTTCTGACAGATCTAGAGATGTTTTAGTTTCTCGTTTTGGACTAGGAGATGACACAAAGAGAATGACCCTAGAAGCTATTGGAAAGAAGTACAAAATAACTCGAGAAAGAGTTCGACAGATTGAAAACTACTCAATAATAAACATAAGAAAGTCTAAAGAATACGCAAAAGAAAAAGAAGCTTTTGACGAGTTATTTAAACTTCTGACTGACCTTGGTTCTACTATATCTGAGGAAGCTTTGTTAAAGCATATTTCAAAAGACAAGGCTACACAAAACCAGATACACTTCCTACTAGTTATAGGTGAAGACTTTACAAAGGAAAAAGAAGACAACGAGTTCAAGCACCGATGGTCAGTAGACAAGGAACTTTCAAAGAAAATTCACGCTTCACTACGAGAACTTTACTCTACGCTTTCTGACGATGAGATTCTTTTAGAGTCTGACATGATCGAAAAGTTTCTAGAAAACATTAAAGACGTTTCAGAAAAATACAAAAATGCAGAAATAGCGAAAAGATGGCTAACTCTTTCAAAACTTATAGACAAAAACCCATTAGGAGAATGGGGTAAGTCTGACTCTCAAAACATTAACGCAAAAGGCATGCGAGACTATGCATACCTAGTGATCAGAAGACACGGTTCTCCAATACACTTTAGAGAAGTAGCGAAACTTATTACAGAACTTTTCAATAAAAAGGCTCATGTTGCTACTACTCACAACGAACTTATCAAGGACCCAAGATTTGTTTTGGTTGGACGAGGTCTATACGCTTTGTCTGAATGGGGATATATGTCAGGAGTTGTACGAGATGTTATAAAAGGCATTATCGACAAAAACGGCCCACTAACTAAAGACGAGATAGTAAGTAAGGTTTTGAAAGAGAGATACGTAAAGGAAAACACAATCATGGTGAATCTTCAGAATCCAAAATTCTTCAAAAAATCTAAAGACGGAAAATACAGTAACGCATAAAAATAGAAAACTACCGAGCGATCGGTGGTTTTTTATTTTTCGAATTGTTATAATTTGTTTATATGTTTCAAATCTATATAGATCTTTTCAAGGGGCCTGTTGGGCAGATGACTTTGAAGTTTATACTTTACTCGGCTTATGTTTGGATACCGGCAATTATACTTTATATAGCATGGAGTTTGTGGGTTATGTATGTTCGTGCACAATTTCAGGCAAAACAAACACATTTGCTTTTGGAAATAAAACTTCCTCGCGAGGTATATAAGTCGCCAAAGGCTGCAGAGTTTTTCATTGCATCTCTATATCAAACTGTTGGTGAAAAAAACTGGTTTGAAAAGTATTGGGAAGGAAAAGTTCGAGCACATTTTTCACTGGAAATCGCATCTATAAATGGTGAAGTAAGGTTTTTTGTTTGGACAAGAAAAGCATTTAAGGCAAATATTGAAGCAAACCTTTATTCACAATATCCAGGTATAGAAATACATGTGGTAGAAGACTACACACTTCCAGTAAGTTATGACCCAACACAAATCACAATGTGGGCTACAGAGTTTGATCTAACAAAAGATGATGTTTTTCCAATTAAAACCTATGTTGACTATGGAATGGATAAGGATCCAAAAGAAGAATACAAAATAGATCCAATGACACCACTTATAGAGTTTTTGGGTAACCTTGACTCTAGACATCAAGTCTGGATTCAAATCATAGTGAGGTCACACAAAGCTGAAGAAAAAGATCCAGGCAAAACCTGGAGTAATGCAAAAATATGGGAGACATTTCGACCAAAAGACATTTGGGATAGATGGGAGAAAAAAGATTTGCGTTGGAAAGAGGCAGCAAGGGAGCAAATAGAAAAGATAATCGCTGGTACAAAAGGTGAAAAAGACAAGGAGGGCAAACTTATTCCTGGTACTGGTAGACAACTTACAGATGTAGAAAAGGAAACCATAAATGCACTGAGTCGAAGTATTTCTAAAAGTGGCTTCGATGTGGGTATTCGTGCAATATATTTTGCTCCAAACGATGTATTTGACCCTTCTAACCTAGGAGGTATAGTTGGGGGTATAACTCACTTTAACTCTAGTCTAAATGGTTTCAAACCTGCACGAGGGTCTGACGAAAGGTACAGTAATGTGTTTCTAGCATGGAAAAAAAGAAGCGATAAGAAACGAAACGAAGAGAAACAAGATCTGTTGGATGCGTTTAAAAGACGTGCTTACTATTACGCTCCATACCAGAGTCCACATTTTATTCTAAACACTGAAGAGTTGGCAACACTTTTTCACTTTCCTGGTGTCGTATCTACTACTCCTACTGTTAACAGAATTGAGTCTAAGAAAGCTGAGGCTCCTTCAAATCTTCCTGTATAAACTAGATAATAAACTACATGCTGAAGGAACTGTATAAAAACTGGAAAGAGCTACCAAAGAAAACTCAGTATTACTATATTGTTGGTTCTTCAATGATTGTATTTTTAAGTTTTTTAGCATACCTACAAAGACCACCTTCGAACTTTCCATTTAACGAAGTAGTAACCATCGAACAAGGGGAGTCCTTGCAAAACATTACGAATCATCTACATGAATCTGGGGTTATAAGACATGAGTTTGTATTTAGAAGTGCTGTAATTATTTTAGGAGGTGAAAGAAAAGTTATTGCAGGGGATTATCTTTTAGATGAAAGATCTGGGCCGGTTGGTATAGCATACAGACTTATAAAGGGTAGGTTTCATATGGAAACTCGAAAGATAACTATTTTTGAAGGATGGACTATTTATGATATTGCCGATAGTTTAAACAAGCAACTAAATGATTTTGATGAAGATGAATTTATAAAACTAGCAAAGAATAAAGAGGGGTATCTTTTTCCTGACACATATTTTATAAGTTCAACAGCAAGACCAAAGACAATCGTAAACTTAATGAGTCAAAACTTTGAGGCGAAAATCAAAACGTTGCCTGGTATTGCGACATCCACGCATTCGCTAAAGGAAATAATTACAATGGCTTCTATCATAGAAGCAGAAACCAGAAGTAAGGCGGACAAAAATATTGTTTCGGGCATACTTTGGAAACGAATAGAAATAGATATGCCGTTGCAGCTAGACACGACTTTTGTGTATATAAACGGCAAGGGAACATTTGAACTTACACTAAACGACTTGAAAATAGATTCTCCATACAATACATATAAAAATAAAGGCTTACCACCAAGCCCGATCAATAACCCTGGAATGGATTCTATTGTCGCAGCCCTTTACCCAGCAAAAACAAAGTATCTTTTCTTTTTAACTGGCCAGGACGGCAAAATGTACTATGGTAAAAATTTTGAAGAACATAAAACCAACCGTAGACTACATTTAGACATTTAATGCTTTTTGTGTTATAGATTTTAACTTATGAACAAAACAAAGAAAGTCTTTGTGGGTGTTTCAGGCGGAGTGGACTCATCCGTCTCTTTGGCATTGCTAAAAGAGCAGGGTTTCGATGTAACAGGCGTATTTTTGAAGGTTTGGTACCCAGATTTTATGCCCTGCGACTGGAAAGAAGAAAGACTTTCTGCAATGCGAGTTTGTGCAACGCTCAATGTGCCCTTTATCACACTAGATTGTGAAAAAGAATACAAGCAAGAGGTAGTGGATTACATGATACGCGAGTATAGAGAGGGTAGAGTTCCAAACCCAGATGTTTTTTGCAACAAGTACGTTAAGTTTGGTGTGTTTCTAAACAAAGCTAAAGAAATGGGTGCTGACTTTGTCGCAACTGGTCACTACGCACAAAATATTGAAAAGGATGGTGTGTTTAATCTAACTGAGTCTGTCGACAAGGAAAAAGACCAGAGTTATTTCCTTTACACTCTTAACCAAGACCAACTGAAACACATTATGTTTCCAGTGGGACACCTAACAAAACCAGAAGTTCGAAAGCTTGCAGAAAGTTTCAAACTACCAACTGCTACTAAAAAAGACAGCCAGGGGCTTTGCTTTATGGGAAATATCGATATAAAAGAGTTTCTATCGCATTTTATAGAGGCAAAAAGAGGTGATGTGTTAAATACTCTCGGGGAAGTTATTGGTTTTCATGAAGGTTCACAGTTTTTAACTATAGGCCAAAGACATGGCTTTACGATAACAAAAAAGTCTCCAGAAGATCCTAGATTTTTCGTAATCAAAAAAGATTTAGAAAAAAATACAGTGACTGTTGCAAGTAAAGAACTTGAAATAGAAACTGTAAACAATATAAAAGGTTTCGAAATCAAAAACCTTCATTTTTGTTCTGGTCAGGAAATGCAGTTTCCCTATAAAACTAGTGTTCGGATAAGATACAGACAAGAAAAAGTTTCGTGTGTAATAAATAAAGACGGAGATATATATAATATTGAGTTTCAAACACCACAAAGCGCTATTGCTGTAGGACAGTCAGCTGTATTTTATGACGATGAAGTCTGCTTAGGTGGAGGAATTATAGAGAAAACAAATTAATTTTGCCTGGTCACTGTTCTGTGCGATAATGTTTGTATGGGACCTATATACGTAGTAAAAGCAGACGGAACAAAAGAGTTATTTGATGTCGAAAAACTAGAACGTTCGCTTAAAAAAGCAGGGGCATCGAGCAAGTCCGTTCAGGATATTATTGAACACATAAAGTCACACCTTACGAAAGAAATTAGCACACACGAACTTTACAAACACGCTTTTGAACTACTTCATAAAGAAGAAAAGCCTATTGCTTTAAAGTACTCCCTAAAAAGAGCGATAATGGAGTTGGGGCCATCTGGTTTTCCTTTCGAAGATTTTGTTGCCGAGATTTTCAGACAGAAAGGTTACACCGCAGAAACTGGAAAAATTGTTCGTGGTTTTTGTGTGGAGCACGAGGTGGATGTTGTGGCGTGGAATGAAGAAAAACTAATAATGGTAGAAGCAAAGTTTCATAATGAACTCGGTGTAAAATCTGATTTAAAAATTGCTCTATATGTGAAAGCTCGTTTTGATGATTTGAGAAAAATGACATTTAGGTATGGTAAAGAAAGACAACTAGATGAAGGTTGGCTTGTAACAAACACAAAGTTTACCTCTACGGCCATAGAATACGGTTCTTGTCAGGGAGGTTTACGAATGATAGGTTGGAACTATCCGCCCGTCGGAAACCTTCACGACATGATCTTGGAGTCAAAACTTCACCCACTCACATGTCTTTTGTCACTAAATGGCCGTGAGAAAAAATATTTGTTGGACAAGGGGGTGGTGCTTTGTAAAACTTTACTTCTTAACCCAGATTTGTTGTTGGGACTAGGTTTCAACTCTGCAAAGACGCAAAAAGTCGTAGATGAAATAGAATCACTCTAGTATGAAAAAGAAAAGCACAACTAAAGTCACAAGCGAGTACAAAAATATTGCTAACTTTTTATACGAAGTTGGTATGCTCGCAAAAACCCCAAGAAGCGGTTTTCATTTTTTAGGTACAGGTAAGCAGTCAGTAGCAGAGCATATAAGTAGGACGGTTTTTATTGCATATACACTTTCGCAACTAGACGGAAATGTTGATGAGTCAAAGGTTTTGAAAATGGCTTTATTTCACGACGTCTCAGAAACTCGTATTTCTGACTTAAACCATATTCACCAAAAATATGTAGAAAGAAAAGAACACAGTGCTATACAAGATATTTCTGACTCAGTTCCATTTGGTAAGGACATTCTAAATACGTTGGGTGAATATGAAAAAAGAGAGTCTCGGGAGTCTATTTTGGTCAAAGATGCTGACATTTTAGAGTGGATAATATCTCTGAAGGAAGAAATCGATATAGGCAACACCAGGGCATTTGATAGAATAGATTATGCTATAAGCCTTTTAAAAACTCCAATAGCAAAGAAAATCGCTGGGACTGTTATGACCACAGAGTCTAGTGACTGGTGGTCACCAGAGGATTCGGTTATTCGAAAGAAAAAATATCTATAAAAATATGTCACTATCATTAGAAGAAAGGTTTGTAAAAATGCAAGAGATTAGAGACGAACTTTTGCAACTGAAGGAATCACCACTATACGAATACAGAATTGAGAATAAATATTTTCCTGTAGTAGGTGAGGGAAGTCACACTGCACACATATTGTTTATAGGAGAGGCTCCAGGAAAAAATGAAGCAGAAACTGGAAGACCTTTTTGTGGTAAATCTGGAAAAGTTTTAGATAGTATGCTGGAGTCCATTCATTTAAACAGAAGTGATGTCTACATAACAAACATTGTAAAAGATAGGCCACAAGAAAATAGAGATCCGACTGTTGAAGAGATAAAAATGTACGCGCCATTTCTAGACAGACAGATAGAAATAATCCAGCCTCAGGTTATTGCAACACTAGGAAGATTTTCTATGGATTATGTTATGAACCATTTCGGTCTTGTTGAACAAATCGGCACTATTGGCGAGTTGCACGGTAAGGAATTTATAGCAAAAACAAATTACGGCCCTATTTCGATAATACCCCTTTACCATCCAGCCGTTGCCCTGTATGATGGCTCAAATAAGGAAACTATCCTTAAGGATTTCCAGGTGTTAACCAAATACATAAAATAATAACTAAATTTCACTACAAATCATGGCAAAATCAGAAAATGTAAAAATAAAAAAAGAGTGGGATTTGTCTGTGCTATACAAGTCTCCTAAGGACCCTCAAATTGACAAGGACCTAGATGGCGCTGAAAAAGCATATCTCGCTTTTGCTAAAAAGTACCAAAAAAATGCAAAATACTTATCCAGCGACGTTGAGCTTCTGAAGGCTTTTAAAGAGTTTGAGGCACTTGAAGACTTACCTGTTTCAAAAACATATTTTTACTTGCATTTGGCTGGAGACATAAACAGTTTCAACGAAGATATAAAGTCTAAAATGAACCTTGTCTCACAAAAGTTACAAAAGATTGGAAACTCTGTATTATTTTTCCAATTAAACCTTTCAAAAGTAAGTCAAAAGCAACAAAAAGTTTTTTTGAAAAGTAAAAAACTAGAGAAGTACAACTACTATCTAAAAAAAGTATTTGAAAACAGCAGATATTTGCTAACAGAGCCTGAAGAAAAAATACTTTCACTTAAGTCCCTACCTTCTAGCAGTATGTGGACAAAAGCCGTTGGTGATATAAAAAGCAAAAGAACTGTTGAGCATAATGGCAAGACTATTTCCTTGCCCGAGGCAGAAGCACTTATAAAAGATCTCCCAAGTCAAAAAGATAGGTATGAACTTCAAAACAAAGTAATGGAGGTGTACTTTTCTATCTCAGAGATGGCTGAAAGCGAACTGAATGCAATAGTTACAGACAAAAAAATTGACGACGAATTGCGTGGTTTCAAGGAGGCCTATGATGCCACAGTACTTTCATATGAAAATGACAAAAGTACTGTACTAAGTTTGGTAGATGTTGTTACAAAAAACTTTGCGGTATCTAAAAAGTTTTACAAGGTAAAAGCAAAAATGTTGGGTGTTTCTAAACTAAATTACTCTGATAGATCGGCTTCCGTTGGAAAAACCAACTCTTCGTATGATTATGAAACTTCGTACAAAGTTTTGCAGGATATATTTAACAAAGTTGATCCAAAATTTGCTGAAATTTTGAAAACTTTTGTTACAAATGGTCAGATAGATGCATATCCAAAAGTAGGCAAACGTGGTGGTGCATACTGTTCGCCAAACCATGGCACACCAACATTTGTTATGCTAAACCATGCGGATAATATGTACTCGCTTTCTACATTTGCTCACGAAATGGGTCACGCTATACATACAGAGTTTGCCAAAACTCAGCCATCTATATACGAAGGCTATTCTATGTCTACAGCAGAAGTAGCAAGTACACTTTTTGAGTATTTCTTATTTTATGAAATGTTTGAAAAATTGTCAGAGGAGGAAAAAGTAATAGCCCTGCATGACAAAATCCAGGACGATATAGCTACTATTTTTAGACAAATAGCATGTTTCAACTTTGAGTTGGAAATGCACAACACAATAAGAAAAAATGGTTCTATGTCGAAAGAAGAACTTGCAAACAGCATGAACAAGCACATGAAAAGTTATGCCGGGGACATTAACTTTGGACCAAAAGACGGATACTTTTTTGTAGGATGGCCTCATCTTCGATATTTTTTCTATGTTTACTCATACGCGTTTGGACAACTAACTAGTAAAGTTTTATATGCTAAGTACAAACAAGACAAAAACTATATAGAAAAAATCAAACAGTTCCTTTCTACTGGCAGTTCAAAAAGTCCTGAGGATACTTTTAAGGCAATTGGTCTGGACTTAAGGAATCCTGACTTCTGGAAAAATGGGATAAAAGAAATCGAGAAAGATATAAATACTCTTGAAAAAATAGTAAACAAAACTGCAAAAAAGTAGTTTAATTGCTAATATATGTTTATGACATCAAACGAAATAAGACAGAGATTTTTAAAGTTTTTCGAAACACGAGGGCACTCTATTATCCCTTCGGCTTCGCTTGTGCCTCAAAATGACCCTTCTGTGCTTTTTAACACCGCAGGTATGCAACCTTTAGTACCTTATTTGCTAGGTGAAACACATCCTCAAGGCAAAAGGCTAGCTGACATACAAAAATGCGTTAGAACAAATGATATAGACGAAGTCGGGGACAACACCCACCTTACATTTTTTGAAATGATGGGAAACTGGTCACTAGGTGACTACTGGAAAAAGGAATCCATAAACTGGAGTTATGAACTACTTACAAACAAAGACTATGGTTTCGGTCTTGATCCACAAAGACTTTATGTCACTTGTTTTGAAGGAGATGAAAATGCACCAAGAGACACAGAGTCAGAGGAAATCTGGAAAGAAATTTTTGCTAAAAACAATATAACTGGCGAGAGAATTTATTTTAGACCAAAAGAAAAGAACTGGTGGGCTGCTGGTCCAAATGGCCCTTGTGGCCCAGACACAGAAATGTTCTATGACCTTACAGGGGAGTTAAACTCTGGAATGACTTTAGACGAGTACCTAAAAGCAGATGACGAGCAAAGAGTTGTGGAGATTTGGAACAACGTTTTTATGCAGTACCTATCAAAAGATGGAAAAGTAGTAAGTGAACTACCAAACAAAAATGTAGACACTGGCGCTGGTTTCGAAAGAATGGTGGCTGTTGTGCAGGGTAAGAAAAGCGTTTTTGAAACAGATGTGTTTGACTATATTTTGAATCTAATAGGAAACACTGATAAATCTGGAAGAATAATAGCGGATCATGTAAGAACATCTGTGTTTATGATAAACGACGGTGTTTTGCCTTCAAACACAGACAGAGGTTATATACTTAGAAGACTACTCCGGCGAGCGTATATACACGCAAAGAAAATAGGGTTAAGTATAGATAAAATAATCGAGGTTTCTAAAAATATTTCTTCAAATGAGTTGTACTCTATATACGGTTTTGATATTGAACACACAAAAAAAGTTATTGAGGATGAAATAATAAAATTTGAAAAGACTTTAGAGTCTGGAATGAAGGAGTTTGAAAAAGGCACTGATGCTTTTGTGCTTTTCACTAGTTATGGTTTTCCAATAGAACTTACGGCAGAACTGGCAAAAGAAAGAGGGGTAAATGTTGATTTGGAAAAATTTAAACAAGACTTTGAGAAACACCAAGAACTTTCTAGAGCGGGTTCAGAACAAAAGTTTAAGGGTGGGCTTTCTGGTACTGGTGAAATGGAAACAAAATACCACACAGCCACACACCTCTTGCATAAGGCACTTCGAGATATATTAGGCGGTGAGGTTTCTCAAAAGGGAAGTAACATAACTCCTGAAAGATTGCGTTTTGACTTCGCTTTTCCACGCAAACTAACTGACGAAGAAAGACAAAAAGTAGAAGATCTTGTAAATGAGAAGATTAAGGAAGCTTTGCCAGTGCACAAAGTTGTAATGAAAAAAGAAGATGCAGAAAAAACCGGCGCACTGCACTTTTTTGGCGAAAAATATCCCGATGAAGTAAATGTTTATTATATTGGTGAGAATCTAGACACAGCATTTTCAAAAGAGTTTTGCGGTGGTCCTCATGTGGAAAATATTGGAAACCTAGGAACATTTAAAATCCAAAAAGAGGAGGCTGTATCAGCTGGTGTTCGTAGAATAAAAGGAGTACTAAATTAGACGAACTGTTTTCTTTGTTATCGTTCTCTGTGATAGAATATTTGTATCATGTTTTCTTTTCTAAACTCAAAAAGTGAAAAAGTTGTGATACTTATTGATATTGGAAACGGTAGCACTACAGGCGGCATTGTAGTTTTTCCTAAAAATGAGAAACCTAGGTTTATTTATGTAATTAAAAAGTTTTTCCTTATCTCAGAAAAAGTTGAGGGTGAAAAGTTGGAGGCGGAAATGCATGCTCTTTTAGAGGAAATGCTCTCAACAATGACCCAAAAAGGTCTCGAGCATAAGTATTGGGTAGGAAAAAAGAAAAAATTCGACAGAATTTTAGTTTCTTTTTCTTCGCCATGGTTTATTTCTAAAACAAAAAGCATCCACCTGGAAAAAGACAAGGAGTTCGTAATAACTCCTACGTTTTTAAACAATATAATGACAGAAGAAGTAGAACTTCTTAAAAGCGAACTAAATAAGGACTCCGGTCACGACTTTGAAGTAATAGAAAGAAGTATAGTACACAGTAAAATCAACGGTTACACCCTAGAAAATGCTATTGGTAAAAATACAAAGTCTTTTGATGCATCTTTATATATGTCAGTTGTTAGTGATAGTTTTATAAACAAAGTATTGGGGGCTTTAAACAAGCACACTCATGTTTCAAATGAAAATGTAATTTTTAATACGTTCCCACTTATTTCTTTTTCAGTTATCAGAGATTTGTTCACAAAGGAGCAAAACTTTATTATTATGGATGTGACGGGTGAAGTCACAGACATTACTTTGGTAAGGGGGGATATTATTACAGATACTGTAACTATTCCGTCTGGGAGAAACTTTATTATAAGGCAGATAGCAAAAAGTTTCGGCGTTTCAACCGAAATAGCCGAGTCAACTCTTAGACTATACTTGTCTAAAAAACTAGAAGATGAAACTGGTAAAAAAATGGCAGATATTATTGTGGCTGTTGAAAGTGAGTGGGCAGTTTATATAGAGAACGCCCTAACTGAACTTTCTCCAGACATGAATCTACCTAGTAAAATGTTTTTAACGGCTGAAAATGATGTCGCACAAATGTATATAGATTTTCTTTCTATACCAAAAACTGACACAACTAATATTTTTAGAAGAAATCTTAAACTTGAACATATCAACCTAGAAAAGACCTCCACATTTTATACAAATGAATCTGGCTTTTTGTTGGATGAGTTTATAGTTCTAATCGCGCTGTTTTTCAAAAAAGTTTTTAACTAAATCTATATTTATCCACGTTTATTTTGTTTGCAAAACAACTTGGTTGAGTTACAATAAAATGGATGAAAAAGAACGTAGTACAGGACGTAGTTCCTAAAAAATCTATTCGAAATGTTAAACTCGCTGGAAGACGAGAAACTGAAAAGCCGGCACCGACTCCAAAATACCGTGATGAGCCAGAAGAAATGCCTAAAATGGCAGAAGACTTTTCTAGACCAGTTCCAATAATAAAACAGGCTCCTATGAAGATAGAGCCACTTATAAAAACTCCTCCAGAGACTTTCAATGCCCCTTCATACAAATACGAGTTCAATGAACCTAAAAAACCTTCTAAAAAATGGTTTTACATTTCTTCACTTGTATTAATTTTAGTTTTGGCATTTGCAGTATCTGCTTTTTTCAAAAAAGCGACTGTAAAAATTTCTCCAAAACAGGAACAGAAAACTATTTCAGAGTCATTTACCGCGAAAAAAGATGTTGCGACTGGTTTAAGTTTCCAGACTGTAACCGTGTCTAAAGATATAGAAAAAACAGCGAAAGCCTCTGGAGAAGAAAAAGTAGATAGAAAAAGTTCTGGAAAGATCGTGATTTATAACAACTTTAACAATCAGCCACAAAAACTTGTTGCTACTACTCGTTTCCAAACCCCAGAAGGCCTTATTTTTAGACTTATAGCTCCCGCAACTGTGCCTGGTAGAGAGGTAAAAGACGGCAAAACAGTGCCGGGAAGCGTAGAAGTCACTGTAGAAGCAGACAAACCTGGAGTTTCCTACAACATTGGCCTAAAAGACTTTACTATTCCTGGTTTTAAGGGCGATCCTAAATATACATCTGTGTACGCTAGATCAAAGACAGAAATGACAGGAGGTTTTTCTGGTATGCAAAAAGTGGTTTCTAAGGAAACACTAGACGCTTCAGACAAAGAAATGAAAACTGAACTGGAAGCAACTCTTCTTAAAGATATCGAAGCTCAAATACCAGCAAATTTTGTTTCGTATAAAGACGGACTTTCATTTGAATTTGAAAATACTGTCCAAGTTCCTGACACAACCAAACAAGATGTGACATTGCGAAAGAAAGCAAAAGTAACTGCTATTATTTTTGATAAGGGGGCACTTTCAAAGGCCTTACTAAACAAACTCATGCCTGATGTTGAGTCTGAGGCTGTAAAAATACTTAACCTTTCTAGTCTAGAATTCAAGATAAACAATTTTACTGATGTGGACAAGCAAGTATCGTTTACTATAGGAGGAAATGCTAATTTTGTATGGGTTTTTGATGAAAACAAACTTAAAACTGAGTTACTTGGCCTCTCTAAAAAGTCAGCAAAAGTGGTCATAAGTCAGTATCCAGCAGTTAGTGAAGCATGGATCGAAACCAAGCCTTTTTGGAACCAAAACATACCTAGAAACCCAGAGGATGTAAGCCTTGTAAATACCTTAACTTTAGAATAGGGCTAGGGCATTGACTTAATACCCATAGTTCTGTTAGGATGTTACTTGTACAAATTTTGAGCGTTTGAGGGTTTTACTTAATAGTTATTTTTCAAAAAAGATACATATAATAATGCAGGATCAAAATAAAAAAGATGATGCTGTTTTGGCCCAAGTTATAGAGGCCCTTCCAAATACGTTTTTCAAGGTTAAAAGACTTGATAATGAGGTGGAAATGTTAACTTATCTTTCAGGGAAAATGCGATTACACAGAATCCGAGTTCTTGTTGGCGACAAAGTCGCTGTAGAAATCGATCCGTATGGAGGAAAAGGTAGGATTGTAAAAAGAGTATAAATATGAAAGTTAAATCATCTGTTAAAAAAATCTGTCCAAGTTGCCAAGTAGTCCGAAGAAAGGGCTATGTTTATGTTGTGTGTTCGGCAAACGCAAGACACAAGCAAAGACAAGGATAATAGCTCAAACAAACTAAATTTAAATAAATATCAAAATGAGAATACTTGGAATCACAATACCAGAAGAGAAAAGAATTGAAATTGGACTAACTGTGCTTTACGGTGTAGGACGTTCTCTTTCTCACACTATTTTGGATAAGGCAAAGGTAGACTATGGCACAAAGCCAAAGGATATTACTATTGACCAAGAAAATGCTATCAGAAAGGTTATTGAAACTCTTAAAATAGAGGGAGACCTAAAGCGAGATGTTGCTGGAAACATTAAAAGACTAAAAGATATCAAGACTTACAGAGGCACAAGACACGCTCGAAACCTTCCTGTACGAGGCCAAAGAACTAAAACTAATGCCAGAACTAAACGAGGTGCCAAGAAAACTATGGGTACTGGTAGAAAAGTAGCCGATAAGAAATAAAATTTGAATAAAATATATGGGTAAAAAAAGAATTGTAAAAACAGAGGGAGGTGAAGGTGGAGCGAAAAATGCTCCAGTTGCAACAGTATCAAAAAAGAAAGTTGATGTTGGTATTTTGTATGTTCAATCTTCATACAACAACACACAGATCGTTTTAACAGACAGTAAAGGAAATGTACTTTCAACTTCATCATCAGGAGCTATTGGTTTCAAAGGTGCTAAAAAAGGTACACCTTTCGCAGCTGCAAAAGTTGGTGAAATCGTAGGAGCAAAGGCAGCAACTATGGGTATGAAGGAGGTTTCTGTTGTTGTAAAAGGAGTAGGATCAGGAAGAGAGTCTGGTATCAGAGGATTCATTTCAAAAGGAATGAACATTAGTTCTATAAAAGACGTTACTCCTGTACCACATAATGGACCAAAGCCTAAAAAGCCGAGAAGAGTATAAAAGTAACATAAAAAAATTATGATAACAGGACCAAAATACAAAATAGCTAGAAGACTAGGAGCACCAATCTTTGAGAAGACACAAACTCAAAAGTACGCTCTTCATCTAGAAAGAAAGTCAAAAACTAGAAAGGGCTTTTCAAAACCAAAGTCAGAGTTTGGTACACAACTTAACGAAAAGCAAAAAGCTAGATTTATTTATGGCCTTTCAGAAAAGCAGTTCTCAAACTACGTTAAAGAAGCTATAGCAAAGAAAACTTCTCACGCTCCTCAACTTATTTTCGAATATCTAGAATCAAGACTAGACAACGTAGTATACAGACTAGGTTTCGCAACAACTCGTTCTGGTAGTAGACAAATGGTTTCTCATGGTCATATGAAAGTAAACGGTAGAAAAGTAGATACTCCTTCTATGAGACTAAAAATAGGGGACAAGGTAGAGATAAACGACCGTTCTGCAAACAAACCTCTGTTTGTAAACCTAGATGAAAAGTTCAAAAACTCATCACTACCTTCATGGTTAAAACTAGATGCAGGAAAGAGAGCAGGAGAAGTGCAAGGAAAGCCTATATATAACAAAGTTGATAATATGTTCGACTTGAACACTGTTATCGAGTTCTACAGTAGATAGGTCTTGATTCTTTAATTGTTTTAATGTATACTATAGTTCACAAATTTATTAAATAATTATTAAAAAATAACTTACCCTATATGTCTGACTACACAATCGTTATCCCATCAAAACCAAAAATTGTATCTGAAGTTGACTTCAGTGGCTCTTATGAAATAGACGGTCTTTATCCTGGATACGGACACACTCTTGGAAACTCTCTAAGAAGAATCATTCTTTCATCTCTACCTGGAGTAGCGGTTACTTCTGTAAAAATAGACGGTATTGAGCATGAATTTTCTACACTTTCTGGTGTAAAAGAAGACGCTATTACTATGCTTCTAAACCTAAAGAGACTTAGAATCAACATGGTAGGAAACGAGCCTCAGACACTAACTCTAAAAGTAAAAGGTGCAAAAGAAGTAAAAGCTTCTGATATCAAACTTCCTGGAGGTGTTGAGGTTCTTAACCCAGATCTAGTTATTGCAAACCTTACAGACAAAAATGCTGAACTAAACATGGAAATAACTGTAGAAAAGGGACTTGGATTCGTTCCAAAGGAGGTTCTACAAAAAAACAGAGTAGATATTGGCTCTATCACAGTTGATGCTATTTTCACACCTATCAGACGAGTTTCATACGAAGTAGAGAACATGCGTGTAGGCGACAGAACAGATTTCAACAGACTAAAAATCTTTATCGAGACAGATGGAACTATTTCTCCTAAAGAGGCTCTAGAAAAGAGTATCGAAACTATGATAACTCAGCTAAAAGCTATTATTGGTTTTAAAGAGGAAGATGTGGTACTATCTAGCCCTGAAAGTGAGGGTCCCTTCACAAAGAGTGCTGCAGACGAAGATTCTCTTAAAACAAGAATCGAGACTCTAAACCTTTCAGCAAGAACTTTAAACGCCCTTTCAAACGCAAACATTCGAACAGTAGGTGGTCTAGCAAGAAAAAAAGAAAAGGATCTTCTAGATATCGAAGGAATGGGAGCAAAAGGAGTAGCAGAAATCAAAGAAGTTCTAGAGACTTTTGGAATAACACTAAAATAATTAGCATTTGTAATTTATTAACATGAATCATCACAAAGCAAACAGAAAATTCGGACGAGAAAGAAAAGTAAGAAACGGACTTATGAAGTCTTTGGCTTTGGCATTGGTTCTAGAGGGCAAAATAAAAACTACAGACGCAAAGGCTAGAGAACTACGACCTATGGTAGAGAAACTTATTACTGCGGGAAGACTAGGAACAGTAGCGTCTAGAAGAAACCTTGTATCACAAATAGGAGCTATCGGCGCAACTAAAATCGTAAAAGATGTTGCTCCAAAGTATGCAGACAGAAAAGGTGGTTATACAAGAATCACAAAACTTCCTGCAAGAGTTTCAGATGGAAGTTTGATGGCAATAGTAGAGTTGGTATAGTTTTTAAGTAAATATAATTTTATGAAATACACATTAGACGCAGAAAACAAAAGAATCGGAAGAATAGCTACACAAGCAGCAGTATTTCTAATGGGTAAAAACCTAGGTACATTTGCTAAAAACTCTATTCCAGATGTAAAGGTTGAAATCAAAAACACTTCAAAAGCTCTTATCCTTGACTCAAAGAGAAAACAAAAAACTTACAGTAGATACTCTGGATACCCAGGAGGTCTAAGACAGCCTACTATGGAGCAAGTTATTGCTAAAAAAGGATACAGTGAACTTTTCAAAGAGGCTGTTTCAGGTATGCTTCCAAAGAACAAACTTCGAACAAAGATGATGAATAATTTGATCATAACAGAATAACAGACTGAATAAACATATGGAAAAAACAAAATCAGAAAAATACATAGAAACTGTTGGAAGAAGAAAAACTTCTGTTGCGCGTGTTCGACTTACTCCTGCATCTAAAACAAGTTTTGTTGTAAACGACAAAGACCTACATGAATACTTTGCTATAAAGGGAATGCAAGACATCGTTAAAGAACCTTTGAAAGACACTCCTGAAAAGTTCAAGATCACTGCAAAGATAGTTGGTGGAGGAATCCACTCACAGTCAGAAGCAATGCGACACGGTATTGCAAGAGCACTTGTAGAAGGGGACGAAATGCTAAGAAAAACTCTAAAGAAAGCAGGTTTCCTAAAACGAGATCCACGATCTAAGGAAAGAAGAAAATTCGGTCTGAAAAAAGCGAGAAAAGCACCTCAGTGGAGTAAAAGATAGACTAACGCCCTTAGGGGCGTTTTTCTTTTACTCCACTGAGGTGCAGAAAGGGGTCGGGAAAACTGGGTGTTTTCCCGTGGAGGAAAGATTGGGAAAACTGTGGGTTTCCCAGGAGAAAATTTTAATAAATTTTCGTTCCACATTGGTCGAAGAGATAGAAAACAGCCCCTTTTATGGGGCTTTTTCTTTACTCTTCGAAGACGGAGCTATGTTTTGTTAGCAAACAAAACAAGCGAGTCAGCGGTCGGAGAGAATTTAGGAGTGGCGACGAGTAAATTACTCTAGACTAAGAGATCACCCAACGAAAAAACCGCCTCGTACTATGGCGACTTAATCGCCGTACGTGACGGTCACTTGTCGAGCTTGTGATCAATGTCTACGAATTCACCACGCTCAATCGAATCACGAATCGCCAGCACCTCAGCCTTGAGATCTTCGGGAAGCATTTCTTCTGAATTCCCAAAGATGGTTGTGGTCCCTTCTATAACATATTGAGTTCCTTCTCCTTTTTCAAGAATTACCGGTTCGATCTTTTGATCATCGTAAAACACCTGGAGTACATCCCTGGTGGTTCCATCTTTCTTTACTACACGAGTAAGTCGACAAAAAGCCATCTGTGCACCTCCGAAATTAACATAACATATTTATACGAAAATGACCGCCTCGTACTATGGCGACTAAATCAAAGTGCTACATTTGACCCATATATTTTTTGTGTTAAAATACAGTCCTATGAATGATGACCAGAGAGATGAAGAGTTAAATAGAGTAACAAAAGACGAGGTAGACACAGACCCAGGTGACGATGTCACTTTTGAAGATATGCCGGAAAACCTTGCTCCTGAGATAAAAGACCGCACAGAAAAACTAAAGGCCCAAATAAAGGAGTTGCAAAAGAAAAATGCAGAAATTTTGGATGCTTGGCAACGCGATAAAGCAGAGTTTCTTAACTCTAGAAAACGAGATGCGGATGAAAAGTCTGAGTTTTTAAAGTTTGCAAAAGCCGACCTTATTTCTGAGATAATTCCAGCACTAGACTCTTTTGACAACGCAATGCGAAACAAAGAGACTTGGGAAAAAGTAGATAAAAACTGGAGAGTTGGTATCGAATATATAAGAACTCAACTTCTAAACGCCTTGGCAGGTCATGGTTTAAATGTAATAAACCCTGTTGGACAAATGTATGATAGTAAGAGAGATGAGGCCATAGAAACAGTAAAAGTTGACAGCAAGGATGACGAGGGTAAAATATTGGACGTAATACAAGTAGGATATGAACTAAATGGAAAAGAGATAAGAGCGCCCAAAGTAAAAGTCGCACACTTTGAATAAAATGACACAAGTCACAAAATCACAAGTTAATATCGTAGAAAAAGTACTTCGAGACAAGGAAGGCAAACTTATTCGTGCAAGATTTTTCGTTTACCTTGAAGGTAGCAGAGTAAAAGCTAGACTACTGGATTTTGTATACTTAACTGAACAACTACTTCTAAAGGGTAGAGACCTATTACTTTCTATTGTTTCAAAGACTGAAACAACTATCTTCAACTTTGTTAAAACTTTATTTGTATCTAAAAAATATAAACTAGCTACTGTTTACGCACTAGGATCTAAACCAAGAGGCCCAAACTCAAATTAATTTTGTTTTATTTTTACTAGTTTTAATCAACCACACGCTTTCAGTTTTTGAGAAAAGTTCGAGGCGGAACAAGGAAAAGCGAGGAGCCTTATCTAGTATAAGGTGACGAGAGTTTCCGAAGTTCCAACAAAGAAATTTTTCAAAAATGGAAGCTCTGTGACTAACAAACAAAATTTATGGCAAAAATAATAGGTATCGACTTAGGTACAACAAACTCTGCTGTCGCAATCATGGAAGCAGGGCAACCAAAAATATTAGAAAACTCAGAGGGTGCAAGAACAACACCTTCTATCATCGCAACATCTAAAACTGGTGAAAGACTTGTGGGCCTCTTAGCAAAAAGACAGGCAGTAACAAACCCAACAAACACAGTTTTTGGGATCAAAAGATTCATTGGTCACACATTTGACGATGAAGCTGTTCAAAAAGACAAAGCAATAGTTCCTTTTGCTGTTTCAAAAGGCTCTACGGGCGGGGTAAGTGTAAAGATGGGAGATAAAAACTATTCTCCAGAAGAAATATCTGCAATGGTGCTTTCAAAAATCAAAGCAGATGTAGAAGCAAAAATAGGTGAGAAAGTAACACAGGCTATCATCACAGTGCCTGCATACTTTAACGACTCACAAAGACAGGCAACAAAAGACGCTGGCGCTATTGCAGGTCTTGAAGTATTGCGAATCATAAACGAGCCAACAGCCGCAGCACTTGCATACGGTTTTGACAAGGGTAAAAAAGAAGAGAAAATCGTAGTGTTCGACTTTGGAGGCGGAACATTCGACGTGTCAGTTCTAGAAGTAGGGGACTCTGTTATAGAGGTAAAATCTACAGACGGAGACTCACACTTGGGAGGTAAAGATATTGACCAAAAAATTATTAACTTCCTTGCAGATGAATTTAAAAAGGAATCTGGTATAGACCTAAGAGGCGACACTCTAGCACTACAGCGCCTTGATGAGGCTGCAGAGAAAGCAAAAATAGAACTTTCTACGGCAATGGAGTCTGAAGTAAATATTCCGTTCATAACATCTGATGCTTCTGGTCCACGACACTTGCTTATAAAAATAACTCGAGCAAAACTAGAGGAGCTTACAGCAGAATTCATTGACCGAGCAATGGCTATCACAAAAAGAGCTATGGAGGCTTCAGGTTTTTCTACTTCACAAGTAAATGAAGTTATCCTAGTAGGAGGACAGACAAGAATGCCAAAAATTGCAGAAAAAGTTAAAGAGTTCTTCCAGAAAGATCCAAACAAGTCTATAAACCCAGACGAAGTTGTAGCCCTAGGTGCTGCTATCCAAGGTGGAATACTTGCTGGTGATGTTAAAGACGTTCTACTTCTAGATGTTATTCCACTTTCTCTTGGTATCGAAACTATGGGAGGTGTTGCAACAAAACTAGTTGAGAGAAACACGACTATCCCTGCAAGTCGTTCACAAGTTTTCTCTACGGCAGCCGACAATCAAACTTCTGTAGAAATTCACATTGTTCAAGGTGAAAGAGCGATGGCAAGTGACAACAAGTCCCTAGGTAGATTTATTCTAGACGGTATTCCACCTGCACCAAGAGGTATGCCTCAGGTAGAAGTTTCATTTGATGTAGATGCAAACGGAATCCTATCAGTAAAAGCAAAAGATAAAGCGACAAACAAAGAGCAGTCTATTCGCATAGAGGCTCGTTCTGGACTTTCTAAAGAGGACATAGAAAAAATGCAAAAGGACGCAGAGATGCACGCACAAGACGACTTAAAGAAAAAAGATCTTGTTGAAGCAAAAAACATTGGTGAGCAACTTATCTACACAGCAGAAAAAGCATTAAAAGATGCAGGCGACAAAGTGCCTAGTGATGTAAAAGCAAGTGTAGAAGAAAAATCTAAAGCATTGAAAGATGTACTTGCAAATACTGCTTCAGAGATAGAAGCGATTAAAAAAGCTACTGTAGATCTTTCAAACGAAACATCTAAAATAGGGGAGGCGATAAACAAAGCAAACGCTAGTGCTGGAACTGAGGCTCCAAAACAAGAAGGGGATAATGTTCGAGACGCGGACTTTGAGGAAAAGAAACCAGAAGACAATAAATAGCAAAGAGATGTGACAAAGCCCGCGACGAGCGAACTCGGCCACGGGCTGGTATGCCCCAGAGGGGCGGGAACTAGTTTCTTGTGGCGAGCCGGTTCGCCAAGCGCCTGGCTAGAGGAGCATCCATTCCGCGACGCCTGTGATGGAAGTACTGACGTTTCACCGGATCGCTATGAAGCCTCTCGATGTCCAACACTCCGTTCACGATCATCTTGACCGTGTAACCGCAAAGCGGACAACTCGCCTCCAGGAGCTTCGCCTTCGGAACTTCAGACCGAACGTTCTCCGTTGGGACGACCGGACACTCCGGTTCGAATGAGGTACTACAATTGCTGCATACAAACCGATGGCGCTGACGATTCATGCGATCCTCCGCTTGACGAGACGAATCTTGAACTTGGCGAAGCCGATGGCCTCGAGAGGCCCAGCACCGTTGCCGCGGGCGACTTTGTACTGCGCTCGCAGTTCACCGAGAGTGTTAGGAGCATCCGGAAGCAGCTCATCGAATGATCTGCCCACGTTTGCATCGCACGCGGGACAGGCCGCAACGACCGTGGTACGAATCAGTCTGATAAAGTGCCTCCTGTTGACTTCGTGGCTCTTCAGGCCCTCTCGCTCGCACGAAAAGTGATGCCCGCAGATATCGCAGGCAAACTGCACTGGGAACTTAACCTCACCCAAAAGAGACTCGCTCATGGTTTCTCCGTGGGCCAAGATGACCCGTATTCCACAATACAGACTACATTATAGATAGGGTGTGGTCAAACCTATACATTACCCAAAAAAACCTTATAATAACAATCATGAAAGATTACTACCAAACTTTGGGCGTCGACAAAAAGGCCTCAAAAGACGAGATCAAAAAGGCTTTTCGAACCCTAGCCCATAAATATCACCCGGACAAAAAAACTGGCGATGATGCAAAGTTCAAAGAAATAAACGAGGCTTACTCGATTCTTTCTGATGACCAGAAACGTGCGCAGTACGACCAGTTTGGCTCTGCCGGTCCAAACATGGGAGGAGGTGGTTTCGGTGGCGGATTTGAAGGTTTTGACTTCTCACAGTTTACGCAGGGTGCGAACGGTGGCTTCGAGTTCGACTTTGGTGACATCTTTGGTGATGTATTTGGCGGTGGTGGAAGAAGACAATCAAAAAGAGGTCGTGACATATCTATCGACACTGAAATATCTTTCGAAGACTCTGTCTTTGGAGTAGACAAAACAGTTCTACTAAACAAGGTTTCAAAATGTGAGACTTGCAATGGTTCTGGTGGACAAAAAGGTAGCGAACAAGCGACTTGTTCAAAATGTAACGGCAAGGGCTCTATTCGCGAAGTCAAAAGAACATTCTTTGGTCAGTTTGAAACTCAAACAACATGTGACGTCTGTCACGGTGCTGGCAAAGTCCCTAAAAATAAATGTGAAACTTGTCGCGGAGAGGGCCTACTAAAACGCGAAACAGAGATAAAAGTCCATATTCCCG
This sequence comes from uncultured Candidatus Saccharibacteria bacterium, assembly GCA_964596875.1. Lineage (GTDB taxonomy): Bacteria > Patescibacteriota > Minisyncoccia > Phycocordibacterales > DATDWN01 > C7867-006. The sequence goes on along the minus strand of CAZQVT010000001.1, from coordinate 210,534 downwards.
CAGGTATAGAAAGTGGAGAAATGATCCGCCTATCTGGGGCAGGGGAAGCCATAGCCTCTGGCCAGTCAGGAGACTTGTATATAAAGGTTTACGTTAAAAAACATGCTTTCTTTAGAAAAGAAGGTGCAAACCTTGTCATGGATCTTCCAGTCAAACTTACCGATGCCATCCTGGGAGGCGAAACTGTTATCAAAACTCTAGAAGGCGATATCACCCTAAAAGTACCAGAGGGTCTAAAACATGGAGAAATACTTCGTATCAAAGGCAAGGGTGTCGCCCTAGATAGGGGAAGTAGGGGTGATATATTGGTCATAACAAGCATAGTTATGCCTCACAAACTCTCAAAAGACGCAAAAAAGACTATAGAGGGTCTTAGAAACGAGGGTCTATAGAAAAAGTTAAAAACTTTTAACCAACAGGAACCACAAGTTGCAAAATTTGTGGTTTTCTTGTGTGGTGTTTTTTCACAATAATATGGCTATAAATATGAGTTTTCTAAGCCTTGCCAATACCCCAAATCTATTGTTTTATATTGACAAGAAGTCCAAGATATGCTAATATATACCTAACTCAGATTTCCTGAGTTTTTCTTTTGAAAAGGGCAACCTATTCAATTACGTCTGAATTACAACTTAAAATAAACATATTTTAAATTTCACAGCAGTTAGTTTGTTCATGGTTCTTTCCACATTTACAGGTACTACTACAGCAAACGTAAAGGTCCTAGGAAATACACAGCCAAAAGTAGAAAACTCCTCATACAAAGTAGTAAGAGAAATATCAAACAAAGAAGTTGAAAAGATGATGAGTACAGAACAGTACGTTCGTCAGTACTTCAAAGATATTCCTATCATGGTACAGATTGCTCGTTGTGAGTCTACATTTAGACAACTAGACGAGGACGGAGAAATTCACCGAGGTAGAGTAAACAATGCCGATGTTGGAGTTATGCAGATAAACGAGTATTACCACTTGGATACTGCAACTGACAAAGGTATGGATATCTACACTATCGAAGGAAATACTGCTTACGCCCGAGACTTGTATGAGAGACAGGGAACACAACCTTGGATTTCATCAAAGCCTTGTTGGGGTAAATACCTAAATGATGGTTCAAATCAAATAGCCATAAACAAATAAACAAAAGACCACCAATCGAAAGAAAGGTGGTCTTTTGTTACCTGTGCATAACTTACTATCTATACAAAAGCCCCAGAGTTATACTAATTAGACAAATGGCCCGCAAGGGCTATTTGTATTTATGTGAAACAGGCAAGTAGCCTGTATTTTTATATATGGAAAATCGCAAGTCGCCTTGCGATCCTCCGGATCTTGCGACTTGCGATGTGTGGTGGTTGTCTGCGCTCCTAGTATCTAGTGAGGTGATAGAGATACGTTCGAACGATGACTGCGAAGCTGTAGGAGATCCACTTATACTTACGACACTGAGGCCAGCGATGTTCCGAGTAGCCGATGGCAAGCAAGCCCAGCAGTGCCACCGCTAACGTCAACACGGCAGACAATATGACACCAAAAAACGTGACGACAACTTGTCCGATGGCACCTCCAACTGTCTGAGTGCCAGCGTAGTAAATGTCGTGCATGAGCGCAAAAATGCAGCCCATGAAAACCGCGTAGAAGACTACGGCAGTCCAGCAACTGCCACAGCGGTACCACTGTGGTGTCAGACTCAGAGTGCCGTTCTTGTAGCACCCCAAACCGTGCCGTTTCTTGGCGTGGGCAATTCCGCCCAAAAGACCAGAGATCACGCCCATCAGCACGAACACCAGCTGAACGTTTCCTTCAATGCCATTCATGGCGCGAACCTCCAGAAACCGAAAAGAACGGATATTGTGTTTCGTAATAAGTATATGTATTTTTACTTTTGTGTAAACCGGCTGAACCAGGGTGGGGTGGGGGCGGGATTTTTTTGATGCAAAATAATTACATATTCAATTATTTTAGTAATTAAATGTTTTATTGTTTTTAGTTAGTTATATAGAGGGGGGGAGTATATAGCCGTGTCGCACAATATATCTTTTTAGCATAGTCCCTAAGGGGGTTTGCTCAAAAGATTCGTTTGTTCAGTTTAATCATTAAATGGTTTTCATTAAATATTTATATATAAAAATGCACCAAATAATTGGCTTAGAGTTCTCTTTTCTAGGTACCTAGATAGCACCCCTTTTACCATCCGAACCCCATTATTTGAGGTTCTAAAATTTCCTATTATTTGTAGGGAAGTCCCCTGCCCTAAGGTTTGACGTATTTAATTTAAGGTACTATACTTTAAATTGTACATTTTATTGCATAAATATTAATATGATAACAAAAATACGTTTAGCAAACTTTTATTCTGTTGGTAAACCACTAGAATTGAACTTTATAAAGGGAGGTTCTACTACTGAAGATGGATATTTAAACTTTAAAAATCAGAAGATTTCTCTTCTAAATGGATTCTACGGTGCTAATGCTAGTGGCAAAAGTACTATTTTAAAAGCAATCAGTTCGCTTATACGTTTAATGTATACAAAAACAACACTTACTCCTGAACAAAAAGACACTATTTTAGCCTACAACAACTTTCATTCTACTTTTAAAAATAAACCAACCAAGCTTGGTATAGATATTTTGTTGAATGAAAACTATTACAAATACGACATAGAAATTAAGGATAGAAAAAATATTAGCTCGGAAACTCTGTTCGTAACTAACACAAAGTTAAAATCTGGAAAACCTAAGCTTGTATTCAACAGACTCAATGGAAAAATAACTTTTGGCCCAGACTTCAAAGATCATAAATCATATTTTTCAGTTTTAAAGCTTGCTGAGTACCAAACCCTTCTATCACATCTAATAGAGGGGTTTAGGGCTGGTCAAGATTTTAATTATTTTAGGGATTTAAAGTCCTGGTTTACGAAAACTGCGGAGCTAGATTCTATGCCAACTATTTTTGGAATAATATCTCATGCATTTCGAATAAGTACTGCTGAAAAAAACAAGAAAGAAGAAATGATAAAACTTACTAGAGATATAATGAGTCGATTTGACGACACTATTGAATCACTTGATATTGAAAACAATACATCATCAGTGAAAGTTTCACATAAAGGTTTTTATGAAAGCGTAGATTTAATGCAAGAATCAGCTGGAACAAAGGAGCTTTTTGCACATATATATAATTTACTTACTGTCTTCAAAAAGGGCGGTTTAGTTGTCTATGACGAGACAAATTTGTATTTTCACCCAGAAATAGAGAAATCAATTATATCTTTATTTAAAAACAAAGATATAAATACTGGTAATGCTCAAATTTTTTTTGCGACACATAATCACGAAACCTTAGAGCTCCTGAATCTTGATCAAACTTTTATTGTGGAAAAAGAGAAGCATAATTCAATTGTTTACAAGGTATCTGAATTGAAGGATGTAAAAAATAGGGATAATTTAAAGAAGAAGTATAGACTCGGTTTGCTTGGAGGCACACCTGATACAATTGGATTCGAACACATGATCAAGCAATTTATTTAAAAATAAACTATTTATGAGAAGTACCAAGGATGTATATGTGATATGTTGTGAAGGACCCACAGAATACAATCTTTTTGGATTTTTCAAAACTTATTTTTGCTCAAAGCCCTTATCTTTTAAATATGAGATTATGGGGGGGTTTAATGACTTAAAGACTTTCAGTAATAAAGTTTCTAGCTTAACACGAAAGTATGAAATTAAACCAAAAAAACTAAGTGAGAAAATCCACTTCTTTTTTATGGCGGACTACGATCTTGATGATTCTCAAAAAATAGCACTATACATAAAAGGTCTTCGCCACAAAGTTCAATTATGTAACCCCAATCCAGAGGGTGTCTTACTGGAAATAGTGGGTAAAAAAATCAAAAATACTATCGATTCAAAAAATTTCAGATCCATCTGTAAAAAGAATTTTTTGAGCCACTTCGGCAAGGAAGCACAACACATGAAAAATATTGATTTAATAAAGATAATACCAAACAATATTATTTTCAAAACATACTTTCCTGAAATACATAAATTATTCAATTCGTAACTAAAACACCTTAGTCCTAGCGTAGTTGTCGGCCCAGTTGTAGAAGTCCTTTATCATATTCCAGATACTTCCAACGTACTTTTGGCCTGTAGGAGACTTATACCATTCAACTATATCTATATGGAAATAGTATTTCACAAAGATAAGCGCAACGATGATCAAAACAATTTTCACTACAAATCCTTGGTTTGTTCTAGGTTTTTTCATATGTTTATTATACCAAATATATGCCTAAAGTGATGGGAAGTATGCCAGTGGGTCTAGGTAGGCTTTGATGTCGGCAAGTGGGAGAGTCGCCTCTTTACATCCCCTACTATTTACGTATTTTTCTATACGCACACCTTGAGTCGCATAAACAGATATATGTAAATGCGGACCAGTAGAGTAACCTGTGTTTCCAGAAAAACCTATCGTATCTCCAGTCTTAAGTGTTTGACCTTTCTGCACACTTATCACAGAAAGGTGTCCGTATATTGTAGAGAGACCATTGCCGTGTTTTACCATAACCCAGCGACCAAAAGAGTAACAGCCAGGGTATTTGTCTGTGTCCCCTGTACCCACAACTTCTCCGTCTAAAACATTTTTAACTCTTGTTCCAATACTTGCGCCAAAGTCTACACCATTGTGACTACCAGATGCGTATAGTTTTTCTGCGCCAACAGTTTTACCAAACTTTTGTGTAATGATAACTTTATCTAGTGGCCACGCAAAAATTCCGCTTCTACCTTTAGGGTAACTGTTTGGGTCGATAAGATATTTTAGTTGTGACTCGTATTCGAAAAGTTCTTTCTCGAACTGATCTTTTTGTTGTTGTTTTGTTTTTACAAGTTCTTTGTATGTTTGTTCTTTATTTTTTGTTTCAACTAGCACCGCAGCCTTTTCCTGAGTTGTGTATTCTACGGCTTGTTTTTTACCAGAGAGGTCTTGTTTTAGGGTAACCAAGTTGGTCTTTTCACCTTTTAGATTTTCTTGATTGTTTTCCATATTTTTCTTTAGAGAGTCTAACTCCAAAGTCTTTACACGTATCGCTTCACGAACTTCCTCTATGTCGTCTATGTCGCCCCATATTTCACCCAGACTTTTTTTCGACAGCATCATACTAATAAAGTCAGTACTGTCCATGTACTGTCTATTTTTGAGTGCCGCACTTATAGCCTGTTTGTTTACATCTATTTTGCTTCTAGTAGTACCTATTTCTTGACCAAGTTGATCTATAGTTAGGGTAGTTTTAGTTATTTTGTTTTCTGTAAGCGAAATATCCGTTTCGATTTTCTTTTTGGTAAGGTCAAGAGTTTTTAGTGTAGTCTGCAAAGTCTTGGCTTGTTTGCCAGCAGTTTCTACTTCTTTGTTGTAGACTTTTATTTCTTCTTCAAGTTTTTTTATCTGGTTGTTTCTTTCGTCGATTTTGTTTTTTAGAACTTCTGAAGTTGTGGCGTTTTGGGCAATAGCAATACTAGTTGAAAGTAGGAGTATTAGAAAAAGTATGTATTTCTGCCATCTCATTATTTTTACAACTTATTTAATGCATTTTTTATTCTGTTTATGCTTTCATTTTTTCCAAATATAGAAAGAAGTGAAAATGGGTCAGGGCTTTTTTCTAGGCCAGAAAGTGAAACTCGTAGCGGCCACAATACATCACCACGTCCTTGTTCTGTAGCATAGTCAAAAATATGCGCTTTTATTTTTTCTGCGTCTGCAAACTCTACTTCATTCAAACTAGATAGTTTCTCCAAAACCCACTCAAGGTGTTTTTTGGAGTTTTCTAGACTACTTCCCTTCCATGAAAGTAGGGTAGTGTCATATGCGGGTATGCCGAAATAAAAGTCATATTCCCCCTCCCCTGCTTGTACATCTACATCTCCCCATTTTGAAATATGGTCAAAGATTATATGACAAACTTTCTCTACAAATGCAGAGTCTTCAAACTTTTCACTATTTTGAAACTTGTCACACTTTTTTAGACGAGAAACAATCTCGTCTGTTACAGTTTTTAAGTCCAATCTTTTCATGTGCTCTTTGTTCATCCAGTCTAGTTTTTCCTCGTTAAATGCGCCTCCAGATTTCTGAATTTTTTCTATTTCAAATGCGTTTATAAGTTCATCTTTTGTAAATACTTCTTGTTCTGTACCCGGGTTCCAACCGATAAGTGCGAGAAAGTTTGCCATGGCTTCTGGCAGATATCCCTCTGTTCTGTATTCTAAAATATCTTTTGCTCCGTCTCTTTTACCAAGTTTTTTTGTGCGGTCGTCTTTAAGTATAGGAGGAAGTGTTACAAAAACAGGATATGGGATTTCAAGTGCATCATATAGTGAAAGAAACTTTGGCATGCTAGAAATAAACTCATCAGCGCGCATGATATGTGTCACGCCCATGTTTAAGTCGTCTATAATATGTGCAAAGTTGTATGTCGGATATCCGTCTGCTTTGATAAGCACAAAGTCATCTAGTGCTTCTGGTCCCGCCTCCAGTTCACCACGAACAGCATCGGTCCATTTGTATCTTTTTATTTCTGGAACTTTTAGACGCAAAGGTTTTTTACCATCCCAAGTTTCAAATTTTTCTGGTCTGTGGTCACGGTACAGAAAAGGTCTTTTTTCTTCCTCAGCTTTTTTACGAAAAGCATCTAGTTCTTCTGCAGTATAGGGGTCAGGATATGCCAAACCTTTTTCTATTAGTTTATTTGCATACTCTAGATATGATGGAAGTCTCTCAGACTGGATAACAGTACCGAACTCGCCAGGATTGTTTGGACCTATGTCTGGGTCGATACCTAGCCATTTTAGCGACTCTTGTATGTGACCTATTGAACCTTCCACTTCTCGTGCCTTATCAGTGTCTTCGATACGAAGTATAAAAGTACCTTTCATTTTTTTAGCGTACAAGTATGCAAAAAGAGCAGTGCGAACACCGCCTATATGCATGAACCCAGTTGGACTAGGTGCGAATCTTGTTACTACTTTTTTATCGTTCATATAATTTGTTCTGAGATGATTTAAATTGGTTCAGATGCTAGGCGCAGGATGTTTTGTGAGTGAGCCTTACAAGTAGTAAGGTGAACGAACAAAACTGAACTGCAACAACGCAGATGAGTTAATTTTAATCATCTCTCGTGTTGTAGGCCGATTGCTATCAACTCTTCGGCTATGAGTCTTGCAGAATCTCTTCTAGAAAATGCTTTTGCTGCAGCCTGCATTTTTTCTTTTTCAACAGTTACTACTCTTTGTATCTCTGCTAGTAGTATTCCTGGTGCCATGTTTTTTTCTTCTATTACAACCGCAGCGCCACTTCTAGCATAGGCATAAGCGTTTGTTTTTTGGTCATGACTTGTTGGCTCTGGGATAGGGATAATAATAGAAGCCCTGCCCCAACTCGCTATTTCAAATATAGTTGAACCTGCTCGTGATACTATCACATCTGCAGCCCCCGCCGCCATACGCAGGTTTAGGGCGTTTAGGTACGGTATTGCCACGTATCTTTCCTTGTGTTCACTGTTTAAAAGCACCACCGCAGAAGTCTCCTGAATAACGGAAAGGTTGTTTACGCCCGTCTGATGTATGACTTGGTATTTCTTTACAAGTTCTGGCAAAGCATCCATGATAGCGCTGTTTATGAAACGAGCACCCTGTGAACCACCTATAACAAAAACTGTAGGTATACTGCTGTCGAAACCAAAATGCTCGTGTGAACCAGAAACTTGTGGGTCTTCTATTTCTTTTCTTATCGGGTTACCGGTGTAGGCAGTTTTTTCAGCCTTAAAGTATGAAGCGGCATCGGGGTATGAAACCGCAACTTTTGTTGCAAACTTTCCAGCCCAAGCGTTTACTTTTCCAGGTTTACTGTCTGACTCGTGTATCACTACCGGTATTCCTAGAAACCTTGCTGCAAAAAGTGCTGGGAAACTCACATAGCCCCCTTTTCCAAAAACTACATCTGGATAAATAACAAAAACTTTCCAAAGCGCTGTAAGCACTCCGTGAAAAGTACTAAACAAATCCATAAAGTTTAGGATTCTGTTCGAAAGTGTTTTATCTTTTCGGATTTTTCCCGCGTTTACTTTTATAAAGGTAATACTGTTTTCGTACAAAAGGTTTTCGTCAAAAGGGTCAGTCGACATATAGTACAACTCTGGTTTCAAAAGCCTGTTTTCTTTTGCTAGTTCATTTAGTTTTTGTGCAACCGCAACAAGTGGGTAAAAATGTCCTGCGCTACCTCCACCAGTAAGTAATATTTTCATCCCGTTTGAAATAGGAAACTTTAGTTTCCGTATATAAAATTAATAATAATGTTTGTTCGAATAATTTTATCACACATAACCACATTCATCCTTTTAACTAAATAATTTCTTACGGGATTCATAATGAGGATGTGTTATTTATTTTTCCTAAACTTCGAAATGTTTAATATGATTCCAACCTCTGCAAGTGTCATAAACAATGCCGTACCACCATGACTTATAAAAGGCAAAGTAATACCCGAAAGTGGCAAAACTCCCACCATCGCACCTATGTTTACAAAGGCTTGAGTTGAAATCATTATAACAATTCCCACAACCATTAGTCTACCGAAAGCATCTGTGGTGTTTGAGGCAATTTTAAGCCCACGAACAGCAAAAAATATAAACAAAAATATTATCCCAACAGCACCAACAAAACCGAACTCTTCCGCTGCTACAGCAAAAATAGAATCTCCGATAGGTTCCGGAAGTACATTAAACTTTTGAATACTTTGTCCGAAACCTCGCCCGAACATTCCTCCACTTCCCACCGCAATAAGTGACTGTTGGATTTGATAACCACTTCCCAGTGCGTCATTTGCTGGATTTATAAAAGTCATGATTCTACTTTTTACATACGGCCTCTGCATTGCGAGTAAACCAATACCAAGAACGCAACAAATTCCCAAAACCAAAATATGTTTCCATTGTCCTCCACTAGAAAGATATATCGCAAGACCAGCAAACACAGTGATCATAAAAGTATCTGTGTCCGGCTGTATGAGCAAAACTATACCCGCAATCCCAGACACAATCATAAAAGGCAGAAGCCCGTATTTAAACTGTTTTACTCTATCTTTTACCGAGGCAAACCATGCCGCAAGAAAAATAATATAGCCGATCTTTAGAAACTCAGAAGGTTGGAATGAAAGTGTACCGATTTTTATCCATCTGTGCGCACCTCCGTGAGCAAAACCGATTCCGGGTGCAAAAACCAAAAGTGTGGCTATGACAGAACCAATAAGTATAGGAAAGGCAAATTTTCGGTAGACTCTATAGTCTATTTTAGAGGTAATAAAACAAATGATCGTTCCACCTATAAGTCCAAAAACAGTTTGGTTGAAAGCAACACCTGCGTACTTTAGAGACTGTTTAGAAAGTAGTCCCAAAGATGCAGAACGAAAAATAAGGTAGCCTCCAACTACCAAAATCACAACTGATATTAAAAATGGTATATCAACTTTGAGTTTTTTCATTTTTAATCTCTTCTTCTACCAAAGAACTAACATGTTCCAATGCTTGCAAAACAGACATATCCGGGAAAATTTTCTTTAGTTCTGCTACAAACTTTTTCCAATGAGGAACTCTTTCAGGATCGTCAGGATTGTAGTCCTCAAAGTATGCATTATATATTATTTCACGATCAACTCCTAGTTCATAAAGCTTTTTTAACTTTCTTCTTTCTACAGAATACACATTCACCGATTTCCCAGATAAATTCATTGTAATTTCTTCAGTAACAGCTTCATTTATCCAATCTAATTTTCTACCATTTAATTTGCCGCTTTCGTGATCGAAGCCAAAAAACATCAAGCCAACTCTTTGATTTGTAATAGTATCTACCTTATCATCAATAGGATTTTTCTCTCCCAGTATTGTAATACCAGAGAGTGAATGCATTATTTCATGCAAAATAAAATGAGGTGCTTGTTCAACATTTACATCTGTCGCAAGTTCTATAACTCTTATACTGGCATTATGAAGTGCGTAAGCTGTATGACCTATAAAAAATGGGTCAAAAGTTTTAAAACTAAAGGAACTAATTATTTTATCCACCTCTTCTTCAGTCCTTTTAACAATTCCTTGTTTTATTCCTTCAATTATTTGTTTTTTAACTTCACCCAACATTTCTCCCAGTTTCTCATTTAGAATTTTTTCCCTTCTTTCATTCGAAACTAGTCTTAATCTCAAAATTTTAGCAATCATTTCTGGAGGAATATCATCAACATCACTAACTACTAGCGACTTATCTAACATTTCATCAAGCAAGGCGCTATCTTGAGACAAGTCCCTAATTAAACTCTTTTTAACCTCAAATGTAGAACTTTGAATAAAAGACGCGTAAGCATTTTTTAATCTTCCGTTAAGTGCCTTAACCCTTAATTCAGCACTTAGGCCTTCTTCCAATCTTGCTTCATCCAAAGAATCTAACGCCGCAGAAATATTCTCTACTGAATATACATGGAATTCATCGTATAATTCTCTATCTGCTCTTTTTGACTCTACTGATTTTGCAACATCTTCAGAATCTCTGCCCACATGTTCGTACTCATATCTAAACTCCTCCATAATTTCTAACTAATTATTGAAATAATTACCCCAGAGATTGCACAAACTACGGAAATAACCCAATACCTCATAACAATTTTTGTCCTTGGCCAGCCTAGTGCTTCAAAATGGTGGTGCAATGGCGCGACACGGAAAACTCTTTTTTTATTAAAATATTTGTAACCAACTATCTGTATAACAACTGAAAGTGAAGTTGCTACTAGTGGCAATGCAATAAGTGGCAGAACCAAAACAGAGTCAGTTAGAAATGCTATAACAGAAAGTGTTACGGTAAGTCCCAGTATCCCCGTTTCCCCCATATAAAACCTTGCCGGTGGAATATTGAACCAAAGAAAAGCCAAAATGCCTCCCGCAATAACAGCACAAAGTGCAGAAATATCCACCTGGTTGTTTGTAAAAGCAATAACAGAATATGCTGTAAATACAACAGACATTACTCCCCCCGAAAGCCCGTCCATACCGTCTATAACACTTCCAGAGAAAACCCCAAGCATAACGACAACCAAAAATGGAATAAACCACAGACCTAGTTCCAGCTCTCCGTCAAAAGGAATATGTATCGCGGTAAACTGTAGCTTGTCATAAAACCAAAAACCGATAAGTAGCCCGATAACACTAATAAAAAATATTTTTATTTTTCTATAGATAAGCGGATCTCGAGCATACTCCCCTTTTCCAAAAATCTGCATAAGATCATCTGCAAGACCAATAAGAGATGCAAAAATAAGTGTACCTATAGGTATGTATGTTTGGCTTCTGCTCCAAAAGTTTAGTTTCAAAGTAAGGTCGTTTGGAAAAACCTTTGAGATAAAGTAAATGATAATAACCGTACACAAAACCGAAACCCAAATAATAACCCCTCCAACTCTTGGCGTAGAAAGTTCTGCGGTTGTGTTGTGAGTATCTGCAAAATCTTTTGAAACCCCGTCAGCATTTTGGGTACGAGGAGACTTTTTCCACATTTTATATTTAAAAAATATATTTGTGAAAAAAGGAGTAATACCAATACCTATAAGAAATGTAAGAACTGATGGGATTACTACTTTTAAAACGTCTGTCATGCTATTTTTGGTTTGCTTTTATGAAAGTATTGTACCATAGGGCGAGCATTAGTAATGTGTAAATCTTTCTAGAGTTTTCGCTCTTTCCTTCCAAGTGGTCATCAATAATATTTTGAATACGGTATACATTCATGTGTTTTTTTATATACTCGTTTTGCAAAATAGTGTCATACACGTCTTGTCTGTCTTTTGTAAACCAGTCCTTAACAGGAGTTGGAAAACCAAGCTTTCTTCTGTTTCGAGCACTTTCTGGAATAACATTTTTAAAAGCTTCACGAAGTAGGTACTTTGTTACCTTACCCTTCCATTTGTATTTGTCAGGCAAAGTTCCAGCAAGTTTTGCTACCTCGGTATCTAGAAACGGTACTCGAAGTTCAAGCGAGTTTGCCATTGTCATTTTGTCTGCCTTTGCCAAAATATCTCCGACCAGCCATGTGTTTATATCTATAAACTGCATTGAGGTAGAGTCACTCAGACCCTTTGTTTGTTTGAAAAGCGAACTAAGCGACATAAACTTTTCGTTGCCACCGTTCCACAAATCTTTTATTTCTTGGCGTGTAAAAATAGAGCCATTGAAATACTTTTGGCCGATATACCAGTCTTCGAGTTTCATAGACACACGTCGCAAATAGTTTTTGCCGTAAAACTCAAAAGGTAGACTGGTTAGCATTTTTACAATGCTTTTTGGGAGCCATAAAAGTTTGTCGGAGTCTTGTGGAGTTAGGTAAATATTGTATCCACCAAAAAGTTCGTCCGATCCTTCACCAGAAAGTACAACTTTCACATGTTTTCGCGCCTCCTGTGCAACAAAATAAAGTCCAACTGCAGATGGGTCCGCAATAGGTTCATCAAAATGGTATACAACTTTTGGAAGCACGGAAAAATACTCGTCAGGACCGACACTGAGTTCAGTATGGTCAGTGCCAAGGAAACTAGATGTTTCTTTTGCTTCTTCCCCCTCGGTCAAGGTGTTAAAACCAACAGTAAAAGTTTTGATCTTTTTTTCTCCGCGTATTTCCTGCATCAAAGTCGTTATGATACTACTGTCGATACCTCCAGAAAGAAAAGCACCGACAGGAACATCTGCTATCATGTGGTGTTCAACAGAGTCTTTCATTGTTTCCAAAATCTTGTCAGCTGTTAGTTGTTCGTCCAAAGTCTCGTCTTGTTCAAAAGACATGCTCCAATATTTCTGGATTTCGATTTCATTTTTGTCTGTATCTATAGACAGGTAGTGTGCTGGTGGAAGTTTGTAAACATTTTTGAAAAATGTCTCCACAAGTGGGTTGTACTGGAATGAAAGATAGTTCACAACAGCGTTGTGGTTTACCTCCATTTGGAACCCTGGGAAATCTATAAAGGATTTTATTTCCGAAGAAAACGCCACGATGTTTTCATTTTGTATCAGGTAATAAAGTGGCTTGATACCAAAAAAGTCTCGAGCGATAAACAAATGTTTTGTTTCTGTGTTGTATATAGAAAATGTAAACATGCCACGAAGTTTTGGTAGCATGTCTTTGCCGTGCTCCTCATACATTTTCAAAATAACTTCTGTGTCTGATGATGTTGTGAACTTGTGTCCTTTTTTCTTTAAATCATTTTTCAACTCTTTGTAGTTGTAGATTTCCCCATTGAAAAAAATAATTAGTTTGCCGTCCTCGGATGTTATAGGTTGCCTGCCAGTTTCAAGGTCGATAATAGCTAGACGACGCATTCCAAGACCCACACTTTTGTCTACATAAAAACCATCATCGTCTGGTCCACGGTGAGTAATCCTTTCTACCATTTTGCCTATAATACCCTCTTTATCGTCTAGATTTTGGCCTATAACGCCTGATATTCCACACATGTACAAAGTATACCCTAAGGCCGGAAATGTGTCTAAAATGAAGGTTTTTATACCTTGACTTATACTGTATAAATGATATAATTAATATCGGAGGCCACAGCATGACCGAAGACACTACTCTGTCCCGCCACTGGCGAGGAATACTCGTCATTTGCGCACTCACGGTCGCGATAGTTTCAATGGTTTACTGGGTGGAAACAACCCAGCCCATGAAGCCGTACGCGATCGCACTTGAAAACTCCGTCCAGTTCACCATCGTGCCTCACAGCGCCATCGGGATGAAGCTCCGGTACGACACCAAGCCCGGAGTGATCGCGTTCAAGTTGAACACAACGGGCAAGGTCCGAGTGCATCTCGGCAAGATCGTCGACAAGAACTTCGTCACGATCGACAAGGTGGAGGAACTCGAGATCCAGAAGATGGATGTCGTGAAGTTCCTCTGCGACGCCTGCGGAGCAACCAACTTCATCGTCCAAAGCCTCGAAGGCAAGGACGACGTGGTCGGCGAGATGGTCCAACTTCGATAGGAGGCTAGGCATGACCGAAGAACAGTTCGAGTACTTCAAGAAGGCTACAAGAGAAATCCAATTCGCCTTGGGCTGCATCGCCGTAATCCTGGCGGTTATCGCCTTCAAGATGTAGGAGGAGCGATGGGATGCTTGGGCTTTAACCCGCTCCTCATGGGCGGGTATCGAGACGACAAGTGGCTCAGGGTGTTCGGGGCAATCATTAGCCTCGTTCTCCCTGCAATAGTACTGTACTTCGTTCCCCTGCTTCTGCACGGAGTACTGACTCTGGGACTCATGGTCTCCATGTTCACCGAGAGCTACGAGTACGGACTGGCGTCACTGCCAATCGTGTACTCCTCACTGGTGTTACTCACCTGGGAAGCACTCAAGTACGTCAGTAAGCGGTTCTAGCCCACACACACGGGCTTCGGCCGATACGATCAGGTCATACAGACTATCGTGTCGGCCTTTTCGTTTACAAAAACTTTTCAAACTTTCACAATTTGAGACAAGGTCGCTTATAAATTTTGAAAATGTGAGAAGCCTTAGTTAGTGCTAAGGTGACGAGAATTTTGAAAATTTAGAAGATGAGATTGGCCAAATTTGAAAATTTTCTATTGGTTTAAGTAATCTAGTGTTACATCAACTAGAGTTTCCACATCGGTGAACCTTCCATCTTGTGTAGAACCCAACACAGTAACAATTATTGGTTTACCCAAACTTGGATCAAAAGCAACAACTAGGTTTCCACCGGCCATATCTGTGTATCCAGTTTTAGATGCAAACAGTCCCGGTATCTCGTTTACAATATCGTTTGTATTTTTTGCTGTATGTTTTTTTGTATCAGAATCTATAGTTAGTTTTTGAAACTTTGTAGCTTCTAGTATTTCTGGTCTGTTTCGTATCATGTACTTTACTAGACTTGTTACATCATTTGCAGAGCCATATCCCCCACTTACATTGCCCACATCAAGACCTGTTTCATTTACAAAGAAAGTTTGTGCTAGACCCAACTCTTTTGCACGCTTGTTCATTTTTTCAATAAAATCTTTTCTTCCCAAGTCATAGTCTTTTGAGTTTAGTTTAACTGCACCTATAACAGACGCTACTGAACGCATACCGTCGTTAGAAGAAGTCACAAGTGAAAAGTCTAGCAACTCTTTTAGGTTCCAAGACTCTGAAACCGCTAAGCCAGAGTCCCCCTCTTCACGCAAAAACTCACTTTTTAATGTTATCTTGGAGTCTTTTGGTAAAAGTTCTGTAGCAACCAAAGCCGTCATTAGTTTTGTGATAGATGCAAGTGGCAACTGAGTTCCCTCGTTTTTTGCATACAAAACTCTGTTGTCAGCTAAGTCGTAAACCAAAACTGCTTTTGCTTTCACATTTACATTTTCAAACATTGCCAAACTTTTTTTCTCCACCTTCGCTTTTACTATTTTTTCAACTTTTTTCTGAATAGAGTTTTGGTATAAAAGAAAAGTCATGAAAACTACCGCCAAAACCAAAACAATATTAAATATATATAATTTTTTAGAAATTTTTTGATGCTCCATTTTTTTACTCTTCTACTTCATCTGTTGTTTCGTCTGCCACTTCTAGACTTTTGTTCATTTCTGCATACTCTGGAAGGTCTGAAATTTTTGTAAGTCCCAGAAATCTAATTGTATCAGATGTAACAGTGTAAACCACCCTGCCATCCACACCATTTCGCTCTATAAGGCCACGCAAAAGCAGGTTTCGTATAGCGTATTGAGAGTTTACCCCTCTTATGTACTCTATTTCCTTTTTAGATATAGGTCCTTTGTAAGCCACAATAGTAAGAGTCTCTAGCCCTACTCTGCCCAACTCTCTTTCTCTTTCTTCTTTTATGATTTTCTCTATAAGTGGTGCAAGTTCAGGTGAAGTAACGAGAGAGACTTCCTCGTTGTGTTCCACCATCTTTAGACCTCTATTTTCCAAACTAGTTACAAGGTTTTGAAGCGCCTCGCGAATAGCATCTATTTTTACTTCTAAAGTTTTCGCCAAAAAACTAATTTTCACCGGTTCCCCAGTATAAAAAAGTATTGCCTCAATTTGTTTTTCTAAATTCATTTTATTTTATATTTTTATTATACAACAAACTTTCACAATTTGGATGAGACACAAAGTTGAGGAATTGAAAATGTGAGAAGCCTTACAAGTAGTAAGGTGACGAACATTTTCAATTTTGAAACGAGTAGATCGCCAAATTTGGAAGTTTTAATACCTTGGAACACCGATGGATTGTGTCTCCATTTCAATATCATGAAAGTCCGCATCTTGTCTTACATTTATTATCCCCTGTTTTACTAGTTCAAGCATCGCAAGGAAACTCACTATCACATTTACCTTTTCCGCCTTGCCGTGTCCAGAAAAATCCTTAAAACTCATTTTGAAACTCTTTGTGATTCTTTCCGACAAATTATCCATCATTTCCTCAAGTGAAATAACTTTTTGAACTATAGCCTTTGGGACGAATTCTTTTTTAGGTAGGTTTTGGATAAGTATTTTTACCGCTTCACGCATTTTAGAGATGTCAGTGTTTTTGTCAGGAGTAAAAACGATCTTTTTTTCTTTGCTTGGAAGTCTTAGGTACTCTATGTTTATCCCAAACTTTTCTTTCAAATGTTGCGAAAGTGCCTTATATTTTTGGTACTGCTTTAGTCTATCCTCAAGGTTGTGAATGTTTTCTTCTTCTTCGGGGGTTAGTTGCAAGTCTGGTAGTAAAGATTTTGATTTAATTAAAACTAAGGTTGATGCGATAAGAATAAAATGTGAGGAGTCGGCTATTGGAAAATTTTCTAGAGTTTTTATATACGCGATATAGTCATCGGCAACCTGTGCAAGTGAAATATCGTTTATGAAAAGTTTCCTTTTTTCAATAAGAGAAAGGAGTGTGTCCAATGGACCTTCAAAAATATGTGTTTTAACTAGAAACTCATCCGGCATACTATTTTACTTTTTTTACAACTAATTTATAAACTGTCAGAACCCAAAATGGGACAATTAATATAAACAAATATTCCTCAATTGGGATAAAGCCAATTTTTATACCGATAGTTCCCTCTGCTGGAAACATCCAGTGACCTCTCCATGTTGAAAAATTATCCCATGCAACACCAATAACAAACATCACCAATGTAGCTACAAATCTTTCGCGACGAGAGTGATAAAGATGTATCTTGTATTTCCATTCAATAAATAATCCAGTTAGCAGTAAAAAAATTAATATAAACAAATATTCTAAGTTCATGAAATAATTATACCAAATTATTTCTTTAGTGTTTTGATATTTAGTTCAAGCAGTTGCTCGTCAGAGATTTCACTTGGAGAATCCATCATAGGGTCCTTACCTTCACCAGTTTTTGCAAAAGGAATAACTTCACGAATGTTTGGTTCGTTTTGTAGTAGCATAACAAGTCTATCTAGTCCCCACGCTATACCTCCGTGCGGTGGAGTACCTAATGAAAATGCAGAAAGCATGTGACCAAAGTTTGCTTTGATGTTTTCCATACTGTGACCCATGATTTCAAAAACTTTTTCTAGTGCCTCTGGGTTATGGTTTCTTATACTTCCCCCACCGATTTCAAAGCCGTTTAGCGCAACGTCGTATTGAGTTGTAAGTATCTCAGCAATATTTTCTTTCTTCATTAACCAATCCATGTGTTCAGGTTTTGGTCTAGAAAATGGGTTATGAGTAAATGTCCATGCTCCTGTGTCAGTTTTCTCAAAGAAAGGAAAATCTATCACCCAGCAGAATGCCAAAAGGTTCGGATCGTTTTTATCTTCTCGCAGGTCTGGTTTGTCAGAGTTGTATTTCTCCATTGCCTCCGCATATGTAAGTCGTGGGAAAGGAACCTGTTGGATTTTCTTTTCTGGATAAAGTTTTGTAACTAGATCTATAAGTAGTTTCTCGTTTAGCTCCATTACATCCTCGCGTGCAACGAAAGATATTTCCATATCAAGTTGTGTAAACTCTGGTTGTCTGTCTCCACGAGTGTCCTCGTCACGCATACATCGGGCTATTTGGAAATATTTTTCAACTCCAGATGTCATAAGTAGTTGTTTGTACTGTTGTGGAGACTGTGGCAATGCATAAAACTTTCCAGGATATAGTCTAGCTGGAACAACATAGTCTCGAGAACCTTCTGGTGTAGATTTTGTTAGCATTGGAGTTTCCACCTCAATAAAGTTTTCTTTATCTAGAAAATCTCGTATGTGTTTTATTACCTTGTGACGGTTTCGAATGTTTTTCTGCATTCGGTCAGAACGAAGATCTACATATCTATATTTTAGTCTCACCTCTTCGTTTATCTCTTTTGTATCTCCTGAAATATCAAAAGGGATAGTGTCAGACTTGTTTAGAACTTCTAGTCCAGTAACCTCTAGCTCAATATCCCCGTTTAGTACACCAGCCTTAATGTTTCTTTCTGGTCTTTTGTTTACTTTTCCTTTTAGTTCTAGAACCCATTCTGTTCTAACTTCTTTAACCTTTTCAATAACCTCTGTATAGTTTGGCAAAACCACACACTGAACTCGGCCAGACATATCTCGCATATCGATAAAGACCATTTTTCCTTGGTCTCGGCGTACGTCTACCCAGCCTTTAATAGTGACCTCCTCCCCCACATGTGCCCCCAAATCTTTAATATAAATTCTTGTCATCCCGTTTGAAATAGGAGATCGTATATTTAATTACTACTCCTTATTTAATTATTTGAATTATCTGATAATGGTAATCCCGATCTCCTTCTATTTCTTACGGGATCATATGTTCCTAATCTAACATATTTATTCTCTCTGACCAAACCTCTTTTGAAAAGTTAGTGAGTCAAAATACTTACCATCTAGCAATATAAAATCCTTAACTTTGCCAACCTCTTCAAATCCAAGTTTTTTATGAAGCTCTATCGAAGAAACGTTATACCCAAATATTTCACAAAATATATTCCTAATGTAAGGTTTTTCAAGAATCAGCTCTATTCTTCTTTTTACTAGAATTTCACCTATTTTTTTACCTCTATGTTCAGGTGAAACGTACAATGATTTCAATGTGGCGTTGTGTTTGCAATCTTCTCTTTCATACAAATAAACTGTACCCATACCAATTAATTTATTATCGTATTCAGCAAAAATAATTATTTCATCGCCATTTATATTTCTTTCCAGTTCGGTTTTCCACTCCTTATCTTCCACCTTTTCAGTGGAGTCAAAGTCTGCCCAAAAGGCACTTGGGTCAGTCCTTAGAGCTTCTAGTCTTAACTCTTTATACTCCTCCCATCTTTCAACGGGCAACTTATCTATAATTTTTATTTCATTTTTCATTTTATTTTTTGAATCTTTTTGCCTGAAGATTATAAAGTTCAGAATACATACCCTTTTTGGCCATTAATTCTTTATGACTTCCCTCCTCTATTAATGAGCCCTTATCCAAAACAAAAATTTTATCGCACTGTGAAATGGTAGAGAAGTCATGAGAAATTAGTATCGCCGTTCTGTCTTTTGGTAAGTTTTCAATAGAATCAAAAATCTTTGCTTCTGACTCAGCATCCACTGATGCAGTAGGCTCATCAAGAATCATGACTAAACCATCTCTATATAGTATTTTTGCAATTGAAAGTTTTTGTTTCTGACCCTTTGATGGTTCTTTACCACTGAAATCCACTCCGAGTTGCTCATCATATTTGTCTTTCCAATCCATGATAAAGTCATGTGACTGTGCAACCCTTGAGGCATCTATAACTTTTGTTAAGTTTGTAGGTTTGTCAGGCCTACCAATACCAATTGCATCTTTAACTAGAAAGTCGTAACTGGCATAATCCTGAAACATAACCGCCAAATATGACCACCATTCTTTTGTAGAAATATCTTTCAAATCCACATCATTTATAAGTATTCTGCCTTCTGTTGGGTCATATATTCTACAAATAAGTTTTACGAGTGTAGTTTTACCTGCACCATTGTTTCCAACTAGTCCAATATTATCTCCGGCACTGAAAGTTAGATTTACATTTCTCAAACTCCATTTTTCCGAACCTTGATACTTAAAACCAACATTCTCAAAAACAATTTCTGGAGCATGACTTAAGTTAATAAAAGTTGGTTCAGTCTTTTCAATAATAACCGGTTTAGTGTTGTAAACCTCGATCATATCTTGAACGATAAGATTATTTTCAAATTGACTTGAAATATCTTTTAAGAAATTTGCTATTGATCTTCGAACACTTGATAATGTACTAATAATATAAACTACTGAACCTACTTTTGTAACACCAGATATATTACCTTTTACTACCAACACTAATCCGACACCAAAACCTACCAAGGACAAAATATCAGTTATTGTCGTGTACCATACGATTTTTCTTTCAACTCCCATTTGCTTGCGTGAAAAATCAGTAAGTATCTTTTCCATCCACTTAAATATTTTATTTGAAGATTGAAATAGTTTTGTTTCAATTAACGAGTGGCGCAAAAAAATATGCTGTCTTAAATCCCCAAGTCTACGCTGTTCTACTGAATCTTTTGCCCAAATACTCCAAGCCATACCAGCAAATTTAATATCAACGATAAAAGCTGGTATTGCGGTAGCAATTACTATTATAAAAATAAGTGGGTCAAAATGTATTGCTAGTACTGTTCCAACAATTAAACTTGTGACTGATTGGGTTAAATCAAATTGAGATATCCCCAATTGATATACAGGATTTGGTCCCTGTCTGAAGGTTCTTTGTATTAAATCCAAAAATTTTGGGTCTTCATACTTTGAAATATCAACTCTTTCTCTCATTTTAACAATCTCAACTTCCATACCCACTTGCATTTTTGACATTCTCTTTCTAGCTATAAATCTCTGAAAGTTTCCGGTAAATGATGGCAAAGAACTTACAATTGCGTAAAGTATTAAAACTGACCATAGTCCAAGAAATGAACTATTATCTGCTCCAGAAACTATTGTGTCTACAAGTTTTCCAAGAAAAAAAGCTGTAGCGTACGGCATCACACCAATTACGACATTTATTAGCCCTAGAAACATAGTTTCATTCCTTGCAAACAAAAAAGAATATCCTAGACTAAACCTCACACTACTGAAGTATTTTTTTATACTATTCATTTGTTAAGATAATTTAATATAGTTTGACCCCGATAGCCTCTCTAACTTCCTCCATTTTCTTTTCTGCAATGGCCTTTGCTCTCTTTCCGCCCTCTTTCAAAACATCCAAAACATAGTCCGGATCACTTGCAAGTTGCTCTCTTTTCTCTCGAAGTGGTTTTATAAATTCTTTTAAATCTTTTATGAGTGCTTCTTTTAAGTTTTTGTACTTACCCATATTTTCTGCATATATAGGAGCAAGCTCTTCTTCACTTCTTATCAGTCTATGAATCGCATAAACATTTTCTGGTCGTCCACCCTCACCTACTGCGCTTGAGTCTGTAACAATAGACATAACAGCTTTTTCTATTTCTTCGTCACTGGCAAAAAGTGGAATAGTATTTCCATAACTTTTAGACATTTTTTGTCCATCTGTTCCTGGCACTACCGCAACAGTGTCTAATATTTTTGCATCTGGAAGTTTGAAAACTTCGCGGCCTGATTCTCTTGCAAAAGTACCATTAAACTTTTGTGCAGTATCTCGTGTGTATTCTATGTGTTGTTTTTGGTCCTGCCCCACAGGCACAACATCGGCATCATACAAAAGAATATCTGCTGCCATTAGCATTGGGTAGTTAAAAGTTCCAACATTTATTTCTTTGTCTTTAGCCTCAGCATCTTTGTAAGCGTGTGCTCGCATAAGGTAAGGCATGGTTGTTATTGTGTCGAAAATCCATGTTAGTTCTGTGTGTTCTGACACATCTGACTGTTTGTAAATAAGAGTTTTTTTAGGATCCAAACCAATAGCAAGATAGTCTAGTGTTAAATCTAGGATTTTTTGTTTCATTTCAGCGCCATCTTGAATAAAGTTTAGAGCGTGATAGTCAGCAATAAAGCACATACAGTTGAACTCCTCCTGCATATCTACAAACTGTTTCATTGCTCCAAAATAGTTTCCAATATGTGGTCGTCCAGTAGGTTTTACCCCAGACAGTAAAGTTTTTTTAGCCATAGGAACATATTATCACATTTAGGTTTAGTCGAAAATACTAAACAAAACCACCAACCTGTAAGTCCCACAACTTTTTATACAAACCATTTTCTTTGTGTGCCAGTTCTTCGTGTGTTCCGATTTCTACAATCCTGCCTTCATCCATAGAAATAATTCTATCCATTCTCTTTATAGTGGAAAGTCTGTGGGCTATAACTATTGTTGTACTATTTTTCATTAGGTTTTCTAACGCATCCTGAATAAGTGACTCTGAGTATGAGTCGAGTGACGACGTGGCTTCATCAAAAATAAGTATCGGGGCTTTTTTAAGTAAAGCTCTGGCAATAGCGACCCTTTGTCTTTCACCTCCAGAAAGTTTTATACCTCTTTCACCAACATATGTATCGTATTTCAAAGGAAGTTTATCTATAAAGTCATCACAATGTGCTAGTTTTGAAGCCTGTATAACTTCCTCATCTGTTGCATCACGCTTTCCATATCTAATATTTTCCATTAGAGTTCTGTGAAATAGTATTGGATCTTGAGGAACAAAACTTATGTTATTTCTCAAACTGTCTTGTGTTACTTCTTCAATATCTTGGTTGTCTATATATAGATGTCCCGAAGTAATATTATAAAGTCGCATAATAAGTCTAACCAAAGTTGTTTTACCCGCACCACTATGACCAACCACAGCAACTTTTTCACCGGCACCGATAGTAAGGTTAATTTCCTTCAAGGCATCTTCCCCTTTTCCAAAATTGAAAGTAACATTCTCGAACTTTATCTCACCATTTTTCACAACAATATCTTTTGCATCTGGTTTGTCTTGAATTTCATATGGAGTTATCAAAATCTCCACCATTTCTTTTGAGTCAGCAATACTTTGGTACAAGTTTCGGATTATTCTGTTCAGTCCCCAAAGTTGGTTTGCAAGACCAATGATATAAGACTGTATCAAAACAAAAGTACCGACAGTTGCTAGACCCGACTTCCAGTATCTGACAGCATAATAAAATACAAAAAACTCTATTATTAAAATGAGTAATGTTTGTACAGCATCAACAACATCCCCAAGTCTCCAAGAAAACAATGTCTTATTTGCTTGATCTTGTGTTACATCTTTGAATCCGTTCGACTCGTGTTCATGACCAGTAAAAAAAGACATCGCTGTGCTGTTTGTAATAGCGTCAGAAAGATATGCCGTAGTTGCAGTGTCAGCCTTGGCAGATATTTCGTCGTATTTAAGTTTCCAATTTGAGAAAACAAAACTAAACACAACAAAAACTATTACCCAGGCAATTATCATTAGAGACACCACTGGAACTATAGTCCAGGTTACATAAATCGAGCCGAAAATCGCAATGAGTAGTGGCATCAAGTTAAACACCAAAGTATCTAGTATGGCCTCAAATGCTCTACTGAAACGGCCTATTTTTTGAACCAAACTTCCTCCAAATGTGTTGGCGAAAAATGTGTATGAATGTCTAGTTAAGTAGTTAAAGGCATTTTGTTTTAATTTTGCCATTACACGAGATTCCATTACATTATACATGTTTACACCAACTCTCCATGAAACCCAACTTACAATATTTAGACCCAATACTATATATATAATATGAACTAAATTATTCACATCCGAACCAGGATTTGTTGAGCTACTCAATAAATCAAAGAATTTTTTATAAAAAATAGGAATTACCACTCTCACAACCTGAGCAACAAAGAAAAAGGCTACTGAAAGAGACAGTAAAGTTCTTTTACTTTCAGTACCAATCCAATATTGCTCAAAAATTTTTCTTATCGGTATGTTCTTTGATGATTTAGTAGTTTTTTCCATAACTATAAATGATATCAAAATTTCAAATAAAAAAAAGAAGCTGGGGCGACCGAAGCCACCCCACCTTCTACACCCCTCGGCTAGACCCGATCGCGCATCCCGAGCATCTGCTCGACAGCGTTGATCGTAGCCTCGAGTGAGTCCGTCGCTGACTGAGGGCTCATGTGCGACTTGGTCATGCGGATACCCTTCTCCCAGGTCAGCTTGTGAAGCCGACGGCCGGCTGCCTTGTAGGCTTCCGACACATGGGCCTTGTCGATCTTGTCGATGTCGACGCCCACAGCCCGGCCGGCTGCCGCGAACTCCTCTAAGCAGTCCTCCGTGCAGGTACTGGCGTGATGAAACACAGCCAGAACCCCGGCGAGCCGACGGCGCGAGTCGATTTCCAACCGCAGTTCGCGATTTCGACTCTCGAGCCGACGCGACTTGCTACGCGAGCCGTAGAAGCCGCTTTCCAGAGCGAAGTTCCTGTTGACCAGGTCCTTGTTGGTGGTCTCCAGCGCCGACAGGCCGGCCTCCACTTCGGCCAACTTGGCCTTCACGGCACCGAGTTCTTCCTTGGCCTTGTCGAGTTCGGCCTTCGCCGATTCGAGTTCGGCCTTCACCCCGACGAGCTCCGAATCCGACTGAGTCTGCTTGAGCTCGAGAGCCTCGATGGTTGCCTTGGCGCCCTTCAGCAACTCCATGATTTCGGTCGCTTCGCGCTTCCAGTTGTTTCGACGAGCCTTAGCCTTTTTCACGCTTTTCGCCATCTTTGACCCTCCTTGGGTCGGAACAGTTCAACATTAAAATTACACAATAAAACTATTTTGTCAATGTTTATTTTTACAGATAAACAACATTTGTAAATCTAAAAGGAGATAAATAGTATTGGATGCTAGGCGCAGGAAGTTTTGTGAGTGAGCCTTACAGGTAGTAAGGTGAACAAACAAAACTGAACTGCAACAACGCAGACGATGCTATTTTTCTGTTTTTAGGTAACAAATCCAGAAGTTACGTTTGTAGACGCGACCATTCATCCTCGAATAACTAGTTTTTTTCTCCATATTCAATACTTTGAAATATTTTGAATAAGTATCTACAAAATCCTGCTTACTCCAAACACGTTCTGTGACACCAAGTTCCGGCATTATATATGTATCTTTTTCCTTACCAGGATGGTTTTTTATTAAAAATTTTGCATTCTCATCCCCTTCCGAACAAAGTGCTTTTACAAAAAATATTCCATTATTTTTCAAAACTCTGTGAGATTCGCTTAAATAAACTTCTCTTTCTTTTTCATCTAATGAGTTTGAAGATG
Organism: uncultured Candidatus Saccharibacteria bacterium; assembly: GCA_964596875.1. GTDB lineage: Bacteria > Patescibacteriota > Minisyncoccia > Phycocordibacterales > DATDWN01 > C7867-006. The sequence goes on along the minus strand of CAZQVT010000001.1, from coordinate 185,245 downwards.
TAATATCTAATAAAATGTCTACTGAACTATCCTCTACCGGAAAAGTCTCTCCAATACTTTGTTTTATGTATTTTATATTGAGCCCAGCCACAGTTGCGTATTTATTTGCGATCTCTACTGCAGTTTTAGATATCTCAAGCCCCACAACACTCGCACCCAGTTCTGCAAAATAAAAACTGTTTCTACCTGCGCCAGAACCAAGATCTAAAACTTGCGCACCTTCTATTTGAAAACTAATATCTTTTTTTAAGTATTTAACAAAACGCACCACATCTGACTGTGGTTTGTTGTCTTTTGTTAAAAGCTTTGATGTTTTGTATTCCCTGTCCCAAACTTGTTCCTGTGCCATTAGTTTTTAGGCAATTCTAGTACAAATTGTGATCCTTTGCCAACGCCCTCTGATATTGCTGAGACTTTCCCCTTATGTGCTTCAGCAACACCTTTTACAAAAGCCAAACCATAACCAGTTGAGTTTATATTTATTTTTAGTGAATCAGTTCCTCTTCCTCCAGACTTAAATAGTTTTGGCTTGTCCTCATCCGAAATTCCCACACCAGTATCCTTTATTACAAAACTTATTTTATCTTCTTGAGAAAGAGTTACATCTATATTTCCTTTTTCCGTATAATTCACGGAATTATCGATAAGATTTTTAACCGCCTCAGAAAGTTGTATACTGTCCCCCGTCAAATCATATTTACCCTCCTTAATATCCAAAGAAATATTTAGCCCTTTATTTTCTGCGTAGCCTTTTTGTTTTTCAAAAACAGCCTCTACTATTTCCTTAAAGTTTATTGGCTTCATATCAAAAGGCAGAGTTCCAGTAACAGCAGAAGCACCTCGCAATATGTTTTGCACATACTCCACTCCCAAATTCGTTTCTTGTAATCCTTTTTCCAAAAGTGGTTTTGCATCTTCCGGCATTGCTCCATAATCGTCAGTTAGAAGTTCAGCAAAAATATTTTTTGCATTTCCCAAATGTCCCTTAACTTGGTGGTTCATAACATGGATCAGGTTTACTTGTCCTTGGTTCGCAGTTTGCAAATCATCCGCAAGTTTCTCTATCTGCTCTTTTTGACTAATTTCATTATATACACCCTTAACCAGTAAGATTGAAAATATAAGAACTAAGATAAACAAAATCAAATTAACTATCCAGTTCAATAAGGATGATGGTTGTAATAGATTAAACAAAAATACTAAAACAATTGCACCGCTCACTAGTTGAGCGGATATAATTTTTTTACTCAAAAGTTTATATCTCAAAACTCCATAACTCATCAAAGCAACGTAAAGAATCACAAAATAGTTACCGAAAGGATATATATTTATAACTTGCGGGAAAAAATTTGTAATTCCACCACCAAAACCTATAATCCCTGCCAACAATGTGTTTCTAATTTGAGCCTTGAACACACTATCTTTAGAATTTTTATATCCAATTATCAAAAAAACTAAACATATAAGTGTTACTCCACCAAAAAATAATGGAAACACCTCATAATAAAAACCTGGATTAACCCAATAAAAACCATACTTTTCATGTACACCAAGTTTAAAATAAGGAGTTACACTAAAAATTGATACGACTGCACCCATGTAAAGTATGAGACGTCTAAACCAACTATTATTAATGCCCAGCAAGTCACAAACAAACGCAAAGTACGTTACGGGAATAAGAGTCGCTGAAATATCTAGTAGATACTGCCACTTTTCTGCTATAAAAATATTTGATGTTGAAGTAACTCCATATAAAGACAGCCCCCATAGTCCGACGAATATCGAAACGACAAACCACGACCTGTTTACTCGTGACTCTCTGTTGGATGAGTACAAAAACAGCCCAAAGCCTATACTTGCGAAAAATATTATAATGGATGTGATACCAAATAAATTCATAGACTAAAGTTAAGTACGGGCCAATTATTTTTAATTGCAATTTTTTTAAGCTTTCCAGATGGATTTACAGCATACGGATGAGCAACATTTTTCAAAAGATGGATATCAGAATCATGATCTCCATATGCATAAGAATTTTCTAGCGTGTGACCCGAGACTTCAATATATTTTTTAACTGCAATTAATTTTTGTTCACCATACATTATCTCACCAAATATATTTCCTGTATAGACACCGTTTTCAGATTCAACCTTTGTAGATAAAAAATTTTCAACTCCTAAGTAGTTTGCAATCTTTTTTACTAAAATATCAGGCGCATTTGAAACTAATATTATGTCTGAACCTTCATTTTTATATTTTTTTATAATATCTAACGCTTGTTTATAAATATATTTCACTAAAACTTCATCGAAAAAATTGTTCACAATTTTTTCACCTTCATTCACGGTCTTGCCCTTGATAAAGGATAAACCATATTTCATAGGAGGTAACGGATCTTTAACCAAATGAAATTTGTATAAAACTACCCAAGATATCAAAGTTAAGTAATAAAAGGAACTTACATATTTTTTTTTATACAAATATTTAATAAATAGCGCCTGACTCTGTCCCTTGACTATAGTGTTGTCTACATCGAAAATTACTAAATTTTTCATTATTCTTCTATATGTAAATATGGATAATTTTTTTCCGAAAGTTTGGCTATTTCTATCATTATTTTATTTGTCACAAGTCTATATGTTTTTTTATCAAGTTTAGATTTGTGATACTCGTTAAAATGCATTGGCTCACCAACATGTATTGTAACTATTTTTTTGAACTTTGGCGTCTTATCATGTTTTGCCATTACTTCATACGCACCCCTAATACCTACTGGTACCACTGGAACTCCACCACGCAAAGCAAACTCTGCAACTCCAGTAAAAGCCAATAGCATTTCTTTTTCGTGAGGAGATCTTGTTCCTTCTGGAAAAATCCCTATAACCTTATTGTTTGATAAATGTTCATAAACGATCTTATGAAGACCAATTTTATCACTGCTTTGTCTTTCTACTTTTATTTGACTTGTTAATTTAACCAATGGCCCCCATAAAATATGAGAAAAAAATTTTTCAGCAGATAAAAAGTGTATTTTCCTTGGTGATACTGATACAAAACACAAAAAATCAAAAAAACTTTGGTGGTTGAATGCTATGATTAGGGGTCCATCCTTCGGAATATTTTTGAGCCCCTCTACTTTTTTTACCCAAATGAGCCTAACCAGCGTCCCTAGTGTTATTTTTATAAAAAAATATGAAAATTGAAGAAATAAATTGTCATGCACACTTGCTGTGTATTCTTTTTTCATTTATACAGACATTATATACTACCAATTAATATTAACTGATTCTTCTTTTATTCTACCACACAATGCTAATTTCCATTTGTCATCAACTAAGTATTTATCTATTACTTTTTTTATATCTTCTACAGTAGTATTCTTTATATCTTCTACATAAGTATTTATGCTATAAGTTTGTTCCGAAAAAACCTCAGCAATTGCATGAAAATCAACCCAATCATTTGATGTCTGCATATTTCTTTTCAATGATTTTATTCTCTTATTCTTAACGAACTCCAATTCTGAATCTTTAACTCCAAAATTTCTAATATCACTAATCTCACTAATAATTTCATCAATAACTTCTTGAACCTTGTCCTCGGTGGTATCAGTAATTATATTCCATGAACCCTGTTTTACTCCACCAATTCTTCCGAAACCAACATTGTACACCAATCCTTTTTCATATCTCAATTTTTTTGTTAACCTTGAATTTCTTCCTCCGGCAAGAATGCTTCCTAGAATATTTAAATGTAGAGAATCCTTAGTAAACGAGGCTGGGGCTTGGACACCAAAATAAATATAAGTTTGAGTTGTATCAAAAAAAGTTGATTTTATTTTTTTTTCGTTTAAAAAATTCAGATTATCAGCCTTTGGCAAAAAATTATTTCCTTCTAAAAACGAAATTTCATTCAATTTTTCAATAACCATATCCATCTCAATATCACCAGATACAATAATGCTAATTCGTGATTTATCAAATAGTTTTACATGTTGATCTAAAACATCCTCATACTTAAAATCTAATATTGCTTTTTCATCGCCCAGAACAGGATGTTCAAGCGGAGTGCCATAAAAAAATAACTGTCTTGCAGTTTTTATCACAATTTGAGATGGATTTGACTCACTTTTTTTAATTTCTTTCACAACCACTTTTTTTTCATTCTCAAAAACCTTTATATCCATCAACGGTTCACATAATGTTGCCTTAAAGATATCAACCACCCTTGAATAATCAGCTCTATCAGAAATTTCAGTGTCTACAATCATAGAATCTTGACCTGTACTAGCCCTATAAACACCACCTACCGATTCTATATGTTCTGCCAAAAGATCCTTAGTAGGAAAAACTTTTGACCCGTTTGTAATCATATGTTCTATAAAATGTGATAACCCTGGCATAGATTCGGGATCATGTCTTGAACCAGATTTTAAAATTGCTGTGGTAGTAATTGGAGCACCTTCACGTTTAAAAAGCACTACTCGAATGCCATTCTCAAGAAAATCTTCTGATCTTACAACATTAAAATCACTAAATATACTCATGTGTAAAATTATAATATAAAAGTTCGAGCGCCACTACCGGATTGGTAGTGGCGCTCTCGTCAGTCAGTCACATGCCGAACTAGTCGGCATCGGAGTCGTGACCGTAGTCGTCATGGTCGGGTCCGGAGTCATCTCCCGAAGAATCCCCCGGATCATCACCCTGACCGGTTCCGCCGTCTCCGTCGTCTCCGGAGCTTCCGTTGTCTCCGTCGTCTCCGGAGTCACCCTCTTCACCGAACAACAGAGGAATGATGCTCGGAACGATCGGTACTTCACTCGCAAGTGGCGTCATTTTGATCTACCTCCCTTCTCCCAAGGCAAAACCTTGAGCGGATTAACCTATATATAGTATATCATTTATTTAAATAAACGTCAATTTTTTTAATATAAATTATTTTTTTAATACTTCTTGTATTTTATTTAAAACTAAATCTCCTGTGTGTCTGTAGTCCTCTACTGTGGGCTCGAATGCCGTAGCAATTTCATTTTCAGATAATGGCTTTAATATCGTAACCACGACTTTTCTTTTTCTTCTAAAATAGTCATACCAACTCAAGTCATAAAAAGTATCTATAGCCACCGGTAAAACAGTTGCACCTGTTTTATAAACCATATATCCCAGACCGCCCCTTGCAGGACCGATATTTCCATCTGTTGTTATTCTTCCTTCAGGATATATTTGCACAGTGTGACCTCGTTCCAACAAATCTATATGGTCTTCAAGCGAAATAGCATAATCTTTAAAACCTGAATGCACAGCATAACCACCAAAAAGTTGGAAGAAAGTTTGGCCATATATATAACTACGCCAACCAAATGTATTGTATTTTAGTGTTGGAGAAGTAATGTAGTAAATAGGAAAAAATCTTGAGAAAAAAGGAAACGTCATGTGTACTGTCATAGTATCCATTTCCCCTGTATGGTTGGACGCCAAAATAATCGGGCCATTTAAACCGACTAAATTTTCCCGACCTCTTATTTCCATATCCACAAACAAACGATGTAAAGGATAAAACACGACATATCCAAGCTTCTGCATCACTATAGGAGTGTAATACTTGAATCGTCTGTTCATTTTATTTTGTTGTAAGAACTTTTTCTCTACAAACCTCGGAACAAAATGAACGACCGTCCTCTTCGCTACATTCCAAACAGCAAATGAAATGTTTATTGCAACGAGGATTTTTACAGTTCACATATCTCTCGGACTTAACATTACATTTCTCACATTCTCCCACGACTGTATGTTTATCTTGGACACCTTTGGCAGAATCAAAGTCCATAGTGATACGTTTATCAAAAACGTATAAAGTTCCCAAAAACTCCTGGGCTGGAAACTTTTCCATATATGTAACTATCCCACCATCTAAATGGTATGCATTATCGAACCCAAGATCTTGCAGATACGCAGATGCTTTTTCACAGCGAACATCTCCTGTACAGACAGTGATCATTGGCTTATCTTTCATTGGTTCCAGTTGGTTTAAAACATGTGGAACATCGCGAAAGTTTTGTAAGTTTTCAGGAATCATTGAACCTTGAAACCTCCCGACCTTAAACTCGTAGTCGTTCCGAAGGTCAACAATATAAAAATCCTCACCTACTTTTTTTGTTTGGAACCACTCTTTTAACTCTTCAGGTTTTATTACCTTACCCTTTGACTTAACTTCTGTCAGACTTTTACCTAAAGTAACTATTTCTTTTCTAGCTTTTACAGAAAGTTTAGGAAAAGCATCACCTATTCCAGGACTTCTTTTTATATGAGTATTTTGGAAACGTGGATCCTTTAAAAATTCTTCTAGATATTTTTCTGTATCTTCAGTTTTACCCTCTAGAGTTACATTTATTCCCTCCTTGGCTGTAATAATTCTTCCCTTCAGTTTTAACTTTTCACAAAGCGCTCTTTGTTCATCTCGTAGTTTTTCTGGATTTTCTATATTTACGTATTTATAGAAAAGTAAAATTGTATATTCCGGAATACTGTCTTGCGTCATACTATATTTCTATTTTAACTTATTTATTTTACTTGTGCGACTGTTTCTATCGAATCACCCACATTTAAACCACTCACAACCTCAACAAAACCATCCTGACCTCGTATACCCAATGTTACTGGAACTTGTGAAGTTGTTTTTCCGTTTATTTTTGTAACAAATGAACCAGTCTCATTTTTTGTAACAGCGTATTCTGGGACAGAAATAACTTCTTTCTTTTCTGCTGTAATTATTTCAAGTCTAGATGTTAAACCAGATTTTATCTGTGGATATTTTTCGTTGAAAGCCACTGTCACTTTGTAGTTTACTACACCATCCACAACTGTTTCCCCTGGTTCGATATATGAAACTTTTCCTGAAAATGTTTCTCCTGGAAATGCATCAAAAGTAATAACAACTGAGTTTCCTACTGCCACCTTTCCAATACTTACTTCTGAAACATTAGACTCGATTTCTAGATCGCTGTCTGAAATTACAGAAACAACAACCTTTCCTGGAGTCACTATTTCACCTACTTTTGCGTCTTGTTTTGTAACAACACCATTTTGTGGTGAGCGAAGTGTCATTTTACTTAGTTGAGCTTGTACACTTTCTACCTGGGCTTCGTTTTGTAAAACTTTTGCTTCTTGGGCTTTTATTGCCTCTGGAGTACTACCACTTTTCTTTAGTGAAAGATTTTTTTCAGCTAGTGCAAGTTTTGATCTAGATGAGTTTAGTGTTTCTCGCGCAGTTGTTAGTGCAGATCTAGCACTAGAAATAGAGGCTCGGTATGCATCTACTGTAGTTTGAGAGACTCCACTAGACTGTGACTGCGAGTTTACTGCTAGTGCAACATTGTCTAGAAGTGAAACGACTTGCGGTAGGTTTTTGTCGATATCTGCACTTGTCCAATTTTGGATAACAGCCTCAACTAAAAATCTTCCAGTATTTATATTATTTTTTAACTGAGTATCATTTACCACAAGATTGAACTGTGGGTTTGCTGTTTTTGGATTACTGAAAAACTGGTCTATATTATTGTTTACAATATCGACAACTTTGTTTTGTAAGTTTCTTTCTGCATCTTCCAGAGTTACTTTTGCATTTGCAACTTCTGTTTCTGAAATAGCAATATCTTCTGGTCTACTACCCTTTTTCAGTTCGTCCAATCTAGCCTGCTCACTAGCAACGTTTGCCTGTGCTTTTAGTAAATCTGCATACAGTGTTGACTGGTCAAGACTTACTAGTGCTTGTCCAACAACAACTCTTGAACCAACAGAAACTTGTGTTGTTCTCACTGTTCCATTTACTTCAAAAGCCAGACTTGAGTCCCGAATCGCTTTTGTGTTCCCGTTTACAATAACTTTTTGAACAATGTCAGATCTTTTTACTAGGTATTGGTCTGTTTTAGAACTACTTGGTGAAAAAACTTTGTAAGCGATAAAAGCAAGGACCAAGAAAATAACTACTGAAGTTTTCTTGTGGGTCATTATATAATTTTTTGTGTTTTGTATTTTTGTTTTCATATTTTTATTTTTTCTTATTCATTATGTCTGAAATAATTTTTCCGTCTGACAGTAGCACCACCCGATCTGTCCTTTCCGAATATTCTTTTTCGTGGGTCACCATGATAATGGTTTGCCCTTGTTTATGCAGATCTATAAATGCTTCCAACACTTGATCCGATGTTTCGGTATCTAGGTTCGCCGTAGGCTCGTCTGCAAAAATAATTGTTGGATTATGCGCTATGGCTCTTGCAATGGAAACTCTTTGCTGTTGTCCTCCCGAAAGTTGGTTTGGAATATTATTTATTTTATCTCCTAGACCAATTCTGTTTAGAGAATCTATCGCCTTACTTTTTGCTTCTTCTAAAGTTTCACCCTGCATCAAAAGTGGCAACGCTACATTTTCCATTGCTGTAAGTTCTGGAATAAGCGCATAATCCTGAAACACATACCCCAGTTTGTTTAATCTAAACTTTGTTCTCTGCTCATTATTTAGTTTTGAAATATCTATGCCGTCGATTTTTATATCTCCAGAATTTGGATGATCTAGCAAACCTAGTTGATAAAGAAGTGTTGACTTTCCTGAACCAGAACGACCAGTAATAGAAAGGAACTGTCCCTTTGGCACAGAAATTTCCAAACCTTTAAGCACGACAAGTTCTGAGTCTCCAGACTTAAAAGATTTTACTAAGTTTTTTACTGTAATTATTGAATCCATACAAATTAATTTATAGTTTATCTTCCCAGAATTGCATCCAGAGTGTTTTGCTTTACGACAATTCTTGCTGGAATGTAACCCGCAAAAATAGTGGCAATAAGCAAAAGACCTGCACGAATAAGAGTGTTTGAATACTCTGCAACAAGTATTCCGTCACTAAATGGAAAGTTTATCGGATGAGCATCTATATAAGGAACTAGAAAGCCATAAAGTATTGCAAGTCCTACCAAAACTCCCATCGTTGCATACAGTATAGACTGCAAAATGTATGAAAACTCGATTGCAGTAGAGTCAATGCCAATACCCTTTAAAATACCGATAAACTTTCTTCGAGTAATAGCGTTAATATAAATAACAATGAAAATAGTGATAGAGGCAACAACCAAACCAATAGAACCAATAGCATTACCCAAAAGTCCAAAAGTTGCCTGGATATCTTTCAAAAACTTTGGGAGAGCCTCGTCTACAGTCTGAACTCTTGCATCCTTGTCTACACCTGAACTAATGAGTGCCTGTTTTACAACAAGCGGGTCTGTGCCGTCTTTAACTTTTATTGCGATTTCATCTACGTTGTAATCTGTTCTACCAATAAGTGGTCGAAGTACTGAGTCTAAAATAACAACTCTGTCATCAAAAGCACCTTTGCCTTTTATGATTCCTTTTATAGTAACCTCTTTTACGTTTCCATTTATTTTTATACGAACTCTTGAACCAACATCAACATTTTCCAAAAGTAAAAGCCCTGGAGCCTCGATAGGAAGATATTTTTTCAAAGTGTTTGCACCAATAAGGATACTGTCCGTATCTTCGGGAGTAAGCATGGAACCCGCAATAAGCATAGATGAAATATTTGTTGTCTCTTCTTCTTTTATTGGATCAATGCCGGTAAAAACTCCGTTAGCAATGTTGGCATCCTCGGTAAAGTCGATTCTTTCTTTGTATGTGCCTTCTACAGTACCTGCCTCAACATACCGAACAGAATAAACTCTAGTCCATGGCATATTTTTTACTATCTCTACCACACTAGGACTGTTTTCAATGTATGTTTTTTTAGGAAGAGTAGATATGAAAATATCTCCGGCATACTTTTCTCGGAAAAGGTCGGTAGAACTCTGAATAAGACCTACCAAAACCCCACGCACAACTACAAGGTTAAGGAAGGTAAGGGTCATAATAAAAACAATAAGAGCAGTAGTACCTATACTACTTCCCCTTACCTGTCTGTATGCCAAGAAAAATCCTAGTTTTATCGAAGTTAGAAAATTTTTAAACCTTTGAGTACGAGTTATCAACATAACCCCAATACTATCACAAAATCACGACATTATCAACAAAATAGCCTTATTTTAGACCCTTACAATTCCCACCTGCCGTAAAACCTGCCGCTTTCGCCTCTTCTATGGAGTTAAACTTTATTTGATTCTCAGGTTTTATGCGTTTTACTGTTCCACACCAAGGAAAATAGTACTTTTTACCGCTTTTTGAACCAACTACTGGTTCGATGCTAGATTTAGTGACTTCTGTAGTGGTAGAAACAGAAGAAATGACAGTTGCAGTCTGGGAGGTGTTCTGACCACCTGCATATGCTATATTTACCCCAGTAATATCGTGTTTTTGCGCGGAAAGTCTACCCAGTGCAAAGAAAATTGCGGAAAAAGTGACCAAAAGAAGGAGTCCATAGAAAGGCTTGATTTTTTCCAGGGTTTCCTTTATACTCATATGACTTAATTTAACACACAATATGGCACATAAAAAGTCCGCGGGAACAACAAAAAACGGCCGAGATTCAAATCCTAAATACCTTGGGGTTAAAGTTACTGCTGGAGATAAAGTACAAGCAGGATCTATAATCATAAGACAAAGAGGAACAGATACTTTGGCTGGTCAAAACGTAGGTATGGGTAAAGACCACACTTTGTTTGCTCTAGTTCCTGGAACAGTAAAGTTTGGAACAAAGAGAAAGACTCACTTTGATAACACTACTAAAGTAAAGAAAATCGTTCACGTTCTAGCATAAGAAAAAGACCTCCGCTGGAGGTCTTTTTCTTATTTACAAAATAGTGTATATTTATCCCTTGGAGGTTAGACGCAATGGCCGGCCAGCCCGATATGCTCATGTCAGACGAAGAGAGTACGGAAAGGATCTGTCCCCGATGTGAGCAGAAGTATGTCGGAAGATCTCCGCATCCCGACTGCCCACTCGACGAGTACGGACGTCCGAAACTCAACCGCAAACCGAAGGGAGATGCCTGCAGTGATGGCGTCTGGCCTGAATGAAAACAGTTCCCCACCACATCGCCCGAGGAGAAGTACTCCGCGGGCGATCGTTCGTTATACAGTAATATTTAAAACAAACTCTGCTGACTTGCCCATTGTTTCTAGTTTTATTTTGTGCTCTCCAACTTCTTTTATAGGTTTGTCGAGTTTTATAAAATCCATATCTAAACTAAGTTTTGTTGCTTTTTTCAACTCTTCAAAAATTCTTTCTTTTGTTATACCCGCAAACAAATGACCCTTTTCGTTGGCTTTTTCCTTAAGTTCAATTTTAGTGTTTCTAATTACTTCAAGATTTTTCAAAAGCAATTCTTCCTGTATTTTTTTATTAGTTAAATCGTTGGCTTTTAGTTGTTCCACTTTCACTATTGCATCTTTTGTAGCAACTTTTGCAAAACCTCGTGGAATAAGTGAGTTTAAGGCGAAACCTTCTGCAACATCTTTTATATCGTACTTTTTACCAACTTTTGCAACGTCCTTAAGTAATATTATTTTCATATTTTTATCCTAGCACAAATTTTTTACAAAAAAAACGGACCGGAGGGGCGAACCCCCCGGACCTGTTTGTGCTTGTACCCGCGTGTTATCTCTACACAGCGGCGGGCTCGGGAATACTGAACCGTTCCCGAATCTCGTTTGCCGTGTTGCTGACATACACCGGACGAAGGAAGTAGATCTCGCCGGCGATGACAATCACGTTGGGATCCAGGACTTCCATGCCAGGATCCGCCCCCTTCAGTTTGGCCAGAACTTGAGGACGATCGCCCTCAATCACAGTGATGACGGTTTCCACGTTTCCCGTCGGCTTCACGATACTGTAATGCATGAGTCGAAACCCTCCGCTGGTTCCTTATTTTTTGTAACACAAAATAGCCTATAGTGTCAATATGATACCAGTTAACTTTCAAATCTGGATGAAATCCGAAGTTGAGGTTTTGGAAATGCGAGGAGGTGTACATTTAGTACATTGACGAGAATTTTCAAAATTGAAACAAGGAGTTCGCCGGATTTGGAAGTTACTGTGCGAGAATTTCAAGTGCTTTATTTAGTTGTGTGTCTGTCTTATCCTTCTTATACGCCTCCTCGTCTAGTTTCACTTCTACATCCGGCATAATACCCATGTGAGAAATAGAGTTTCCATTTGGAGTAAGCCATCTTGCAATCGTTACTTTTAGAGATGTGTCATCTGTGATATCTACCAGTTCCTGCACTGAACCTTTTCCGAAAGATTTTACACCAACTAGTTTTGCGATGCCATGTTCATGAAGCGCTCCAGCTAGGATTTCTGATGCACTTGCAGATCCGCCGTCGATTAGAATAATAAATTTTAGTTTATCGTTGAAAATGTTGTAGCCCTTACTTCTGAAAACTTGGTTCTTAGTCTTGTCTTTAAAGTCCTCTGAAACAATCACCTTTCCTGTTGGCAAAAACCACGATGCCATGTCTTGTGCTGCTTCTAGATAACCTCCAGGGTTTCCTCGCAAGTCCAAAACAAGTTTATGACTTCCAGAAAGCATAAATTCTCGCAATGCTGATCTAAACAAGTCAGGAGAAATAGCAGAGAAACTATAAAGTCTGATAATAAACACGTCGCCCTTTTTCTCTGTATCTACTGTCGGCATATTTATAACATCACGAACTATACTTAGTTCAAAAGGTTCTTTAACACCTTCTCTGTACAAAGTTAGTCTCACTGCAGTTCCTTTTTTGCCACGTATTAGTTTTACAGCAGAATCCCCGTTTAAAGTGTTTGTTACCACATCATCTATTTTTAGGATTTTATCTCCCGGTTTTACACCTGCATTGTAAGCAGGAGTTCCTTTTATAGGGGCTACCACAGTCAGCACACCGTCTTTCATACCAACCTCCATACCTACTCCCTCTATTTGTCCACTTATTTGCTCACCAAAACTTTTTGCTTCTACTGGTGGGAAAAATACTGTATATGGGTCATTTAGAGACGACACCATACCACTTATTGCCCCATAAACACGGGCCTGGTCAGACACTCTTTCTGTAGAAGTACTAACCGAAGAAATAAATTTTTCATTTACAACATTCCACGCTTTCCAAAACGAAGCAAAGTCAACGTTGTTTAAAGAATCTGTTTTGTTTATTATTCCAGCTAGTTTTTCTTCATCTGTTTTATATCCTCGGCCATATGCGAAACCTCCATAAAAAACCAAAGCCACAGTAACAAGAGCGATAGCGATCTGCGATTTGTATTTTGAAAAATCAATCATTAGAAAAAAATAAAGTTATGAAGTAATTCTCTCAAAAAAATATATTGTGGTCAAATCTATATTCAGATATAATTATTGAAATGATAAATACATACAAACACAACGGTGAAACTTGGATAGATATTCACGGTGGAACTCCAGAAGAAATAAAAAGAGTAATGGATGAGTACGAGATTCACCCGTTTGTAGCAAAAGAACTTTCTGGAAAGACTCTGAAACCTCGCATGGAACTTCATGAAAAGTACCTGTACTGCATACTCCACTTCCCTACAAGTAAACTAAGAAACTCTGACGACCGAAAACAGGAAATCGACTTTATTATTGGTAAAGATTTCCTTATCACAGCCCGCTACGACCACATAAACTCCTTACACAACTTTAGTAAAAATATAGAAGTTTCTGAGATTTTGTCCAAGGAAAAAGAAAACTCCAAGGAACATGGGCAGTTTATCTTCCTAAGTCTTTTAAAAGAACTCTACTCTGGACTTTTTGAAGAACTGGACCACATAGAGGATCTTACTGAAAACATAACTAGCAAAATCTTTCACGGAAAAGAAAAAGAAATGGTATTCTCTATTTCCGAAGTCACCAGAACACTTATTAGTTTTGAAAGAGTTACAAACCTGCATCATGAAATCCTAGATTCTCTAAAGAAAAAAGGTGGCGAACTTTTTGGTGATAGTTTTACGGAGGAGATGGAACAAATAATCCTAAACTTCCAAAAAATAAACAGCAATATAAGATTTAACCTAGAAATGTTGCGAGAACTTAGAAACACAAACAACTCCCTACTAACATCAAAACAAAACGAGATAGTAAAACAACTAACTGTGATGGGTTTCGTAATTCTTCCACTTAACCTTATTGCCTGGGTTTTTGCTATGCGTGTAGAAGGACTACCTTTTATAGACAACCCGAACGGCTTTTTGATAGTTGCGGTGCTTATGCTAACATCAGCAACAGTAGCCTTGGTCTACGCAAAGCATAAAAAGTGGTTATAAAATAAATGAGCGAAATCTACTTGCATAATACCCTTTCGGGGCAAAAAGAAGAGTTCAAACCTTTGAAAGAAGGTTCTGTTTCTATGTATAACTGTGGACCAACTGTATACGACTACGCACACATTGGAAACTTAAGAGCATATGTTTTTGCTGACACCTTGCGTCGAGTTTTTGAATACAATGGTTTAAATGTAAACCAAGTTATAAATGTCACTGACATTGGACATCTTTCGTCTGACTCTGACGACGGTGAGGACAAAATGACAAAAGCCCTGAAACGTGAAGGCAAACCTCTAACCCTTTCTGCGATGCGCGAGGTCGCTGACTTTTATTTTGAAAAGTTTAAAGATGATTTGAAGTCTTTAAACATAGAAATGCCGGAACACTTCCCTTTTGCATCTGACCACATACAGGAAGATATTGAACTTGTGGAAAAACTAGAGAAAGGTGGTTTTACATACAAAACTTCTGATGGAATATATTTTGATATTAAAAAGTTCCCTGACTACGGCAAACTTGGAAATGTAAAAATTTCAGATGATACAGAATCTAGAATAGGTCTAAACCCTGAAAAAAGAAACTCTCAGGACTTTGCTGTATGGAAATTTAACAACGAACTGGGCTATGATGCACCTTTTGGGAAAGGTTTCCCTGGTTGGCACATAGAGTGTTCTGCAATGTCAGTAAAATATCTAGGTCCTGAGTTTGATGTACACACAGGAGGAATAGACCACATACCAGTGCATCACAACAATGAAATAGCTCAGTCAGTCTGCGCTGGTAACCCATATGCAAAATACTGGCTACACAATGCACACCTAAAAATAGGTGAAGACAAAATGGCAAAGTCAGGAGACAACTTTATTACCCTGCAAACACTAAAAGAAAAAAATATTGACCCACTAGCACTACGTTATGTTTTCCTAGGTGCTAGATATTCTTCCCCTCTTTCTTTTAGTTGGGAGACACTGGCTGGAGCACAAACAGCACTAAACAGAATCCGTCAAAAACTTTCTAAACTTCCTGACAATGGAAGCGAGGTTCCGACTGACTTTCTTAAATATGTAAATGATGATTTGGACACTGCAAAAGCCCTGGCACTTATTTCAGAAGTACTAAACTCTGAAACGATTTCACCAGCGGATAAAAAAGAAACCATACTAAACATGGACGCAGTTTTAGGACTAGAGCTAGACAGAGTCGTCACTGTAGTAATCCCCGAGGAGGTTTTGAAACTTGTACAAGAAAGGGATGAGGCTCGCAACAACAAGGACTTTGCAAAAAGTGATGAACTACGAAAACAAATTGAGAACCTAGGTTTTGAAGTAAAAGACACAAAAGACGGCACTGAAATAGCCTAGTGTTTCCACAATATTATTTATACTTGACTTGACTAAATAACTGTTGCTTGATACAATTCTCTATTGGAGGCTTTGCTATGGACCCGCAGCTGCGACCACTGTCGACCGACAAGACCCTCGTCCGTAAACTCGCTGGAGACATGGAAGCAGCCCACGACATGGACTGCGCCGACGGAGTGTGCGAGTGCAACAGATCAGACCCCAGCCACAAGGCGCGGGCTGAAAGAGGACGCGCGCTCATCGAGGCCAGAAACAGGGCCGAGTAACAACCCCAACTACGTGGGCGAAACGTAGTACAGGCCACACGCATGTGTGGCCTTGTTCGTATCCCCAACTTCACAAACAATCAAATTTATTTTGTTATAATTATACAGTTAACAAATTATAATTAAATTTTAATCAATGAATAGAAAATATTATTTTGGAATACTTTCTCTACTTGCAATAGCGGGTGTAGCTAGTGCGCTAACAACATCATCACTTGTGCCAGTTTCTGATGGAAACTACACATCATGGACACCAAACAGTGGCGCGTCACATTTTGCTCTTGTAGACGAGGCGACTTGTAACGGAACTACGGATTATAACTCTACAAATACTGTTGGAAACCGAGACTCATATGGAATAAGTTTGGCCACAGTGCCAAACGGTTCCGTAATTACAGACATCGCTATAACTCCATGCGCATCTAGAAATTCTGCAGGTGGTGGAAGTTCAACAATGAATGTATTTTATAGAATGAATGGAACAAATAGTAGTGACGCTGGAGGATATGCTCTAACAGGCACAACACCAGCCGGACTTTCTGCATCTACTTTTTCAAGTTTGAATATTCTTAAAACTTCTACATCTACACTAGAGTCCGGCGCAGTGTATTCTGCGGGAACAAGAGGTGCAAGACTGAGTAGAATTGGAACTGTAATAACCTACACATCACTTACAATTTCAACTTCATCAACATACCTAACTGCCTCTACAGTTTCCTCATCGCAAATTAACCTTGCATGGAGTGATGTAAATACTATTGAAGATGGATATTTTGTTGAAAGAGGAACATCTGTGTCTGGACCATTTTCACAAATAGCGACAACATCTACAAATTCAATTGCGTATAACGATACAGGACTAAGTCCAAATACAAAATACTGGTACAGAATACGAGCGTATAATTTTGGTGGTCAATCTTCTTACTCTAACATTGCATCATCAACAACATCTCTAGCTGCACCAACAGTAAGCACTGACACTGCAATAGCGTCTACCTCTTCAACAGCACTTCTGAAAGGTAACGCCAACCCAAACAAATCTACATCTACTGGTTGGTTCAGATACAGCACAACTGATCCAGTAGTTTGTGACGATACTTTTGGAACTAGAGCCCCACTTGTAGGCGGAGTTTCATTGGGAAATGGTTCTACTTCTGTTGCCTACTCAAACTTTGTAACTTCACTAAGCTCATCTACAACTTATTACTACTGTGCCTTAGCAAGTAACGCTGCTGGTACAGCATTTGGCACTGTTCAATCATTTACAACAACTCCATAATATTTTAAAACACTAAAGCAGAAAACCTCCCAAGTGGAGGTTTTTTGATATCCACAAATTCTACACATAGTTATGAGACTTTTGTGTGGACTTAGCGTGGTAACAACATGCTAGAATGTACCCATGGCAACAAACGCTAAAGGCATGAGAATTCCCCCACAGAACCTAGAGTCAGAAATGGCACTCCTCGGTTCCATACTACTTCGACCAGAAGTTCTGTTTGATATTATGGACACTATAAAGTCAGAATGTTTTTACTCTGAAAAGCACCGAGTTATTTTTGAAACAATGATGGAACTTTTCCAAAAGAAATCTCCTATCGATCTACTTTCTGTTTCAAGCAAACTAAAAGAAAAAGGTTGGCTCGACCAAGTTGGTGGAAACACATACCTTACCGAAATAGTGAATATAGTCCCCTCTTCTGCCAATGCAACATACTACGCGGAGATTGTTCAGAAAAAATACATGATGCGAAGACTTATAGAAGCATCTGACCATATCTCACAAATCGGATACGATGAAAACAAAGAGCTAGAAGAAATGCTAGACAACGCCGAGAAAAAACTTTTTGAAGTTACAAACTTTAACACTGCTCACAAGTTTGTACACATCAAAGATGAACTTGAAGAGGCCTGGGAAAGACTCGACAAACTTCACTCAGGAGAAAATGAAATGCGAGGAATCCCAAGTGGTTTTGCTGACATTGACCACAAGCTTGCTGGTTTCCAAAAGTCAGACCTCATTATCCTTGCTGCACGGCCTTCAATGGGTAAGACTTCCCTGGCCTTAGATATCGCTAGACAAGCCGCTGTAAACCACAACATTACTGTGGGAATATTTTCTCTTGAAATGAGTTCACAACAACTAGTAGATAGAATGCTAGCAGCACAAGCAAATGTGGATGCATGGAAACTTCGTACTGGCAAACTTTCAAGACAAAATGACTTTGAAGCGATACGAGAGTCCCTAGATAAACTAAACAAAGCACCAATACACATAGACGACCAACCAGGGAACAATCTACTGAAAATGCGAAGTATGGCTCGCAGACTAAAAAACGAGCACAACTTAGGACTTATCGTGGTGGACTACCTGCAACTTATTGCTCCAACAAACACAAAGTCAGACAACGTGGTGCAACAAATAACAGAAATATCTCGAGGGCTAAAAAATCTTGCTCGTGAAATGGATGTGCCCGTCATAGCGCTTTCACAGCTTTCTCGTGAAGTTGAAAAAAGAGGTGGAAGACCAAGACTTTCTGACCTTCGTGACTCTGGATCTATTGAACAGGATGCGGACGTGGTTATGTTTATTCACCGTGAAGACAAATACAAAGACGAGTCGGAAAAAACCAACATCGCAGAAATACTTATCGAAAAACACAGAAACGGTGAGGTTGGAAAAGTTGATCTATTCTTTAACGAAAAGAAAGCTACTTTCCAGAGTTTGGATAAGAGTCAGTACGGGGGTGCTGACAAAGAATTCTCAGAATTCTAAAACTTCCACATTTGGCTAATCTCATCGTCTAAAATTTCAAAATTCTCGTCGCCTTACTACTTGTAAGGCTTCTCGTATTTCGAAATTTTATACGCGACCTTATCACAAATCTGAAAGTTTGAAATCCAGAACTCAAGGAGAAAGAGTTTTAAAAATTTGATAATATGGTTATATGAACAACACTGAACGACTCATAGAACTCTTTAAGGAGTTTCCTGGAATCGGACCACGACAAGCAAAACGTTTTGTGTACTTTTTACTGAACAAAAACCCGGGGTATGCAACCGACCTTGCTGGGTTAATAAAAGAGGTTCGATCCACAGTACATTCGTGCACAAGTTGTTTTAGGTTTTTTCCAAACAGCACAAATACTCTTTGTCCAGTTTGTAGAGACACTAACCGGGACCCAAAACAACTTATGATAGTTTCCCATGATGTGGATTATGAAAATATAGAAAAAACAAAGTTTTATAACGGCTATTATTTTATACTAGGTGGCACTGTCCCAATACTTGAAAAAAATCCTGAAAATAGAATAAGACAAAAAGATTTACTTCAAACCATACAAACAAAAGTCTCAACAGGACTAAATGAAATTATTTTAGCATTAAACTACAACCCTGAAGGAGAAAACACTGTAAACTACCTAACTGAATTTCTAAAAGATGTTACAACTAAAAATAATATTAAAATCTCAACTCTTGGCAGAGGACTTTCTACCGGAACCGAACTGGAATACTCTGACAGCGACACTATAAAAAACGCCTTGAAAAACAGAAACTAATAATATAGTATGTGAAATGGTTCAGTTAGGTCTGCCGTGTGTAGATTCTCTAGATGCCCTTCACCGATTCCACACTTGGGGACTCCCGACCCAGTCTGTAACGGTTTGAATGTTGCGTCGAGGATATATACCATTCTGGTGGCACAGAAAAGGATTCAAACCGAACTGTCTTTCGGTTTGTACACTGCGACACTCCTACGGAACCACCTACGACGGTCGCCTGGCGACCGTTTTCTAATGGTTGAAATATTTTTTATTTGTGCTATAGTTCCATACAGAAGCCGGTCTCGAGTATTTGCCTGCATTACAAATGTTGGTTAATACGCGAGACTGGATGATGTCCAACCCGACCCTAGTGAGGGCGATAGGTTGGCGGCCAGTATGTGGAGGCTCGATTTCGGGGGTGCGTGAAATACACGCATCAACGTGGAGGAACGTGTTTTCCCTCCAGATCGGTCTTACCGGTCTCGCTCTTTATACTGTTTCAACTGAAGCCGACCCAAGTCGGCAGAAGGGCTAGGTATCCTTGGTCTCTACGCACACCCCACGTGACCATTCGATCCTAGCCCTTTTCCTTATACAAAAACAACCTCCTTTCGGAGGTCATTTTATTATTTATTTTATTCCTGCAATTTCAACCTTAAAGTATGGTTGTCTGTGTCCGTTTCGTTTGTAGTATCTACTCTTTTGCTTGTATTTTACAACTTCTACAGTTTTGTTTTTACCGATTTCTTTTAGAGTTGCTTCAACAGATGCCTTTGCAATATATGGAGTACCAATAGTAGTGTCCTTACCACTTTCTACCAGCATAACTTTATCGAAAACGATCTTGTCTCCTACCTTGAAATCACCTTTGATTTTCTCAATTTTAAGAGTGTCTCCCTTAGAGACTTTGTATTGCTTTCCACCAGTGTTGATTATCGCGAATTCCATAGCCCTAGTATAGTACCTAAAAAGCCCCTAAAATGCAAGCCTATTGGTCTATTCCTCCTCCTCGGGTTTGTCTATGAGTTGAGGTTCAAAACTATTGGACTCCCCTGTTATACGCATCACGTCCTTGTCTATCTTTTTAAACTCCTTACTTGAGCCATTGTAGTGGTTTACCACAGTAGCAAGAGATGTACCGAGTTTATTATGATACTCCTCGTACTTTTTCAAATGTGTACCTATTTCACCCACTCTTTTTATAATATCTTTTGTAGTTTCCTCTATTTGTAGCGCTTTTAGCCCCTGCAAAACTGTCTGCAAATATGCTAAAAATGAAGTTGGAGAAACAATAATTACTTTGTATTTTCCAGCTGCACGCTGGATTAAGTTTTCTGTATCTTCTTGAAGGGCGCCAATTTTGTTGATAAGGAGATCATAGTAAATGGCCTCATGTGGAATAAACATGAAAGCAAAATCCATTGTTCCTTCCTCCGGACGAATATATTTTGCAGTTTCTGTTATACGAAGTTTCAAGTCGTTTACAAAAAGTTTTTCAAGACGACTTCGCTCTGTAGTATCTGTGGTTTCTATCATTCTGTTGTAGTTTTCTAGTGAAAACTTTGAGTCCACTGGGATAACTTTGTCTTTTACAAAAACAGCAGCGTCTACTATTTCTCCATTTTTGAAACCATATTGCATCTGGTACTGGTTTGGAGCCAGAACATTTTTAAGAAGTGTTTCAAGATAGTATTCACCAAGTATTCCTCTTTGTTTCGGGTTTTTAAGTATGTCCTGGAGGTTTTGCAACTGGTCCGCAAAAGAAACTACTTGCCGGTTGGTTTCGTCTAGTTTAGTAAGACCAATAGTCACTTCGCGGATAAGGTTTGCTGACTCACCTAGTTGGTGCCTGACAGAGTCGTTCATCTGGCGAGTAGACTCACCTATTTTAGAATCCACCACACGAGAAAGTTCGTTCATCTGCTGTAGGATGAGTTTCAGTCCTGTTTCGTCTGTTGCCTGTTTTGGTCGTAAAAAATACGCGATAGCAAAGCCAACTCCAAGTGCAACTAATATCAAAATAATAGTAATTGGTTCCATCACAGTATTCTACCAAAAATATCTGGCCTGTGGTAATCTTTACTTATATGACACTACAAGAAACAATCAAAGGGCAAATTAAAGAAGCAATGTTAGCAAAAGACCAAGTTAAACTAGGCGTAGTAAAAGGCCTAGTAGCAGGTTTTACAAACGAACTTGTGGCACTAAAGAGAATGCCTCAGGATGCACTTTCTGATGAAGAGGTGCTAAATGTTATCAGACGAGCAGTAAAACAAAGAAAAGATTCTATTGACCAGTTTACAAAAGGTGGCCGACCAGAACTAGCTGAAAGTGAACAGGCTGAACTAAAAGTACTTGAAGCATACCTACCACAGATGATGTCCGAGGAAGACGTGAGGGCTTTCGCAAAAATAAAACTAGCAGAGGCAGGAAGTATAGATAAATCTAAAGCAGGGATGTTTATGGGAACACTTATGAAGGATTTGAAAGGAAAAGCGGACGGAGACATTGTTAAGCGTGTTGTAGACCAACTAATCGCATAACACTTGACACTTCAGGTGTTATTGTAGTATAATAATAAATGAAAGGAGGCCAACATCATGGCCAAGAAAAATGAAGGTAAGGTGAAGAAGTCCTCGTTTGCAGTGAAGTGGAAAGGTCGCAAGACCGATCCCCGACTCGACTACCGGGGGCTACCGAACGGCGACAAGGACTAGTTCCTCCTCGCCGAACTGGGGGCACGTCGAAAGGCGCGCCCCTATTTCAATGCAAAAAATTGTGCGATAATAATGTCGGAAAGGAGGTGCCTATGAGTCTCGCCGAAAAAATCGCTCGCGAAGTGAACAGAGAGTTCATAAGACGCGGAGCGAACCCAAACCTGCTCGGTGAAATCTTCGAGGAAGCGTTCCGCAGAAACTCCCTCGACACCGAGGAGAACGAAAGGATCAGGATGGATGTGAGAGAAATCGCGAGAGGACTCCGACTCGAACTTCTGAAGAAAGCTCGAGGTGCCTAATGCAAACCTGCGGTTTATGGGCTGGTCGAACGCCACGATCGGCCCATAATTTATTTTTTATATTTCGCCAGTATCTCTTCTTCTATTTTTGCTCTATCCCCTCCGTATGTAAGATATGAAAGTTGTTTTAAGTTTTCTACTACACCAGGGTTTCCTTTTGGTGCTGGGTTTGCTTTTACATTGAACGCTTTTACTGTTTTTCCATCTACCAACATTTTTGTATAAAAATTATAGTTGTCGATATTCATAATATCTTTTGCAGTAAACACAGGCGAGAACTGTTTTTCTAGAAACTCCGCATCTTCTGCACCCACACGATACACAAACATTGAACCAACATTTCCAAACACAGCATCTTTTATTTCCTGTTGAAGTTGGGCGATAAACTGGTGCGCAATATTTAAAGAAAGTTTATATTTTCTTGCCTCAGAAAGAATAGTTGAAATAGAGTTTGTCGTAATATTTTGAAACTCGTCTATATATAGATAGAAAGGAGGCAAGTCTTCTGTGCCAAGTTTGTCCACACGAGAAAGTGCAGCCATAAGTATTTTACCTACAAGTATAAGACCGATAAGGTTGGCGTTTATGTCCCCCAATCTTCCCTTTGAAAGGTTTACAAGAAGTATTTTCTTTTCATCCATTATCTTTCGGAAATCAAAAGAAGATTTTTCTTGCGCTACTATAGGTCGCATAATATCGTTTGCCAAAAATACATCAAACTTTGAAGTAATATATGGAACAATGTTTGCCAAACTTGCTTCACCGCCTGCTTTTTCAGCTATTTCTTTCCAGAACTGAACAACTACTGGGTTTTTACAGTTGGCTACTTTCATATCTCGAAAGGCTTTGTTTGTCATAACTCTGGAAACATCAAGCAAAGTGCATCCTGTGTCTGGGTCTTCTATCACAAGCATTGTTGCGTTTCTAAAGTATTGCTCGAACATTGGCCCCAAAGACTCTGGCACGCCTCCATATAGTTTTTGGAAGATACTAAACAACTCGTTTACCACAAAAGTTTTTTGTTCAGGATGACTTCTATCATACTCCAGCATGTTTAGTGCCATCGGTCTTTCTGTATAACTTGGATCAAAATAAATCACGTCTTTTATTCTATCTTTTGGAATATTTGAAAGAATATTTTGTACATCACTTCCGTGTGGGTCGATAAAACAGCAACCATTTCCCTGGTTTATGTCCTGCATGATCATATTTACAAGCAAGGTTGTTTTACCTGTACCTGTCTGACCAATAGTATATGTATGTCTCAAACGGTCGTTGTCTTTTATATATATTGCGGTGTCAGTGTTTCTATATGTGTTCGTTCCCAAAAGTGTTCCGCCTGCAGTCATTTCTGCAGGAGCAGGAGCAGAAACAGCCTGTGTTTGTTTTAGTTGTGGCGTAGGTGAAAGTCCATTGTTTTGGAAGTGGTACAGCGAAGTAACCTCATGAAGGTTTAGAGGTAAAAGTTCGTTGTGGTTATAACTTCGAAAAGAATAGTTTCTAAACATTTTTTCCAAACTTGCTTTGTCTAGTCTTTTTGCTTTCAAGCCGTTTGCACTAGGGTCAGAAAACTGGTTGAAACTAGACTCTAGTGTTTGCAAAATCTTTTCAGCTTCTAGTCTGGTTTTTGCAGAAGCGATAAGACGAATGTTTGTAGCCACTATCACACTACTCATTTTCTTTTTAATCTTATCTATCGCTTCTGTATCTACTGGTTTTTTTTCTTCTTCTTTTGGAGACGCTTTGAACAAAGACTTTAGACCTTTACCAAAACTTCCGGCAATTGTTTCTGGAAGATATATAGCGTCTTTTACTTTTTCACCATTTTCTATTTGTTCTATAGCGTATTTATAATTTTTCAGGAAATAGTCGTCTTTTGGAGCAAAAACTATTTGGATACCCGCGCCCTCACCTTCTTTTTGGATTTTAGAAAAAGAGTTTAAGATAACGTTCATTGGGTCGTGGTCAAAACTCTCGTAGGTTTTAAACTGGTAGATGGGATTTACGGTTGCCTCTAGAACAGAACCGACAGAAACACCGTCAGTATTGAAAATATTGTAGTCACACACTGCCTCGTTTAGAACTGCATTGTGAAATACAGAAATGATCTGTTTTTCAAAAAGTTGTCTATACGAGTTTGGCACTGCAACATAGAAAACAAACTGGTCACTACCGTTTGGGTTTGCTATTTCAAGTACAATATAGTTTTTAGAGTAGTCTCTTGTGCCGTTTTCATTTACAACTGACAGCATTCCGGCCAAAAACTGTTCCATACTAGAAACAAGTTCCTTTAGTGGCTTTTTATTATGTTCCCCTGCTTCTTCTGGCAAAACAACCTCAAACAAAGTCATATCTAGTCCACGAAACTCATCTACAGAAATACTTACACCTTTTGCCTCATAGCCATGTTTTATATATTGCACTAAAAACCTATGAAAATCGTCTTCTAAGTGCGGGTCTTTCATTTCTGCCAAAACAGACATCGCGTTTTTGATGCCTTTTGTATTTAAAATACTTAAAAGTTCCTCTATTTTGTTATCATGAGTCTCTGGTTCTAGGTTTAAAACAATAGACTCCATGTCTACTTTTGAAAGTTGCAAGGTTTCGTCCAAAACTTCGTGCGACAAAGCATTTTTGTATTTTTCTATTTCTTCTTTTACAACTTCTTCACTGTTTAAGTTTGGGTTTGTTTCGCGAAGAATTTTTTCTTTGTTAGAAATCTGCTCTCGCAAGTAAGCAATTTCAGCTTCTGGTGTAGCAAAGCGCTGGTTAGTAGGATTTTCCATCCTTATATTGTACTAAATGAATTTTCTTTTGGATAGAAAAATATCTACATGCTTAGAAACTTTTTTCTTTCAGGTTCTGCAAATCTTTCAATGGCATACCTTAGTGTGGTTCGTGGGAGTTCTTTTATGTTTTCAATTAAAAACTTTTTTAAGATAGCCTCATCTTTCTTGCCGACCTCGCGTAGCATCCAGCCAACTGCCTTGTGGATCAAATCTTTCTTGTCCCCCAGTAAAACTTTTGAAATACTTAGAGTATCGGAATATTGTTTGTTTCTAATAAACTCGTAGGTTGCAACTATTGCTATTCTTCTCTCCCATAGATTTTTTGATTTTGAGAATTTATACAAAACATCTCTTTTTTTATCCAAAAGATACCTTCCTAAAATATATGACGCAGATGTATCTACCAAATCCCAGTTGTTTACATTTTTTGTATTTTTTAGGTACATGCTCACTATTTTCTTCCGTAGTATTTCATTTGCCTTTTCAAACTTCAAATCCAAAATGGTTAGCCCAATAAACCTTTCTTCGTGAATTTTAGAGTCTAAAAGTTTTTGTACCTCAACAAAGTCTATTTCTTTATACTTTTTGGCAACAAGTTTCATTTCTGGCACTGTAAGACCTATAAAAATATCTCCGAAACCGTACTCTCCTTTTCCTGTTTTAAAAAATGACTGCGAACGAGTAGCTCTTTCTTTACTTGAAAGCTTTTTAACTTCCTTGGATACATCTAGATACTTCATTCTATGTAAAGTGGTTTATCAGAACCATAACTCCGATAAAAACAGATGAAAGCACAGTAAGTAGTACAAAAGCCGCTGACATGTCTTTTATTTTTTCTATTGCTGGGTCCTGGTTTGGTTGTACCTTGTTACACAAATCCTCCACGATAGTGTTGATGATTTCTGCAACTAGCACCATTGTTACTGCGATAAGACAGAAAACTATTTCAGCAAAAGTAAAACTAAAATAGAAAGCGTAGAAAAGCACTACAAACCCCACAAAAACCTCTATCTTAAAATTTCTTTCTTCCTTCCATGTGTTCGTTAGTCCGCGTACCGCGTATTTAAAAGATTTTATTGCTGTTATCATATTTTCCTAATATATCATTTTATTTGTTTTTTTTAAATATCATATAAAAAAGATGAGCCTCTACGCGATGTTGTGCGTAGAGGCTCGATGTGGGCCGGAGGTGCGTCTAGCGCTTCCGGATGGACAGAACGAGGTCGCGCCTGGCGAGCGCCTGGACGACGCCGAGACCGACGAAGATCGTGAGGGTCAACGTGAGTTCGAAGGGTGTGAACATGGTGTTCTCCCGGCAGTGGTAACACCTTGCGATATGCAAGAGTTTACCACTGTCCTGCCATTATTATACACCATATAACCCTATTCTGTCAAGTATACGAAAAACCCCGTGAGCGTGCGCGCATTGCACACACCCACGGGGCCGATGTTGTTGTTCGTGCGGAGGTTACCGTACGAAATGGTCATGCAGGTCACGAACCATTTCACCCGCGATGAGACATCCGATGAGAACCTGAGGGGGTGGAAGATACTGAACCACGCCCTCAAAAACGAGTCTGAAACTCTCGAGCATAATCCCCTCGCAACCTACCCGAAGCCTTGTGCGACTGCACATGCGGTAGGTTGTCCACTCAAAACTATAGCACACATTTTTCATCACTGTCAAAACAACGTTTGAAAGTTTCTCTATAAATGTTATTATCACCTTGTTCCTCATGGCCTTATCGTATGGCGGTGAAGTTTGGGCTGGGACCCAAACGAACGACCGGAACGCGTCGGCGTGAGGTGGGGTCGCGTACAAAGTCAGCAGACTTTGATACGTGACTAGGACGAAGTTTTCTCAAGATTTTTAGAATTTACATTGGCCCTATCGTCTAATGGTTAGGACGCGGCCTTCTCAAGGCTGCAATTGGGGTTCGACTCCCCATAGGGTCACAAAAGCCCGCGTGCAAAAAAGACTAGACTGCTCTAGTCTTTTTTCGCTTTTGTGAAGACGGAAGCATGTTTTTCTAGCAAGAAAAACGGCTGAGTCCGGGGCTGGAAAATTTGCTTTTGACGAAAAGCAAATTATTGTGGCTCACCTTTTTTTATCTGAAAAGCCGTTTCTCTTAATTTTTCAAGATTGGTCTTGGTTATATACCATTTGTGATTAGAAGTGTCCTCCACCCAAATTGAATCAATATTATTTTTAATTAAATTTTCCAATAGAATATCACTCGGAACCATATCTGATACTGCAGAAAACATTTCATAAGATTCGAGTTTTTTAGGCAAACCAGCAACAGCAACAGAAAAATAAACTTTATTATTTTCAATTACTGTCTTGAATTTTCCCTGAACTTTTTGAAGATATAAATGCCTTCTACTATTGTTTATCATAGTTAACATCAATTTTGAATTTTCTATTTCATCACTAAATACACCATGTTCAGCAAATAATGCAGTGGGACTACCTTTAATCTGCCTCATGTGCCCCATTGATATGAAAAACTCTATCTTTACTCGGTCTAAAACAAAATCTCTAACTATGTTCCATGCCAAAGCTCCGAAAGAAATAATAAGTGCTAATAATGAAATAGTGTCTGAAAAAGGAGTTGCCTCTTGCATTTACAAATGCTAGCACAGTAAATTAACTAAGTAAAAAAACTTGAACTCTCTATCCCACGGCATCTCAAAATAATTCCCCTACAAAAAAACCAGGCGCACATCCCGAAGGAAGTGCGCCTGTGAAGCGGAGGCGGTCTAGTCGAAGATCGGCTCGACCCAGCCCGTGCGAAGGTTCGTGTTCATGTACCCACGCAACTTGTCTGAACCGAGCGTCCGATTTTCGTCGCTGAGTTCGAACAGCCAGTTATAGCCACTTCCGTCTTCCGGACGGATCATGACAACCGTGGCGTGGAACATCAGGTTGCCGGGAACGAACCGCCGACCATCTGCCAGGTTTCTGCCAGTCAGGTGCGATGGCGCGACCGTGAAGGCAATGGCCATCCTGTTACGGAAGGTCCCGAGCCGAAGAGAGTCGAACAGACATTCGCGGGATGGGCCCGCGACAATCCGACGTCTCTGCAACTCCAGAGTTCCCGAAGTGATTCCATGACTCTGCGTGGTGGCCATAACGGCCTCCTTGTGACGAACATTTCCCTTTGATGAGGTGGGAAATACTGCCTCGTTGCTCTTGCGAGCCACCTACTCATAACGAATAGGAATTACTGTATAGAGTATATCACATTTATACAAGTAAGTCAAGTATAGTTCTGTTGACACCCCCCTCACAATGTCCTACCCTTAAGTTCTTATGAAAAAACACCGCCTACAGATACTGCTTCTTTGTGTGTCTTTCCTCCTATCTATAAACCTGCCTGCCAGCACGTTCATTAAAACACTAGTTGCCCTGCCTGGAATACTTGCACTATTTTCTTTCCTAATGGATATTTTCACAGAAAAGATAGAACACTTTTATGGAACAATACGACAAATAAGCTTGAATAACTTTGCGACAGGAACTGGAGCACATATGGCAGCTGTTGCTTACGACAAACACGTACAGTTTTGTGAGGAATACATTGAAGCAATAGAAAACACTTTTGATGAACTGACTCAGAATGGCACCAGTAAAGAAACAGGACTTCTTGTTTTACCTCTAGTTAGAATACGAAGAAAATACAGTGCATGGCTAACAGAAAAACTTGAAGATGAACTAATAGAGTACGAAAGAGTTTTGATAGAGGTTGGAAATAGTCACTATAAAAAGGAAAACTCTACTGAACATGCTGATATAGAAAAATATGCAAAAATTATTGATGAAAACCTAGCTTCTCTTCTGGGAAACAGAGAGAGTGGAATAAGAGAGTCGTCTATAAACCATATCCGAGAAATACTTGAAGTAGATGCACTGGCACAAATAAGAAGCACCATAACCAAAGAAGCTAAGGACAGAATTGTTCTAAAACCTTAGCGAACTTAGTTGTATTTGAATTCTACGCAAAATCTCGTATATATTGCTATAATTTAGATATGAAATTAAATAAAAAATTTTTAGCATGTTTCATAATAGTAATTCATATTATATTGTCATATTCATATATAAAATACGATAATACAAAGACTACCAAAAACATTCAGCACACACTATCTGGAATCGATTTGGATTCTGACGGAATTCGTGACGATGTACAAGAATGGATCAGTGAAAGATTTTCAAAAAATTCTCAACTTGAATCCGCCTATAAACGGTACGCTATCGCTCAACAAAATTTTATGAAATCTGTCGAGAATAATTCACTCACGCCAAAAAATTTGCAAGATAAATATGATACATTAGATTGCTTGAGTTTTCTTCAACAAGATCGCACTGCAAATGATATTGTGCTCGAACTAGATTTAATAATTTTAAACACAATAGAAAGATTAGAAGCATCACAAAAAGAGTGGTCCCTAGTGGACGGAGTAGATAATTCAGTAAAGATATCTGAATTTGAAAGCAAATGTTCTATTGTAGTAATCCCTCAATTTTAAATAAGTAACTATAAAATGAAATTGAATGAATAAACTTCCAAATCTGGATGAAATCCGACGTTGAGGGTTTGGAAATACGAGAAGCCTTACAAGTAGTAAGGTGACGAGCATTTCAAAACACGAAACAAGGAGTTCGGGAGAATTTGGAAGTTTATCTATCCGGAGGGACCTCGTAGTAGTTAATGAGAAACTTAACCATCTCCCCAAAAGGCGCAGTCAAAGTCTCTGACCCATACCTCGCTCCTTTTGGATTTACCATATACAAAAATATTATAAACTTTGGACTATACGACGGGAAAAATCCGACAAACGAGTGTAGGATTCTGTCTTCGTAGTAACCTCCCCCACCTGGTCGCGCTATTTGTGCTGTACCAGTTTTGACCGCCACACTGTATCGTGGAAGTTTCATTGTTCCATTTACCAAAACATTATCAAAACTGTATGTCATCATACGCGCCACTTCTTCGGAAGTTTCTCTTTTCAAAACTCTTTGCCCTAGTGGTATTTCTGTATTTTTAGTAACCCCCATTTTGTATTTTATACTTTTTACTACATGAGGTTTTACTATCGTTCCACCGTTTGCGATAACAGAGATTGCAGAAATAGTTGAAATAGGAGTAAGTGCCAAACTTTGTCCAAAAGATGCCGATGCAAGGTCAATGTCTACTTTACTATTTAGACTTCCCGAAAGGTTTTTGGCTTCATTTGGAAGCTCTATACCAGTTTTGTTCCCCAAACCGTACGCAAACATATATTTTCTAAACTGTTCAGCGCCCAGTTTTTGCTCTACCAGAGCGGCACCGACGTTTAGAGACTGAGAAAGCATGTCTTGCATTGTTACCACACCTCTTTCTTTTCCGTCGAAGTTGCTAACTTTTTTACCACTTATCATTGTGTAACCCTTGTCGTAGTAGGTTGTGTTGGCATTTACAACTCCAGCATCTATCCCAGCAGAAAGTGTAAGTGTTTTTATAACCGAACCCATTTCGTAAACATTTTCCACTAGCGGGTTACTGAAAACTGCAACATTTTTTTCTTCGCTGGATTTGTTTGCATCAAAAGTAGGATACACGTCCATAGCGTATATTTCCCCCGTCATTGGGTTCATAACAATAGCCCCGATACTGTCGGCACTCCATTTTTCTGAAGTGCTAGCAATAACATTTTGCAAAGTAGACTGAACAGTGGGCTCTATGGTTGTAACAATATCTGCTTCTATACTTTCATCTTTATGAGTCACCGACTTTATGTCAGAAAATATTTGTGCGAAAAAGTTTACATAAGCGCCGTCTTTTCTTTCTAGTGCAGAGTTGTACTGTCTTTCTAGACCATAACGTCCAGCGTATTCATCGCCCTTGTAGCCCAAAATGCCTATGATATGAGACGCAGTGTTACCACCTGGATAAAACCTCCATCTATCTTTGTATATGCTCAAGCCTGGGATTTTTAAGTCTCCTATTTTTTTACCTGTTTCTGTGTCTACATGAACGGCGATTTCTTTGTAGTGGCCTTTGGCTGTGGCTTTTGCAATAAACTCATCATGATCTAGTGGTAAAAGAGAATTTACTGTTGCATATACTCCCTCTGGGTCCTTCAAAACTTCTGGGTTAACCGCAACAATAAAACCCGAGTTAAGTGTTGCTGCCGAAACCAGACTGCCGTCTTTGTTTGTAAAGAAAATAGAACCTCTATCAAAAACATTTTTAGAAGCAGACTGATACTGTCTGTCGGCCTTGCTTATGTATTTGTCACTTTCTATAACCTGCAAAAAATAAAGCCTACCAATAAGAAGTAGGGCAAAAAGAAAAACGCATATAGATAAAAAACGGATTCTGGTCATATAGAAATATATTTACGCAAACTTACTCTG
The DNA here is from genome assembly GCA_964596875.1 of uncultured Candidatus Saccharibacteria bacterium. Taxonomy (GTDB): domain Bacteria; phylum Patescibacteriota; class Minisyncoccia; order Phycocordibacterales; family DATDWN01; genus C7867-006. The sequence continues at coordinate 153,602 of CAZQVT010000001.1, read as the reverse complement.
CATTATAGCAGAAGAGGTAAACTAGTTAGACAAAAATGAGACACCTTTTGTGGATTTCTCTGTTATGTATGTCTTTGCAGATGCATCTTTAAAGCCCATAGAGTAGGCCATAGAGAGATTTACTGCGTTGCGACTTTTTATGTATTGAAACTCTTTACTACTTATCGCAAGGTTTAGTTGAGTAATCCTTGTTTCAAGGTTTTGTGAAGCAACTACGTTTCGTACTGTAGTGTTAATAAGGTACATATACATACCTATAGCAAATATAAAAATAGTCAAAAGTGACCAGAAGATTGTTTTCTCTCTATTCAGTTGTAATATTTTTTCTTTTATCATATTTTTTCAAAAATTCTTAGTTTACTACTGCGACTGCGTGGGTTTTCCTGTATCTCTTCTTTAGTCGGCAGGATTGGTTTTTTGTTTATCCTTGTCCCCTGCCCTAAATCGTCTTTATCCCTAAAAAAATTTTTAACCTCTCTATCTTCCAGACTATGAAATGAAATGACTGCCATTCTGCCTTTTGAGTTTAGCCTCTCGAAACCATCTCGGAGAGCCTGCTTCAAGTTTTCGATCTCGTTGTTTACTGTGATACGTAGTGCCTGAAAAGTTTTTGTTGCTGGATGGATTCTGCGTGTGTGGTACCACTTTGGTGTAGCTATTTTTATTATCTCTACAAGGTCAAAGGTTGTTTCTATCGGCTTTTCTTCTCGTCTGGCAACTATTGCTTTGGCTATTTTCCAAGCAAACTCTTCTTCGCCGTAACCTCGGAGGATTGCAGAAAGATTTTCCAACTCCCAAGTGTTTACAATCTCTTTTGCTGTTAAGTCTTCTTCAGTTATGTCTTTTTTAAAGGTCATAAGTAGTGGTTCGTTTTTCTGAAAAGAAAAACCTCTACCTGACTCTTCAAACTGGTTTGAAGAAAGTCCTATGTCTAGCAAAATCTTGTCTACTTTAGAAATATTTAGATTTTCTAGGATTGTACCTATATTTTTGAAACTATCTTGTACGTAGTGAACATTCTTTAAAGAATATTTAGAAAGTCTTTCTTTTGTTCTTGTTATTGCATCAGGATCAAGGTCAATGCCGATCATGACAACGTCATTGCCAAACCTTTTTGCAACTTCTTCAAAGTGTCCTCCTCCTCCAAGAGTTCCATCTACATAGATATCACCTTTTTTGATATCTAAACCATCTATACTTTCATGTAAAAGAACTGTTTTATGGATCATAGTTTTACAGCACGCCTACTTGGCCAAGTTTTTCGGCAAGAGTATCTGCTTGTTTTTCTACAACCTTCTTGTAGTCTGTCCAAGTTTTTTCATTCCAGATTTCAACTCTGCTAGAAACACCTGTGACGACTACTTTGTTTTTCAAGTTTGCTCTATCCCTCAAAAAATCTGGGATAAGCACACGGCCTATTGAATCTATCTCTGCTTCAACAGCCGATGAAAACATAAAACGACTGAAACTTCGTGAGTCTGCTTGGCCGATTGAAAACTGATTTAGTTTTTCTTCAATCTTTGACCACTCGCTTGATTTGAAAACCCAGAGACAGTTATCCAAACCCGCTGTGATGATTATTTTTTTGCCAAGTTCACTTCGAAATTTTGCAGGAAGAGAGAGTCGATTTTTATCATCTATACTATGTGTGTATTCACCTATAAGCATGATTGTAAAAAATTATTCGATATCCCACTTCTTCCCACTTGATAGTTATTATATACCACTCCTTCCCACCCGCATACCACTTTGTCCCAAAAATCCTGTGGATAAAAAAATAAAACCCATTTTGAGTTTCATGTAAAGTCCAACTTGGACATCGGATGTCCAAGTTGGTAAAAATTTATAAACGAGAAAGGCCGTCCTTCGGACGACCTGTGCGGGATTTCCCCGCCTTACCAGCGTAGCAAGGCTTCTGCGATCGCTCTTGCGTACGCTTCACGCGTGACGGAGTTACGAACCCTCCACACGTCTGTTGTGTTGTTGAAGTTTCCCAACTCAACAAGCACCTTTTCACGAATCCTGTTGTTGCCATTCAGGATGAACAGGTTGCGCATCCCAAACTGCGGGTCTCCGCTTTGTACAACCGGCGCGTAGTCGCGCAAACGGTCGTACTTTGCAAAGGACGCTTCGAGAGCATCCGCCAGCCTGTTGCTCGACTCTGCCTTGATGATCCGAACCCCCTCGATGACTCGGTTTTTGCCGAGGACATCGAAGTGAATGGATATCCAAGCCTGTCTATGCTTTGGATACTTACGGCTAATACTGTTGCCATAAGCAAGCCGACGATTAAGACCATCGGAACCAGCACGGACAGCCACAGATGTTCCTGTGTAGGTTTCCGAACGAACGTCCGGAAACACTGATTGTGCCGGCAATGATCTTTCGCCGACTTTGTCCTGGATCGTCAGGAAGGATAGTCCGCCCATTGAGCGGATAATCCTTTTGGCACGAAGAGCTACGTCGTAGACGTATTCATCCTCGACCACACGTTTGCCATTGAATGTCCCGGACGAACCGGGATCAACGCCACCGTGGCCTGGATCCAGAACCACAACCCAACCACTCAAGGCGGGTCGTGACTTTCTCTGTTCTTTGGTCTCGGTAGGCAAGACTGCCAACGCGACCAAAAGAACAAGCATCAGCAATCTCATGGAGCCTCCTTGACCTACAGGATGTAAGTCAGTCTTTGTTTATAATAACACTATTTATTGTCACTGTCAAATTTGAATTCTTGAAAAATTATATGAAAAAATGCACCGAGGGTGCATTGAGTTTTCGAGGCACGGGAGCCAATCGGGTTGGTAGTTATACGCGACTTTGTGAAACCAACCCGACGCGACTACTCCCGTGCCTCGATATCGAGGTGCAAGGACCAAATGAGCCCCTAGGAACACAACATCCCTGAGGCATTCTTTGGGAACCCACCAGGCAGTCCCTGCACCCCGATAAACGGAAAGGGATGACCCTTAGGAGGAGGACACCGGTAGACCCAGCCGAGGCTGGGCTTTCCGTAGGCCACCCCTTTCCACCTCTGACGATACCACACTAAAATTATTTTGTAAATATTATAAATAAATATCGCCGGACAGATCTTTTCGCAAGACTCCGCAGGGAGCAAGCATGGTTTTGTCAAAGTCCGAGTAATCTCGGTTCATTGACAAATTGCGACTGAGGACAAAGTGAGTTTTTCGCAGGAAAAGCGAGCGGTCTGGAGAAAAGATATGTGAGTAAGAGATTTATTCGACCTTCGGTCTCATTAAAGGAAACATCTGAAGTTCTCGTAGCGGTTTATCCGCAAAAAATGAGAAAATTCTATCCCCTCCCATTCCAAAACCAAAAGTCGGAGGCATGCCGTGTTCTAGCATTTCTACAAACTCGTCATCTGACATCATTGCTTCCTTGTCTCCACCTTCTAGAAGTTTTTTCTGCAGATCAAATCTTTCTTTCTGATCTATTGGGTCGTTTAGTTCGGCAAAACCGTTTGTGACTTCGGCGCCTGCCAAAACTAGTTGCACACGTAGTGTCAGATCGTTGTTTTCAACATTTGCTTTCGCCAAAGGAGAAACGATTTTTGGAACATTTGTTATCCATACAGGACCAGAGATTTGTTTTCGGCAGTATTTCCAAAGTGTATCTGTAAGTCTTTCCTTATTATCTCCTTCGTATTTTACTTTTAGTTCATCTAGTTTATCTTTCATTTCGTCACTTGTAGCAGAAATAACATCTACACCAGTTTTTTCTTTTACTATTTCAACGTATGACTTTCTGTCCCATGTTCCAGCAAGATTAAATGTATGTCCTCTAGTTGAAAACTCTGTTTTACCAAAAGACTCTTGGGCTACGTATTTTATAAGTTCCTCCGTAAAGTTTATGCCCTCTTCATATGTCATAAATGAAGCGTAAAACTCCATGTTGGTAAACTCTTGGGTATGGTCTGGACTAGAACCCTCGTTTCTGTAAACTCTTCCGACTTCAAAAGTTCTAGGGAAACCTGCAGACATAAGTCTCTTTTGCCACAACTCTCCTACTGAAATACGGAAATAAACATCCATGTCATAGTCGTCATGATGAGTTTTAAATGGGTTTGCTTCTGCACCACCGGTTGTTGTTTCAATAGTAGGTGTTTCAACTTCGAGAAAGTCATTTTGCTTCATAAAAGTTCTAGTAGCATCCCAAAACTTTGCTTTCTTTACCATGAGGTCTCGCAACTCGTCGTTCATAAGGAAATCCAAGTATCGCTTTCGATATCTTTCGTCTATATCTTGTAGACCATGCCATTTTTCCGGCATTGGCAACAATGTTTTAGTTGCCATTGTCCAAACTTTTGTGTCTATACTCTGCTCCCCTGTTTTAGAAAGAATGGCGGCACCTGTTACTGAAATAAAATCCCCAACATCTACAGCGTCTCTAAAAAGTCCAAAAGCGTCTTCACCCAAAGTATCTTTTTTCACAATAGCCTGAACCTTTTCTGTTCCATCAAAAAGAACAGCAAAAAGTATTGCTCCTTGCCCACGCAAAGCCATTACTCTACCCGCCACAGAAATATCTGCGCCGGCTGTACTTTGAGCGTCAAAATTATCCTTTAGAAACTTAATAGTAAAATCCCTAGGTACTTGTGCTGGAAAAGGGTTAATGCCTCTTTCTTTTAATATATTTAGTTTGTGAAGTCTGCCTTCACGTATTTCGTCTAGTCCTGCCATATAGTAAATATAGCACTATTTCCTAAATCAAAAAAGACCCTGAAGGGTCCTTTTTGATTCCTTATTGAATAGAAACAATCTTGTATGTAATCTCACCTGAAGGCGCTTTAAAAGTAAAACTGTCACCTTTTTTCTTTCCAAGGATCGCTTGTCCGAACGGAGACTTCATAGAGATCTTGTTTGAAATAACATCTGCCTCTTCTGAACCGACGATACTGTACTCAAACTTTTTACCATCCTTTTCTACAGTTATTTTTGAACCAACAGAAACTGCATCAGTACTGTTTCCAGAAACAATGTGTGCATGTTTTAGCAACTCCTCTAGTCTTGCAATTCTGTCTTCAATAGTAGCCTGAGCATCTCTTGCCTCATGGTATTCTGCATTTTCAGCCAAATCCCCTAGAGATTTTGCATACTCCAAAGACTCAGCAACCTCTTTTCTTCTCTTGCCTTTTAGTTCGGCTAGTTCGGCTGTAAATTCGTCGAATTTTTCTTTTGTCAGATATTCTTTTTCTTTCATTTATTGTGAAAATTAAAAATAAGTAAGTGAAAATATAGCAAAAAAACACCCTCCGGTCAACCTAACCTTTTTACCCCAAAATTTCAGAATTTAGGCAAAATACGAAACTATTCCAAGTACTCACTTGCATACAGGTGAACCCAGTCCAGAAAAGACTGCATCACCAAAACGGACCCGAACTGGTTTGTTTTTGAAGCTCGTTCCATTACTATCGCAAAAGCATATTTAGGGTTTTTGTATGGCCAAAAACCAACTACCCAGGAGTTTACCTCGTCTTTATTTACTCCAATCTGCGCTGTACCAGTTTTTCCCGCGACTTCTATAAATGGAAAGTTCATTGCCTGACAAGTTCCCTCCGTAACACACATTCGCATTCCTTCTTTTATTATTTTGTAGTAATTCGGGTCAAACTCCTGCGCCACTTTTTCTTTCTTTACACTGTTTGGATTATCTATTTTCATAAATGTCGGAGTAACAAGAGTTCCTTCACTTGCTATGCCACCATATGCACGCACAACTTGTATCGGAGATACCTGGTATCCATACTGACCAATAGCAGTGTTATATGTATCTCCTACTCTCCAAGCTTCACCATTAAAAGTTTTGAGTTTCCATGAAGGACTAGGGATAGTTCCCGAGTTTTCACCTGGGAAATATATTCCTGTAGTACTTCCAAAACCAAATAGTCTAGAATACTTTTCTATATTTTCTATACCAATACCTTTTTGGCCTTTGTACCCACCACCAACTTCATAAAAATACACGTTTGATGAAACCGCCAAAGCCCTTCTTAGATCAACCAGGCCGTGCGCTTTCCAGTCCATAAATGTAGAAGGTTTGTCTGGGAAAAATGGGTTCGGAACTTGTATCGAACCAGTACTCAATATCTGAGTTCTTGGGTCAATAACTTTTTTATCCAAAACCCCCATAGCCACAAAAACCTTCATGATAGAACCCGGAGTGTACAGACCGTCTATAACTCTATTTAGAAATGGGTGGTTACTACTATTTAGCCAGCCTTTTATTTTTTCTGTATCCTTTCCCAAAGAAAGTGTTTGAGAGTCGTATTCTGGAAAGTTACTACTTGCTATTATTTCTCCCGTACCAATATTCATTATTACTCCGGCACCTCCTCTGTAACCGGCTCTGTCAGCAATTTCAAGCATTGAACTATAAAGTTTTCTCTGAAGTCTTATATCTATAGAAAGGTCTAAGTTATTTCCATCTTTTGGCGACTGCACAACACTTTCTGAAACTACGTTACCTTTTACATCGGTTTCGATTGTCCTAATACCATCGATACCAGATATTTCTTCGTTATAGATTTTTTCCATTCCATCTTTTGGGTCAAACTTATCTTGATAATAAAAACCAGATGAGTCTTTTGTCGGATATTTTACATAACCTAGTGTAGTCGAAAGACCAGTAGATGTAGCATACTCTCGCAATGAAAAATCATTGTTGGCCTCATTTACCTTGTTCCAAACTATTGGAACTTTGTTTCTGTCAAAAATCACTCCTCTGTCAGCAAAAATTACGATGTTATGCAGGTTGTTGTTGTCACTTCTCAGTCTAAACTTTTCACCTTGGTTTATCTGTAGGTTCCAAAGTCGATATATAAATATACCTGAAACTAAAAGAAGAAATAACCCTAAAAAACTAAAAACCTTAAAAGAAATTGGTTTTTCTATACGTCCTTCAAACTGATGTTTATCAAAGTTTGGTAAATTTTGAGAGTCAATAAAAATCTCATCTGGGTCAATAGATTTTTGTACGCTGAGAGTATTCTTTCTTAAAAGTTTTTTGAGATTAGAAAACATACGTCCATAAAGTATTATTTTCTAATATGCCTTCTAATACTTAGTATGAGCACAAGGATAACCGCGGTAGCAATAAGTGATGCGTATGGGAACTTATATGAAGACAAAAACAAACTGTCGAAAATGAAACCGAAAAAGATTATTTCGATATACAGCGGGAAATAAAATGCTAAAGCAACCATAACTAAAAGCGAAAGCCACCATGGCAAAAATATAATAGAAAGAAAAACTGTTACAAACAAAAGCAATCTGACTGTTGTTGTATTCATAACCGTATTCTAACAAATACAAGACTAGTTGCCTATGAAGACTCTTTTGACCTGATACAAACTGACTGGGACCCGCATATGAACCGTTTTAAATGAACTCTGAGAACTACTGTCCACAAAATACACAGTAGCCAAAACAAAATCACTACTGCCCTGTAAAACCAGCGAGTCACCCCATAAAATATCTGTATCCTTTGGTACTTCCAAAGTAAAGTTTTCTCCACCACTACCCTCTATCACAAAAGACTGTCCAGTTCGTGACAAAACCACTTCACTTTTTTCTCCAGGCGCAGAATAAAGTCTGGCAACAGAAGTTTCGTTTAATACATCTGAAACTGTACCTATAATAATACTGTCTGAAATGTAAACCTTGTTGCCCACTTCTAGACCAGCGTCTTTTCCACTAGAGAGAACCAGTGTGTCGAATGGCGACTGTGGTGGTTTCGACAAAATATTTGCGATAGCGCGCATAGAACTTTTTTTCATCGCGACCATCGCTTTTAGTTCTTCATTTTCTTTGAACAAAGTATCGTAGTCGATTTTTGTTAAGCGAAGTCGTCCAACTTCGTCTTTCAAAAGTTCATTTTCCTTTATTAGAGAACTTTTAAACGATATGAAGTCCCACGCAAAAGAAAAAGTCCCATACGTTTTTTCCTTAAAAGCCCAAAATGGTCGCATAAAAAGTTGTGAAGAATTTCGTAGGAAAGATGGGAACAAAAAAGACGCGAGCATAAGTACCAAAAAAACTACAACTACAGTAACTATTTTAGGATCGAAGTTTCTTTTTGGTTTACTTTTTAGGAGGAAGTTCATCTTTGTTTGTTATTAGTACATCTTTGTATGTTTCTAGGTTTTCCAAAATTATACCAGTACCACGACAAACTGCAGTCAGAGGATCTGGAGCAATGTGTACTGGTATTTTTGTGTATTCCGAGATTATTTCAGCCAGACCAACTATAAGTGCTCCGCCACCAGCGAGGAAAATGCCCTTTTGCATAATGTCTGACAAAACTTCTGGTGGTGTTGTTTCCAAAACTTCTTTTACCGCATCTACCAAAGTATTTATCGACTGCGAAATCGCTTCACGAATATCAGAGTCAGTTATTATAACCTCACGAGGAAGTCCCGTAATAAGGTCACGACCCTTTACACTTGCCTCTAGTGGTTCATCCCCTGGCATTATTGCGCCAATCGCTATTTTTATTTCTTCTGCAGTTTTTTCACCAACAAGGATTTTAAACTCGCTTCGCATGTACGAAATAATATCGTTGTTTAGTTTATCCCCAGCAATCTTCAAATTTTTACTTCGAACAACTCCACCTAGAGAAATCACAGCAATATCTGTAGTTCCTCCACCTATATCTATAATCATGGTTCCACTTGGGTCCATAACAGGAAGTCGCATACCTATAGCAGCGGCCATTGGTTCTTCTACAATATGCACTTCTGACGCTCCGGCGTTTTTTGTCGCGTCACGTACCGCGCGTATTTCTACGTTTGTTATGCCAGATGGTACACCCACAACAACGCGAGGACCCAAAAGTTTTGTGTTACCTTTCTGCGCCTTGTTTAAAAGATATGTAATCATTTCTTCTGTTACCTCAAAGTCAGAAATCACACCATCTACCAAAGGTCGCACAGCCACAATATGTTGCGGAGTTCTACCCAGCATTTGTTTCGCATCCCTACCCACCGCCACAACCTGACCAGTTTTCTGGTTTATAGCCACAACAGACGGTTCGTTTAGAACAATACCCTTACCAGACAAATAAACGAGGGTGTTTGCCGTACCCAAGTCTATCCCAATATCATTGGAAATGTATCGTTTAAATTGTTCCAGGTTTTTAATCATTTTTAGACATACTAACACAATTAAAAAAATCTCGTCGACTCATGGTTTTTTAGCGCCCCCGCAGGCCAAAAGCATGGTGTCGTCAAGGCACTCCATCTTGACGACTTTGGCCGAGGACTGGCCTTAAAAACTCGCTGGAGTTTTTAAGGTTGCGATAAAAAATTATGAGGAGAAAGAAATTTTTTTAAATTAATTTCAAGGCCTCATCTACACTCACAAGTTTTGAATCTGATTCTGTTCGCATTTTTACTTCAACTTTGTCTTCGGCGACAGTTTTGTCACTTACAACAAAACGAACAGGTATACCAATAAGGTCAGAGTCGGCAAACTTTTCTCCTGGTCGCAAGTCTCTATCGTCGTAAAGAACTTCTACGCCATTTTGTTTTAGTTTTTCATACAAGTCATCAGCATATTTTACTGTTGCATCATTTACACCTAGGCGAACAAGGTGTATAGCAAACGGTGCGACTTCTTTTGGCCAAACTATTCCTTTTTCATCCGATAAAACTTCGACGATTGTACCCATAACTCTAGTTGGACCGATTCCATAACTACCCATCACAACAGATTTTTCACTACCGTCCTCGTCTTTGTATTTCAAACCGATCGCATCAGAAAATCTTGTACCAAGATGAAAAATATTACCGACTTCTACAGCCTTTCTTTCAACCAACTCATCCTTTGACACACCGAGTTTTGCAAGACTTTCGTCCGTATATACCTCTTTGTTTACAGCAATTTTTTTACCCTCGTGTACATATACAATATCTTCACCTGATTCTGTTAGAGTTTGAAATTCCTCAGAAAAATCTGCAAAGATTCCCCCATCTGCGTATGTTACATATGTTTTATCACCAAGACCTAGGCGTTCAAAGATTTTAATATAAGCACCACGTATTTTGTCATAATCCATATTGTGAGCATCATAATCTCTAGAGAAAGAATACATGTCTTTCATCATAAACTCCTTTCCTCGCATAATACCCGACTTTGCTCTAAGTTCATTTCTAAACTTGTTTTGAAACTGATAAGCAAGTTTCGGTAAATCTCTATAAGACGAAACATGCTCACTCATGATACGAGTTAGTGGTTCTTCATGTGTAATACCAAGACCAGTTTCTCCACCACTTTTAAGTTCTGTTTTAAACCAGTTGTCTACTTTTGCATCGTCCCATCTGTCTGTTCGTGACCAAAGTTCTTTATCTTGAAGTGCAGACATAAGCAACTCCTGACCACCTATCTTGTTCATTTCATCACGAATTACTGCAACAATCTTATTTAGTGTTCTAAGACCTAAAGGTAAATACGAGTAAACGCCAGCGAGTTCTTTGTGGACATAACCTCCGCGTATTAAAAGTTGGGCGTTTTTTGAAGCCTCATCTGCTGGTGCCTCCTTGCGTGTTTTTGTAAAAAGTTGTGTTTGTTTCATAAAGACAATACTACAGCAAAAAAATATTTTGAGCAAAAAAAAGGGCCACCCTGGTGAGGGGTGGCCGAAGGTGGCGGCGTCGTATCTGACTGCGTGGGGTGGCGTGCGGCGCAGAAAGCAGTCCAACATTACAAGTAGACGCGGAAAGAACAGCTCGCGAGGGCCGAAGAGGCCGGCTAAACCCCTTCTAACCGCAAAAGTGGGCGTGACACTCGTGCGGCTGAAACGAGTGGTTCACTTCCGCGTCCAGAGGTATTTATAACATGGTTTAAGAAAAAAGTCTAAAACAGTTTCAGGATGTCATGCGAAGTCACTGCAACCATCAAAATCATAAGTAGTGCAAAACCGATTAGGTTTGACCATTTAACAACGCTCGGGTTTAGTGGTCGCCTAATCACCGCCTCAATAAAAACAAAAAGTAGTCTACCTCCATCAAGAGCGGGAAATGGAACAAGGTTTATTACTGCCAAGTTTATAGAAATAATCGCCATAATAGTTAGTAGGTATTTGAAACCAAGGTCGTTCGCCTCCTTTACAACCTTTGCAATACCAACAGGACCAGTAACCTGTGAAAAGTCAGAATGAAATGTAACTGTTTGCCACAAAAACTTTGCTAGTCCCACTGCAGTTTCCCGAAGCAAGTACCAAGTAGATTTTGCTCCTTGTGTGAGAGATGCCCATGCAGAATATTTTACTGTGCCAACCCACTCCATAGAAACACCAACAACTTTTTTCCCAGCAATAAGGTTTTCTGTAGGTGTCACACTAAGTTCCCTAACCTCTTTTTTCTCTGATTCTAGTTTTATTGTTATATCCGATTTACTTTCTGAAATTATTTTTTGGGCAACTTCTGGAAAAATCTTTTCTGTCGCAGTCTGTTTTCCGTTTGAAATAGAAACAATAGTGTCCCCTGGCAAAATACCCGCTTTACTTGCAGGAGAGTCCACCAAAACTTCTGTCACAAGGAGTTTTGCGTCATTAAACTCGCCCATAGTGTCATGTGGCAAAGGACTCACGCTCCCCATAAACAAAGTAACCGCAATAAGTAACCAGGCAAAAATAATATTGAAAGTTACTCCTGCTACCAAAACAGCAGCCTGGATATATCGTGGTTTGTAAACAAAACTTACACTTTTGTTTTCCTCACTTATTTCCCCACTATGAGCATCTTCACCAAAAATTTTTACGAAACCTCCGAAAGGAATAACGTTTAGTGTATATAAAGTGCTCCCCCACTTTTTTGCAAAAAGTTTAGGAGGAAAACCAATAGCAAACTCGTCCACACGAATACCTGACTTTTTTGCCACCAAAAAATGCCCTAGTTCATGAACAAATACAAGTATCGCCAGTATGATTAAAAAAATTATTACAGTCATTATTATTCACTTATCTCCTTCTCTTTCTTTTCAAACATAGACTCGAGGTTTCTTGTGCACTCGTCTATCATTTTTTGAAGTTCATTTTTTAGTCTAAACTTTTCATCCTCACTCATTTCCCCTGCTTTTTCTTTTGCATCAATATCTTTCAAAGTTTTCTCTCTTTCACCGCGCAAAGTTATTTTTGCATCCTCTAGTTTTTGTTTAGTTAGTTTTACTAGTGCCAATCTTCTTTCGCCAGTAAGTTCTGGGAAAATGACTCGAAGTCCCTTGTCATCTACCGTAACAGAAAGTCCCAAGTCAGAAGCAACAATTGCCTTCTCCACCTCTTTTGCAACGGATGCATCCCAAGGTGCGATACGAACAACACGCACGTCTTCCATTGAAAGGTTTGCCACTTGGTTTATCGGCATAAATGTCCCGTAGGCTTCTACATTTACACCATCTAGTATGGAAAGGTTTGCCCTACCAGTACGAACAGTAGATAACTCCTTTTTTAGCCACTCTTCTACACCTTTTACACCTTCTTTAAATTGATTAAAATTATATGCCATATTTCGGGATTATAACAAAAAATATTAAAACTAAATAGAGATGACTAGATTCTCCAAAATAATCTTTACTGGAGCACCACGGTCGTACAATGCTTCTCTCGTCATTTCACAAACCTTCAGTTTTTCAGCATTCTTCAAAACTCCATCTTCATACAGTTCTTTTTCAATACTGTTTAAAAAAGAAATCGCATCCTGTTTTGTTTTTTCATCATCTTTTATTCCTTCGGTAATCTCTTTTACCACTTCGAGCCTATCTTTCAAACTCATGTCAAAGAGACTCTTTGACATGAGTGTTTCAGACTCAGAATTTGCAAATACATGCATTCTTGAGCGCAAAGTTGGAAGTAAAACTTCTTGTGGTGAAATTATGAAAAAATGAGTTCCCTCTGTTGGCTCTTCAAAAACTTTAAGTAACGCGTTCTGAGCTTCCTCGGTTATAAAGTCAGTCTCAATAATAAAAATCTTTTTACCGCCAGAAAAATTCCTAAGCATTTCCCCCTGATTCAAAAGTCTTGCATCATCTATAGAAAAGTTCTCATACTTTCTATGAGAAAAATCTGGGTTACCTACAGTTTTCACACCCAACTTTTCCTCTAGAAAATCTTTAAGTTTTTTTACCCCCTCCTCAAGTTTGTGTTCAACAAAATAGTATGCGTGGTGCAGACTATCCGAGTTTTTGTACATTTCTAAAAATGAGTGCATATCTACTATTATATCAAATACCTAAATTTTCGTTGACTCACAATCTTTTCTGAGACTCCGCAGTGCCTCCAGCATGGCTCCGTCAAGGCGCCCCTTCTTGACGGATGGAGGCCGAGGACCAGGCTTTAAAAATTCGCTGGAATTTTTAAAGCTCGCTCTGAAAAGATTGTGGGGAAAAAGAAAATTTTCTATCTCTTGGAAATCACAGATTTTTTGTAGTTATCAAGGTGTTCTAGTGCAATTCCTGTACCTTTTACAACGCAGTACAACGCATCTTTTGCCAAAACAGCCTTCACACCAGTACGCCTCAAAACAAGTTCAGGAAAGTTTCGTAGTTGTGAAGTTCCTCCTGTCATAATAATCCCTTGATCTATAATATCCGAAGAAAGTTCTGGTGGAGTTTCTTGCAACACATCCTTTATTGCTTTTATCATCTCGCGCAAATCCTTACTCAATGCTTTTACTATTTCATTTGTTTTTATTTCTACACTTCGTGGAAGTCCTGTAACAAAGTCACGTCCCTTTATAGTTATCGCGAGTTCCTCGTCTAGTGGTATTGCAGAACCGATTTTTATTTTTATATCTTCTGCCGTTTTGTCTCCTATACCGAGGTTAAAAGTTTTTTTGATATAGTCCGCAATTGCATAGTCAATTTTATTTCCGGCACATTTTACAGAAGTTGATGCGACAATACCGCCAAGCGAGATAACAGCAACATCGGTTGTACCTCCCCCGATATCCACTATCATATGGCCTTTTGCTTCATGAATAGGAATACCCGCACCAATTGCAGCCAAAATAGGTTCCTTTATAACGTATGCATTTTTTGCTCCGGCACGTATCGCGGCCTCTATCACAGCACGTCTTTCAGTAGATGTAACTCCTGCTGGAACGGAAACTAGAACCTCTGGTTTCCAAAAACTCCATTTACCCAAGGCTTTGTCTATATAGTATCGAAGCATGGCTTCAGTCACGCGGTAGTCCGCTATAACTCCATCCTTCATTGGTCTATAGGCAATAATATTATCAGGAGTACGGCCTATCATTTCTTTTGCCTCTATACCAATTGCTACGATTTTGTTGTCTTCTTCAGAAACAGCGACAACAGATGGCTCATTTAGGACTATCCCCCTACCCGGAACAAACACCAAAGTGTTGGCGGTTCCAAGGTCGATACCGATTTTTTTAGAGAAAAATGACATATTTAATATATTCAGTATAATAGCCGATATGAATGATAATGTAAAAAATATAAAAAAATCACAAATTTACTGGGGTGTTTCTGTTTTGGTTGTTTTACTTTTGATTATTTTTTACGCACTTGGTTTTAGAATCACAAACGGTTTCAAAATAGGAAAAGTTGGTGAAGTTTCCGTAACACTACCACTTATAAACACATCAGTTTTCATAGATAAGTCACAAAAGCTAACAACAAAAAAAGACAATGAGACTTTAAAAGTAAAATTGTCACCAAAGAAACACACTATTATAGTTTCTAGAGATAGTTACTATCCATGGAAAAAAGATTTGGATATAAAAAGTAACAGCAAGGTAAAGATTGAGCCTCTTCTAGTTTCTCAAAACCCTTCTGGAAATATTATTGGAACACAGGACCCAGAATACTGGAGTATTGTAAACCAGATCAGAAACAATACTGCACCAACAGAAGACAAACCTTTAAAAAGTACTGACGGCAAAATTTTGATATGGGTAAACGACGGTACTATTTTTGCAAAAAATGAAAACACAGAAAATGAAGTAATAAATGTTGTGACACCTGTAAAAAATATAAACTTTTACAAAAACAGAACTGACGCGATTATTTTCTCTACAACTATTGGAGTCTATGTCGTAGAACTAAACAAAGATGGTGGACAAAACTTTATGCCAATATACAAAGGCCAGAACCCGTATTTCGTAGGCAACAACCCTGACTATATATATGTACAGGACGGAAACGCTCTAATGCAGGTAGTAATATAGCCCAAAGTACCCATTTCCCCACTCTGCTATAATACGGCAATGAAACTGTTAACCGTAGTCCCCATAAGCAAAGGTATACCGAAAGATACCCTCACCTACTTTACCAAAAATGATGTCGGCGTTGGTTCTATTGTAAAAATCTCCTTACGTAAAAAAATTGTCCACGGACTTGTACTAGAAGAAAAAAATGTGGAAGAGATGAAGTCCGAAATAAAGTCTCTTTCATACAGTATGAAGAAAATAGAAGAGGCTGGTTCAAAATCTTTTTTGGCTCCAGAGTTTGTAAATGGAGTAAAAAAAATTGCTGACCACAATGCAAGCAGTGTCGGTGCGGTACTTTTTTCCCTACTCCCTAAAAATATTTTGGAAAAAAACGACAAACTTACCTATACACCAAAACCTAAACCAAAAGATACCTTTCACGAAATAAACTTGATACAGTCTGATAGCGAAGAAAGATTTGCTACATACAAAAGTTTGGTCAGGGAGGAGTTTGCAAAAAACCATTCTGTATTTTTCTGTGTACCAACTATCGAAGATTTGATGAGTGCAAAAATTCTTTTGGAAAAAGGCATAGAAAAATATACTTTTACTTTGCATTCTGGTATCGCAGAAAAAGAACTAGTAGAGACTTGGAAAAGAATAAATGAAGAAACTCATCCTGTGCTTATTGTCGGCACAGGTTCATTTCTTTCTATACCTCGACATGACATAGGAACAATAATAATTGAAAAAGAAAGTTCTAGGGGTTACAAAATGCAAACCAGACCTTTTCTAGACATAAGGTCTGCTGCAGAAACTCTCGCCAAAGAAATGAAAGTTCGACTAGTCCTGGGTGATATTTTCCTGCGAGTAGAAACTTTGTGGGAAGAAAAAAGAGGTCGTTACGCCAGTCTATCGCCTTTTAAGTTCCGGTCACTGACTACTGCAACCTGTGAAATAGTCGACATGAAAACTCCTCAGGATATGAAAAAAATGGAGTTTACTATTTTAGGAGAAAAAATAAAGAAAATAATTTCTGAAAATATAGAAAACAACGAACATTTGTTTTTGTTTTGTTCAAGAAAAGGACTTTACCCCCAAACAGTATGTAGTGACTGTGGAACAATAGTCAGTTGCGGAAACTGTAACCAACCAGTAATCCTCTACAGCAAAAAAGATTCCGATGGAAAACCAAAAAACTTGTTTGTATGTAACCACTGTGGCGAAAGGTTTGATGCTTTGGTGAAATGTGCTCACTGCTCTGGTTGGCGACTAAACCCTATGGGAATAGGTATAGACAAAGTCGCCGAGGAAATACAGAGTTTATACCCAGAATCCAATATTTTTATTTTTGACAAAGACCATATAACCACCCACAAAAAGGCAGAGAAAGTTCGAGACACTTTTTACAACAAACCGGGTTCTATATGTATTGGTACAGAAATGGCCCTGTCATATCTAAACCAAAAAATAGAAAATGTAGCGGTAGTTTCCCTAGATTCGTATTTTTCAATACCGGACTACCAGATAAATGAGAAAGTTTTTCACATACTACTTGAAATGCGCTCTACAGCGCAAAAAGAATTTCTGATCCAAACAAGACAACATAGAGCAAAAATATTTGAATATGCTACCAGAGGAAACCTTTTAGACTTTTATCGCGATGAAATAGAAGAGAGAAAATCGATGGACTTTCCCCCATTTAACACATACATAAAACTATCCTTGGTTGGTGAAAAAAGTAAAGTGAGAAAAGAAATGGAGTCTGTAAAGGAAATGTTTTTGCCATACGTTCTTCAGATTTTTGATGCATTTACTCCAGGGACAAAAAACAAACATACCGTTAATGGACTTTTATACCTTCCGAAAGAAAAATGGCCAGAACCTGAACTACTTTTGAAAATTAAAAATCTCCCACCACAGTTTAGTGTTCGAATAGACCCATCAAGCCTTTTGTGATATTTTATGTAAAGTTATGATGAAGAAAATACTACAAAAAGAAGAACCTGTACTCCGAGAAATAGCAAAGGAGGTTCCAATTTCTGAGATAAATACACCCAAAATAAATAAGATAATTTCTGAGATGAAAGAGGCTCTAGACTCTCAGGATGATGGCGTTGCCATAGCCGCACCTCAGATAGGATACAACTTGCGGATTTTTGTTATGTCTGGAAGAGTTGAAGAAATCCTAGCTGAAGCAAAAAGAAACAAAGATGGCGAAGAAGTTGTACACGAAGATGCTCCAAAAATAAAATACCCCGATACTGTTTTCATTAACCCAGTTATCAAAAAAATCTCAAAAGAAAGAAAAAAAGTAGAAGAAGGTTGTTTGTCGGTCAGATACTTGTATGGAAAAGTTAGTCGAGCAAAAAAAGCAACAGTGATCGCCTATGATGAAACTGGTCAAAAGTTTGAACGAGGTGGTACAAGTTTAGTTGCTCAGATATTTCAACACGAGATAGACCACCTAGACGGAATACTCTTTATAGACAAAGCAGAAAATGTTGAAGAAATATTACCAGAGGATGTAAAAAAGTATGAGCGAAAATCTAAAAAATAACATTGAATTTGTTTTTTTTGGCAGTTCTGCTTTTTCTGTCTATGTTTTAGATGAACTCAAAAACCAGGGACTACTACCGAAACTAATCGTAACTACCGAAGACAAACCAAAGGGCAGAAAACTATTGCTCACTCCCCCAGAGGCAAAAGTTTGGGCGGAAAAAGAAAATATAAAATACTTACAACTAAAGTCTCTTAAAACTCCGGATGTTCTAGAAAAGATTCTTTCATACTCTGAAAATGGGTTCGATCTTTTTATCGTAGCGTCCTATGGGAAAATAATCCCACAAAATATTCTGGATTTGCCCAAGTTTAAAACCTTAAACGTTCACCCTTCACTTCTGCCGAAACTCCGCGGTCCATCACCACTACAGTTTTCTATTTTAGAGGAGAATGAAACTGGTGTGACAATAATCCAACTAGACAATGAAGTAGACCATGGACCAATACTTGCTCAAAAAAAAGTGAGCATAGAATGGCCTCCATACTTTGAGGATTTGGAAAAACATTGCGGTAAGGTTGGTGGCGAAATGTTGGCAGAAGTAATACCAGAATGGATACAAGGAAAAATAAAAACAGTGGAACAGGACCACGCCAATGCTACTTTTTGTAAAAAAATAGAAAAATCAGATGGGGAAATTAAACTAGAGGACTCCTCAGAAAAAAATCTTAGAAAGATTAGGGCTTTTTCTGTATGGCCCAGTGCTTACTTTTTTGATAATGAAAAAAGAATTGTAGTTAAAAAAGCAAAGATAGAAGATGGAAAACTTATTCTAGAAAGAATAATACCGGAAGGAAGGAAGGAAATGGCGTATGAAGACTATCTAAGAGGTAAAAAATAAGAATTATTCTAGATAGTGAGAATAGTCTCCTGTAAGATAACTGTAATCTTGGGCTCTTTGCTCAGCCTTAACTTTTGCAAAAAGAAGTAGAGTAATTATAAAAATACATCCGAATACAAAACCAACTAAAAACCAGTTGGCCTTCTGTTGTAGATTCCCAACCTTCATTATTTCTTCCAACTAACTCTCTTTAGTAAATTTTTGACTTGAGATGCTCCTCTTCTAAACAATGTGTCCTTTTTATTTTTCTGGTTAACTATTACCCTTTCTGCTTCATCACGAACAATATCTATAGCAGTATACAATTCCGGTTCTTCTGCTTTTGCATACACCTGACTTCCACCTGGAACAAGAATATTAATTTCTGCCTTAAAAATATCTCCTGAGTTATGATGCTTCGTCGTTCTTCCTATTTCAACCTCACACAAAAGATTTTCACTATTTGGAATAAACTTACCAAGTGATGAAACTTTCTTCTCGACATACTCGCTTATTGCATCTGTTAAATCAAAATTTACTGCGTGTGTTTTGATATTCATATACCTATATAATACACCTAAAACTAATAAAGAAAAACCACCCAATTATTTTCTTGGGTGGTTTTTCCTTATGCCTTCTTACCTGCTATATTTACCATCCATCTTATTCCAAACTTATCTGTGAACATGCCAAATTTATCTCCCCAGGGTGCCTCAACTAGCGGCTGTCCTATATTTCCGCCCTCCGAAAGCTTCTCCCAATATCCTTGCAGTTCTTCTGCACCATCACCACTTAAGGAAAGTGACACATTATCTCCAACAACATTTGACCAGCCCTCTGGAACATCTGAAGACATTATCGTCATACCACTTTCTGTTTTAAGTTCTGCGTGCATGATTTTAACATCATCACTAGATTTGTGTGACATGTTACCTTCTTTGAAAGTCGTCATGTGAAGTTCCCCACCTAGTGCGTTTTTATAAAACTCCATTGCTTCTTTAGTTTTTCCATCAAAGTTTAGATAGGGATTAAGTTTGTTTGCCATATGTTTGAATTAAAAATGATTAATATTAATGGAATAATTTTAACATAGTTTACTACGGCACAATACATATTTATATTTGACAATATTACTTATTTATGATACTATTATATATGGACAACCCACTGCCTAGGAGGCATATGGACACTTTCACCCGTGTCGCAACCGCTCTCTTCCTTATCGTCGTCGTGTCGGGCTGCTCGGAAGCTCAGGCTACCCGAGACCGAATCATCACGATTCGGAACAACAGCACCCACACGGAGCCGTACCCGATGCTCGTTCTCGACGAGGTCAAGCTCGACAACAGGGACTACGCGCTCATCTTGGCCGAACTCATGTCGGCCAGGCGCAACTTCCCGAACGTCTCGGAGGAACAACTGACCGAGTACCGCTGGTTCGCTGCGAACCCCGACCTGGACCACAAGTACGTCCTGAACGGGCACAGCGTGATCGAAGGTGACAAGACCATTCCGGAAGACCTCGGCCTCTACGTCGTGAAGCAGGAGTACCGCGCTCCCGTCGAGGAGGTCATCTGGCAGTATCAGCAGATCCACCGACTCGGACTGCTGAACGAGCGCGCCAACCGGAGGAACTTGATCGAGGTGATCAACAGGCTGGCAGAGCGCCAGCCGTGGGAAAGGAAGTAATCACGTCGCACGGACTGAAACAGACCCGTTGCGACCAGGCGAGGACCCCGTCCTCGCCTTTCGCTTTGTAAAATTTTTTATTGCATTCTGTGTTATTTTTGATATTATCTTATTATTCCGGTGTAGCTCAGTGGTAGAGCAATCGCCTGTTAAGCGATTGGTCGTAGGTTCGATCCCTACCGCCGGAGCCAGAAAAGCGCCATAGGCGCTTTTTGTGTATTTGAATTTCCAACCTTTTTAATATAGGCTATCTCTCGGAGGGCGCATGGCCACAAACGACGAGATCGTCCAGGGTAATTACTACACTTTCCGGCAGAACGTCGCCGGGCTTGGCAGAAATAAGGACCTCGATGGTCGCAGGGTCAGGGTGGTCGCGAAAAACTGCATCGGCTCGGGTGGAGTCCACCTGGTCAAAACAGACGAAGAAAAAACGATCTACGCCATGGACCGCGAGCTCCACAGGATCGAGTAGGTCACATGCTACCGAGCGCGCACATACTGCCAGCAATCGCCCTAGGGATTAAGACCAAACCCAGAACGGCACTAGTCTGGCTTCCAATCCTGGTCCTTGTGGCACATCTACCACTTGACCTAATCCCCCATCTCGAACCTGGGCTCGTTGCTGGAGATAACTACACCAGCCCGATTTCGCTTGGCTTCTGGTGGGCACTCGGCGACATCTCTCTGTCGACATGGGTTACGTATCGAGTCGGACGCAGGCTTCCCGACTACCGAGTCCTGCTGGCACTCTGCCTCATTGCTGGGCTACTACCGGACCTAGTACAGGTCTGGGGAAAGTTTAGGTTCCTGCCTCAGCCCGATTTCCTACCCGCGTATGCACACATCCACGACGGCGTGCACATTTGGTGGAAACTGGGCTGGCCCAAAATGGTTTCGGTCCTGGTGGGAACACTAACGACTGGACTATTGTGGTTCTTTTCAATCCGGACCATACACCGCAGATGTATGGAATGAACCCTCATGAGGGAAACCTCTCCCCGCTGGAACGAACTTCGTCTCCAGCGGTTTACGCTATTTGTATAAAGAAATATTTAAGATAAAATAGACCTCTATGAGAAAAAGTAAATACACACCGGGAGATTTTAAAATAAAGGTAAAAAAATCAAAAACAGGAAAAGGTCTTTTTGCACTTGAAGACATTAAAAAAGGTTCTTGCATTATAGAGTACACCGGAGTTCCGATAACAGAAGAAGAGGCCGAAAAAATAAACTCAAAGTATCTTTTCGAAGTTGGTAAAAACAAAACCATAAACGGCAATACAAAAGAAAACACAGCAAAGTATATAAACCATTCGTGCAGACCAAACTGTGAAGCCGATGGACCGGAAGGAAGAGTTTTTATTTTCGCACTTAAAAATATAAAAGCCGGTGAAGAACTTACATATGACTATGGCAAGGAATACTTTGATGAATACCTGAGCAACGGCAGATGTCTATGTGTAAAATGTAAAAAATAACTGATATAATCCACCCTATGAATCATTTTAAAACAACGTTACTTTTGGCAACACTTACCGGAATACTAGTATTTATTGGTTTTTATTTTGGTGGTAGAAATGGCGCAACTATTGCTCTACTTTTTTCTGTTGCTATGAACTTTAGTTCATACTGGTTTTCTGACAAAATCGTCCTTTCTCTTTATAAAGCAAAAGAAATCACAAGAGAAGAAAATGTTCTACTTCACGAAATGGTTGAAGAACTTTCCAAAGCAGCTGGACTCCCTAAACCAAAACTTTTTAAAGTAAACTTGCCGACACCAAACGCTTTTGCAACAGGAAGAAACGAACACAATGCAGTAGTTGCTGTAAGTGAAGGAATACTGGCTCTACTTTCAAACGAAGAGTTGCGTGGAGTTCTAGCACATGAACTTTCACACATAAAAAATAAAGATATTCTTATCTCTAGTATTGCAGCAACGCTTGCAGGCACTATCTCATATCTTTCTCAAATGGCATTTTATTCTGGTGACAGAGATGACAGAAAAAGTGGTGTGGGAAACTTACTTTTTGTTTTCCTAACACCCATCATCGCTTCCCTTCTTCACCTAGCAATATCTAGAGGCAGAGAATATATGGCAGATGAAACTGGTGCACATATTTCAAAAGATCCAAAAAGTTTGGCAAACGCGCTTAGAAAACTTGGAAATATTTCAAAAGAAAACCCAGTACATGCTAGTCCTAGACATCAAGCAACTGCACACATGTTTATAGTTAATCCATTTAAACTTTCACTTCTCACGTCCCTTTTCTCTACTCACCCTCCAATGGAAGAAAGAATCAAACGACTAGAAAACACTAAACTAGTTTAGCCAAACTTTCTTTTCGCTTTTTGTTTTGGTAGTACCAAATAGAATACAGGATTATTATAAAAACTACGTTTGGAAAGAAAATATAAGGATTGCCCCAAGGAGTTCCGTCTATTCTAAAGTCAGAAAACGGCCACAGAAAAGGTGTTGGGAAAAACTGCAGAGAATGCAGTGGCATATCCAAAAGTATGTGTAGTGGCCAGCCCAAAGTAAGTTTGGCAAACTTTTTTTTACCAAAAACCCAAAGCAATGCAAAAAATATAGAATAAGGTACAAAACTATGAGTAAAGTCATACAGAGTGTGGACATATTGTGGGATAGATGAAGCCTCTGGTCTTCCGGACAAAAGTTTTCCTAAACTTAAGATCCTTAACAGGAAAAATATTCCGAACGAAAACAAATCTGGTCCAACTCCAAAGAAAAAGGCAGTCCAGTAGTTTTTTTTATTTTCCCTGCCAAAAGCAACCCCTCCATACAAGCCATGTGAAAAAATATCCATCCCGTTTGAGATAGGAAACTTTTAGTTTCCGTAGTTAAATTATGTTTAGTAAATTATTTCGACCACCTAATTATTTTGTAAATATGTTTTTAATATTAACCCATAATCTCTTACGGGATCCATTGCAGTATTTTATCACAATTAAAAAACTCCGCCCATGCGGAGTTTTTTAAAATATACATAAATATTATTTTGACTTGTCTAGTTTATCTAGTCCCAAACCTTTTACTCCGTAGTAAACCACAAGAGCAATAACAAGAAAATCGATAACTACTGAAAGCAGGTCTCCGTACATTATTTGTGCAGAACCTATCCCAAATGATGCGCTCTTTAGCCCCTCTGCTGAACCAAGAATAACACCCAAAATTGGGTTGATAATATCTGTAACAAGAGCAGATACTACTTTAGAAACAGCGCCTCCTAAAATGAAACCCACCGCTAGACCAACTACCCCCTGCTCTCTGATAAACTCTATGAATCCTTTCATGTTTTTTGTGTTAACTAATAAATATTGACCTTATAATACTACTTATGAGGACAGTAAACAAATCCTTCTATGCTAAAATACAGATATGATAGTCTTCGAAAAAACGACCCATCTCTCTGAAATACTAGAAAAATCAGAACAAAACCCTGTTATTATTTTCAAACACTCATCAAAGTGCTACCAAAGTGACGTAATAAAAGAGATGCTAGAAAGGGCAAAAAATGAAAACAAAATAGAAGCAATTATATTTCTAGTTGTGGTCCAGGACAGTCCCGTGCTTTCGAAAAAGATTGCAGAAGTTTTTGGAATAAAACACGAATCTCCCCAAATAATCATACTGAAAAACAAAAAAACAACATATTTTGAAAGCCATGACAAGATAATGATAGAAGAGTTCCGGTATGATAGTATACAGGGATGAAAATGAACTCGAAATTCTCAAGAGAGGCAGTCGTAAAGTTTACTTCTACACTGTTTTTACTTGTTTCTATAGGTTTTAACCTATACATGTTTTGGATAGTTCGTAACCAAAACTTGAGTCTACAAAACAATATTGAAAACTACAGCATGGCTCTACAGATAGCCCAAGCCAAACTCGCTAGTACTACAAGCGAAAAACTCCAGGTTGCAGACAATCTACAAAAAGAAAAAGAAAACACTTTCCTTTTTCAAAACCAAATACAGACACTTGCTGGAACTGTTGGAGTTCTTGAGAAACTTAGCAAAACTGACTCTGAACTTTTGAAAAAATATTCAAAAGTATATTTCCTAAATGAAAACTACATACCACCAAAACTAGTTTCCATACCCGAACAATACATATACGAAAAGAATAAAAAAATAGAAATCCATGAGCAAGTCTGGCCTCACCTGCAAACAATGCTAGAGTCAGCAAAAGCCGATGGTGTAAATATTTTAATTGCCTCTGGTTATCGCTCTTTTGGAACACAGGCTAGTTTAAAGTCTTCGTATAAAGTCACCTATGGTAGTGGTGCTAATAAGTTTTCTGCTGACCAGGGATACTCCGAACACCAACTAGGAACCACGCTAGACCTTACTACTCCAGAGTTAAATGGTGCATTAGTCGGTTTTGATAAAACACCGGCTTACAAATGGCTTACAGATAATGCACATAAGTATGGTTTTGTTATGTCATACCCAAAAAATAACACTTACTACGTTTTTGAACCTTGGCACTATAGGTTTGTAAGTATTCCCCTGGCAACAAGTCTACACAATGATGGGTTACATTTTTATGACTTAGATCAGAGAGTAATTGACTCTTACTTGGTTAATTTTTTTGATTAGTATTTTGTTTCAAAAAAACTGCCTTTCGGCAGTTTTTTGTTGAGACTTATTGAATTACATTTGTCCCATTCCTCCACCAGAACATACTTTGCAGTTTTTCTTGTGAGTTACCAACTCATATACTGCTGATAGACCTACTAGTACATAAACTAGCATTGCTAGAGAATCAGTTCCTAATAGCATTTCAACCAAGTTGTATCCAAATGCTGTAAGTCCCCAGTTTAGACCTCCAACTACTAATAGAATCCAAGTAACCATGTGTAATGATTTCATATAAAATAAAATTATTAATAATTACATCAACAACATAATTATAACACCTCCCAAAGAGTTAAAAACTATACCTGTGTATTACTGTCTTTCTCATTTATTTTGTTTTGTCTTTCAAAAATAACTTTTTTAACATTTTCCGGATGTCTAACTACATTCAAAACGAACTCTAGATTGTCTTCACTGGCTGTTTGCACCCGAACATCTCCAAAGTCCAGCATTGTTGGAACAAAACCTCGAACACCTATTGTCACATCCTGTATTTTATCAAAACGAAGATTTGAAACCTCTCGATGGAAAATGTTTTTTTGATCTACAGCAATAATTCTTTTTTCAGTTACATACCAAACATCTAGATAATATTTTGTCCAATCTATAAAAAACAGAATCCACATAACAAGTACCCACAAAATATAAAGAAAAGTATAAAAAGAAGGATCGTTACCCGGCAAATCCAAAACCAAAACATTTGGAGCGTATATTTTTATTACCACAAAAAGAGCTAGTGGTAGAAGTGCAGAAGACAAAAGTCCCAGAGCAATACCAGCAAAAACTATCCAGTGTTTTCGAACCTCCAAAATTACTTTTTCTTCTGGATCTAGATGTAGGTTTTCGTAAGACATTTTAATAATATAAGATTGATAATACAGAAAAACTAAACAGTGAAAGAGAAACCAGAGTGAAAACTGTTTCAGCCACAATTATCCCCCTACTTCGCATTCCATATGCGTGCCAATGGTAAAACAAAACCGCAGAAACAATAGAATAAACAACAAAGAAAACTCCGAGTATCACAAACATTACGGGCTTGTTTATAAGTATCTGCAAATGAAGACTAGAAAATAATGGGAAATTACCTGGTAGAACTTCTGGTATATTCATGGTGTAAATATTATACCAAATATTTATAACAAAAGTTAATCTTTATTTTTCAAAAAATTATTTTTAATTTTTTTGGAAATTACGTACATGAGAATCAAAACAAACACGCCAAAACTTATTAATGCGATGTTATGCAGATAGCCATTTATTTGTTCATAATAACTTCCCAAGTAATATCCCAACACAAGTAGCCCTAGCGCTTTTGGTGCTGTACCTAAAAGAGAAAGCCAAACAAACTCTTTGTATGTAACTTTGGCAATACCAGATGCGACCTGGATTGTCCCCCCTAAACCGTGACTTACTTTACCAATAAGAAAAGTTTTTATTTTGTGTTTTCTAAAATGTTCTTCTATGAACTTTTCACTACTTTCGTCATAACCTATGTATTTACCAACTTTTTTTATAAAATGTGACTTACCCCAAAACCTTCCCAATGAGTAATAGAGCGAATCCCCTATAATATCTGCAGTAACGACCACAGCATAGGCGATAACTCCGTTTAGGTAACCTAAACTTACCAAAAAACCAGAAATAATAATTATAATAGGACCTTCAAAAATAGCTATTGGAAAAATGATCCAATACCTATAGTGTTCCAATATGGCTAGTAACTCCGACGGAGAAATAAGCATTTCTTAATAATCTCAATTTTTCACCCACAAATCAACCCCAGTATTTGACTATACACCCAAAATTTGCTTTAATTAGAGCCTAATTGCCGGCGTTAGCCGGTTTTCAAATCAGATAAATTTATAATAATTAAAATTAAGAAACTCTGAGGATTTTTGTTCAAGTTCGAGGCGCGAGTGCGGATTGTGACTAAAATGTACAAGTAGTACATTGCAGGAACAAACGCAAGCGAGCAACGAAGAAATCGAACAAAAAGACTAGAGCTGTGAACAACACACCAACATCATGGAAATAAGAAACATAGCAATCATCGCCCACGTGGACCACGGAAAAACAACTCTGACAGATGCCTTAATGAAACAAACAGGCATGACTACAGAAGAAGGTGCGACTATGGACTCTAATGCCTTAGAGCAAGAGAGAGGTATTACTATTTACGCGAAAAATACTTCTGTATACTACCCTGCTAAAGATTCTGGAAGAGAGGTTACAAAAATTAACATTGTAGATACACCTGGACACTCTGACTTCGGTTCTGAAGTAGAACGAGTATTGCGATCTATCGATACTGTGCTTCTTCTGGTAGATGCCCAAGAAGGTCCAATGCCTCAAACACGTTTCGTTTTGAAAAAGTCACTTGAACTAGGACTAAAACCTATCGTTATCATAAACAAAATCGACAAACCAGCAGCAAGACCAGACGAAGTACACGAAATGGTGCTGGAACTTTTCCTAGAACTAGGTGCAAATGACGAGCAACTAGACTTTACTACAGTTTTTGCTATCGGTAGACAAGGTATCGCAAAAATGAAACTTACTGACGAAAGCACTGACCTTACTCCACTACTTGAAACTATTCTAAAACTTGTGCCTCCTGCAAAAGCAGATGTTTCAGCACCTCTACGAATGCAATCTTTTAACCTTGCATATGATAACTTTCTTGGAAGAGAGGCTGTTTGCCGAATCTACGACGGAAAAGTAAAAAGTGGCCAAACAGTTTTCGTAAAACAACCAAGTGGCCAAACTTTCAGTGGCAGACTTACGAAAATGTTCACTTTTGAAGGAACAAAAAGGATCGAAACAGCGGAAGCAATCGCTGGAGATATCGTGATGATAGCCGGACTTCCAAATATTTATATTGGAGACACTATCTGCGAAAACGACTCTCAAGAGTCTCTTCCATCTATCAACATCGATGAGCCAACTATCTCTCTAAACTTTTTGGTTAACGACTCACCTTTCGCTGGACGTGAAGGAAAGTTTGTAACTGGTAGACAAATCCGCGACAGACTAGAAAAAGAACTAGAAATAAACGTTGGACTAAAAGTAGACTGGAACAACAACGAATACTTTACTGTGTACGGACGTGGAGAACTTCATATCGCAGTGCTTCTTGAAAATATGCGAAGAGAAGGTTTCGAAATGCAGGTATCACAACCGCAAGTTATCATAAAAGAAATAAACGGCGTTCAGACAGAACCTTTTGAAGAAGTTACTATCGACGTTCCAGATGAACTTGCTAGTTCTATTATCTCAAGACTTACAGAAAGAAAAGGTCTACTAATGAATGTAAAACAAGGTCACGGCACACAAAGACTTATTTTTGAAATCCCAACACGAGGACTACTTGGTTACAGAGGTCAGTTCGTAGTGGACACAAAAGGTCTAGGAATTCTTTCTTCAAGATTTCTAGAGTTTCGAGAATACGTTGGTGAAATAAAGAAAACAAAATTTGGCTCGATGGTTTCTATGGAAAAAGGAAAAGCTCTTGCTTTTGCACTAGATAACCTACAACAAAGAGGCACACTTTACATTGACCCAGGAGTTGAAGTTTACGAAGGAATGGTTATCGGAAACGTATCAAAGGGAGATGACCTTACTGTAAACCCAACAAAAGGTAAACAACTTACAAATATGCGAGCCTCTGGTTCTGACGACAAGGTATACCTTGCTGCGACTCTTCCACTAGATATTGAGAAAGCCATGGAAATAATGTCAGACGATGAATACATTGAGATTACTCCAAAATCTGTAAGACTTAGAAAGAAAAATTATAAAAAATAACGAACAAAGGCTCGAGGGTGTGGCGAACACCTTCGAGCCTTTTTCGAAACGAAGAACGACGAGAGGAGCTAGCTGTGACGACAGGGTCTGACCGGCATAGTGCCTGGCCGACGACGCACGAATGGCTGCGGAAGCCTCTTCTGTGGTGGTTTGTTCGGACGATTCAGGCGAAATTGCGTGTGGAGAATGAGGACCTCGTTGAGAAGTTCTCCCTCCAGCCCCAGCTCGAGATACACCATACGAGCATCCACGGTACTCACGCACGGTGCTCCATCAGAGCCGAGCCGAGTGATGAGTTCGTTTCCCCCCAGTACTTCCAGGACTCTGTCGAGGCCCCCCTTTTCCTTGAGTTCGGCGACACGACCCTTCACGATACTCGCGTGTCGCTGAATTTTTTCCCTACGGCTCAAAATTGGCAAATCTCTACCCCTAGCGGAAGATGTTAGTCGGACTTGCTCTCTAATTCCTTTGATATATAACCACCTTTGTGTATTTTTGACAAGAAAAAGAGCGTGGTCGCGCGAACGCGACCCGCCCCTTGTGTGCTTGTGGCCCTTGCTAGGCCGAAGCCGACTGTTGCGCGAGGGAACCCTTCACGCGCTGATACCCCCCGGGGGTCACCTTCTTGATCATCTCGCGAACTGCGGGCCGATCCTTCGGACTGATGTCCATCGACCCGAACAGTACGACGAGAATCCGGCGATCCACCTCGTCAGAACGGCCGTCCTTGATGAGGTCGAACGTTCCCACGTCGAGTCCGTTCAGCCGAAGCCTACGGACATACTGGTGCTTGTCACCCCCCGAAGCACGAAGGGACGACTGACAGAGAGAACCGAGATGGATGGCACACTGACGAACATCCATACTTTCAACAGGCGAAACTCGTGGCATCCTCACCCCACTGGCGCTTTGTGGCCTTCACGACGAAAACCACCCCACTTATTATCTAATCACAAGAGATTCATAGTGTAAATAGTTATTACAAACAAAACTGTGTATTTATTTCATTTACATTTCAAACTCACCTACTTTTGTGCGTTTTATATGAAAAGTTAGTGCCCTTGTTCCAAGTGTCTCAGCCATATCTTTCACAAACTGCCGAACATAAAAACCTCCCGAAACCTCAAGTAAAATTTTATCTACCATAAACATGTCAAAGAGACTCTTTGACATAATTTCTTCCCATTTTTCCAAAATCTCTTTTTGTCTAAAGTCTCCCTGAACCAATGAGACTCTTCTCTGTATTTCTCTCTGCAAATCCTGTTTTAAAATATTTTTTCTTGAAATGTATTTGGCATCAAAAACTTCAACCTCATGACTAGGTATTTTTATTTCATCTAGCTTACCTTCTCTTGCCCACACAAAAAGTGGTTTACCTTCTACCGGTTTAGAAGAGTATGCTGGATATTTTTGTGAAAACTTGCCAATACTTTCAAGCACATACTTCTTTACCTCGTCTTCTGTTGGGTTTTTAGTATTTGTTTCAGAAACCAAACCTAGAACATCCAATGTATCTGTCCCAACTCCCCACAAAACTTCCACCTCATATGTTTTTGAAAGATTTATAAAATTTTCTTTTGCATTTACTGCATCATTTGTAAGTAACACAAGCAAACCTTCTGCCATAGGGTCCAGTCTTCCTGCATATGTCATTTTAGAATCTTTAAATTCTGGATGATCCACTCTAAACCTTTCCAATCTTTCTAGGGGCGTTTCGCCCAAGTTTTTATACACTAGGTGCAAATCTTTCGTAGAATCTTTTTCTTGTGAACTCGTCATATTCTGATACAATAACCCATATGAGCGATAAATCAAAGATAAGTACCGAAAGTTACAAAGGGGTTCGTGACTTCTACCCCGAGGACCTATTTATCCAAAACTATATTTTCAATGTTTGGAAAAATGTTGTAGAAAAGTTTGGTTACGAAGAATACTCTGCATCAGTATTAGAACCATCAGAACTATACAAGGCAAAGTCTGGTGAAGAAATAGTAAACGAGCAAACATACACTTTTACTGACCGTGGTGACCGCGAAGTAACCTTGCGACCTGAAATGACACCTACTGTTAGTCGTATGGTTGCTGGAAAAATGCAGGAACTTTCTTTCCCTCTACGATGGTACTCTATTCCCAACCTTTTTAGATATGAAAAACCTCAAAGAGGCAGACTACGCGAGCACTGGCAACTAAACGTCGACCTTTTTGGTGTAGATGGAAACAAGGCAGACATTGAAATAGTAAATATTGCTTACAAAATAATGACTGGCTTTGGTGCAAAGGACCAGGACTTTATTATTCGTGTAAACGATCGCCGAATCACAAAAGTACTTTTTGAAAAGTTTGGTCTAAACGAAGATTCTTCATACAAAGCTTCTAAAATCATAGATAAAAAAGACAAAATATCCAAAGATGCTTTTGCTACAGCATTTGAAGAACTTTTGGGAGAAAAAACTTCAGAGTTCATTTCCCTACTAGAGTCTCATGAAAAACTACTGGACTTTATAGGTGAAAGTGACCTAACAAAAGAGATGGTTGAAACTATAGAAGAGTTACTAAAACTGGGCGTGAAAAATGTAACTTTTGACCCTACACTTATGCGTGGTTTCGACTACTACACTGGTTTTGTTTTTGAAGTATTTGATACCGACCCAGAAAACAACCGTTCTGTTTTTGGTGGAGGAAGATACGACGAACTTATGGACATTTTTGGAAGCAAAAAAATCCCAACCGTTGGTTTTGGTGCTGGAGATGTTACTGCAAAAGATTTTATAGAGAAACACAACCTGCTTCCTATCTACAAACCTCGAACACATTTGTATGTTTGCACTGTAGGCAACGAGTTCAAAGACCATGCTCTAGAGTTGGCGCAAAAGACTCGGGACATGGGAGTAAACACTGCGGTAGACCTTACGGACAAGAAACTTGGTGACCAAATAAAAGTAGCGAGCAAACAAAAAGTTCCATTTGTTATTTGTATTGGGGAAGACGAAGTAAAAACAGGTGTATACACACTAAAAAATATGGAAACAAGAGAAGAGAAGAAAGTTAAACTGGAAGAATTGATAGATAATTTACGGTAATACTGTTCCAAATTTATGAAAAAAGTTGTTTTCGATATAGAAACTAAAAATATTTTTACTGATGTAGGTAGTAATGACCCTGCAGACCTGGACATATCACTTGTTGGAGTTTTTGACTACGAAACACAAAAATACGAGACTTTTATCGAAGAAGAGTTTGAAAGGATGTGGCCTATATTTAAAAAGGCTGAACAGCTTATCACTTTCAATGGTGACCATTTTGACATCCCCCTACTAAACAAGTACTACAAAAAAGCAGGTTTAGGTGACCTTTTGCAAATAAACTCATTGGACTTGCTAAAAGAGATACGACAAGCCTATGGTAGAAGAATGAAACTAGACCAGATAGCCCAAGGTACATTTGGCACACAAAAAAGTGGCAATGGTTTGGAAGCAGTTGCTTGGTGGCGAAGTGGTGAGATAGATAAAATACGAAAATACTGTACTGACGATGTGAAAATCACTAAAGATGTTTACGAGTTTGCGATGAAAAATAAAAAACTAATGTTCAAAGAAGGTCCGTTTACGAAAGAAATAAAACTGGATACGAAACACTGGGAGCCCATTCAAGAGATCAAAACTCAGTCGCTGTTCTAATTGAACTTATAAATTTGGCTCATTTCGTTGTTGGACTTCAAAAAATTCTCGTCACCTTACTATTAGTAAGGCTTCTCGCATTTTTCTCGTCCGCCTAGAACTGAACTCAAATTTATCAGTTCTTAATTCGTGGTAATAAAAAATTTTGTATAAAAGAAAAGAGGGCGGCCGGCGTATCTGACGCTGGCCCCCTCTTGTGTATCCACGGTGCCCAGACTAGCTGGGCGAAACTTCAGGGCGGTGAACGGTTCATCGGCGAACTCCTGTTGCCCGCGGGATGCGGGCGAAACGACACGGGCAGGCGACGCGCTTGGCTGGGCGACATCTAGGTCACGACAGCGTGAACCTAGTCGCTAGCGCGGGCGCCGACGGCCGGTGTCAGGCGGCGACGTGGCCGGCGTGGTTGCGCATCTGGTGGCTGAGGCCGAGATATCCGGGGCGGCAGGGCCCCATCAGGTTGGCGGCGGCCGGCGGACTCTTGTCGTCGTCGATCATGGTGTGTCCTCTCGATGAAGTTGTGGTGTGCAAACCTTGGGCGCTAAATTGCAACGCTTACGGCTTCCCAAATATCTTAGCACACTATACTATTTACGTCAAGTACTTTTTATGGCAAAATCCATTTTCATTTTTGTGTACTAAAAATATGGCTTAAAATAATGCTTTTTTGAAACTGTATGAAAAATGCATAGAAAATTTTATTAAAAAAAGGGGGCACACAGTGCCCCCTGGATATTCCAGTCGCGACGAACGCGACTACCGCTTCTTGGCGGTCTTCTTGGCGGCCATGTCGACCGCTCTTCCTTTACTGCCAGGCATATGAGAATCCTTTGTTAACCCAGGTCGGGAGAGTTGCTGTCCTCCCCCTTCCCAGGTGTTTTGGCCGACACACGTACTGGTTGCCCCCTCAGAGACTCATTCCGATAGTCTACCCTCCTCTCTGTGTTAGGGAGAGACTAGACCCGCCAGAGGGTCCTACGTCATCTCCACAGCCTTGGGGTCCATGATCCCCCGCTCGGTGCGGAAGACTGGGTCCCACAGCTCGGGATGCATCGTGTCGTCGTCCACGCACCCTCCTCGGAGAGGCAAACGAACTGCCCATTTAATCTTAGCACCATTTTTATAAATTGCACACCACGGACTTACATAGTAGAATGTCTTCATATGAATCCCGTAAGAAATATACGGAGATCAATATTTATAAATTTTCAGTTAAGTTTAACTACAACATTAGGAGTCGCAAATACATAACGATCTCCTATTTCAAACGGGATGAATATGGAAAAATTATCGGTGCCATTGGCAATAGTTATAGCGGGAGGTTTAATAGCGGGGGCTTTTTATTATTCAAACTTACAAAACGCAAAGGAAATAGTGAAAGCAAAAACTGTTCCACAAATGGTTTCTGGTGGTGAAGAAATGCGACCTATCACAGAAGCAGACCACATCCTAGGAAATCCAAATGCAGAACTTATGTTTGTAGAATACTCTGATACCGAGTGTCCTTTCTGTAAACAATTCCACACAACACTACGACAAATGATGGACGAGTACGGCAAAGATGGAAAAGTTGCTTGGGTTTATCGACATTTCCCTATCGACCAACTACACCCAAAAGCTCGTAAAGAAGCAGAAGCAACAGAATGTGCAAACGAGTTGGGTGGCGCAACAAAGTTCTGGGAATACCTAAACACTGTTTACGCTAGAACAAACTCAAACAACTCTCTACCAGAGTCAGAACTTCCAAAAATCGCAAAAGATATTGGTCTGGATGTAAAAGCATTTAACACTTGTCTATCTAGTGGCAAATACGCCGACAAAGTTCAGGCAGACTACGATGATGCTGTAAAAGCAGGAGGAAGAGGAACTCCAAACTCTATCATTGTTTCAAAGGATGGAACAAAAACAGTAGTACAAGGTGCACAACCTTACGAAAGTGTAAAAAATATCATAGACGCATTGCTATACAGTAAATAATTCTGAAAAATAAAACCCGGAAAGGGGTTTTATTTTATATCTTGCAATACTTACAATTTTTGTCGTCGCACCTAGTTTTCAGAAACTCTCCGGACCAAACCGACTCCACCAAACTCTGTATTTCATTTTTTATATTTTCTATATCGTTTTCTTCTATAGGGATTACAACGGTTGGACACTTACCGCCCGCGTTTGGTTTTACGAAAATCAGTGCTGGTTCTATCACCTTGCCTTTGTAGTTTGCGTTTCCTTGTAATAGGAACTTGTAGAAAACTAGTTGTCTAAAATAGTTTCCATCCGAACTTTTTGTCTCCCCTTTTATGCTTGCTATGCTTTTTACCTCGGTGGTTTTGTAGTCATAAATCCTAGCGTAGTCGTCATCTACAAGTATCGCATCCAGCTGACCATGCAGGTTAAAAGTAACTTCTTCATTTTCAAACCTTACAGTGTGTTCTTTTTCTTCCCATTTTTCCAAAAAGGTTTGTCCTGCAAAAGCAAAATAACTTTCCAGTTCAACTGCAACGACTTTTGCATACGACTTTATTTCCTCCATTACTATTTCTTTTTCAAACTTTGGCAACAAAGACTTTTTGAAATACTCGTCCGTGACAGAAACTATAGTTCTTTCTATATCCGAAGCCTTTCTTTTTTCCTCTCTCCAAACTAGTGAAAGTGCTTTGTGCATTGCAATACCCCTTTCGGACGAAACACTAGGTGCTTCTGGAATCTTTAGAATACTCTTGTAGAAAAATCCTCTAGGACAATCTAGAAAATGGTTCAATGCTGTTACAGAAAGTCCCTTTTGTACCAAAACTCTTTTTGTGTACTCTTGAGCTTCTTTTTCTCTCACTTTGTCAAAATATCCCAAAGAAAGTTCCAAAGGTCTTTCCATAACTCTTTTTAGGTTTGTTGTTTTTATATGTTTAGCGTCTAGTTCTGACAAAAAGCGTAGCGGTGTAAGTTCCCTTCCACCAGAGTTTTCTTCTGGGACCACAAGTTCTACGTGCTGTTTTGCACGAGTCATCGCCACATAGAAAAGTCTTCGAGAATCCTTTACCTCATCACCCTCTTCTTTTTGAAATGCAAACACAAAAGAGTTACCAAAACTATGACTCATCCACGACTCCTCTGTTACATTTGGCATTAAAACATAGTCATACTCTAGACCCTTGGAAGAGTGCGCGGTTATTATTTGAACTTTAGAATTTATACTTCCACTACCGATTTTTATCGACTTGTTCTCTGCAGTTTTTCTGTAGTTCAAAAGTTCTTGTATCAAAATCTTTGGGTCTTGTATGGAACCGCCTTCTGCAATGTCTTTTGAAAGGTCCACTATCGCCCTCCACACTTCCGCCGAAACTGGACTTTGTTTTACGACTTCAGCATATCCAGAAAGTTCTGCCGTAAGTATGAGAAAGTTTATGACTCCACCAGTATTTATCTCGTTTAGTATAGTTTTTATTTGAGGCAACTCATTTTCTATATCTACATCAGTGCTTCTTATTTTGTTTATTAGTGCAACTGACTTTTGAAAATCTATACCCCACAAACCTCGTGCGATGGTGTTCGCCAGTGCCTCGGTTTTTGTTCTGTCGTTTAGGTACTCCAAAATATCAAAATACAAAGTACCAACCGGTGATTCAAAAATATTTACACCTCTTTCTGCTGTGGCTTCTATGTCATTTCTTTCACATAAAGACAAAAAGTGTTCGACTTCTCTGTTTTTGCGAACAATAACCGCAACGGTCGCATCCCCGTCTTCTTTCTGTATTTCTTTTATTCTTTTTACAATATATTCATCCTGCGTAAAACCATCTGGACTTGTAACAAGGTCTATCGGTCTTTCTTTTCCATTTCCTGTTAGTTTTACCCGAAGGTCTTTATGTTCTCCTTCTTCGTAGTTGTTTTCTATCATTTTAAAAGTAGCATCCAGTATGGCCTGATGACTTCGGTAGTTGCTTTCGAGTTTTACTACTTTCATTTTTTTCCATTTGTTTTGGAATGTCAGAAAGTTTTTTACAGACGCGCCTTGGAAACGATATATCGCCTGCTTTTCATCTCCTACAATAAAAATATTTGGGGTGTCGAAAAAGTCCACCAGTTTCATAACAATAGTGTTTTGCGACTCGTTGGTATCCTGATGTTCATCTATGTGTACATACTGAAACTTTTCCTGCAGTTCCTGCAAAAGTTGAGTGTCTTTATCCAGTGCTTCCAAAAGTTTCAGAAGTAGATCGTCGTAGTCTAAAAGTTTTAGAGTTTTTTTCTTTTCTTCAAAAATTCTAAAAACTTCAGAAAACAAAAACGTTCTTTCGCATTTTTCTATTTTCCCGTTCACATCTGCTTTTAGTTTTCCTTTTGTTGGACCACGAGAAGAGATAGACGCTGGGTCACTTTTTAGTCTTTCTATTTCTTGTTTTGCAAAGTCCGAAACACTTTCTGGAGTTTGGTTTTCTTTTTTGGAATCACTTATACCTTTTAATATTTTCCCAACATAGTAGTCTGGTTCTCCGAAAGGTCGGAGTTTTCCAAACTTTTCTGAACGCAGTATTTCACGAACCATACTTTCTGCCTCTATGTCTGTAATCTGCTTTGTTCTAAAAAGTTCTGGGAAATGGTCTGGAAACTGTGAAAAAACTGATCCAGCAAAAGAGTGAAAAGTATGTATAGCGACCTCATCAGCACGACTACCAATGATCTGTCGTAATTTCTTTTTCATGGACTTTACCCCGGCGTCAGTAAAAGTAAGGGCTAAAATGCCCCCAGGATTTGTCTGTGTCTCAAGTAGTATGTTTGCAATATGAAGCGTTAAAATAGTTGTCTTACCCGTTCCAGGACCTGCCACGACCATAACTGGCTCCTCTATGGCATCTACCGCCTCCTTTTGTGCCTTATTTAGTGCTTTGTATTTTTCTTTAAAAATATCCGCTGACATAGGTATAGGATACCACTTTATTTTATATAACAAAAAAGCCGTGCCGGCGGGACACTTGTCCCGCCACACACGACGCGTTACCTCGAAAGGATGTAGGCTGAAA
Organism: uncultured Candidatus Saccharibacteria bacterium; assembly: GCA_964596875.1. GTDB lineage: Bacteria > Patescibacteriota > Minisyncoccia > Phycocordibacterales > DATDWN01 > C7867-006. The sequence continues at coordinate 116,189 of CAZQVT010000001.1, read as the reverse complement.
TGCCCGCGAGGGCGAACCCTACCGCCTTGGTCACGGAGATTCCACCACCAATAGTTCCTTGGTAGACTGCCGTCACCACCACCTGTACCAGAATGGCAGTCACAACAATCAGACTCACAGTGGACTCGGTTGAAACTGCAAGTCCACTGTTGAATGCGAGGACTCCGGTCGCCGCACTCGCACCAGCCAGGAACAAGTACACCCACTTTGTTCCCGACAGATCGGTTGTTGAGAACTCACGCCCTCCGTAGAGAAGCACGACAGCGAGAACCACAGCCTCGAGAAAGATCGTCGAGACCGCAGAACTCTTAATGCCACTGTGCTTCATGAAAAGTGGCCACAGCCCAAAGAACAGGCCAGAAAACGCCGCACGCAAGTAAAGTCCGAGCATAGTCCTCCCCGACTCAATCTCTCATATAAATAAATATTGTCAAACAAAAAACTCGTACAGGGGTCTTATATCGACCCCACCACGAGAGTTACTTCTTGTGAACTATTCGGTCTGCGGCTTCACGCGCCAGGGTCCTTGCCATCAAATCCTCGACGGCAGTCTTCTCCTTTCCCTGCTCTACAGGGTCCACATGCTGTAGAAGTCGGAAGCACCTATGGCAATGAAAGTATTTGCCGAGGATGCCAATCCTGCGACTCCGACAAAACTTGCATCGTTTGACCAACACCACCTCCCTTCCCCCAGATACTAACACAAAAAATTTTATAACAAAAAAAGCCGTGCTCTGGCGGAACCCAAAGGGTTCCGCCAAGAACAGGCAGTTTGTTAGTCGAGACTCCACAGCTCGCGAGCATCGTCCACCATACGACGATATGCCAGAGTGTACTTTCTCGACGTTGCGCCTACTACTACCAGAACGAGCAGAAAGCAGGCAAACGAGTACAGTCGTTCCTCCACTGTCCACGACTTGCCGCCGATAGTTGACAGTAGATTTGCGAATGCGTACCCGATGTAAAGAAGCATCGGCGACTGCTTCGGGTTTCTCCAGGAATCTTTCACCTGGGGAACTCCCGCGAGCACCACGCCGGTAGTTGAGAAGATTGTCGCCATGTAGGGTCCGGAGACCATCCAGGCAACAATGGACAGGAGGACCAGAAACGATACTTTCGTTTCAAAACTGGTCCAGTTGTAGGTTCGCTTCTTCAGGATGCACGCGATGATGAATGTGCACCCCGCAACGTACGCGAACGGCAACCCGTAGTTGCCACCCTGAACGTATAGAGATGTGCCGGCGATGGTATCGAGCAGCCCCCACAGAATGAAGGTCGCCAAGTTCTGCACGACCTTACCCTGAAGGATCTGTACACCAAGTGGGACATACAGTCCCAGCGCCAGAACCACACTCACAGACTGGTACCAGTTCATGTCTCGCCCCTTTCTCTCCACAAACATTATGGCACATAAAATTACATTTTGTCAAATTAGAATTTTCGTTTTGTTTTTTTCAGAGCCTCCGCAGACCCCGAGCATGGTGTCGTCAAGGCACCCCGTTCTTGACGACGAGGGGTTGAGGACCAGCAAAAATCGCCCGCTGGGGCGATTTTTGGTAGCGATGAAAAATATAAAACGAAAATTCTAATAGTAATTCCTTAACCTATTTATCTTATCATGCTGTCGTATCTTTTCATGTGCCTTTGCTTCGATTTGTCTGATACGTTCTCGAGTAACTCCAAACTCCTTTCCTACTTCTTCTAGTGTATGTGTCACGCCATCCACAAGTCCGTGACGAAGTTCTAGAATCTTTCTTTCTTTTTCTGGCAAGTCATTTAGTATTTCTCTAACTTGGTCTGAAACAATTCTTCTTGAAGACTCCTGATCTGGAGAAAGTATTTTATCATCCGCCAAAAAGTCTCCGAGTTTACTTTTACTTTCATCACCCTCGTCCCCTATCGGTGCTTCAAGTGAAAGTGTAGACTGGTCGATTTTCTCGATAGTGTAAACTTTGTCCACTGAAAGATTCATTTCAACTGCAATTTCTTCTGGCAAAGGATCTCGTCCCAAATCCTGTGAAAGTCTTCGAACTACTTGTTTATATTTTGCGATAGTTTCTACCATGTGCACTGGAACACGAATAGTTCTAGACTGATCAGCTAGCGCACGAGTTATCGCCTGTCGTATCCACCATGTTGCATATGTAGAAAACTTGTAACCCTTTGTCCAATCAAACTTATCTACCGCCTTAAACAAACCAAGGTTACCTTCTTGAATAAGATCAAGAAGTGTTAGGTCTGCACTTCTGTTTGCATATTTTTTAGCAATCGAAACCACAAGTCGGAGGTTCGCACGAGCAAGTAATGTTTTTGCTTCTTCATCACCTTGTTCGATTCTTTTCGCCAACTCTTTTTCCATTCCTCCAGAAATAAGCTGGTACTGGCCGATCTCTTTTAGATACATTTGTATAGAGTCATATGAAGACTCGCCTCCTCTACCGTATGTATACTTTTTAGCTATCAGGTCGTCGTTGTTTCCAGCATCCAGAAGTCCTCCTCCTTCCAAAACATCTATGCCTCCTGTAGAAAACTTTTCATAAAGTTCCTCTAGGAACAAAATATCGTCTTCGATAGTTGGAAACTCTTTTAGAATTTCGTCATAGGTTATATATCCTCTCTCCTTTCCTTTATGAAGAAGTCTCGCCATACCGTCGTTTTGCTTTTCAGCTTTTTTCTGAGGCTTTACAGTCTTTGTTGTCGTCTTTGCAGCCCGCATCGCCAAAGAAGATTTGTTTTTCTTTTTTGCACGAATCTTTGGCACAGAAATCTTTTTTTGTTTCTTTGATGCTACTTTAGTCTTCACCACTTTTTTCGCTACTTTTTTTGTAGACTTTTGTGATTTAGATTTATTCTTTTTTAATTTCTTGTTTTTCATTTTTTATTTTCAAACGCACTTTTTATTGTTTTGATCGTATTTATTCTTTGTGTTATCCGCTGACATTCCTCTAAAAACTTTAGAATCTCACCGCTTTCCCTCTTTTGCTCTGCCTTTTGCAAGTTTTCCATTGCCACCGTTAATTCTCTTCGCAAATATTCTTCTTCAAGTGACACCAGGAGTTCTTCGATATCTTTTTCTAAATTATTCTTATTATTATAATGGCTTTCGGTTTCAAATAACAGTAGGTCTTTGTCTTTTTCAAAAATCTTTTCAAGTTCCGAAAGTCTTTCGCCGATTATTTTCCTCACTCTACCCTCTACATCCAGTTTCTCCAAAATATTTCCTTCATCCTTCTTTTCCTTTATCCAAATTATTATTCCAAGTATTTTTCTCTCGATACTGTCCACCCTTCTTGTTGGTGGAGCGGAACTTTGTCCCGGACTATAGTTATTTTCATTTACTCCAACTTTTTTCAAATCCTCCCAAAGCGCTTCCTCGTTTATAAAAGTTTTTTTCATGATTACTTTTACAAAGTGAGCCTGGTCAGTCTTGTCTTTCATCTGAGCAATGTAGGGCAAAACTTTTTTACGTATTTCTATAGTCAGGTCTTTTGGGCTTAAGTTTTTTGAAAGCAAAGTGTCAACGTAAAAGTCCACTATGGATTTTGAGTTTCGAAAACACTCTTTAAGTAACTCAGGATCCTCTTTTGCTAAATCCGCAGGGTCTTTGCCTTCCGGCATTGAAACTAATTTCAAATCCATTCCGAGAGAAAGCGCAATTTTCGCTGCACGATCAGAAGCATTGAAACCTGCAGAGTCCGCATCAAAAGACATCATGATTCTGTCAGAAAGTCTCTGAAGTTTCACAAGATGGTTTGAAGTAAGTGCAGTTCCAGAAGATGCAACAGTGTTTGTAAGTCCTACCTGGTGAAGCATAACCAAGTCCATCTGACCTTCTACCAAAACAGAGTAGTCCTTTATTTTTATATCTTTCTTTGCCTTGTCTAATCCAAAAAGTATTTCAGATTTGTTAAACAGTTCTGTTTCTGGAGAGTTTAAATACTTTGGAGACTTTTCATCTGGTACTAGTATTCTTCCAGAAAAACCAACTACTCTTCCAGATGAGTCAGCGATAGGAAACATTATTCTGCCACGAAAAGTATCGTAGTAAGAAGACAGTACAGAAAGTGCTCCGTCTTTTTTCTTTACCAGACCCACAGCGAGCATATCTTTTTCTGAAACTCCTTTTTCTTTTAGATACTCGAGCAATAGTCGCCAGTCCTGTGGAGCGTAGCCGATTCTAAAACTTTTTATAGTTTCCGGTAGCAATCCTCTGCCTTTCAAATAGTTTTGGGCCTCTACATTTTCTGAAAGTTTCTTCTCGTAGAAAAATACCGCTTTTTCCAAAACAGAAAACAATCTTTCTCTTTCTGTTTTTTCTCCAGTGTTATAGTTTTCAAGTTCTACTCCAGCTTTTTCTGCCAAAACTTTTAGTGACCCGACAAAGTCTAATCCTTCAAACTCCTGTACAAAAGTAAATATGTCACCTTTTGCATGACAGCCAAAACAATAATAGTTCCCCCGGTCTGGGGACACGAAAAAGGAGGGTGTCTTTTCGTTATGAAAAGGACACCTACCTTTAAAGTTCGTTCCAGCTTTTTCCAGCTTTATGTAGGCTGAAATAAGTGTAACAATGTCTATTTTTGATTTGATTTGATCTACTGAGGACATTTTGAGGAGAGTGTGTTTAATCAAACGTGAACCTGAAAAACTTTAGAGTTTTCAGAATTTGAATGAAGTCCGCCGTTGAGGTTTTGGAAATGCGAGGAGGTGTACACCTAGTACATTGACGAGAATTTTCAAAACCGAAACAAGGAATTCGTCAAATTTGAAGACTCTATTGGTAACGAGTACTTTCATCGAATACTACTGGTCTCTCTGCTCGCATCTTCGCCACCATCTCTTGTTTACTACTTCCCTTAAATCCTGTTCCTGCTGGGATTAGTCTACCTAGGATAACGTTTTCCATTAGTCCTGCTAGTTTGTCTGAGTTTCCTCTTATTGCACTTGAGATAAGGATTCTAGTTGTGTGTTGGAATGAAGCTGCAGAAAGGAAACTTTGTCGTGAAAGTGAAACATCTGTAATACCCATCACAACTGGTTCTGCTGTAGCAAGTTCTTTTCCTTCCTCCTTCATTTTTGCGTTTTCCTCTACTAGCAAATTGTTTTCAACAATGTCGCCCGCAACAAAGTAAGTATCTCCTGCTGTCTTGATTCTCTTTCTAGAGAACATTTGTCTTACGATAGTTTCGATGTGTTTTCTTGAAACGTTTTCTCCTTGTAGTTCGTAAGGTTTGTTGATCTCGTGAATAATATAGTCAACAGTTTTATCCTTTCCAGCGTATTTGAACAACTCGTCGATATCTGCTGAACCGTCTGTTATTATGTCTCCCTTCTTAATTTCGTCACCTGCTTTTACCAACATAGTTCGGTTTAGAGATGTTGAATACTCGATAGTGTCTTTTGTTTTCTTTCTATCTTCTAGAAGCGGAGTAACAGTGATGATCTTCTCCTTGTCTGTGATTTTGATATCTGTAACTGTTCCAGAAACAGATGCAACAACTGCTGGGTTCTTTGGTTTTCTCTTTTCAAACAACTCCTCAACTCTTGGAAGACCTTGAACAATATCTCCTCCTCCAGATAGAGCACCGTGAGCGTGTTTTGTGTTCATAGTTAGCTGTGTTCCAGGTTCACCGATAGCTTGTCCGGCAACTGTTCCCACTGCTTCACCAAGATCTACAACTTTGTTTTTACCAAGATCAGTTCCGTAACATTTTATACAGATACCGTTTGGAGTTTTACATGAAAGTGGAGATCGAACAGTAACTTTTGAAATACCAGAACTTTCGATCATTTGTGCTTCTGCTTTTGTTAGCAAGTGATCTTTTTTGAACAATACTTTTCCGTCTGTTGTAACAACATCTTCTGAAAGGAATCTTCCCTTTATGTGTTTTGCGATAGGAGTTTCAATACCAGTGATAGCGTATTTGTCGATAATAACACCATCTTTTGTTCCACAGTCTTCCTCTGTAATCATAGTGTCTTGTGCCACTACGAACATCTTTCGAGTAAGGTAACCAGACTTTGCAGTGTTTAGCGCTGTGTCAGTTAGACCTTTTCTAGAACCGTGAGTAGTAATGTAGTACTCAAGTGGAGAAAATCCTTCTTTTGAACATGAGATAATTGGGAACTCGATAGTCTCACCTTGTGTGTTTGTGATAAGACCTTTCATTCCGGCCATTGAAGTCACGTTACCCATAGAACCTCTAGCTCCAGAAAGAACCATGTCTCCTACTGAACCGTTTTTAGGAAGAGTATCTGGCATAAGTTTTTCAACATCAGCCTTTGCACCGTTCCAAACTTCGATTATTTGTCGTAGTCTTTCTTCTTTTGAAATTAGACCTTGGTTAAAGTGTTCGACAATCGCTTCTGTCTTTGCTTTTGACTTTGCAACAATGTCTTTCTTTCCTTCTGGAATAACAATGTCGTCTAGACCCCAAGTAACTCCAGAGTGTGTTGCATATTTAAATCCGAACGCTTTTATCTTGTCGATAATAGTTGGAACGTTTTCAATACCATATTTCTCTGTTAGGTCGTCAATAATAGATGTAGTTTTCTTTTTGTTGATTTCTACATTTATAAATGGATAGTCAGATGGTAGAACTGAGTTGAATAGTAGTCTTCCTACAGTTGTTTCAAATATTTTTCCTTCGAACTGTGCGTATTTTGCACTGTCACTTGGAAGAACTTTGATTTTTGATCTGAAAGAAACTTCACCTAGGTCGTATGCCATGATAGCAGTATTTGGAGATGAGAAGAACTTGCCCTCACCTTTTTCACCGGAAATCTCTTTTGTCATCCAGTAACAACCCAAAATAATATCAAGCATTTTTGCTGAAACTGTTGGATCTCCTGAACCAGGCTTCAAAATGTTTTTGTCAGAAGCCATGATTTCTCTTGCTTCTAGTTGTGCCTCGTCAGAAAGTGGTACGTGCACCGCCATTTGGTCTCCGTCGAAGTCCGCGTTGAAAGCAGAACATACTAGTGGGTGTAGTTGGATAGCGTCACCTTCGATAAGGATAGGTTTGAAAGCTTGAATACCTAGTCTGTGTAGAGTAGGTGCTCGGTTTAGTAGCACATATCTGTTTGAGATAACATCTTCTAGGATTGCCCATACTTCTGCGATACCGTCTTCGATAAGTTTACTTGCACCTTTTATGTTGTAAGCAAGCTCTCTTTTCAAAAGTTCAGAAATAATAAAAGGTTTGAAAAGTTCTAGTGCCATGTGTTTTGGCAAACCACATTGGTTAAGTTTCAACTCTGGACCCACAACGATAACTGAACGTCCTGAGTAGTCTACACGTTTACCAAGCAGGTTCTGTCGGAAGATACCTCTCTTACCTTTTAGGTTGTCTGCCAAAGATTTTAGTGCTCGTCTTTGTGACTGGTTAAGTGCTGACTGTGCTGAACCGTGTCTAATAGAGTTGTCGATAAGAGCATCCACTGCCTCCTGTAGGATTCTTTTTTCGTTTCTAAGAATAACATCCGGAGCACTAATCTCTTTTAGTTTCTTTAGACGGTTGTTTCGGTTTATAACTCTTCGGTATAGATCGTTTACATCTGATGTTGCGTATCTTCCTCCATCTAGTGGAACCATAGGTCGCAAAGCAGGTGGAATAACTGGAATAGATGTCATAAACATCCACTCTGGTCTAATGTTAGAAGTTATCATTGAACTGATAACACTGATTCTCTTGTTCACCTTTGGTGCTTCAAGCGCTCCAGCTTTTTCTAGTTCTTGGTTTAGTTGCTCTAGTAGTTTGTTTAGGTCAATCTTCTTGAAAATATTGTAGATAGCCTCTGCACCAATACTTGCCTCAAACATTGTTCCGTATTTCATTCCAAAGTTGTAGTATTCAACTTCGTCCAAAACTCTTCCCTCTTGGATAGAATCAATATCTCTTTTTGCTGCCAAAAGCATTTCTTTTAGTTTCTCTTTTGTTTTTTCATCTTGTAGAGATTTTACTTTTGACTTGTATTCAGAATCCAAATCCTTTAGGTATTTTGTTCTGTCTTCTTCAGATACTTTTGTAATAATGTATCCAGCAAAGTAGATAACCTTTTCGATATCTGCTACAGGAATACCTAGTACAAGAGCGATTCTACTTGGCATAGACTTTAGGAACCAGATGTGTGAAACAACTGTTGCAAGTTCAATATGACCCATTCTTTCTCGTCTTACGATAGAACGTGTTATTTCAACTCCACATTTTTCACAAACAATTCCTTTGTATCTAATACCTCGGTATTTTCCACAGTAACATTCGTAGTCTTTGTCCGGACCGAAAATCTTTTCATCAAACAAACCGTTTTTCTCTGATCTTTGTGTTCTATAGTTGATAGTTTCTGGTTTTGTAACCTCACCAAAAGACCACTCTTTGATTCTCTCAGGAGAAGCCAGTTTCAGTGCGATTGTTTCAAAATCATTTGTATCTGTTGTTGTTCTTGTTTTCATATATTTGTTTTATCGGGCTATATATTTATAATTAAATCCTAAAGGCTTTAATTATGCGATTTGTTTATGTCCGTCCAATAATTCTTTCGACCCTTTCTTTATCTGAACATCTAGCGCCAAACCTCTAAGGTTATTTAGAAGCACGTTAAATGATGCTGGAATGTTTAGCTGTGTGATAGGCAAACCTTTCACAATAGCATCGAACGCTGCAGAACGACCAACGATATCGTCTGACTTGATAGTTAGGATTTCTTGCAATGTGTGTGCTGCTCCATGACCCAATAGTGCCCATACTTCCATTTCTCCAAATCTCTGACCTCCGTTTTGAGCCTTTCCTCCAAGTGGTTGCTGAGTAATAAGAGAGTATGGTCCGATAGATCGCATGTGGATCTTGTCTTCTACCATGTGGTGCAACTTCATAATGTACATGTAACCAACCGCAATGTCTTGCGCAAATGCTTCACCTGTTCGTCCATCAAATAGTTTCATCTTTCCTGTTTCAGAGTAACCTGCTTTTACAAGTTCTTCTTTGATTTCTTCACCAGTTGCTCCTGCAAATGGAGGAACGATAGCCTGGTAGCCCAAAGTGTTTGCTGCCAAACCAAGGTGTAGTTCTAGAATCTGTCCAATGTTCATACGAGATGGCACTCCAAGTGGTGTAAGGATTACATCTATAGGTGTACCGTCCGCCATGTATGGCATATCTTCTTCTGGAAGAATCTTTGAGATAACTCCCTTGTTTCCGTGTCGTCCAGCAAGTTTGTCTCCAACTGAAACGTTTCTAAGTTGTGCAACTTCGATATGGATTCTTTTTATGATTCCAGAATCTAGTTTGTCACCTTTTTCTCGTGAGAAAACTTGAACCTTGATAACTCTTCCTCTTTTACCGCCTTCCATTCTCTTTGAAGTATCTTTGATATCGTGAGCCTTTTCACCGAATAGAGATCTAAGTAGTCTTTCTTCTGGAGTAAGTTGTGTTTCACCTTTTGGTGTAATCTTTCCAACTAGTATATCTCCTGGTCTTACCTCTGCACCAACTCGTACGATACCGTCTTCTGCAAGATTTTTTAGTTTACTTTCTCCAACGTTTGGAATATCGCAAGTAGTTACTTCTGGACCTAGTTTTGTATCTCGCACGTTTACTACGAACTCATCTATATGTATAGAAGTAAACTTACTGTTTTTTATAACTCTTTCAGAAAGAATAATAGCGTCTTCGTAGTTTGAACCACTCCATGACATGAAAGCAACTAGCATGTTTTGACCAATAGCCGCTTGTCCGTCTTTACTTGAAGAAGTATCTGCTAGAACGTCACCTTTCTTTACTTTGTCACCAACATCAACAGATGGTCTCTGGTGGAAAGCAGTAAAACCGTTTGTTCGAGAAAACTTTACAAGATTGTGTTCTGTTTCTTTACCCTTACTGTTTTTAACTACGATTTTGTTTCCATCTGCAACCGTAACTGTTCCGTCTTCACTTGCGATAAGTAGTCTTCCGGCGTCTTTGATACCATCTGCTTCCATACCTGTTGCAACTAGTGGAACTTCTGGAACAATACAAGGTGTTGCTTGTTTCTGCATGTTAGATGCCATCAGTGCTCGAGAAGCCTCGTTGTGGTTTAGGAAAGGAATCATAGATGTAGCAATAGAAAATGCTTGGTTTGTAGCAACATCTATATAGTCTACTCTGTCTCTATCTACAGTAGCAGGCTCACCTTCTACACGTACTTCAACTTCGTCAGCCAAAATCTTTCCACTATCATCGATAGGAGTTGCTGCGTGTGCGATAGCATATGACTCTTCTTCTGACGCATTTAGATATACGATTTCGTTTGTAACTTTTCCGTTTTTAACTTTTGCATATGGAGTTTCGATCATTCCAAAACTGTTGATTCTTGCATAAATAGCAAGACGCAACACTAGACCAATGTTTGGTCCTTCTGGTGTATGGATAGGACAGATTCTTCCGTAGTGAGATGTGTGAACATCACGAACTTCGAAACCTGCTCGTGTTCGGTTTAGTCCTCCTGGACCAAGAGCAGACAATGTTCGTAGGTGCTCGATTTCTGCAACTGGGTTTTCTTGCAACATGAACTGTGAAAGTTGGTTTGTTGTGAAAAATTCCTTGATTCTTGCTTGTAGAGGTCTTGGGGCAACAAACTGTACAGGCAAAGTAACATCTGTCTCTATAGTAGACATTTTGTTTTGGATGTTTCTCTTTATTTGTGCAATACCCTTTCGAATATTTTGCTGGAATAGTTCACCAACAAATCGAACTCTTCTTGAGCCTAGGTGGTCAATATCGTCCTCCACTGCGTTTGGAGTGTTGTTTAGTGCTGCAACATGAGAAACTATAACTGCAACATCTGCAACTGAGATAGTTTTTCTCTTTAGTTCCTTATCGCCCATGTCTAGACCAAATCTTTTGTTGAATCGGTGTCGTCCTACAGGTGAAAGGTCATATCTTTCTGCGTCAAAGATAGAATTGACAAACTCTTTTGCGTTTTCTGCTGTAGCAAGGTCACCATCACGTAGTCTCTTGTGAATATCTATATATGCTTCATCAATAGACTTTGTGTGGTCTTTAAGTAGTGTTTTTTCGATTGAGTTTCGGGCAAACTCGTCTCCCTTAAACAGGGCTTTGATGTCTTCATCAGTTTCTGCACCCAATACTCTAAGTAGTGTAGTTGCAGCAAACTTTCTCTTTCGGTCGATTCTTACTGAAAGCACACCTTCACTGTCTGACTCGATCTCAACCCAAGCGCCTCTAGATGGAATAATCTTTGCTCCAAAAAACTTTCGTCCCTTGATTTCTGTAGCAGTGAAAAATACTCCGTATGATCTTGCAAGTTGAGGCACGATGATTCTTTCAATACCAGATATTATGAAAGTTCCGTGAGATGTCATAAGTGGAAAATCCGCCATGAAGATCTCTTGTTCTTTTTCAGTACCTAGTATGTGATTCTTTAGTCTAACTCTTGCTTTCAAAGGAGCTTCGTATGAAAGCTTGTTGTCTTTTGCGTAGTACTCATCATATTTTGGTTCTGACAGTTCAAAACCTGTAAAATCTAGTGTGAACTTCTTTCCAGAGAAATCTTTTATAGAAGAAAACTCTTCAAACACCTCTTTTAGGCCCTTTTCTATAAGTGCCTTAAAAGACTCCAGTTGTGGTTCAACGAAGTTTGGTGTAGGGATTAGAGGTTCTTTGAAACGACTGAAAAACTTTTGTGGACGCGCAGTTTTTGTTTTTTGCATAAAAATAATATTTACCCCACCTACTATTAATAAAAGAAAACCTCGAGGTGCTTTCAGTCACCCTCAGTTTAAGACAAACAAAACGAACCATCCCCGCATTGGATGGCTATTTTGAAACTCTTAAACTGTTAGCGATTGAACTGCAAAATAGTATAGAACTATTAAACCCCGAATAAACCCTAGATTCTATCTTGCCCCTGCCAAAACTCAATCATGTGAAGCAACTAAGAGTATATGTCAAGGGTTAACTTTTGTCAACAAAAGTCAACAAACTTATCCACATACTATTAACACTGTGTTTGACTTCTGGCCAAAAAGTCGGGTTTGACTCCCCGCCCTTAAATAGGTAGTCTTTTTTACAGAGCGCTGGAGGGAGGTGAGGTGGTTGTAAACAAAGAAGTGATAGCCAAGAGTGACTACGGGTACCTGGGAAACTCTCCCCAGGGACCTAACATGCGGTGGTACTTCAGGTTCACCGACAAGATGGACCGAGTTGTCATCGGTTTCGGAAGGAACCTGAATACCGCTGTGCGGCACGCCTTCATTCAACGCGATATCCTGATGGGGAGGATCTGAGTCCCCCAACGAACACGCCCCGAGGTCCTAGCAAGGACTTCGGGGCGGCTCTGCTTATATATAGTATATAGTCTGGGACCTAGTAATGCATTTTGAAAATGATTCCAGAAATAATAGCCAGCGCCAATAGGTTTTGCGCAGAGTTAATTGCAACCAGTTTCCAGCTCTTTCTTTCCCATATTGCTGCATTGGCAAATATTGGAAAACTAAAGCCAAGCCACACAATAAACACTACTCGTAGTAGTCCTGCATATGAGTAAACCAACATCTGGTCTATCATGTAGTAGAAAACTGTAGCCACTAGCACATTTGAAAGAAAGTTTGCAAACAAAGGCTTTGCCATGCCTAGTTGTTTTGCTCTTTCGTCACTAGCAGGATTAAAGTCGTTAAGTCTTGCCCACTCCTTACCAAAAAGCACTGTGAACCAAAATGCTCCGAAAACAAATGCTGCTACCGCTGCGATAAGAATTGTTATCATTTTTTTAAATTAATTTTTTAATTTTTAACCTCAGTAAAAACTACACTACTAGGCATTGCAAACTTTGATGCGTCCGCGCTCCAAGGCTTGCAATCATAATCACCTATTTGTTCTGCATTCCAACTATACTGACCAGATGTTCCAGCGGAAGTATTTCCACTACCAGATGCATTTACTGGTACTTTGTAACCCTTGCCCTGCATCATGTTTGACCAAGTGTAAGAAAAACCATCCTTCACCAAAAACATTGTAGAAATATTCATACCTGAAACTGTCGTAGAAAAATCTCCACGAACATTTCCAGCATTTACGTATACTGTACCTTTACTGTCGATTCCCTCTACAGACTGGTTAACTGTACAGACATATGAACCTCCTTGTTTTAGAAATGCATCAAATGACATTTTCTTTCCTGAAGTATTTTCACTTGGTGTACTAGGATTTGGTTCACCCACTGCAATAGAGTTTGTATTTGGAACTTCTGTAGAAGTTCCTCTCATTGCATAATATGCTCCGCCCAGAACTACAACCACTCCCACCACAACTGCAATAACTTTATTACTCATATTTTTTAAGACTATTTATAATGTACTTTATTATACTATCGCCTATTATTTAATAAAAGTAGCTCATAGCCCCCTCCTTACAGGAGCAGTACACCTTTTCGATATTTTACTTCGCCAGACTCATAAAATATCTGAAAAGCTTTTGGAAATAGTTCCTACTGTTTCCAACCTTCCTTTTTGAGTAGAGCGAGTTTTTTTGAGCTTCCACCTCTGTTGTACTCCCCAACTTTTCCATCCGAACGGATGACTCTGTGACACGGAATCTTTGGGTCGAAGTTCGCTTTCATAATACTTCCCACAGCACGGGATGCTCCAGGACTACCTGCTTTTTTGGCCACTTCTGCATAAGTCATAGTTTTTCCACGGGGTATTTTTCTTACCACGTCCTTAACTTTTTCAGTAAATGTTTTAATTTCTTTTTTCATATTACATCTTTCTACTGTCGTATGCCCAGTGTAGCACCGCTTGTCTTTGTTTTGTATGGCATGCAAAGTCTCCCACTCTACAATTTTTCCCAATCTGCGCTATATGACGAGTTATTGCCTTCCATCGTTTTATTTGTCGTGCATCGTCCAAGGTTCTTCTTCCCATATAATATCTACAGTACCATTCAAACCAACCCCGTGGGTCTTGTTCATTTATCCAACCTTTCTTTCTCCATACAGAAAGTGGCTGACTAGCATTTACTCCAAACAAATTTAGTTTCGGGTCTCTTTTCAAAGAAAGTTTTGCATTTTTCCACCAGTCTTTTGGATACTCGTCTGTTTCTGAAACATCATTCATGTATTTACCACCAAAAACTCCAAGTTCCAACATTTGTTTTGGAGTAAGTTCTGGTTGAAAATCTTTGTGAAAGTTTTTACCCACTGGCTCTTGCAGTTCGTATGTGTAGCCCTTCTGCATTTTGTTTTTAACAGTTACTTTTTTCATTTTAGTATTTCAAAAATTTTATTTTTACTTGTAGAACCGGAAACCAGACCTACTTGCGACTGCGATACCTCAAAGTATTCTGCCAAGGCTTTTAGCACAGCCTTGTTTGCCTTTCCATCTACCGGAGGCTCTTTTACAGAAACTTTGTATACATCTATTTCTTTTTTCAAACCCAAGTCCAAAGTTGGTTGGCTAACTCTTTCCACTGTCGCTTTCTTACTGTTTGGTTTTACTTTTACCTGAATTTTCATACTATTACAAAAGACACTGTAATTGTATCATTTTCAAGAATTTCTTCTTTTTGCCTAACTTTTTTCCTTATGGACAAAAGGTAACCAAACTCTCCCTTAGAGTTTTTGTTTGGAAACAAGGCGCTGTCATACTTTGACTTACCCAAACTCACATTTATTCTGACCATTCCTTTTGGATACTTACTTCTTATTTCCTTACAGATTTTTTCTGGAACATTTACAAACCACCAGGAACCCACATCTCCCCACGGCCAAACTTTAGCTTTAAATTTGTAAGTCTGTTTCATTATTTAACTAACTTATACAGCACAGGGTAAACTCTTATAGCAATTTTTGCATAACCAGTATCGTTTGGATGTATTGGGTCAGACATGAACTCTTCTTTGGTTATTAAACCGTCTAAAACATTTGAAACAAAAGCCGAACCAGTTTTCTCCGCTAAGTCCTCAAACCTTTCATCAAACTTATCTGTCACTATTCCTCCACGAACACCGAGAAGCAGAACCACCGCACCGCGACTTTGAATATTTTTTATAATTTTTTCAAGATTTTTAAATGTGTCGTCTATTGGAACTTTTCTCAAATAGTCGTTACCACCGAGTAGAACAATAACTACTTTTGGATTGTATTTATCTAGTTCCCCCGACCTTTTTAAACCGTCCTCTGTAGTGTTTCCAGAAACTCCAAGGTTTACTATTGGTTTACCTATACGTCTAGATAAAACCGAAACAAGGTTAGTGTTTTCACTAGTAGCACCTACTCCCTGTATAAGACTATCACCAAAGGCAACGATATCTGTACCAGAAGATGGATAGTTCTTTATTTGTTTATTTTCACTAAAAAAGAAAAAATATGCTAGAAGTAAAAGAACTAGACCTCCGATGTATAAAAACTTTTTTTTCATTAAACAATTTTAACACAAATTAAATCTCATTGAGTCATAATTTTTTTGGAACATCGCGGAACCCGTGTAGAGATGAGCGCGAAGAAAAATTTCAGCAGAAATTTATTCTGTTTACAAAAAAGTTATGAGGAAAAAGAGATTTAATATTTCCTTATTACTCCGCGAACAATTGCCGCAATTTTCAAATCATATGCTGGATAAATGGGCGCATAGTTTTTGTTTGCAGGTTTTAGGTAAACAGTATTCCCTTTCTTTTTGAAATACTTCATTGTCCAACCACCATCTACTTCGGCAATAACTATGTCGCCATCCTTTGGGTCGCCTCTGCGTTCTACCAAAACCAAGTCACCTTCACGAATACCTTCATCTATCATAGAGTCGCCTTTTACTTCTAAAAGATATGTAGAATTTTTATTGCGACCTATAAGATACTCATCCAGGTTTAGTGACTCTGTGTTGTCCTGGTCTACTGTAGTTGGGATACCAGCCTCTACCAAACCAAGTAGTGGAGTTTCTCCAAAAATTTTAAGAGGAGTTAGTTTTCCGTTACTGTCCTTTTCCAAAACTTCGTCATCAACTAGTTTGTTGATGAGTTTATAAACCGCATTCTTGGATTTGAAGCCAACCATCTGCATGATCTCGTTATACCCAGGCATGCGTCTGTTAGTACGATAGAAAGAAAGTATTTTGTCGCGATATGATGAATATTTTTCTGTAGACATATTTATGCTAGTGATAGAGATCTAAATGACCACAAAGATCTGTTTCTTTTTAGATTTGAAAGTCTTGTTAAAATTTGTTTGTGTTCACGTGCCTCTCGTGCGTATGAAACTCCTCTAACTATTTTCCTGTCTATTATATCATTTAGTGTCTCTAGTTGTGCTCGCAATGATCTTTCCAAATTTAATTGTGTCATGTTTTTTATTTGTTATCTTTATAATTTTTATAATTTTTCAAACCCTGGTTTTGTTATATTTGTATTGTAGTGAACTATAGTTCACCGGTCAATAAACAGCAAAATAAAACTGTGGAAAAGTTTCATTTCATAAAATTTTCTCTTTATTTTATACTTGACAGATGCAGTATAGTGTGCTAAGATGTACGTTAAGGAGTGACACCGCATGTCAAAGCAGCAGAGCCGTCAGTTGCACTTCGGAATGCCCGCCATCGTCGATCCCGCGATCGTCGCCATGGGGGCCGTCGAGCCGCCGATGTTCGGCAACGAGCCGTGGAAGGACCCGAGCGTCCCCCGCCTCAACGCCGTCTCGGCCCAGCTCGGCTACGTCCGTGGCCTGACGGCCGAGTACAAGGTCGAGGCGAGCCAGTAGGTCGGCAACAAGCGCACAAGTCGGGGTCCCCATTCGTTGGGGACCGCCGGCTTTTTCTTTATACAAAATTTTGCAAACAAAAACCTCGCATATCTGCGAGGTTTTTGTTTTAGATTTTAATGATTCTTACCATTTCCCTTTCCCTTGTTTTCTATTTTGTTTATCTTCTCAAAAAGTTTGTTTATCTTTTTTTCTCTTTGTTCCTCTTTCTTTTCTTGTCCCTTGTTTTTATGATCGTCATCTTTTCTAGGTGGTGTAGTTGTCGCCGTACTAGATGCATTTACTTTTGCAGTATTTGCAAAATCTAGACCAGTTAGACTTTTTCCATTTATTAGGAGCACCCATCTATAGTCACTTGAGATTTGGTTCCAACCATTAAGTTTTATTTCTTCTATTCTGTACAAACCATCTTGCAGACCTGTAAATGAATAATTTCCATTTGCATCAGTAGTTGTTGTAGCAACTGCTTTTGGTTTACCCCAGTTCCACCAAAATGTTCCTCCGTAAAGTTTTATAGTGAATCCTGAAATTCCCGCTTCCCCATTGTCTCTTGTTCTGTTTTTGTTCAGGTCATTGTATGCAGTTCCTGAAAGTGAACCTGGACCAACCGGAGTTGGAGTAACTGGTGTTGAACTTGAAAGCACTGACAATGTTTGGCATGGACCATTTACTGCATTATTGAACTGGTCTCCACTATAGTCTGCTCGCCAGTAAAAAGTTCCCACTGTGTTGAACTGAACTAAGTCAGATTGTGGCACAACTGCGCTTGAAACATTTTTTACACCTGCTAAAACTCTGTTAGCTGAACATGAGTTGTTTGTGTAAAAACCATAACTAACAGTACCTGTTGCGTTTGCTGTGGCACCATTTAGCGCAGAACTTTGAGAAACACTTGTTCCTTGAACTACTGTTGTAGTAGAAAGTGTTGTGTTCAAAGTTACACCAGTTGAAACTGCCTGCACTGAAACACATGAACTTGTTGTAGATGAGTACACATCACCTGTTGCAACATATGAAGCTTTGTATGAAAGCCCATTTGAGCCAACAGTTGTTGTTGCAGAATTTGCACCACCGTTTACAAGTGCCACACCAGTTTGTACTGTTGCAGTACCAGAACATGTCGTGTTTGCGTATGAACTAAAATCTATAGTTCCAGTAGCCACCGGACCAGTAGATGAAGAAACAGATGTGTTCAAATGAACCACAGTTCCCACTGGAACAGAAGTTACATTTGCATTACTTTCGTTGTTTATAGACACATTTACTGAAGGCGTAGTTGCCGCAAAAGCAGTACCATATATAAGTGCTGAAAGTGCCATTGCTGAAACCAAAGCCCCTGCAGAAATTTTAGAAAATACTAATCTATTTGTTTTCATTATTTTTTGATTATTTTTAATTGAACCCCGATTAGTACAGAAAAATCCGTACTGACTTTTGAGACGCCAGTACGGACCTTTCATTACAAACGAGCATAATTGACTCATCTGCGTTGTTGTCATTCAATTTTATTCACTCACCGTACTATTTGTACGCCTCGCTCATAAAATTTCTGACGCCTAGCACCTAAGCCAATTATGCTCGTTTGGTCAATTTTACTTGTTCTATTGTGCTTTTATTACCTTTACAGCACCAGTTGTCATCATAGATGGCACTGCTTGAGTAGAAACAGTATAGTCTACATTTCCCCATCCTGTTGTGCCCATCATAGGCATTCCAGAAGCCTTGAAATACATATGGTTTCCATATCCACCACCGTATACCTGCGCCTTGAACTCACCGAACTTCATTCCAATACAGAAGATCCAAGTGATGATAATAATACCTAGTAACCATCGCAACATATGGTTTCCTCGGTAACCACACATGTTCCCACAACTACCGCATCGTCCATCTCCAGAACCGCAAACTTCACACATATTTTTTTCTACCATATTTTATTTAGTTAAATAATAATTTTAATAATTTATACAAAATATTATATCACAAGTTTTTATTTTATCCGTTAGTTCTGCTTGGTCGTGGTGCCTTACCTTTCATTTTCGGTTTTATACTCATACTCTTTCCACTTTTTTTGCTACCTGTGTTTAATGTAGTAAAACTATTTTTTGTTGTTCTGTTTGTCATATCTAGATTATATCACTTTTTATTTTTGTATAACAAAAAGGCGGTGCCGTAACGACACACACCTTTTGCACAACAACAGTCGAGGCCGAGACTACTTCACGTTCGGAAGCTGCACCTTGTACGGGTCACCCAGAACTTTGTAGTTCTGAGGCAACCTGCGAGTCGTTCGGTAGCTGTTACAGACCCAGATGGTACACGCCGCCACACAGCAGATGTGGAAGATCAGGTACTTCTGTGCCCATCCGGGCAACACCTGCCACACCCACGACACAGCCTCAGACCACGAAACGAGATTAGCGATGAGCCCCATGCCACCTCCCCACACAGTATTTACCCACAAAACTTCCCCAAAATCAAACCTATTTAAACTCCTGGAAAATGGCGTCTAGTTCCTCCTTCATACCTTCGGGGATTTTTTCTATTATCTTTTCAAAACCAAAAAGGGTATAGGCATGCGACTCGTCGTCCAAAACAGACTCATGGTAACCGCTCATTGAACGTAGCCATTCTTTTATTTTTGAAAGGTCATATTTTTTCAAAACCTCATCTACTTTTTTTCTGTATTCTGGTTTGGTGTAGTACATCCCATGCGCTGTTTCATGATCTAGAGTTAGTTTTGTTTTTTCAGTATCCGTATCCCCCGAAAGTCCAATAATATAAAAAGGGTGAGGCACGTCGGTAAAATATTCTAGGAAAATTTTCTCCTTGTCCGTAAGTGGGTCAAACTTTCCTTCCAGAAAAGGCTTTAGGATATGTGAAGGAATATTGAAACCAGACCAGTCGCTATAGTAGGTAAAGTCTCCCCTAGCTTGTGTGTACCATTTTTTGTATTCGTCTAATGTAAAAAACTTTCCCCGAAACTCTGGCGACTCGTAGTGTTCCTGAAACCGCAAAAAAGTAGAGGCAAGTTCCGTCTGATTTTCAAACCTCAGCAAGTAGATATTTTCCGCAATACTTCTCTTTTCAATTTTCATTTTATTTTTTGACTTTCCATCTCACGACCAGAAGTAAAGTATTTTTCTTTGTTTTCCAGCAATGCAAATCACCCGGCTCAATAAAAACGTAGTCGCCTTCTTTTTGTAAGATTACTTTTGTCTTTTTATTTATTGTTATATCGTGCCTGCCACGGATCAAGGTAATGAGTGTTTGTATTTCTTCATGTTTATGCGGGATGGTTTTTTCATCACCCTTATTTAACCTAATCCATCGCACCTCTATTGGAGGAATATTTTTTGTATTAAAAATTGGGTTATGACTATCACCAAGTCTACCAAGTTTGTTTATAATTGAACCATTTCTTTTTGACCCCGCCAGCTGGGTATTCAGGTTTCCCTTTTTCATATTATTTATTCTTTAGTTCTCCCCGCAACTTCATCCAGATTTTTCCTAAATTATTTTGACCATCTTTATTTGGTCCCCAACCCCAAAAGTCATCTCTGTGAGAATCCTCTATTATTTCCCTATCTCCGGTTTCTAGAAGTTTCTGCCTAACATACTCATGCTGTCTTATTTTTTCTCTTAGTATTTCCTCCATTACCGAAACTCTAATATCCATCCAGTCTGGTCGGACCTTGTCTTCGTATTTTCTAGAAAGCACAAAAACTTCATGAGCGGACTTTGTTTCTCTTATCTCCTTAATTATTTCTACATCTAAAAACTTTTCTGTTTGGTAAGCATGCTCTGAAGTCATATATAAATACCCCTTCCACTCTAAAGCAAATGATGAGAAGTTTGAAAAAGGGTAAAACTCTCTTTCATAGAAAAACACTTTATTTTCAGAATTGTTCATATCTTTAATTTAGAATAAAAAGCCAAGAAACCATATCTCCATAATCTTTCACTTTTGCACCAGTTTGTAAACGCTTTTCAGAAACAATACTTAAACTATTTATCTTAAGCAGTTCTCTCATTTCTTCCACAGAAGTAAGGTTTATTTGAGATGGCCAATTTTCTAAAAAGACAACATCACACGCCTCCTGGTCTTCTGGTGTTGCAATAGATGTATCAAAAAGGCATATGTTTGTAAAAAGGTAAAACTTCCCACCCTCTTTTAGTAAGCTTTTTACATTAGCAAGTGCCTTTGATATTTTGCTTTTAGGCATATGTGGAAATGCATAAAAAGAGTAGACTGCGTCAAATTTTTTATCTGGCCTGTATTCAGAAATATCCGCAACTTCAAAAACAACACTGGCTCCAGAACTTTTCGCCATATCTATTTGCTCTACAGAATTATCTATACCGACTATATCTGAACCCGGGAAATTATTTTTTATCTTTTGTGTTAGCAAACCATCTCCACAACCAACATCCAAAATAGTTTTCTTGTCTTCATTTTCACTCAACAATAAAATCAAAAGATTCTCATCTTCATTATTAAAACCACCCTTCGAATCCTTATATGTTTTTGCATCAAAATCCTTCATCAATCTAACCCTAGTCCATTTTGAATGATTTGTAAACGATAAGAGGAAGTGAAATTCCAGCATACAAAATAGACAATGCTACAGTGACTGTTTCTTTAACTATCGGAAAGAAATCCATACCATGAGTTGATGTAGGAGTTATTAGTATAACTAGGACTGCAAATGCTAGATAATAATTTGTAAACTTTTTCCAGGCAAGATATGCGTTTTCTTTTATAAAGACAGATATAACTGAAATGACAAAAACTGAAAAACTCATCCAGAATGTGAATTCGCTAAGTTTTCTTAAAAGTCTTGTGTTCGTTTCAATATTTATATAATAAGAAATAGCGATGACTAATAAAAAAATAAATGAGTATTTTAATCTATTTGTTTTCATATATTAATTATACCACCCTAAACTAGTATTCAAACCTGAATCCCGTTCCAATGGTTATAATTTTTTCTATTACAAGTCCTGGCCTACTAACACTAACTATTCCAGTTGATGTTTTTTCCCTTATCTTAGTTACACCCTTTTCTTGTTCATACTTCAAACTAAATAACTCACTGTCACCAGCTTCAACTTCTGATTTAAATTCGGCTATTATTCCGTTTTTTTTCATATCTACCTCGAACTTTATTTCAATATTTTTTAGTGACTCCTCCTTGCCATTTCTAGATATTTTCCTTAATACCACTTTTGATTCACTTTTCTCATTTTTCAGACCAGAGAAATAGAGTGTTGTTTTATTGCCCTGCTCATCGTAAGCAGTAACTGTACTAGTAGAAACAGTAACTCCAGCCAAATTTTTATCTATGCCTCCAAAAATAATATTTTTTGTAGTTGTTGAATATGATACAGAAATTTCTGGTGGCACATCGTCATACAACACTTCACTTTTACCATTTGTATTTATTTGCTTTTCAAATACTCCATCACCGTTTTTATCTATATTTAGAGTTGTACTTGCAAGATTTGAGTTTATATCTAGATACGCAACTGTTTGAGTCAAACTTGGCACTCCACCTATAGTTACAGCATCTACAACTGTATTACCAGTTTGTTTCTCAATGTCTAGAGTAAACACACCATCACTAACACCTCGAAGTCTAACTTGTCCTGAAATACTTTCCGGAACAGATACAAACTGAGTATCTCCAATAACTACATATTTTGAATTTGGTATGTCTTCTACAATATCTCCAGTTACCTGGTCTAGTCCTGTATATCTTCCAAGGTTATCGTAAACACCAAGTGAAAGTGGTGAATGCAATGTATAGTGTAAATATTCTCCGTCTGGAACAAGTGTAGATGTGTTACCCACAACTATTTCGTTCGAATCATTCCAGACTTCATTTTTAATTTCAGATTTAATAAAATCCCTTAGATTTTTAACTTCTAAAATATCTCTATGCTCTCTTTCAACATTTGATATGGTGTCGTAACTTGCCAAATCTACCCACCATCTTTCAATATTTGAATTAGAAACAGGCATCCATAGTGCACTTGGAACAACGACTGTACCGTCGCCATCAACAACGTTATTTATTTTTGGACATTTATGGTAACCCTCGATGCTCATGTCGTAACATTTTTTATAACTAATCCCAGATATTGTTTCGCTTCCCCAACCAGCAACTTGAATAACTTTTGTTGTAGATGCTGGCGACCAGTTATCCAAAACGCTGTGCACCGTTTTCGCATTATCGTATAAAATTGAGTTTCCTATAATTGGCTTATCTGTATCAGAATACGACGGGACACTTCTGCCATCACTTCCTAAAATATAGTTTTTGAATTCAAGTGGATTAGACACATAAACTCCGTATTGATTTAGTTGAGCAGAAAATGCCGGATCATTTTGGAATGAAACTATCTTATCGTTTGGCACATTTGGGTCTATCATTGAAAAATACCCATCTGACGGCAACAGGTTATACATCGTTGGCATGTTTTTTGCCAGATCACGTAGTCTTTCATTTCTCATAACAAAACCTTTTCCAAGACTTGTTCCATGTAGCAAACTCGCCACTGCATCTGGAGTTCCAACCTGTGGCACAGCAACTAAAATTATTTTATCTATCTTGTTATACAGGGGGTTATTTGTATCTTTTAGTTTTTGAACCAGTGCTTTTATAACCAAACCTCCATTAGAATGCCCAATAAGTGTAACTTTTCCTGACTCAGAATTTTTCTGTAGTTCTTCCAACTTTTTCAAAATATAACTTTCAGAAAAATTCTGGCTGTTAGTATATGATAAATCCCCGGCAGTTGTAGATGCTCCGTTAGTTATAATATTATCTAGCGAAAGTCTCCAGTCATAAGGTATAAAAGCATAATCTGAGACTGTTCCATCTTGTTTCCAACCTCTAAGACTATCAATAAAAGAGTTATAAATATTTGATCCAAAAACTTCATCAACTAAACCAGTCTCTGATTCGTTGATACTTATATTTTGAGTATCATCTTTTGTAAAAACAGTATTTACACTTTTGCCACCAGAATCCAGTAAAAGTTTTGCTTGTTCTGTTCCAGATCTTGAAACCCACAACTCTCCATTTGCATCATAAAGTTTACTACCCATAACTCCTGGGAAAAACATCACACTCGAACTACAATTTAATGTGCAAATTGGAGGAGTGGTCGTAGATAGATCAATGCTAGAATCATCCATTTTCCAGAAAAATACTGATGAGTAGCAACCCTGATATTTTCTACACCACTGTGCTTGAGCTGAATAATTATTTACATCATTTTTTAAAACCATGTAGTAGTCAGTGACCCTGTCTATATCTATACTATTTGCATACTTAAAAAAGAAGAACTGATCTAAATCAAAACGATTTCCTATTACAACACCTTCCGGAAAATAAAACCATTTAAAATTATACTCTGTATCAGAAATAGAACTCGCCGGAACAATATTAGATAAAGTGGTAGTACCAAAGTCTCGATCGTTATAACTTCCACCAACTTGCAAACGAACATCGTCTGGATTACCAACCTTTTTTATCCAAACACCAACATTATAAATAGTTTGACCAGATACTCCACAACTTAAACTGCCGGTACATGTAAAACTAGTTAAGTATCCATTGTTCAATACTGCGTCACTTAAAGTTTGACCTGTAAGATCTGTTGGTGATTGGTCAAACACTATAGCTGCTGAAACTGTATTGTAAAAATAGAAATAAGCAGACAAAGAAACCACTGAAAGAAACATCGCGATTCGAAGATTCTTCATGTATTTATGTTAATTAGTATTAGCCGGTATACTACTCTTATTTCCCAAAAGGTACACTTTACATTTAATTATTTCATTTCCCAATTTTTATCTAACTTGATGTCAAAGAGACTCTTTGACATACTCATTTCATGAACAAAAGGGACTATAAAAATTTTGATCAGGGTATAGTAGCTCATATTTACAATAGAGGAAATAATAAAGAAAGAATATTTTTAGACCCACAAGATTATAGAGCATTTCTATATAGACTTGGGCTCGCTCTCGGAATAGATTCAAAAGAATTAAATAAAAATAATCTAACTACGGTTCCATTTTCAAGAATTAGGATTTATGGTGCCAAGAATCAATTTCAGATTCACGCATTTTGTCTAATGCCAAATCATTTTCATTTATTAATAGAACAGTTAAGTGACGTGCCCATTTCAAAATTGGTTTCGAAAGTCTGTACGAGTTATTCAAAGTACATAAATCAAAAATACAAAAAAATTGGGCATCTATTTCAGGACTGTTTTAAAGCAACAATGATTGAAAGTGACTCGCAACTCTTATGGACAACTGCATATATTCATATGAATCCAGTAAAAGATAAAATTACTGATAACCCTTATAAATATATTTGGAGTAGTTACAATGATTATTTAAAAAACAGAAACCTTTCATTCATAACAACTGATTTTGTTCTTAATAAATTTAAAAATATTAATGATTTTAAGCATGAAACCTTGAACTATAGTGTCAAAGAGACTCTTTGACACTATGGGTTCTATATAATAAATACAACACAAATTCATTTCCTATTTTATAAAAAAGCGGCGGTCCCTGAGGACCGCCGGACATCTTCCCGATGACTGGTGTTGTTGCCGGCTACTTGCCGGTGTTGACGTAGGAGACGCAGGCTCCCTGGTTCTTGAACGGCGTGAAGTCACGCCGGACCAGGTTCTGCCAGGCTCCGTTCTTGCACTCACCGGTGGTCGCCGGAACGGCAACCGTGGTGAACTCCGCCGAGGGAGCGAATCCCGTCCATGCCGTATCGGCGCGGAAGGTGTTCGTGCCACCCGCGCCGAGGTCGGAGTAGAACCCCGCCACGGCGTAGTTGACGTACGCCACGTCCGGATCCAC
The DNA here is from genome assembly GCA_964596875.1 of uncultured Candidatus Saccharibacteria bacterium. GTDB lineage: Bacteria > Patescibacteriota > Minisyncoccia > Phycocordibacterales > DATDWN01 > C7867-006. Next base: position 90,553 of record CAZQVT010000001.1, on the reverse strand, counting down.
ATCGACGCCGACTGACGGCGCCGAAGCGGTCGTGCCGACGTTGAGCGACTCGTACGGGCCGGCGACGCCGAGCGGGTTGTAGCCCCAGGTCTGCGTGTTGTACGCCACACCCCAGACGAACTCGTCCGGGAGCGTGAGGTTCAGACTGCGCAGGTCGAACGTGAGCGTGAAGGCCATGCCGTTGTAGCACTGGCCGTTCGTTGCGCGCCATGCCGTCCCGCCGGGACAGGTCGGGTCGGCCTCGGGCCGCCACGGGATGTCCATCATCTGGGTCACGGTTGCCAAGGGCGAATGCGCCAGGGCCGCCGCGTCGTTCGCGTAGACCGCGAGCGTGATCGGGTGCTTGTAGCCGGCCGCGGACATCGTCGGGTAGTTCGAGTGGAGCGACCACGACGACATCAGAACCGTCGCGCTGCTGGCACGCCGGGGCGTGTCGGCCTCGAGGTGCACGCGGTCGCCGAACTCGGAGACCGAGCAGCACTGGTAGCCCAAGGACGGGATGTTGCCCGGCGTGGGCGACGGCAGGTTCGAGAAGACGACGGTGCCCTGAGCGAAGCCGAGCGACGGCATCATGAGGATCGCGGTGAAGACGGGGAGGAGCAGACGCTTCATCATTGAGAAAGAACTCCATGCTAGCAAGTATCGACTTTATGTCGTAAAAGTAGCGAGAGTTACAATAACACACTTTATATATTTTATCAAATAGTTAAACTGCAACCATGAGCATTAAACCCTGCCAGAAACTTTTTACAAAAACTTTCTTTTTCTTCTTCTTTCATTAAATCAGGAGCAAATACTTTTATATTGAACGGGTACAAAGTGAAAACAGTTTTGTCTTCCTTAAACTGCGCGCCAACACCTAGGCCCACCATAGTGTCGCCAAAGTTTTGGTCAAAAACAAAGTTCCCAAGTGAATAAAATATTGCCTTGCCTTTGTACACTTCCAGTTCCTCTACTACATGTGGGTGGTGACCAAAAATAACATCTGCACCACTTTCTACTAGTATGTGTGCAATGTCTTTTTGGTTTTGGTTTGATGTCAAAATGTATTCTGTACCCCAGTGTATATCTACCACCACCAAATCATTTTCGGATTTTAATTTTTTCACAAGAGAGTAAAACTCTGACACAGGAACTCGCGCAACAGTTTCATCTATCCCAACAAAGGCAATTTCTTTACCATCTACTACTTTTACTACAAAACTTTTTTCCAAAACACTATCGCCCATGTAGTCTATCCCCACCTTCGCCAAAACTTTTTTTGTATTTTCAAAACCTTGTTCGTAACAGTCGTAGCTATGGTTGTTGGCTATGTTTACCATGTTTATACCAATACTTTTTAGTCTGTCCGTCGCGTCGTCTGCAAACTGAAAGTTGTATGCTTTTTGCTGACATAGCGCCCGGTCCATAGTAACTATTGGACCTTCGAGGTTTACTATTTTTATATCGTAGTCGGAAAATTGTCCCAAGTCTTTTTTAATGTATTCAAAAGGGTCGCGACCTCGGTTCTCTATTATGTTTCTCACACCCCGGTCAAACATAACATCACCAAAGTTTAAAACACTCGGGTAACTTTTTTCAAAATACTTATCAAAGTGTAGTGGTTCAGAAACCACACCATATACAAAAAGTAAAAGTAGAGGGAGAAGGTATACCTTTTTCATAATACAATTTTACCACACTATCGAATATCGTTCTTAAAAAACTAAAAATTTGAGATAAGGTCGCGTATAAATTTTACAAATATGACAAGCCTTACAGATAGTAAGGTGAGGAAGATTTGTAAAATTTAGACGATGAGATTAGCCAAATTTGGAGTTTTTACAGGAATAGGCGGGCTATACGTATCTTTAGATAATTCGGCTTCTTCTTTTTGCGAATTAGGTAGTTGTAAACGGGAGCAAGAGTAGTTGTGTTGCAGTCATGAAAAGCATCCAAAATGTCGTCTAGTTCCCCACGCTTTAGTTCCCTTTTTAGATAGTTCACATCTGGACATTTGTTTTCTGCCTTCAAGTCTTCTATATGTGAAACTATGGTTTCCTCCTTTACACCACGAGCTTTTGCTATCTGCGACAAAGGAGTTTCATTTTCTAGCATTTCTAAAGTTATCTCGTGAGTACTTTTTTTCAGTTCTTTTTCTTTCTTTTTTATTTTTACTTTTTCTTCTGGTTCGATTTTTTTAAGCCACGCACTCTGTGCTTCCACTATTTGTTTTTTACTTAAATCTTTCAAGTCGTTTACAGCGTCTACCGAAAGGTCTCTGAACTTTTTATCCATATCCAAAACTTCAGGGTCTACCAAAAGCGACATTTCGTTGAAACCTAAAAGTTTCATGCCTTCTAGTGAACGAACACGAGACAATGCCACATAGCCCATACCTTTTACAAAAGATTTTGAAAGATCTACTTCCATACTGTCGAGTGACATTCCCTGACTTTTGTGAACTGTTATCGCCCACGCCAAACGCAAAGGATACTGGGAGATTTCTGCTTTTACTTTTCCTTCTTCTTCTATTTTCCAAGACTGTTCAACCACAGATATTTCCATACCACCTGTCGTAACCACTACAGGCTCACCAAAAGAGTTGAACTCTTTTACAACACCCAAAGTTCCATTTACATACAAACCTTCGGGATGGTTTTTTGTAAACATTACTTTCGCGCCGACTTTTAGTTCCAACTCTTCTGGCGACAGACAACTTTTTTTCAAAGTTTCTGCCAAACCTCCAGAGCCATGACTTTTCATATAAAACTTTTTTGATGTTGCAGAAATTAGATCTAGATGTTTTTTGTTTACAGCATCTACATCTATATTGTGGGTATAGAGCCTAGTCGCGTTTCCAGAAACATCGGTTGCGACGTTTATTCTAGATTTCAAAAGTTCCATTGTTCGAGACGAAACTCTGTTTTCACGAATCTGGTTTAGGATACCCAAATATGTATTGTCTTTTTGTCTGTGCTGTTCCTCTAGATAACAAACAACAAACTGCGATGAAAGAAAACTCTGTGACTTGTATGCAAACTCAGACTCTACTGTTTGTCCAAAAGGTTCGTCTGTAAATCTTACGTTTCCACTACGAGTTACTGGTGGCAACTGAAAAAAATCTCCACACAAAATAATCTGCATACCACCAAAAGGTTTTTCGCTATGCTTCATCTGTCGACAGATCCACTCAATAAGGTCTAAACGAAAGTTGTGTAGCATTGAAACCTCGTCAATAATCAAAACTTTTGTCTTGTTAAATCTTTTATACAAATATTGTCGCTCCATGAGGTCGTCTATGTCATAGTCAGTCAAAGTGTCGCGTATTCCAAGACCAGACCACGAGTGTATAGTCATACCACCGATATGTGTGGCAGCGATACCAGTAGATGCAGTCACGGCAACATCCACAGCGTGTTCACGCAAATATTTTACATACTCGTTTATAACAAAAGTTTTTCCTGAACCGGCAGGGCCAGTTAGAAAAACATTTTTACCCATTTTTAATATATCTAAAGCCTGTGACTGAAGCATTGAAACATTGTAACAGATATAAAAAATTCAAAACAATTTGTTATATTTTATACTTGACAAATATGTTGTATGTGCTATAATACTAATCGGAGGGCATCAACGAATGCCGAGGAAGAGTGAGGGTTTCAGACATCCGGTAAGCAAGGCCTACGCCGACAGACAGAACGCGGTGGTTCTAACCATCGGAGAGTTCAAACTGACTCGCCGGCAGGTGAACCAGAAGCTCGAGTGCGGACACACCTCCGCCGTCACCCGCCTGAACAAGGTGGTGAAGAGACACTACTCCCAGTACAAGACAGTCGGGGCGATGGCCAAGGCGGTCAAGTGTTGGGACCTCGACTCGTTCAAGCATGTGGGCGATGTCACCATCTACGCCTTCATGTGCGTGATGGAACTCGCCAAACTCAGTCCCAAACGGTGGCTGGGTAGCAGCACTACTATCGGAAGTGCGCGCAAGCAGAAAGCGAGGAAGAAGCGAAAGAAGTAAACCGGCGGGGACGAGAAAGTCCCCCACCCGAACAAGGCCGCGAACCGAGAGGAGCGCGGCCTTTCTCAAATTTGACAATATACAGTATTTACTGTATATTAATTGCAGGTGGATAAGGAGGCCATATGACTCGACAAGCAAAAGAGCAGATCATCCGCGAAAGACTCTGGGGAGCACGAATGCTCGGCAGACTCGACGCAATCATCGCAGAGATACAGCAAGAAAGGATGATGAGTGAGGTCAAAAGAAAACAAGCAAAAGCACGGCTCAAGACCAGAAAGGTCAACGAGCTCCAGCCCGCGTAGGCGGCAGAGAAACTCTGTCGCACTCGCGGGTTTTTCTGTAGGAGTTATTTTTTGCCTTTACCTAGTTTCCACTCCTCTATTTTTTTATGATTTCCTTACAGGAACAGTACACCTTGTCTATTTTTCTAATCACTTCGTTCTAGAAAAATTTGGCAAGGTCTTGCGAAGTGATAACATCACTTCTCACCGGAAAACAAAACTTTTTATGATCTACTCTTCTTCCACTTTTCAATTTCAGCGTGATTACCTGAAAGTAACACACGTGGTACTTTGTATTTTTTATTTTTGTATTCAAAAACTTCTGGACGAGTATACACATCATGGCTCGATACCCTAGACTCTTCTAGCGAATCAAAGTTCCCCAATACCCCCTTCACTTGTCGCGCAACGCAGTCGAGCATAATCATAGCCGGCAACTCCCCACCAGTTAAAACAAAAGGGCCAACAGAAACTTCATCCACCTTAAAAACTTTTTTCACTCGACTATCTATCCCCTCGTATCTACCACACACAAAAATAATATCTGTATATGTTTTAGAAACCTTTTTTGCATACGCGGTATCGAACTGTTTTCCTCCAGGAGTAAACCAAACGATTTTTATTTTCGCTTTTTTATTTTTTATTTTAGAAATAGATTTTGCTATCGCTTTTATAGTTGGCAATGCTTGGATAACCATGCCTGGTCCTCCACTGTATGGTTTCTGGTCTACTCTTTTCCATTTGTCGTCAGAAAAGTCCCTAGGGTTATAGAATGAAACTTTTATTTTCTTGTCTTCTATCGCCCGCGAAATAATAGACTCATTTAGGTATGAGTCAAAGGCGTTTGGGAACAAACTGATTATATGGAAATTCATAGCATTTTTATAACATAAAAATACTATTTAGTAAAATGTAAATCTAAACCTTTTATTTAAGATGAAATCCGAGGCAAAACAAAAAAAATACTTCGAGCCTTACATACTAGTAAGGTGAGAAGTATTTTTTTGTTTTAACAAAGGAGTTCGCTTAAATTAAAGGTTTAGATCGTTCATCGCCTCGTCTAGAGATTTAGATGAACTCGTACTTTTCGCCTCCCCCATCATATCTGCTGGCTCGTTTATCTTTAGGTTTACTCGAGCGTTGTTTTTCATTCCTACTACTCGCAAAAGTGTTCTGATGGCCTTTGCTGTGTTTCCCTCTCGGCCGATGATTTTACCCATATCGTCCTTGTTTACATCTAGAGTCATGAGAACTCCCATTTCGTCTACTGTTCTATTTATCTTTACGTCTTCTGGCTTTTCAACTAGCGCTTTTACTACAAATTCCAAAAATTTTACGTCAGTTTCCATATGTTCAATTCAGTTAATTTTAAAGTCCTACAGTAATAATTCTATAATCTATATAGAGGTCGGTCAAACAAGTTGTTAGACCAAAATGACTATTGTGCTGGAGTTTCTTCGACTGCTGGAGCTTCAGCTGGTGCTTCTGCTACTACTTCTGCCGCAGGTGCTGGGGCCTCTGCTACTGGTGCTTCTGCTGGGGCGTCTTTTACGATTGCCTTTTTAAGAGGAAGAACGTTTATTTTCTTTCCTGAAACTACTTTTTTGTCTATTAGTAAGTTGTGAACTGTTCCTGAAAGTTGTGCTCCCTTTGAAACCCAGTAAGTGATTCTGTCATTTTTGAATTCTGACTTCTCGCCTCTTCTTGCATCATAGTTTCCTAGTGTTTCTAGGTATCTACCACTTTTTGTTGAGTTTTTTGAGTCAGTAAGAACTAGACGAAATGATGGTTCGTGCTTTCTTCCTACTCGTTGTAATCGTATTTTTAACATGGGCTATATACTAACAGAATAGGTCAAAATGGTCAAATACAAAAGGATTTGCTAGTATATGGCTACTTATGAAAAAGGACTCCTTAATAGGACCGATCAGCATAAACACAAAAGGTGTTGGTTTTTTCGATCCTAACCCAGAAGAAAAGAACCGCGAGAACAATATTGAAATCCAACCAAAAGATGTGAACCGAGCACTGCACGGCGACACGGTAGAAATAGAACTAACTGGTGAGAAAATCAAAAATCGTGTTCAAGGTAAGGTTGTAAAAGTTATACAACGCGCAAAAGAAGAGTTTGTTGGTGTCGTAAAAAGAAAAGACGGCAAGACTTTTGTAATGCCTGACGACCAAAGACTATATGTAGATATTTTCCTACCAGAAACTACAAAAGTAGATGACAACGAAAAAGTTCTCGTAAAAATAGTAGACTGGGACACACTTACCGGAGAAGTTTTGAAAATTATCGGTCAAAAAGGTGAAAACAATACCGAAATGGAAGCAATCGTTTTGGAAAAAGGTTTTAGAATCGAGTTCCCTCCTGCTGTTGAACAAGAAGCAGAGAAAATAAAGCGAGAATACAAAAACGGATTTGAGGATGAGATAAAAAACAGACGGGACATGCGAGACGTCACTACCATGACTATCGACCCTTTTGATGCCAAAGACTTTGACGATGCTATATCTTTTGTAGACCTTGGAAACGATACTTTCGAGATAGGCGTTCACATCGCGGATGTGTCGCACTTTGTAACACCAGGAACAGAACTAGACCGAGAGTCAGAAAAAAGAGGACTCTCTGTTTACCTCGTAGACCGAACTATTCCAATGCTTCCTGAAATACTTTCAAATGACCTATGTTCCCTAAACCCGAACGAAGACAAGTTTACTTTCTCTGCAGTGTTTAAACTAAATGGAAGTGGAGAAGTTCTAGAAGAGTGGTTTGGTAGAACTGTGATACACAGCAACAAAAGATTTACATACGAAGACGCAAACGATGTGATACTTGGAAAACAGGACGGACCATACCAGCCTGAACTTCGCAAACTAAACGAAATTGCAAAAAAACTTGAAAAGAAGAAAACTGCAAACGGCGCAATGGTTTTTGAAACCGAAGAAGTAAAGTTTGTTTTGGATGAAAAAGGTAAACCAATAAGTGTTTACAAGAAAAGCAGACTTGATACACACAAGCTCGTAGAGGAATACATGCTGCTTGCAAACCGTGCTGTAGCAAAACATATTTTCATGTCACAAACTCAGGACATAAAGAAAAAAGGTTCACAGTCTGTGTATCGTATCCACCCTACTCCAGACAAAGACCGCATACAAAACCTAGCAATATTTCTAAAAGCGATGGGTTTTGAACTAAACAACAACGAAGGTGCAGTAACTTCTCGTGACCTAAATAAACTTTTGGCAGAAGTAAAAGGAACTCCAAACGAGGAACTCATAAACACAGCGGTTATCCGAAGTATGGCAAAAGCAACATACTCTACAAAAAATATTGGGCACTTTTCACTAGCATTTGCTTACTACACACACTTTACTTCCCCTATCCGTAGATACCCAGATGTTTTGGTACACCGTTTTCTAGAACGAGAACTAAAGGGTGGAAAAATAGAAGTAGATGAATACACAAAGTTTGAAAGAATCTGTTTGGCATCTTCTGAACTGGAGAAAAAAGCATCCGAAGCAGAAAGAGCAAGTATAAAATACAAACAAGTTGAGTACATGCTAAACCACATAGGCGAAGAGTTTGAAGGTTCTATAACAGGTGTTGTCGAGTGGGGCATATATATAGAAGAAGTAGATACAAAATGTGAAGGAATGATAAAAATCCGAGACCTAGGTGACGACTTCTATACTCTAGATGAAAAGAACTACACAATAAAAGGCGAAAAGACTGGCAAGAAGTTTACACTCGGTGACAAAATAAAATTCAAAGTTGTTGGTGCAGACATGGAAAAGAGAGTTCTGGATTACGCGATAGTTTCTGAAGATAAATAGTTACTTGCAATATATTTGATACTATTGCATAATACTTCGTTGGAGGCCCAATGTGAGCATGCCCGAAGGAGCGGTAACACTGTCACCGGGGGATGTAGTCAATCAGATTCACCCCTTCGGAGCGGTCGAGATCGTCTGTGGGGCGGACAGATGCCTGTTCGTACGCGCAGTCGTGCGAGATCAGTGTGGCGATAGCGTCGTCATCTCAAGAACACCCTTCGGCCCGGCAGTCATGAGAAGTGACACCGAGCCGATGCTCTTCCCCGTTCGGATCTTCCGACTGTCACTCGCCCACTGAACGTGGCGAGCTCACACAGCCAGAAGGGCGGCGCAACAGCGACCGCCCTTTTTGCAACTCAAAATTATAAAACTTTTTACTTTGCTACGGCAACGGCATCCTCAAAGGCAACACTAAGTAGTTTTGACCCCCCGCCCGCACCCATAGTCACTCCGTAAAGTATTCCTGCACGCGACATTGTTTCTCTGTTATGAGTTATCACAATAAGCTGAGAATACTTCGAAAGATTCTCTATCATATCTGCATACTTTTTAGAGTTTGCTTCATCCAGCGCTGCGTCTGTTTCGTCTAGAATAATAAACGGTGGTGGGTTTACCTGAGAAATAGCAAACAAAAGTGCAATAGAAGTCAGTGCTCTTTCACCACCAGAAAGCATCATAAGTCCTCGAACTTTTTTCTTTGGCAAAGAAACTTCTATGTCTATACCCTCACTACTTTCTGTTTCCTCTGCTTCATAATTCTCTTCGCCTTCACTATCTTCCAAAACAATATCTGTATCTTTTTTCTTTTTTACTGGAACCGCTACTTCTAGTTTTGCTTCACCTCCACCAAACATCATCGCAAAGTATTCCTTGAACTGGTTGTTGATTTTTTCTACACCATTTTTAAACTCTGTACCAAGTTTTACATCCAAGTCACTTATGAGTACTCCCAGAGATGTAGCCGAGTTTTCTAGATCTGCTAGTTCTTTTTCCAAAAATGCATCACGCTCTGTGGCATCTGTGTATTCTTTTAGTATCTCTGTACCAAGCACTCCTCCAGAGTCCTCTAGTCGTATTTTTATTTTTTCTATTCTTTTTCTTCTTTCTTCCTGCAAATGTCTGTCTTCGTCTAGGTTCTCTATCTCTACGTTTCCAAACTGCAAAACATGTGTGCCCAAAAGAACCCCAAGTTCCGTAAGTTCTCTTTTAAAATCCTCCTTCACTAGTTTCAGGTTTTCCTCGTGCAAAGCAATGTCATGAAGTTTTGAACGTATCTCGCCAGACTCTGCCATGATTCTAAACACGGCCTTTTCCGCATCTCGGTTTGAATCTTTCTCTTTTTCTATTTCGTTTTTAAGTTTACTGTACTCTGCAGAAAGTTCTTTTTCTTCGTTGTTTACCTTCTCTAGTTTTACTTCTAGTTCTTTTTTAGAAACTTGTAGATGCTCTATATCTTTTTGCACGTCTGCAATAAGGGTGTTTTCAACTTTGTCTTTGTTGTAGTCGATAAAGTCAGTAAGTAGTCCAAACACTTCATCCAGAGCGCTACTTAGAACCCCAACATCATTTGTCTCTTTTGCTTTTTTTATTTTGTCTTCTATTTTTACAGAAAGCTCCTCCACAGAAACCAGGGTCACAGTTTTGTGTTCCATGGAACGAGCGACTTCTTCTTGTTTTCTGACCATCTTTACCAGAGAGTTTATTTCTCCATCTAGTCTTCCAAAGTTTCTGAAAAGTTCGTCTTTTTCATCTCTGGCTCTGTGCAAGTCTTTTTCCAAAGTTATAAGTCTGTCAGACAGGCCGTCTTTGTTTTTTGCATTCTCTAGAATACTTTTTGCATGAGAAAGTTCATCATCCAACTCTTTTTGTTTATGAGTTAGAGGTGTCTTTTCTGTAGTCAGTTTTTGTTCTGTTTTCTTTATGTAGTCGTCTTCACGCTTACAATACTCTAAAGCCTCTTTCTGCAACTCCTCTTTCATTTGAATAGCCTTTTCTACTTTTTCTACCTGCTTTTTGAGAAACTTTATATGAGGCATTATTTCTCTGCGAAGAGATTCTACTTTTTCAATATTTTCTTTTGTTTTCAAAAGTTTCTTCTGACTTTCTATTTTTTTGTACTGATACATTTTTAGGCCGAGCGCATCCTCTATCATATTTTTTCTTTCTTTTGGACTAACGTTCAGTATTCTGTCTGCCTCACCCTGGGAAATAATATGGTGACCACTAGAGCCAATATGTGCAGATGCCAAAAGTTCTACAACGTCTTTTAGTCTGACCTGGGAGCCGTTTATGAGGTACTCGTTTACAGAATCCCGGTGCACCACACGTTCTACTGTGACAGTTTCAAAGTCCACAGGTAAAAACTTTGTGGAGTTGTCGAAAACTACTTTTACCGAAGCCCTGTTTGCTCTAGGCAGGTCACCTGCTCCATTAAAAATAAGGTCCTCACCTTTTTTACCACGCAAACTTTTTATAGACTGTTCACCCAAAACAAAACGAAAGGCTTCGGCAACATTTGACTTGCCCGAACCATTTGGGCCAACTATCGCAGAAACTTTTGTATTGAAAGATAGTTCGCTTTTTTTAGCGAAAGATTTGAAACCATTTAGTTCAATAGACTTTAGATACATAAAAATAAATTTCTTTTTTATTGTAACAAAAATGGAAAAAAATTTCCTTTGTGTTATAGTGCTTTGCGGAGGTGTCCATGAAAACATCCGGAGCCTTCGAAGCTTCGGTACACAGCGTTGCATTGTCACGCTGTCTCGCTCGCGAGCACGGTACCCAAACCGGGTCTCCCTGCGCTACTTGTGCCAATGAAGTCCGGGTGGAGTTTCTGACCCGCACAAAAACGGCGTCACTCTCCGTTCCGGAAAACGAACTGCAGAGATTTCTGGAGGCAATCCTGCCTTCAAGATAGGAGAACCGATGGCGTCCCGTAGCGTTGAAGAAAGAATCTACTACCTCAGCGTCAGAAGGTGCAAACGAAGGCATCGCAAGGTCTTCGACGAGCTGGTACGGCACGGTTCAAAGCCTGGCGGATTCTGCCCTCCGTGCAAGGACTGTCGAAACGAAGTCCACAAGGAGGTCACACGCGAAATCCAGAGAACAAGAACTCCGTGGATGAGTCGCCGACCGAGAAAGAAGGTTGCGAAGCAGAAAATCGTCGCGCAGATCAACAAGTGGCTCGCAATACTCGGCCACACGTAGTACAAACAAGGAGGGGTCGCTACCACATGGTCGCGACCCCGTTCTCGTTATAAATAAGTTCGAAAAATTTGGAAACCTTACCAGCCTTTTGTTTTTAGTGCTTCTCTCGCTGCCACCTGCTCTGCATCCTGTTTAGACTTTCCTTCACCTGTTGCTATCAAATCTTTTCCAACATAAACTCCCACTGTAAATTTCTTTTCGTGATCTGGACCTGACTCTTTTATAGTTTTGTATGCGGGAGTAATACCTTCAAACTCTTGTGACTTTTCCTGGAACAAACTTTTACTGTCTACATGACTTCCCTCTGAAATTATTTTTTCTATCATTCCTGTAAAATTGTTTTCAATAAAAAGTTGAGCCTTTTCTGTTCCTTGGTCTAGGTATATCGCACCAATAAGTGCCTCTAGTGCATTTGCTAGTATGTATTGTCTTGCTCTGCCAGTGTCCTTACTTTCACCTTTCGACAAAAGTAGTAGACTTTCCATGCCAAGTTTTTTTGCAATACCCGCACAAGTGTCTGCATTTACCAAAGCTGACCTGTATGCTGTTAGTTCACCCTCTGCTTTGTCTTCGTATTTTTTGTACAAAAAGTCTGTGATAACAAGTTCTAGAACAGCGTCGCCCAAAAACTCCAATCTTTCGTTGTGAGAAAGTCCTGAAGATTTGTTTTCGTTTATATACGAACGATGAATAAACGCCTGTTTTAATAGGTTTTTATCAGCAAATTCTATTCCGATTTGTTTTTGAAAATCTTCCATGTCCCTGCAATATATCACAAAAATAGCAATGTGTCACCCTCAAAATTTACTTCTTTAGTAGAATATTTATAGCCTTTGTAACCAGCGGAAGTATATCGTTGTAAAAGTTTAGGTCTATTATGTCAGCAAGTTTAAACCATCGTGCATCATCTAGTCCGCCTTTTTCTTCGCGAACTATGTCTACAAACTTTGACTCAGCTAAAAAGAAAGTGACTTGTTTTTTTATTTTGCCTTTTTCTGGATGGTATGCGATGTATTCGTTGTCACCTAGTTTTTCTTTTATTTCTACATCTAGTCCTAGTTCTTCTTTTATACCTCTCACAGTACCCTCTTCTAGAGTTTCACCTTTTGTTTCTTCTGTATTTGCTATCTTTCCTTTTGAAAGTGTCCATCTACCGAAAACGTCGTGAACAAGCGCAAGATAAATATCCTCGCCGTCTTTTGCGTACACCACAGCACCACCCAGTTTTTCTACAGCGACAGGTGCTCCTGTAAAGTTTTTGTTGTTTTTGTCTTTACTTGTTTCTTCTTTGCCTGGTTCACCCATTTCTTTGTAAACTGCACCCAAAACTCCGTTTACAAACTTTGAAGAAGTTTCTCCGCCAAATGCTTTTGAAAGTTCTATGGCTTCGTTTATAGCAACCTTTGGTGGAACCTGTGAACGCTCACCAAAAAGTAGTTCATACAGACCAATACGAAGTATGTTTCTATCCATCACATTTATTTTGTCTATCGGCCAGTCTGGAGCCGCTTTCTCTATAATAAGATCAATATCTTTTTCCTTTTCCAAAACACCCTTCATGAGACCTTCCATGAAAGACATATCGTTTGTACCCGGAGCAAACTCTTCTACATCACGTTTGAAAATAGCGATAGATTCGTCAAAGTTCCTAGAATTAAAATCTCTCTCAAAAAGAGATTGTAGAACTATTGATCTTGAAAGGTGCCTGTTTGCCATACCTGTGTTTGTAACAGTATAGAATAGAATAAAAAATAAATAAAGTAGAAATAGAAAATATGTGTAAAACAGTGTCAAAACTTTTTAACCTGAGGCAAGGTCGCGTATAAAATAAAAACTGGGCGGGAGGTGTACATTTAGTACATCGACCGACCAGTTTTTATTTTAGACGTTAGAGATTGTCCAGTTTAAGAAGTTTTCTTAGCTTTTTTTGCCTTTTTAGCAATCTTTGCCGCTACATCTATAACTGTTCTACCTCTGTATTGACCAGTAACCAAAGAAGCTCTGTGTCTTAGATGAGGAACAGATGTGTTTTTGTCCATAGTAACAGAAGGTTTCTCAAGCTTGTGATGAGATCTTGTTCTGTTTCTCTGACTTTTTGTATGTCGCATTCGTACTACCATAGTGGGATTACTTTACACTATTTGTCTAAAAAAAGCAACAAAAAAACCGGCTAGGCCGGCGCCTCGTCCCATGAGCGAAATGCCCTAGGGACGAGGCTGGGTTACGAGACGCACGGTGTGCGTGTTCAGGCCGTGAGAACATTCACGGCACCGTTTTCGAGGATGATGAACTTGTGGAACATTGGGAAATCCTGCATCCACTTGATGATCAGAAATGTCTCGTCGTTGTAACGCTTCAGGACGTAAATCCTGTGCCCCAAGGCGGACGGCTTCACTTCGTAAAGTCCAGCCGGGAGGTCCTGGTGAACATGGAGTTCGGTTGGGACCACCGGCTGAAACTCGATCTCTCGTCTTGTGGCCATAGGCCCTCCGAGATTCAGACTATTACTATTTTATTCAAAAATCAAATTAAAATTTAAAATAAGTTTTTGCAGAAACTGAGCCTGTGGACCCTAGAAACACCGTATTTTTGTATTGCCTGCCTATGCTTTAGAGTGCCGTAACCTTTGTGGACTTCCAGCCCGTATTCTGGGTACTTTTTGGATAGTTTGTTCATAAGTTCATCCCGAGAAACCTTGGCTAAAATAGATGCCCAAGCAATGACTTTTTCTTTTTCATCCCCTTTTATAATAGTCTTCTGCTTGAAAACATCTTTTACTTTCAGACCACCATCTAAAAGTATTTCTGTATTTTTGTGAGAAACCTTAATTTTTTTTAACCCCTCATTTATTGCTTTGTTTATCGCATACGACAAACCTTTTGTATCTATAATAGTATTTGGAATATGGTTTATAGAAAAATTTATTTTTCTGTCTTTTTTTAAAATACTTAAATATTTTGAATACTCTTCCCTTTCTTTTTCTTTTAGTTTTTTACTATCCTTGCCGAGTTTAGGAAGACACTTACTTTTTTTTAGTTTTTTGTATACTTCTGCATCGCACAAAACCACACACACAGTAACTGGCCCCGCTAGGGGGCCTCGGCCCACCTCATCTATTCCAGCTACATATCTATTTTTCATTATTGTATTTGTATTTTATGGAAAGTGGACCTCGACCTTCCTTACAGGAACAGTACACCTTTTCGATATTTTATTTCGCAAAGCTCATAAAATATCTGAAAAAGGTCTTGCGAAGTCGCCCCGCGACTTCTCACTTCGTCTATTCCTGCAATATATTTCATACATATGCAGTATATCAACAAAGGACTACCGTTTCACGATAGCCCTTCATCCCTACTCCTCTCACAGACGTTGCTTCTTTGCCACATGGAGCTTGTGTCGGTAAGCAAGAAGCGAGGTGGGTACTTTTCTAAGATTCTTTTTGTGAGCCCTAGTCTTGTTAGCCTTCAACTCACTCCTTTCTGCCTTCAACGCCTCACCACGAATGGCCCCGGCTTTCTTTGCCAGGATAGAGTTACGCTTTCTGCGCGAACCCTCCAAGCAACCGCAGAATGAATCCTCTGCCCCAGCCGGACCCCTGATCTTGCCCTCATCACAACAAAGCATGCAACGGTATCTCAAGAAACACCTCCCCGAAACACAGTACAACATAAAATTACATTGTTCAAGTAAAATAAATGATGAAACTACATGCTATAATCCCTCTATGGCACCACGTTTTACCCACCTACATACACACTCCCACTACTCCCTACTAAACGCCCTACCTAAAATAGACGCTCTTATAGAAGAGGCCAAGAAAAATGAAATGACTGCCCTTGCACTAACTGACAACGGCAACCTATACGGTGCTATCGAGTTTTATAAAACCTGCAAGAAAAAAGAAATAAAACCTATTATAGGTATAGATGCGTATGTTTGTTACCGAAGTCGTCATGACAAACAGTCTGGAATAGACAAACAAAGATACCGACTCGTTCTGCTTGCTGAAAATGAAAAAGGTTACAAAAACCTGATCCAACTTGTTACCCTCGCACACCTAGAAGGTTTCTACTACAAACCCCGTATTGACCGCGAACTTTTGGAAAAATATTCCGAAGGACTTATCGCCATCGCTCCATCTTTTTCAAACGATATTTTGACTTCTCTAGAAACTGGAAACATGGAGCAAGCCGAGGAGAGACTGGACTGGTACAAAAAAGTTTTTGCTGGAACAAAAGATGCCCCAAACTTTTTTATAGAGATCACTCATCATCCAGAAATAAAAGGTCACGACGAAAACAGTAAAAAAATGTTGGAGTTTGCCAGAAAAACCAACACTCCGATAGTTGCAAACCACGATGTCTACTATATTTCCAAAGAAGACCGTATCGCTCGCGAAACAATGATCGCGATACAGTCTCAAAATGACGAGAAAGTTGAAGAAGGCACTGACGACTTTTCTTTTATTACTCAGAAACAAGCACAAAAATATTTCAAAGACCTACCAGATGCACTTGAAAACAATGAAAAGATTGCAGACAGATGCAACGTAGAAATTTCTATTGGTAAATGGTTTCTACCTAACTTTGTCGTGCCAAGTGGCGCATCCTACGACGACGAGCTACGACGTATAACAGAAGCAGGTATAGAAAAAAGAAAACTAGAAAAAACTCCGGCTCTACTTGAACGTATGAACTACGAACTCAAAGTTATTTCTGACAAAGGTTACTCGCCTTACTTTTTGGTGGTGGGAGATTTGCTCCACTACGCACATGACCACGGGATTCTTACAACCATTAGAGGTTCGGTTGCTGGCTCGCTCGTTACGTACCTTGCTCACATTACAAACGTAAACCCTATCGAATACCTACTACCGTTTGAAAGATTCTTAAACCCGGACAGACCCAGTGCGCCCGATATTGATATGGACTACGCCGATAACAGGCGCGATGAAATGATCGACTATGCTCGAAGTAAATACGGCATAGATAAAGTTGCACAGATCGGTACATTTGGAACCATGGCGGCTCGTGGTGCTGTGCGCGACGTAACTCGTGCACTTGGTTTCCCGTACAGTTTAGGAGATGCTATCGCAAAACAAGTTCCTATGGGTGCACAAGGTTTCCCGATGACACTTGAAAGAGCGCTGAAAGAAAACCCGGACCTAAAAACAATGTACAAGGAACAGGAGGATGTTAGAAAAATAATCGATATGGCGAAAAAAATCGAAGGTTGTGCACGACACATCTCGGTGCACGCAGCCGGTGTGGTGATCTCACCCACTCCACTTACAGACTTTGTACCACTACAATACGATACCAAAGGCGACAACAAAATTATTACTCAGTACGACATGAATGATGTGGGTGAAGACGGCGTAGGACTTTTGAAGTTTGACTTTTTGGGCATTCGAAACCTTTCTATTTTGGCGGATGCGGTAAAACGCGTGGAAAGAATACTAGAGATAAAAGTAGATATTGAAAATGTTCCAGTGGACGACAAAAAAACTTTTGAAATGCTAGCGCGTGGCGAAACCGAAGGACTTTTCCAACTAAACGGGGACGGCATGACACGTGCGCTAAAAGAACTCAAGCCAACAGTGATCCACGATATAAATGTGATGGTGGCACTGTACCGACCAGGACCTATGGATAACATTCAGGAATATATCGCGAGAAAAAATGGTAAAAAACCTATTGTGTATCACCACCCAAAAATGAAAAACTTCTTGGATAAAACTTTCGGTGTGCTCGTGTACCAGGACGACCTTTTGTATACCGCGATAGAAGTTGCCGGATACAACTGGGGTGAAGTAGATAAATTCCGAAAAGCCGTGGGTAAAAAAATCCGTGAAGAAATGGCAAAGCAACATGTAAAGTTCGTGGAGGGATGCCAAACTCATGGAGGTATGACAGAAAAATCTGCCGAAGAGTTGTGGAACTTGTTTGAACCTTTCCAGGGTTACGGTTTCAACAAAGCCCACGCTGCGAGTTACGGAAAAGTTGCATACCAAACCGCATATATGAAAGCAAACTACCCTGCTATATATATGTCAGCAGTACTTACTGCCGAGTCTGGAGATACAGAAACCATTGCGCAAATAATCGCCGAATGTAAAAGAATGAACATCCCAGTACTTCCTCCAGATGTAAATAAATCTTTTGAAGGTTTTGGAGTGAACCTAAAAAAAGATGAAAACAGCACAGACGAAATACGTTTTGGACTAACAACTATAAAAAACTTTGGTGAAGGTATTGGTCACAGCATAGTAGAAGAAAGAAAAGCAAACGGCGAGTTCAAGTCTCTTTCAGACTTTTTGCGACGCATCAAAGATAAAAACCTAAATAAAAAGTCTATGGAAGCTCTTATCAAAACGGGAGCGCTAGAATCCATAACTCCAAAAGGTTGTGACCGCGGAACACTACTTTCTAACCTAGATAAACTTTTAGCATTTAACAAAGAAGAGCGCAGTAAAGAAAGCGATCAGGATTCTCTTTTCTCACTTATGTCTACACCAACAGAAGCAGTTGAAATAGAACTTGATCCAACAGAACCTATAAACAAAGCTGACCAATTGCTATGGGAAAAAGAACTTTTGGGACTTTATATTTCTGGTCACCCACTAGACTCTTACAAACACAAACTAGAAGGCAGAGAAACAAATATTAAAAAAATAAAAGAAGCAGGCAAAGAAAAAATGCCAGTGGTTGTCGGTGGAATAATAGAAAATATTAGAAGTGTAATGACTAAAAAGGGAGAAAAAATGATTTTCCTAAAACTTGCTGATTTGTCCGACAGCGTGGATGCTGTAGTTTTCCCAAAAATTTTTGAAGAGTTTCAAGATATTTTGATTCCTGAAAGTTGTGTGGTAGTGAAAGGAACTTTTTCACTACGAAATGGAGAAAAGTCGATACTTATAGATAAAGTAAAACTACTGGAGTAATCATTTTTGCGTAAAATAAAACGCCGAGAAAACTCGACGTATGTGCGAAGTAACGGATTTCACTTCGCAAGACCTTGAGCCGGGCACCGCACCTGCGGCGCCCTGGCGAAAGGTGTGCGCGACTACATATCGACCGGATGGAGGTTATGCCCCGCCCCCGGACTTGCTACTTGACCCTCAGTCTCCCCTCGAGGTGCTCAAGGATCCTGTTGAGAATGTGGCACAACAGCGCCACACCTGCGAATGGAAGACGAAGTACTGAGTCCGCCGACTCGCCCTGCGACATCACACCAAGCAGTGCACCGATGGTGAGTGTCTCCATGAGCCACCGGAAATGCTTCAACTTCGCGAGACGAACCTCGCGATCGAAACCCAAACCCGAACCGAAACCATGCTTCATTCTAGTGCTCCTCCTAGAGCACGCCCCTGGCCGACGCCTCGAGTACCTTGGGTGAAATCCTGAGTGCCGAATCGAGTTGACCGGCCTTGGCCAGTTCCACGATTGTCTCCAGGTGGTCAACCCGCAGTTTTCCACCGGAATACAGGAGCCATAATTGCTCCTTGTACATCAACCAGTCATCAACTCCGTCTGCAGGCATCCTAGCCTCCCAGTTGTCTCGAAGTGGGATTGCCCTTCGAAATCATCCAGATTTCGTTTGTGATGCCAACCGGCACCTGCTTCGTCGCGCACCACGCACGCACGGTAGCGACCGAAATCCTGAAATGTCTCGCGACATCTTCTTCGGTCAAACCGTATTGCTCCAGCCGTGCTGCAAGGTCAACACTCTCCGTGCGTCCTGTCATGCGCCCCCCCTAAAACACAATAAACCATTTATGGATTATGTCAATGTATCGCAGAAAAGCCTAGTGTTGTGCTATGCTAATAAATATGAAAGAAGAAAAAAATAACGAAGTTGGTTTGGACAAAAATGACCACCGAGTCATAGGAAGAGAACTAGACTTATTTACATTTTCAGAACTAGTTGGTCCTGGACTACCTTTATGGACCCCAAAAGGAAGTATTATTCGTGAAGAGCTAGATAAATTTGTTTGGTCACTTCGTTCAAAACACAATTACAGCCGAGTAACTATCCCCCACATAACAAAAAAAGAACTTTACCAGACTTCAGGACACTGGGATAAATTTTCTGAAGAACTTTTCCGAATAACTTCTCGAGAAGGAAAAGAATACGCAATGAAGCCAATGAACTGTCCGCACCACACTCAGATTTTTGCTCGAAAACCTCACTCTTACCGAGAAATGCCACAAAGATATGCAGAGACAACAATGGTTTACAGAGACGAACAGTCTGGTGAACTAGGCGGACTTACTCGTGTACTTTCTATTACACAAGATGACTCGCACGTTTTCTGTAGAACAAACCAGATCAAAGATGAGTTTCTAAAAATCTGGGATATTGTTGATACATTCTACAAAGCATTCGGGTTTACACTTCGCGTAAGACTTTCTTTCCGAGATATGAGCGAACCTCAGAAATATTTGGGCACAAAAGAAATCTGGGATATGGCCGAAGGAGAACTTAGAAGTATCGCAGAGGAACGTGGAGCAGACTATTTTGAAGGACCGGGTGAAGCCGCACTATACGGACCAAAACTAGACTTCATGGCAAAAAACTCTGCAGGTAGAGAGTGGCAAGTTGCAACAATACAACTAGACATGAACCTTCCAGAAAGATTTGACCTTTCTTGCGTAAATGAAAAAGGTGAAAAAGAAAGAATCGTTATGATCCACTCTGCGATAACAGGCTCACTAGAAAGATGTACTGCAGTTTTACTTGAACACTTTGAAGGAAACTTGCCTCTTTGGCTTTCACCAGTTCAAGTAAAAGTTATCCCCGTTCGTGAAAACCATAACGAAAAAGCTGAGGAAATAAACAAGGCTTTGGTAAATGCTGGACTTCGCACAGACCTAGACAACGCTGACCAGAACCTAGGAACAAAGGTTCGCGAGGCAAAAACAAATAAATTGCCTTACTGGATTGTAATAGGAGATAAGGAGATAGAAAAAGGAGTTGTAACTCTAGAGTCTAGATCTGGAGAAAAGTTTGAACTAACACCAGAAGAACTTGTATTTAAATTACAAGAAGAGATTAAATTAAAAAAATAACGTGAAAACACTATACAAATCAAACACAAATTTCGTTCTATCCGGTGTTTTGGGTGGACTAGGAGAATACTACAATGTTGACCCGACAATACTTAGACTAGGGTATGTAGTATTTACAATAATGACGGGAGTATTCCCTGCTATTATTGGATACATTATTGCAGCAATAATCGTGCCGACAAAAAACCCTTCGGTCCACATGAATCACACAGAAAAGCACGAAGAGAAAACAGAAGAAAAACCAAAACAAGACTAAACTAAAACCGCCATCTGGCGGTTTTAGTTTAGTTATTTTTATAAAACTCTATTGTTCTTTTTAGGCCTTCATCAAAGTTTACCAGTGGTTTGTAACCAAGTAGTTTTTCCGCTTTTGTTATATCTGCCAAAGAGTGTTTTACATCCCCCACTCTTTCATCTTTAAAAATTGGGGTAACATTTTTACCAAGCTCTGCATTTATTTTTTCTAAGAGGTCTAGCAGTGATATCTCGTAACCACAGGCAATATTTATAACTTCACCAGCGCATTCTTTGGGGGCAACACAAGCCTTTAGGTTTGCATCTACATTGTTTTCTACAAAAGTGAAGTCTCTAGAAGTTTTTCCGTCGCCATTTATAACAGGAGACTCATCATTTAGTATTTTCTTTACAAACAAAGGTATCACTGCAGAGTATGTAGAGTTTGGATCTTGGTTTGGACCAAACACATTAAAGTATCGCAAGCAGACAGTTTCTAGTCCATATATTTTATAAAAATTCTGACAGTACATTTCCCCCACAAGTTTCTGTATGGCATATGGAGACTTTGGCGCAGTCGGCATAGACTCTTCTTTTGGCATTACTTTTGAGTCACCGTATGCCGAAGAAGATGCAGAATACACAAACCTTTTTACTTTTGCATCACGAGAAGCAATAAGCATGTTTAATGTACCAGTAATGTTTGCGTCGTTTGTTTTAAGAGGGTCATCCACTGAACGTGGCACAGATGGTATTGCTCCAGTATGAATAACATAGTCGACACCATCTACTGCTTTTTTTGCGATATCTATGTCAGTAAAATCCCCTTCTATAAACTCTATTTTATTTAAAAAATCTTCTATATTGTTTTTTCTTCCAGTAGAAAGGTTATCTAGTACACGAACAGTCTGACCCTCTTCTACAAGTCTTTTCACAATATTTGAACCGATAAACCCCGCCCCACCTGTAACTAAATATTTTGCCATACTGTTATATACAATCTAAATAATTATTTATTTCTTTAAAGCTATGGAAGTAAACTACTTTATGTTTGTACGGCATAACTAGTTCCTCAGTTGTCTCCTTATCACCATTATATTTTATACTGTACTTCTTTTTAGTTAAGTGACGTAAAAGTTCAAATAAATGCCAAATGTTGTCCCCTCTTTTATATGCCCTTTTGATAATGTGGAAGTATTGAATTAAAAAATTACTGAATTTGAAATAAAAAATAATTTCAGCCTTATCCAATCCACCTTTCATTAAATGCCTTGTAGAACCTTCAACAATCCACGTATCTAAGTCATATATTTTACCGATATCTCTAATACTTTGCTCCTTATCGTTTGGCTCTGAATATTTTATTTTCCAGAAAAAATCATCAGTTTCATAATAAGAGATCGATAATTTTTCGGACAACTTTTTAGCAAAAGTAGTTTTACCTCTTCCAGAAGCCCCAATAATTAAAATTTTTTTATACATTGTATCTTTTAATCGCTTTTCTATAAACATCCTCAAATAAACTATCAAGTAATTCACTAACTCCACTACATGCGTTAATAATCTTTTTTGCTCCTTCAATATATCCCAGCGCCCTATCTTCTGCCCAAGAAACAGATGGGTCAACTGCTAAATACTTTACATTTGAAGTCTGGTCAGCCATTTTTATCCTTTTAACACTATTGCTTTTATTCAAAAGTCTTTCTACTTGTTTTTGTTTTCTTTCCTCAATTGGCAAACCTTTAAAATCTAAAGGATCAGTTAGTCCCTCTACAATTTCCGCAATATCCTTACCAAAAACTTCCTCAATATCTTGTAAAGTTATATCGGTATCTTCTACTATGTCATGTAACCATGCAGCAACGATTTCATCATCTGTACCACCAGATGCCCAAACCAAATCTGCGACTTCCTGTATATGAACAATTTGTGGAATGTTAATTCCAGAAACTGTGGTTTTGGAAATATGCACATGTGCTTTTCTGGCATAGTCCTGCGCAAAGGTAGTTAGTTTTTTATTTTCCATTTTATTTTTTAACAACTTTCAAATTTAGATGAAATCCGATGTTGAGAGTTTTAAAATGTGAGAAGCCTTACAGGTAGTAAGGTGACGAACATTTTGAAACTCGAGAACGAGGAGTTCGCTAAATTTGGAAGTTATATATCCAGGTTTGCTTTTGTAGCGTTAGACTGAATAAATGATTTTCTCGCTGGAACATCCGTACCCATAAGGACATCAAATACTTTGTCTGCAGAAACACTACTGTCTACAGTAACTTGTTTTAGGATTCTTCTTGCAGGATCCATGGTTGTTTCCCACAACTCCTCTGAGTTCATTTCTCCAAGACCTTTGTATCTTTGAATATTTATTTTCGCTGTCTTCGGCTTTGCATTCGAAGCTTTCGCCTCACCGGCCTTATTGCCTCCGGCGGAATCCTCATCCTCCTCTTCTTCATCATCTGACATACTTTCTACTTCTGAGATTTCAGAAATATCTGCTTTGCCAACAATCTTGTCTTTGTCTTCGTCAGAATATGCATAGAAAACTTCTTTACCTTTCTTTATTTTGTATAGAGGTGGTTGAGCGATGTAGATAAATCCTCCGTCAATAAGTGGTCGGAAATATCTGTATAACAAAGTTAAAATAAGAGTTCGGATGTGAGCACCGTCCACGTCGGCATCGGTTGCAATAATAACTTTGTGGTATCGCAGTTTAGAAATATCAAACGTATCTCCAATAGCAGTTCCTAGCGCAATAACAAGGTTTTTGATTTGTTCTGACTCTAGTAGTCGGTCTAGTCTTGCTCTTTCAATGTTTAGGATTTTACCTCGCAAAGGAAGTATCGCCTGTGTTCGTCTGTCACGACCAGTTTTTGCCGTACCTCCCGCAGAGTCTCCCTCCACAATGAACAGTTCAGAATCTTCTGCAGACTTTGACTGACAGTCTGCAAGTTTTCCTGGAAGTGTCATACCTTCTAGAGCACCTTTTCTAAGTACAGAATCTTTTGCAGCCTTTGCAGCTTTTCGTGCCTTTAGTGCCAAAACAACTTTGTTTATGATTGCTTTTGCATCATCTGGGTTTTCTTCTAGGAAAGTACCAAATGCTTCAGAGAAAATAGTGTTTACAGAAGACTGTGCTTCTACTGTTCCAAGTTTTGCCTTTGTCTGACCTTCGAACTGAACTTCTCGAAGTTTTACAGAGATAACTGCTGTTAGACCTTCTAGCACGTCGTCACCAGTAAAGTTATCCTCTGATTCTTTTATTAGGTTATTTTTTCTTCCGTATGAGTTTAGGATACGAGTAAGCGCAGTTTTGAAACCAGTCACGTGTGTTCCACCTTCTGGGTTGTATATGTTGTTTGCAAAAGCAGAAAGTCTACAAGCGATGTCGTCTACATACTGTAGTGACACCTCTACTGACTCGTATTCGTTTGTTTTCTTCTCTACATAGAAAACATTTTTGTGAATAGGTTTCTGGTCGTGGTTTATAAACTTAACCAAAGACAAAAGTCCTCCTTCGAAATAGAAAGACATTGAAGGTATTTCTAGTCCAAGTTCAGAGATTTTGAAAACTTCATCTTCTTTTATTTTACCCTCATATTCAGAAGCATCGTTTACAGTAATGCGTAGACCTTTTACAAGGTATGCTTGTTGTCGCAAATGGTCTACAACTCTTTTGAATGAAAAATCTATGATTGGGAAAATAGCAGGATCTGGTTCAAACACTACAATAGTTCCATTTTTCTTTGTTAAACCAACTTTTTTTACAGAAGCTTTTTTCTTTCCTTGTGAATACTCTTGCATGTATATACCATCACCAGTTTTGTGAACTGTTACTTTACAGTAAATAGAAAGTGCGTTTACTACAGATGCACCCACACCGTGGAGTCCTCCAGAAACTTTGTAACCTCCGTCTTCACCTCCGAACTTTCCTCCAGCGTGAAGTGTTGTCATGATAGTTTCAAGTGCTGAAACTTTTGTTTGTTTGTGAATATCTACAGGAATACCTCGTCCGTTGTCGGTAACTCGGATTCTGTTTCCTGGGAGAAGAGTAACTTCGATATCATTTGCAAAACCTCCCATGGCTTCGTCACGAGAGTTGTCAAAAATTTCCCAAATAAGGTGATGTAAACCATCTAGACCAGTTGTACCAATGTACATTCCAGGACGCTTTCTAACAGGCTCAAGACCCTCTAGAATCTGTATCGCATCCGCTCCGTAACTATCTTTTTTCTTCCCTGTTTCCTTGGCCATATTTAAAGTATTTTTAGTTAATTTTACTTGCAAATTATAGCAAATTTTAAGGGTACAAACAAGCAAATTTAGTACAATACCATATTGACAATTACACAAAATACATTACAGTATTGCATGGAGAAAGTGTCCATGAGATACCTCGCAGTAGGCCTCGTGTTCAGTCTCGGAATCGCAGTGGGAGTAAGTGTCACTGCGTGGTCGTACCCCAACCTCGAAGAGATCAAGGAGCTCAAGCAAAGCTCAGAAGCACTTAGTGTGGTGCTGGACCAGCAACGAGGCATCCTTGAAGACATCGGAGGAAAGTATAACAACCTGAACAAGAAGTACCAGGATCTCGAGATGAGGTTCGAGATCTGCAGAAACCCACCACTCTACACCTCATACCATGCGAGTAACTAACTCGCGCGCCCCGGCCAGGAGCCCCACGCAATATGTGGGGCCAGGTCAGGGGTTTTTGTATGTAAAAAAATTATTGTATTTGTGTTGCGTTGAACTAAAACTTTTTGATGACTCCGCAAACCCAAAGCTTGGTTCCGTCAAGGCACCCCGTTCTTGACGGATTTGGGTTGAGGACAAAGTGAGTGAAGCGCAGGCGGAACGAGCGGTCTGAAAAAATTTTTAGTGAAAAAGCCCTTATCTAATTTCGAATCCGGTCTGTGATTTTAATGCGTCATAGATTGGATTCATCACAGCATTTATATCTTCATCAGTTAAAGTTTTTTCGTTTGACTGAAACACAAGTCTAAAACCATGAGAAGTTTTATCGCCCTTAGTAAACTTATCAAACATACTGAAACGAACTACATTTTGGTTCAAATGTTGTTTTATCAAGTTTTCTACCTGCTCTACACCTATTTCGTTCGGAACAAACACCGCCACATCTCGCACAGCAAAAGGAAAAACTGAAATAGGTTTGAATGTAAAATCTTTTTCTTTTTTACTCCACAAGTCCTGTGGGTATTCCTCTACCCTATCTAGTTCTTTTACTATTCTGCTTATCTGAAACTCTGCGACACCGCCAACTACAGACACATCCCCGACAGAAACCCCAAGACCTTCTTCTAGTCCTTGAATAGTTTTCGCTATCTCTTCGTCTACATTTATCTTTTCGGTCATACGACCGCTGCTCGGCTTCGCGCGGTTGTAGTTTTTTGGAAACTTTACACCCAAACACAAGTGAGACTCTTCGCCTTTTGTTTTGAAAACTTTTCCGATTTCAAAAAGTTTTACTTCATTTTCACCTAGCAAGTCTAAATATTTTGAGTTTCTCTCTAAAGATTCCTCCATAGCGCCACTTAAGTGGCTTCGCAAAAACTTTTTATCTCCTGAAAGCGGGTTTTCTATTTCTACTTCTCCACTTTGTGTCATTGCGTATGTATATATTTCTACAAAACCCAAACTGTTTAAAATCTGTCTAGTTTTGTCGGCAATATAAATCTCCTGGTTTACAGAAACCTTGGCCTCTACTTCTAGTTTTTTTGGTGACACATTTTCATAACCAAATAGTCTTCCTATTTCTTCTACAACATCTTCCTCTATTTTTATATCTAGTCTTTCTTTTGGAGCCACTACTTTTATTTTGTCACTCTCTACAGTCGCTTGTATGTTTTGTCTTGCCAAAAGTTTCAAAGCTTCGTCGCCTGCCACAGAAACTCCCAGCATTTTAGAAACCTTATCTAGTGAAACAGAAACTTCTTTTTGTTTTTCTGGATTTTTGTTTAGTTCAACTTGTCCCACAACAATTCCACCTGAAAGTTCCACAATATTTTTCAAAGCATACGGCAAAACTCTATCTATCAAACTCTGAGAAATTTCATTTTCAAACCTATATGACGCATCTGTTCTCACACCCAAACTTTTTGCAGTCTTTCGAACACTTACTGGGTCAAAAGAAGAAAATGAAAGAATAATATCTTTGGTTGTACTACTTACCCCACTATCCTGTCCTCCCATAACACCAGCGACGTCCAGTGGTCTAGAGCCATCAGCAATAACTGAGTTTGAAACATCTAGGGTGTATTCTTTGCCATCTAGCAATGTGATTTTCTCACCCTTTCCAGCATCTCTTATATTGAACTCATATCTTCCCTTTCTATCTACAGAAACTTTTGCAGCATCGAATGCGTGCATTGGTTGTCCAAAAGCAAAGGTTAAATAGTTTGTCATATCTACTATCGCGTTTATAGAACGTGACCCCTGCGTAGCCAGTTTATCTTTTAGCCATTGTGGACTTTCTTTTACATTTACTCCTGTAACTAGAACAAATATTTGCCTACTGCAATTTTTAGTATTAATACTTAAGTTTATTTTGTCTGTATTTGCCAAAACAACAGAAGGTAACAAGTCTTTTCTTTTTAAATTTAATACACTTGCGACTTCTGAAGCGATACCGTAGTGAGAAAGACAGTCATGTGCACGGTTCGGTAAAATTTTTACATCTAGGATTTTGTCATCACCAAAATCCTCAACTCCCTCTATTTCAAAAGAATGCATAGTCAAAGCATCTACCACAGTTTCCACTGCAGGCAACCTATCTTCTATATATTCTTGTAACCAGTTATATGAGATTTTCATATTAATTTTCTTTTACTAAAACAAATCTTGGGACTTTTTGACCTTCAACTTCTACTATTTCTTCAAACATTGAAAGAGGTCTTACCCAAAATTTTGAAGTTTCATTTTCATACAAAGACTCATAGACTACAAAATCCTCAAGAGTTTCAGAGTGTTTTGCAACAAAGTGAACCTTGTATTGATTTCCTTTTTTAGAATGTTTATATATTCCTGGATTTATCATAATTAGAATTGGTTAATTAAGCGAAGATCCCCCTGATACAAAAGTCTCACATCATCTACTCCGTATTTAAGCATCACCAACCTGTCTACTCCACAACCAAATGCAAAACCAGAGTATTTTTTACTGTCGATACCAGCACTTTCCAGAACTTTTGGGTGCACTAGACCCGCCCCCATTATTTCTATGTAGCCTGTTCCCTTACAAACATTACAACCTGCGCCACCGCATTTGAAACACTGCATATCTATCTCAACGCCAGGCTCTACGAAAGGAAAATAACTTGGTCGAAGTCGAACTCCAGTTTTTTTACCAAATAGTTTTTCGAAAAACTCTTCCAGTGTCCATTTCAAGTTTGCCAAAGAAACATTTTCACCCACAACTAGACCTTCTAACTGGTAAAACTGTGCTTCGTGAGTAGCATCTGTGGCTTCATGTCGAAACACCTTACCTGGAGCAATGATTTTTATGGGTGGTTTATTAGCCTCCATGAAACGAACCTGCACAGGTGATGTATGTGTTCGGAGTAATTTTCTCGCATTTAATGGTTTAAGCCAAAATGTGTCCCACATGTCTCGTGCTGGATGATGTTCTGGTATGTTTAGCGTATCAAAGTTGTAGAACTCTGTTTCAACTTCAGGACCATCGGCTACAGTAAAACCCATCTCTGTAAAGATTCTGTTTACGTCCTGCAAAATAAGAGTCAAAGGGTGGATGTGCGGGTCTTGTTTACCTTCCTTTTCCATATTGGTTCATTGTAGCCTAAAGGTTGAAAAACATCCAGAAAAAGGCTATTATACAACAACAAATGACTAAATCAGTCTAGGTTTTATTATGAGTGATATAAACAACTACGTAACATATTTCTTTCTGTTCATTTCTCTAAATTTTGAGATCTTTTTGCTCATAACTTACTTTGAAAACCGCAAAGAAATCAAAGCCGAGTCAAAAGCCCAAGCAAATGTAAAACTGAAAAAATACCCTTCTGTTACTATTATCGTACCTTGCTGGAATGAAGAAAAAACAGTTTCAAAAACTATTCACTCTCTACTGAACCTAGACTACCCGAAAGACAAACTGAAAATCATGGTAGTGGACGACGGTAGTACAGACAGTACATGGAATGTGGTGCAGAAGTTTAGAAATAATAAACAAATAGAACTTCACACAAAAGAAAACGGTGGTAAATACACCGCACTAAACTATGGTATTTCAAAACTAACTACAGACCTTGTTGGATGCCTTGATGCCGACTCTTATGTACACAAGGACAGCATGAAAAAAATCGCTCTTTACTTTGAAGACAGAGAAGTTATGGCGGTTGCACCTTCTATCAAACTTTGGCAACCAAGAAACATTTTGCAACTGCTTCAGAAAGTAGAGTACGGCTTCGGTATTTTCACTAGAAAAATGTACCACTACATGGATGCTATCTACATTACTCCTGGACCATTTTCTATATTTAGAAAAGATGTATTTGAAAAACTGGGTGGATACGAACACGCTCACAACACCGAAGATATCCAAATAGCACTTCGCATGCAAAAAAATGGTTTCAAAATCGCTCATGCGCATGAGGCTATCGTATACACAGTTCCTCCAGAAACTGTTAAAAAACTTTTGAAACAGAGAGTTCGCTGGTCATATGGTTTTATAAAAAATGCCTACGATTTTAGAGACATGATTTTCAATAAAAAATATGGAAATGTCGGAATGCTTATACTTCCGATGGCATGTATTTCTATAGTTTCAGTTCTTTTTGTTTCTAGCGTATCTATTTACTCTATTATAGATGGCCTAGCAAACTGGTTTGTTAGAGTCCAAACTGTGGGCCTAAACCTACACCTAGGAATGCCTAATTTTGACCTATTTTACGTAAATACAGAGATAATAGCCCTTGTTGGACTAGTTGTTGCTATAGGGTCATTTCTAATGATACTAATGTCAAAGAGAATGTCAGAGAACAAACTTGACCTTGGCCTAGACTTGATTTATTACCTGTCTTTATATATGTTTATTGCACCTCTATGGATCGGCAAAGCAGCTTGGAATGCTATCTTTAGCGTCAAAACTACCTGGAGGTAAAATCAACAAAATCACCTCATCTGCGTTGTTGGACTTCGGTAAAATATTCCTCACCTTATACCCAATAAGGCTCGTCATATTTTCCTCGTCCGCCTAGCATCTGAAGCAATTTAGTTAATTTTAAAAAAATTTATGAACAACAAAATAGACTACAGAAAATACGTCTTTTCTTTTGTACTTACTGCAATAATTTTTGCTACGGCTATTTACCTAAGTAATTATTTCGGAGAAAAAAAACTAGATGAAATAAGAAACATCCAGGACAAAATATCTATAGACATTTTGTCTTCTGAAACACAGTTTTCTCTTCTTGAGCAATCTTCATGTAAAGACATAGACTCTGGATCTCTTTCGAACGAGTTAGGGAACCTAGAAGCAAAACTTACATACACAGAAAACCAGAGAGGTACAGAAGACCCAGAGGTGCAAACTCTAAAAAGATACTACTCCCTACTAGAAATCAAAGACTACCTTTTGATGAACAAAATAAGTGAGAAATGTAAAAAAACTCCTATTTCAATAATTTACTTTTATTCAAACAATGATAGTTGCAAAGACTGTCAGAAAGAAGGTTTTGTTCTAACGAAACTGAGAGAGACATATCCAGATCTACGAGTTTACTCTTTTGACTACAACATGGATATATCTGCAGTGCAGACTCTAATATCTATAAACAAAGTAAAAAACGAACTTCCTGCAATTGTTATAAAGGACAAAGTATACTATGGATTCCAGAGTATAGAAGATATCGAAAAAGTTGTTCCTGAACTGGCGAAACTAAAGCCAAAATCAGAAAAAGCAACTACTACAAAGGCAAATTAGTTTTCATTGAAAGCATTATTTGTTCTAGTTTTTTGTCATCTATCGCAGACATAACGACGCCCAAACCTTTTGCTTTTTCTGTAGAAAGCACACAGTTACTTCTACCTGTTTTTGTCACCTTCTCTTCAAGTTCTTTAGGCGTTATAAGCTCAAAAACGTGATCTGGTTTTACGTATTTTTTATATGCTTCCAGTATTTGTCCGTGTGTAACATATCCTTCATTTGTAAGGTTTAAGACCCCAAAATATTTGACGTTTATTAGATGTTCAATCGCTGGATACATGTCCTCTACCAAAGTAACCGAGTTTGGCACAGAGATGACTTTTGAATAAGAGATTATTTTATTTATCGTATTTCTAGGATGCGATTTATAAGAGATCGGCATTCGCAGTCTTAAATACAAAACAGGTAGTTCTTTGAGAGAGTTTTCCAAAACAATACGCATTCTAGAGTAAAAACTTCCATAAAAGTTTGGAGAGTCTTCTTCTGTAAAAGCATGACTTTCATCCCCAGAATAAACACATCCAGAGGAAACTTGTATTGGATATGCCCCCACCTCTATCGCCGCTGACATGGCATTTATAGCACCAGAAACATTTACTCGAACTGTCTCAAGTTTATTGTCTTCACACCAGTCTACATTCGGCACTGTTCTTACCCCGGCAAAGTTTATTACGACCTCAGGTTTTGTTTCAGAAAATGCTTTTCGCAAAGATGCCATATCTGTTATGTCTACCCTTTCAGTAAAAACTGTATGTCCTTTTTCTATTAAATATTCAGACATCCCAGTACCCATAAAACCCGATGCTCCAAGTATATAAATCTTCATATAGGTATGATACTACAGTTGAAATTTATTCCCAATAATGCTAAATTTATAGGGTTAAATTTTGCCACCTTAGCTCAGTTGGTAGAGCAGCTGTTTTGTAAACAGCAGGTCGTCAGTTCAAGCCTGACAGGTGGCTCCAAAAAAACTCACACGCAGTGTGAGTTTTTTCCTGTCAGAGGGAAGGGGTCGGGAAACGGGAGTTTCCCGTGGAGGAAGGATTGGGAAAACCGTGGGTTTCCCAGGAGACAAGGTGGCTCAAGAAATAAAAAACACCCCAAGTTTGGGGTGTTTTTTATTTAGTATCCTCTGAAAGCCTCTCTAGGAAGTTTGAGACTGAACCATCATTTCGCAATAGTCTTCGTCCTCTGAACTCGTTGCCAGCATTGTAGTATCGCTTTGCAACGTAGTCCTTTGACTTCACCAAAACCTCATATAAAAGTGATGGTAGAAAATCAAATACAAAAATCTGCGCTACTTTTTTGTAGTAGTTATAACGCATTATTGCTCCATCTATAAATGAGTTTATTTTCACATCCGATGATAAATAAACTTTTTCCAGAAAAGCAATTTTTCCGATCTTATTTTCAACAGCTCTTAGTAGAACCAAAATACTTAGCCCCACAAAAGAACCTATGAATAATATAGTTTCCATATATAGAAATTATTGAGTAACAGAGTATCTCACAAAGCGAGATAGCTCGATTTTTTCTCCGAATTTCTGTGTTGCAGACTCCAAAAGGTTTTTTATCGTAACGTCAGGATTTTTAATAAATGACTGATCTAGCAAAACTCTTTCACTCCAGTATGAAGCAAGTTTTCCTTCAAGGATTTTTGCCTTCATATCTTCTGGTTTACCCTCCACTTCTTTCATAAACATTTCTTTTGCAAGATCGTTTGCGTGTTGGTCTATGTCTTCAGTTTTTAGAAACTGTGGGTTTGTAGCCGTAGCGTGCATTGCGATATCTCGTGCCAAAGCCTTAAATTCTTCGTTTTTAGCAACGAAATCTGTCTCACATAGTAGTTCAAGCATAACCCCTACGTTTCCAGTAGAGTGTACATATGTAGCAACAAAACCAGCTCCCAATGTTCTGTCACTCTTTTTAGAAGCAATGTCCGCACTTTTTTTCAAAAGTAGAACTGTTGCCTTTTCCATATCACCACCAGTTTCCTCTAGTGCTTTTTTACATTGCATCACAGAAACACCAGTTTTATCTCTTAGTTCTTTTACTAACTCTGTTGTAATTTGCATAGAAAAAATGAATATAAAGAATAATACCTCACCAACCTATAATTATACAGTAGGAGTACCTTTTTTCAACTGTCCTTCTTTGTAACTTTCAGCAACTTTCTTTAGGAAAAATTCAATACTTGTTTTTGAAGAATCATTTCCAGGAATTGGGAAATCTACATCATTTAGGTTGTTATCTGTTCCACAAAGGGCAATAACAGGGATACCCATAGTTTTTGCCTCCTTTAGAGCGATGTGTTCTTTTTTACTATCTACTATAAACACTGCGTCAGGAAGTCTTTTCATAACTGAAAGACCGAAAAAGAAGTTTCGTAGTTTTTCAATCTCTCTATCGATAAGTAGTCTTTCTTTTTTAGTGTATTTTACTAGTTCTCCTTTTTCTTTTTGAGAAACCCAAGACTCTAGTTTGTCTACTCTTTTCTTTATTTCAGGAAAGTTACTAAGAGTACCTCCGATAAATCTTCCGGCTACGTAAGGCATGTTGATAGACTCTGCAACAGAAGTTACAGCAGCCTTTGCCTCACTTTTACCACTTATGAAAAGAATATTTGCACTTTTTGAACCAAGTTCTGATACAAAAGAAAGAGCCTCGTTTAGAGAATCCTTTGTTTTCTCTAGATCAAATATTTCAATATTGTTTTTTACTCCAAAGATAAAAGGTTTTGTACTTGGATGTCTTCTAGATTTAATGAAACCGAAATGCGCACCTGCAGAAAATAGACCTTCAACTAGGCCTTCTCCTGTATTTGTAGAATTACTTGTTTTTGTCATACGTGGGGATTATCTTAACAGAAAGGGCGACTTTACGCAACCCTCTAGGGCCTACTCTTCGTCCTCTCCTCCGTCCGCAGAATTACCATCAAAGTTAGCCATGGCTTCAACTATAGGATCTATTCCCCCAGCCAAAATCTTCTCAATATTGTGCCAATTTTGCCTTATACGGTGGTCAGTAATACGGTCCTGAAGAATATTATATGTTCTGATCTTTTCTGACCTGTCTGCGGTACCCACCTGAGACTTTCTGTCGGCAGAGTATTTTGCTGCCTCCTCTTCGTCTTTTAGCATTTGAAGTTTTGCAGTCAAAATAGACATAGCCGCCTCGCGGTTTTTAAGCTGACTTCGTTGCGAAGTTGAGCGAACATCGATACCTGTTGGTTTGTGAATAATCCTCACCGCAGTTTCAACTTTGTTAACGTTTTGACCACCAGCCCCACCAGAACGACTTGTTTCTATTTCAAGGTCACTTGGTTTTATTTCTATAGTTGTCTTTTTTCTCACAGGAAGTACAGCGACAGTTGCAGTAGATGTATGAACTCTACCCATTTTTTCTGTAGCAGGAACTCTTTGGACTCGGTGTACTCCAGTTTCAAAACGAAGCTTTTTATAAACATCCTTTCCTCGTATTTCAAAAGAAGCTTCTTTATACCCACCCACACTACTTAGAGACTCATCTATAGGTGTAACTCCCCAGCCGTTATTTTCGGCATATCTGGTATACATATGTGCCAATTCTTCTGCAAAAATAGATGCTTCTTCCCCACCTGCACCAGCACGAACTTCTAGAATAATCTCGTTTGGGAACTCTTCTTCTTTTTCCTCCTCTTTTATTATCTCTTCCATCTGCTTCATAATCTCGTTTTTCTGCAAGGTCAAAGACTCTAGTTCAGATGTAGCTAGTTCTGCCAAAGCAGGGTCAGACTCTATCATTTTGCGAGTAGACTCCTCTTCTTTTTCCAATCTCTTGTAACTATCTGCAAGATAAGAAGTTTTAGGGTTGTTTAAAAATTTTTCCAAATCCATAATGTTTAGTATAGCAAAAAAGCGAGTAGAACTCGCCTTTTTGTAAAGTAGTTATTTTGCAGCTTTCTTTGCTTTAGATGCCGCCATCTTGTTCTTGAATCTTTCCACTCTTCCAGCAGTGTCCATGATCTTTTCGTTTCCAGTATAAAAAGGGTGTGAAGAACTTGAGATTTCAAGTCTGTATATAGGGTATTCCTTTCCGTCTTTTGCCTTACCTTTTTCTGTAGAGTTTACAGTAGAAGATATGATAAATTCAGCGCCATTTGAGTTGTCGATAAATAGCACTGGTCTATAGTTTTGTGGGTGAATTTCTTTTTTCATTGCCTCACTACCTTACCAAAAAGTCCTGCGTTTGGCAACCTTACATTACTTTTTGAGCTAGTTCGGTCTTTGCTGTATCTCTTTTGCCTAGTTTGATCATTTTTATAAATGGATACTCTATGTGCCTATATGTAACAGCCGAAATGACCACAGTAAAGAGACCGGCCATCGCAATAATAAACCAAAATACAAGCGGATTTAATGTTGTTATTGGCACAAAATAATCTACAGAGTTCAAGACTCCAAACAAAACAATACCGTGAATAAGGTAGATGCTGTAACTCAGGGTTCCTAAAAATTTAGCCACTTTACTATTTAGAAAACCGAACAAGTCAGTACCGTATACAAAACACATAAAAACTCCCAAAGAAACCCCGTACTGTATGAAAGAGTATGGTTTATAACCCAGGAAATATATTGCGACTATTCCCAAAATAGGCAGTATTCCAGAAATTTTTGTTTTGAAAAAATCAAAACTTTTCCATTTATCATATATATGCGCTGCCATAATCCCAAAGAAAAATATTGCCCAGTATCCTCGATCTGCAGATGAAAGCGCATAGAAAACAAGTGGCAAAGAAAGCACCCACATATTTCTATTTCTCAAGAAAACTGCAAGTATAGGCAACATCAAATAGAAAAACCACTCAAAGTGTAGGGTCCAGTGGATACCAGCGTTTATCGGCAAGACAGAAAAGTTATTTACCGACTGAGTAGTTATGAGACCAACAGTAAGCCAAGACAAAATATCTTTTGACGTTTGTTTATAGTCAATATTGAAATGCGACTGTATTAAAATAGAAAAAACTATTATTCCTGCACAGAAAATATACATTGGTGCCAAACGCAAAAACCTACTTCTATACAAATATCCCTCATCTACTTCACCTTTCTGAGCAATCATTTTAGACCAGTATAAAAAACTAGTCATAATAAGAAAGAGTATGACGGCTTCACCTCCCAAATGTCTGTAAAATCTAATAGTTACTATTTCCCAAACTCCAGTTTGAAAATAAAAATAACTAGTCATCGCATGCTGAAAAAACACATTGACTGCGAGCAGACCTCTAAGACCATCTAGGTTAGAAAACCTGCCACTCTCCTCTTCCTTTAATATCTTTTGATAAAAAGGCGCTCTTTCGTAGAAAAACTTAGCGAAGAAAACTATTATCGGTAAAATAATAAAATAATACCAAATACTAGTAAAACTAAAATCCATAGGTATATTTAAACATAAATCCAACACAAATAACACAAAGTTTATCTTCTGGAAACTCCGTACTGAGCTATGTAGTCTATATCTGCCTGAATACCAGATGCCAAACTCATTATGTTTTTACCGTAGGCCTTACTAAATGCCGGTGCTTGTGCGCATTTTCTTCCAGAGTTGTACCTACAAGCCGCATTTTGTTCGTCAGAATACACCTGGGTACCAGCGCCCAAATCTTTCAAAAATAGTGCCGTAGCAAAAATAGCATCTTTTGGTCTAAATGGGTTAGCAATACTAACACCTAGCATGTTTGCGACTCTGGATTCAATACCTATCCAAGTAGATGGTTGAAACTGCGAAGGTCCCATTCCTCCACCCCAACCACCTCCAGCAATCGGACAAGAAACTATAGTTTTCGCATAGTCTAAACCAAGTCTAGATGTGATATCTAGAAAAGGAGCAATGTCTCTGTCAGCCTTTACGATACCCTTAACAGGCTTCTGAGTTTTTGAAAATATTCCATCACCAGTCTCAAGATTAGTAATAATACAAGAACCAATATTTTGACCTAGATTAGTTTCATGCTTCAGAGTAGCAAGTATTAGTGCAGGTCTAACTCCAGTTACAACAGACGCTTCTTGTGCATAAGCCACTGCATCACCAAAAGGTATTGGTCCGGCACCACCAGCAAAGTTAAACAATTTTGCCCGTATTTCCCCGGCTTTCTTTTGTCTTTCAGATATAACCTGCTCGTATGTTTTTTCTTGTGTTTTATTTACCTGTATTAGATACTGTTTCTCCTTTTCATTTTTCTCTACTTCTTTTTTTTGTGACTCTACGGCAGCTTTTGTATCCTCTTCTTTATCCTGCGCCTTATCTAGTGCTTCTTTTTCTTTTTCTGTTGTTTTTTTATTATCGCGTATTTCATTAAACAAAACTTGTAAATCTTTTTTTATTGACTGAAATGAATCTACATCTGAAAAAAATTCTGAAATATCTTGGTTTCCAAGTATCACTTCTGGAAGGGAATACTCGTCTATCTCATTTGTTTTCCTTATTAGTTGCGCTAGGGATTCATGACCTTTTTCTATTCGCTGTTCCAAACTTAAAATTGTCTTCTGTTTATCTTTTATCTGTTTACCTATCTGTTCAATATTAATGGTTTTTTGTTTGATAGTTGCCTGAGCTTGTTTTATTTTAGCGTTCAGTATTGCAGCCTCATTTTGAAGAGACTTTGTATTGGCTTTTGTGCCATTTAGAATATCCTGCCATTTAGCTATGTCGGCCTCTGTCTGCGCCAGTTCAGCCTTCCAAATTGCTTCTTGTTCTTCAGGAGTAATAGCCGCAACTTTTACAGTATGCATGCCAAAAACACAAACTAAAACAAAAAATGCATAGAAAAATAACCGTTTAAGCATGCTCATTATTATACTATTTTTAGACGGGAATTCATAACCTTACTTACAAAAAATCCCCTTGCGGGGACTTTTTGTAATTATTCTGCTGATTCTCCTCCTTCTTCCTCTTTCTTACCCTTCTTCTCTACCTCTATTGAAGACAAATCAACTGGGGCTGAAGGTTCGTCTGTTTCTTCTTTTTGTCTTGCAACTGCTGCAACTACCTCTTCTGCATTTTCAATAAGAGTAACTCCTGCAGGAAGTTTTAGATCACCTGCAACGATTTTACTATCAAAATCAACAAGTGAAGAAATATCTACTGTGATTTCGTGAGGAATGTTTGTAGGATCTGCTGAAATCTTGATCTCGTGCATAGCCTTAACTAAGTTTCCAGAAAGGTCCTTTACTGCTGGAGAAACTCCCACGAATTCTAGAGGAACATCTAGTTCAACTTTCTTTCCTTTTTCGAATACATAAAAATCTACGTGTCTCACCATGTCAGATACTGGGTCAATATCTATATCTTTTATAAGAGTATCTACAGTTCCTTTAGATGTTTTAATAGTTACAACTCCTGACTCACCTTCTTTGTTCCACGCAGAAATAAAGTCATTTCTAGATAGAGTTATAGGAGTAGATTCTGTCTTTTTACCATAGAAAACAGCAGGAATTTTGCCCTCGTTTCTAAGTGCAACACTGTCTACTGATTTATCTCTGATTTCAGCTTCTAAAATTGTCATTCGGCTAGTATAGACTAAATACTGTATAAAATCAACCCCTCCAAAACTAAAAACTAATTAAATTACCCTAGGTGCTAGGCGCTGGAGATTTTGAGAACGAGCCTTACAAATAGTAAGGTGAGTGAGCAAAATTGAACAGCAACAACGCAGATGGGGTGATTTTATTAGTTTTTCACAATGTGGTCTATCATGTATTGTTTAGTCCCGCCCACCTTTTTGCCTGGGTTAAAGATGTTTTGTGGGTCAAAAATGTCTTTAGTTTTTTTGAAAATCTGGACCATTTCATGACCAAACATTTGCTCTAGATATGGAGTACGTATAATACCGTCATTGTGTTCCGCATCTATAGAACCTCGGTATTCTTTTACTAGACTATATATTTTGTCGGAAACTATTGGGATAAGTTCTGCATTTTTAGGATCTTTCATATTCATAAGAGGGATAATATGAAAGTTTCCATTTCCTGCATGCCCTGCAATGGTGTAAACGAGTTTGTGTTCATCCAAAATTTTTCGCATCTTTGGTAGAAACTCTGGAAGATATTGTGGTTTTACTACCACATCATCTATAAATGGCGCAGTTCGCGCCCCTTTTACGTGTTGTCGCAAAAGGTTGAAACTCTCCCGCCTTATAGTCCAGTACTTGCTAGATTCTTCTTCAGAACGTGACATACGAGTCTTCAAACCAAAATGAGCAATCTTTCTTTGAAGTTCATACATTTTTTTATCTATCTCTTTTTCGTCATTGTCAGAAAATTCTACAAGCAAAATGAGTTTTGGTATTCCCCCAGTTAGTATCATCCCTGCTTCTGGCAAAAATCCAAACATTAGTTTTACAAAGTTATGAACTTTCATAGTTTTAAGCATGGATGGGAAAAACTTGAAAGCAAGTTTCATCGTACTGTCGTCATATGACTCTAGAGATTCTGGGTTTGTTGTTAGAACTTCGTTTACCAACTCACTTAAATGATCTAGGTTGCGCAAAAAAATAACAAATAATTTTGATTTCTTTTTTATAGGAACTAGTTTGAACTTGATGTCAGTTATTATGCAAAGTGTTCCCTGTGAACCTGTTATAAGTTTGTTGATATCAAAAGTTTCTCCATCCCAAACATTCCACAAATAATATCCAGCAGAGTTTTTAGAAACATCTGGTTTAGCGTATTTTATTGCATGTTCATTTTCCTGTATAAGATTCCAAAGGTTTTTATAAATATTTCCCTCGTAGTCCCCCTGCGCCATCTTTTTTTCTAACTCTTCTCTGTTTAGTGGTTTTGTCACATACTCGTTACCATCTGCAAAAATAACTCTTAGTTCTTTTACATATTTTTCTGTTTTTCCGTATGCCAAAGTTTTTTCACCTGCAGAGTTGTTTGCCACCATGCCACCCACAGTGTTTAAGTTTTTTGATGCTGTATAACTTGGCAGTATCGCATCATGTTTCAAAGTCTCCACTTCAAAGTCTCTGTAAAAAGTTCCAGGTAAAACTGTTGCCTCTTCAGACGAAACTTGCTTTATACCACCCATATGTTTGGTGACATCTAGAATAATAGACTCGTTTAATGAGCCTCCTGACATACAAGTTCCAGCAGAACGTGCTGTGATAGAAAGTGTCGGGTTATCAGACTTGTTTTCGGAAACAAACTTAACTAACTTTTGAATATCTTCTGAATCTTTTGGAAACAAAACTAGTTCCGGTTTTACCTCGAGCAAACTAGCATCACGACTATATGTATCTAGTGTTTTTACGTCAGAGTTTACTTCACCCTGAAAAATTTCTTTTATTTTATCAAGTAACTCTGAATGTGAATATTTCATTGCTTAATTGTATCAAACTAAATCTGCGACACAAAATTTCTTTCTCGCCATAACTTTTCTGGAAACAGAATAATTTCTCGCTAGAAATTTTCTTCGAGTCTTACAGACTCTGTACACCTTTCGCTACTTCGTGCTCAAGGTCTTGCGAAATGATACGCGTCATTTCTCACTCACTATTCACTCACTCCGCGATGTTCCATAAAAATTATGGCTCAACAAAATTTTGTTAGTAGTATTTCTTACAAACGAAAAGGCGCTGGATCTCTCCGAGCGCCCGATTCAGGTCATCAGCACTTTGCCATGGCAGGCGGGTAGCTTAACTCCCTTTTACGTCAGTTACCTAATGAGACTGACGACTTACCTTACTCGATTACCTCATGCTCTACCACACCTCCAGTGCACACCTCCACATCCTGCCCCTCGTCGTCCACGGCAATGGTGTGAACCATGGCAGCGGCCTCGGCATCGGCTTTCGCCTTATCCAAGTACACCCCCATGATCTGCGAACCCTCTCCGTGTGGGTCCTGCTGCATGACGATGTAAACTTTCATCGGTAACCTCCTAAAAGAACAGGGACGGAATTGTCCCATCAAAGAAATCAAAAGTTTAATTACTTTGATGGAACTGTTCGTTCCTTCAGAACATTTAATTAAGAATTAAATTCTCTGAAGGAAGTCCGAGGAATATATGACTTCCTCGGACGATACTGGGCTGACGCGCCAGAGACGGATCGTTACGTGGATCAAACGGGGATTTCCACCTGGAACTTTTTGATGAGTTCCGAGATGCCCGCGGTTGGGATTTCGTCGCAGGATGCCCAGACGTCTTTCGTTCTCTGATCCAGTCCCAGAATACGGAAGGCTTCAGCCGCACCACGACCTTCGCCACCACGAACCCATGCGTTGATGCGGTCCGCGACAGCGTCACCCTCCGCCTTCGAGCAGGGCCCGAACTGGAGGAGGATGGTCTGGTTCATGTCGAAGATCGGATCGAGCCTCGGATTCTCGACGGGATACTGAACCGACGAGGTGACGACGTTGACCATGAAGTTCTGCATGCTGCCTCCTAGGGCGGTGAAAGGAACGGTTAACGAAATTGTTCCAAGAAATGGCTCAAAATAAGCACTTTCTTGGAACAATTTAACTTGTATAAGTATAGCACATTATACTACATATGTCAATATTAAAATCCGCTCT
Organism: uncultured Candidatus Saccharibacteria bacterium; assembly: GCA_964596875.1. Taxonomy (GTDB): domain Bacteria; phylum Patescibacteriota; class Minisyncoccia; order Phycocordibacterales; family DATDWN01; genus C7867-006. The sequence continues at coordinate 49,394 of CAZQVT010000001.1, read as the reverse complement.
TAAAATATGAGTTTAGTAACGAATGAGTTAGTAATATTTTTCAGACTCCGCAGACTTCCAAGCTTGGCTCCGTCAAGGCACCCCGTTCTTGACGGTTGGATGCCGAGGATAAGCGAACTCTCCGCAGGAGAGAGTGAGTGGTCTGAAAAATATTATTAACGAATGAGGTCTACAAATTATTGAACTGTCGCAACTTATTTGTTACCACTTCCTGTACTGCCTGCATTCCTGGTTTTAGGAATTTGTAAGGTGCAACTTCGTCTGGGTTTTCCTGTAGAAACTTTTTCACTCCATCTCTAAATGCTAAACGAATTTCTGTATTTATATGAACTATAGCGATACCATTTGCAATAGACTGTTTGAAGTCATCTCCAGAGTTTCCTGAACCACCATGAAGAACTAGAGGAATCCCTGTTATGTCGGCGATTTGTTTTACTCTTTCTATATTTAGTTTCGGGTCAACACCAGAGCGAAGCATGCCGTGAAAGTTCCCTACTGCAGGAGCGAGCATATCTATACCTGTAGCATCTACAAACTCTTTTGCTTTTGCTGGATCTGTAAGAGATGTTTCGTCGAGCATTACACCTTCCGGGATTTCATCTAAAACTTTTGATGACTGACCGATGTAACCAAGTTCTGCTTCTACCAAAACTTCTCTACCACAAGCGCGCGCATACTCCACGCACTGTTTTGTCATTTTTACATTTTCTTCAAAAGAAAGTTTTGCGCCGTCTACAATAACAGAATCAAAACCAGCATCTATGGCTTCTTTAACTTTATCAAAAGAATAAGTATGATCAGCATTTAGATATATAGGATAGTCGTATTCCTCACGAATACTTTTCACCAGTGCCACAACTTGTTTTACTCCAATAAAATCTCTTTCGCCTTCTGAAACTCCGATAATTACTGGAACGTTTAGACTTTGTGCTGCCTTGAAAATCCCCCACAAAGCCTCTAAGTTAGAAATGTTAAAATGTCCGACTGCAACCTTTTTCTCTCGTGCTTCGAGTACTGTTTGTTTTAATGTTTTCATAACAAAAGTATACCATAGGGGACTTTCCCTGTGGTATACTTTTCCATATGAATACAGAAAATAAACAGGTAGATTTACTAGCCGTAGGAGATACAGTTGTAGATGCTTTTATTAAAATTAAAGACGCGGCAACTCACTGCAAAATAAACGACGAGGAGTGTGAGTTGTGTGTTCGATATGGAGACAAGGTTCCTTTTGAATCAGTAGAGATATGTTATGCGGTTGGAAACAGTGCTAACGCAGCCGTGTCTGCATCACGACTTGGACTACACTCAGCACTATACTCGTATGTAGGAAAAGACAGAGATGGTGAAGACTGTCTTGCTTCACTTCAAAAAGACGGCGTGGATACTACATATATGCACGTAGACCCTGATAACAAAACAAACTATCACTATGTACTATGGTACGAAGCAAACCGAACTATTTTAGTAAAGCACGAGCACTACAAGTACGATTTCAAAATGGACACTGCTCCAAAGTGGATCTATCTTACTTCTCTCGCAGATAACACTATAGATTTCCAAATGCAAATCGTAGATTTTGTTGAAAAGCATCCTGAAACTAAACTTGCTTTCCAACCTGGAACTTTCCAAATGAAAATGGGCAAAGAGGTTCTTGATAGAATATATAAAAGCACGGAAATATTTTTCTGTAACGTAGAAGAAGCACAGAGAATACTTGGAGAAACAAGTCGAGATGTAAAAGTGTTGATGAAAGGTCTAGCAAACCTTGGACCGAAAAAAGTTGTAATGACTGACGGTTTTGAAGGAGCATATTCATACGACCCAGCTACAAACGAGGCTTACTTTATGCCTGTATACCCACACACACCTAGTGAAGCAACTGGGGCCGGAGATGCTTTTGCTTCTACTGTTGTGTCCGCACTAATACTAGGTAAAACTCTTCATGAGGCACTTTCATGGGCACCAATAAACTCAATGTCAGTTGTACAACAAGTCGGCGCGCAAAAGGGACTCCTTACTCGAGAAAAATTGGAGGAATATCTAAACAATGCCCCAGCAGAATACAAACTAAAAAAGTTGGATTAGAATTTAAAAACTGCCGAAAGGCAGTTTTTAAATTATTTCTTTCTTTGCACGACCTTCTTGCATGCTTTTGTTATCGCCTCTTCGTCCATCTCGTAGTGTTTTATGAGTTCGTCTTGTTTACCAGACTGACCAAACTTATCTTTTACACCAATAAACTCTTGTGGAGTTGGGAGGTTTTGCGACAGACACTCTGCAACCGCTGAACCAAGTCCCCCAGCCACCTGATGTTCCTCAACTGTAACTACTGCACCACAAGTTTTTGCAATATTTATAACTGCCTCATTATCCAAAGGTTTTATTGTAGAAATATTTAAAACTTTTGCATTTATTTTTTCTTTTGCGAGATCTTCTGCAACTTTTAGTGCTCTGTGAACCAAAGCTCCTGTTGCAATAATCCCCACATCAGCATTTTCTTTTTCATCTCCGTAGAAAAGTTGTGCCTTACCTACTTCAAAAGGAGTGTCTGCCGTTGTGATAACAGGAGTTTTCTCTCGGGCAAGTCTTATGTATGCAGGCTTACCAAGTTTTGCGGAAGCCAGAGTTACTTTTTTTGCTTCTATGTGGTCACAAGGTGAAAACACTACCATGTTTGGTATTACACGAGTTATCGCCATGTCCTCTATAGCTTGGTGTGTTCCACCATCGGGACCCACAGAAACTCCAGCATGACTTCCAACTATTATAACTGGTCTGTCGTTGTAACATATCGTTGTTCTGATCTGTTCCCAGTTTCTACCAGGAGAAAACATTGCATAACTTGAGATAAAAGGAATTTTGCCCATAGCAGCCATACCTGACGCAACCGATGCTAAGTTTTGTTCAGCGACCCCAATCTCTACAAATCTATCTGGAAACTCATCGGCAAAAAGGTTCATTTTTGTAGACTCTTTTAGATCCGCACAAAGACCAACTACATTTTTATCTTTTTCTCCGGCTTCCAAAAGTCCTTCGCCAAAACCATTTCGGATTGGCACCTGCTCCACCTTTTTATCAAAAATTTTTGGATTTAGTTTTGAATTAGAATTAATCATAAATTTATTCGTGCTCACTTCTTATCTGTCCTCCCAATGTTCTCAGATCATGCAAAGCGATCTCTGCCTGTTTATCTTTTGGTGGTTCGCCAGCCATTTCTGTTCCAGGAGGGTTGCCGTGCCACTTGAAGTCTCGCTCCATAAATGAAACTCCCTTTCCAGGAATAGTTCTTGCAACAATAACACTTGGTCCATCAAAAACAGCTTGGGCGCGACCTACCGCCTCTACAATAGATGAAAAGTTGTGACCATCTATTTCTTCTGCATGCCAGCCAAAGGCTTCAAATTTATGTGTGAGTGAGTCCAGTGGCATCACATCTTCTGTATATCCGTCTATTTGAATATTGTTTCTGTCTACTATCGCGATAAGATTTCCAAGTCTTTCTTTTCCAGCAAGCATTATTGCTTCCCAGTTTTGACCCTCATTAAGTTCCCCGTCGCCAAGCAAACAATAGAAAAATCTGTCTGAAGTTTTACCCTTATCCATCCTGTCTGCTATCGCCATACCCACCGCCTGTGAAAGTCCTGAACCAAGTGGACCAGAACTAGTTTCCAAAATAGGTAAAAATTCTCTGTGTGGGTGCCCCTGCAAACGTGACTCAAATTTTCTAAGTGTTAAAAGTTCATTTACAGGAAAATATCCAACATGGGCGAGTGTTGCATACAAAACTGGGTTTATGTGACCATTTGAAAGTATAAGTCTGTCTCTATCTTCCCAAAAAGGCTCCTCTGGGTTGTGGCGAAGTATATAAAAATATAATGCTGTAAAAATATCTGCCATTCCCAAAGGTCCCGCAGAGTGTCCCGAACCAGCAGAAACTAGCATCTCTATAATAGAGATCCTGATTTCATTTGCTTTTTTTGTGAGGAACTCTATTTTTTCGTCTGTTAAGTTATTCAACATATATTTTTTAGAGCACGCATAAATTTTTACTAAAATTTTGCTCTCGCTCGACAATCAAGCAATTTATATCCTAGATACACAGCCTTCTCGCAAACTCGCCACGATTACGTGCGCTCAAACAGTGCTTCAGGCTTGTTTTATCTTCGTCTTAAATTGCTAATTATCTCCGCAGTCTCTAAAAATTATATGTTTCATATAATGTTAATTCAGAGACTCGAAATAATTGTACACTTCTTTTGGACTATCCGAATTCAGTATTGCTCCTCCGGAAATTAGTTTGTTTACACCGGCACCTACAAGAGTTTCTGCATTTTCTTCTGTTACACCAATATCAATAGCAATTATACTATTTGAAAACTTTGCTCGCAATGATTTTATCACCTCTAAACTTTTTTCTTCCAACTCTACTCCATGTTTTCCTAAATTGTCAGAACCCATTACCTGAATAAAATCTACTTGAGGAACAAAATCTTTTATTTTTTCTATATCAGTACTCGGTTTTATAGCAACACCAACAGAAATATTTTTTTCTTTACAAATATCTATAACCTCTTGAAAGTCGTCTGTGGCTTCTATGTGTGCAACAACACTAGAAACTCCCGTAGAAATCCAGTCTTCCAAAATATTTTCTGGTTTTGCGACCATGAGGTGAAGTTCGATATCTACATCTTCCCATTTTGGCCAACCTTCGGCCTCTGTTTTTAAGTTTTCAAAATAATCTCTATCCTGTCCGTTGTATGGCCACGTTCTAGTGTTTGTAAAAACACCATCAGAAATATCTACCTGAACTGTATCTGCAAAATGTGCGACCATAGAAACTTCTTCTTCTAGTTGTTTTTTATTTACTGGTATTATTGCTGGAAGTACTTTAGTCATGCTGTTATTTTATTTGGTCTATCTTCTTAATTCGTCTTACATGACGCTCTTCGTTTGTAAAATTTGTATGAAGCCATAGTTCTACTGCTTGTTTTGCCTCCTGTGTTGTCACAAAATGTGCGCCGATAGAAAGCATGTTTGCATCGTTGTGTTCACGAGACAGTGTAAGTATATGCTTTGTGCCGCCATAAAACACTGCACAACGCACGTTTGGAAACCTATTTGCAACTATCGCTTCTCCTTGTCCAGAAAAACCTAAAACAATCCCTTTTGCATCTGGATCTTCTGAAACTTGTTTTGCAACTATAGAAATGTAGTCAGGATAGTCATCCTCGTGATTGTATTCGTGTGGACCACAATCAAAGGCTTCTACAGACAATGTCTTTAGATACTCAATAAGTTCCCCCTTTGTTGCAAACCCAGCGTGATCTGATCCAATATAAATTTTCATTTATTTATTTTTAAAAATAAAATTAGTCACCAACATGCCATACGGAAAACTTAGTATTACTGTCAGTGTATTAAACCAAATACCAGCCGGCTCTGAGATTCCAAAAATCATTGAAAAAATAAACCATGATAATAATTGTGGCAAACCTGTTATAAAAATAACAAATGGAACAAATAAGATGGTGAAATTATATGGGATTGTTTTTCCAAATGAAATCCAAAAAATAACGAGTAGCGGGAATAGTAGTGCAATTAATGTATTTCTCTTACTCATATAACTTTATTACTGTTGCGTTTATTAATTATCACTTGAACGACAAGCAATACAATCATCGTCGCCATAACAAGGAGCAAAAGAAATGGAATTATTGTAAAAGATGCGTCTTCTAAAAAGTTCACAATAGGGCTAAAACGTAGATTTTTTGGGAGCACAGATTCAAAATCCAAACCAAAAACTATTTCAGAAATTAACAAAATAATAAATGAGTACCATAAAAATTTAATTGCCTTTTTCATATGTTAATTATACCACTAACTTTCAGATTTGGAGGAAATTCGACGGGAGAAATTAAAAATGTAAGGAGCCTTATTTGATATAAGGTGACGCACATTTTTAATTTGGGAACGAGAATTTACCCAAATCTGGAAGTTTACTTAATAGTTCCGCCGGTCTTTACTACGTGGTCGATCAGCATATGTGTATACCCCGCCTCATTGTCATACCAAGCCATAACCTTTACCAAGTTTCCTCCAACAACACGAGTCATCTTCAAGTCCGCAATAGAACCATACTCACTTCCTAAAATATCTGATGAAACTAGTTCTTCATCTGTAGCACTAAAAATCTTCTTCCATCTGTCTTGTTTTGCTTGCTCTCGCAACACACTGTTTACCTCCTCTGCAGTCGTAGGTTTTTTAGAAATAAAAGTTACATCTACTATAGAACCTGCTGGAACTGGAACGCGAATAGAAATACCATCGAAAAGTCCCTCTAGTTTTGTAAATGCTTTTGTTACCGCTATAGCAGCACCTGTAGATGAAGGCACAATGTTTTGTGCTGCTGCACGTCCCTCTCTCAAATCCTTTTTAGAAGGGCCATCAACTAGAGCCTGTGATGCAGTATAACCATGCACAGTGTTTAGAATTGCTTTTTCAATACCAAAGTTTTCATCAAGGATTGCAATGAGAGGCGATGCAGCATTTGTAGTACAAGATGCGTTTGAAGTAACATCACATGTTCCAAACTTTTCTTCGTTTACTCCCATTAGGATTGTCTCCCCCTTGCCTTCACCCCCCTTTGCCGGAGCAGAGATAACAACTTTTTTCGCACCAGCCTGCATATGCACTGCTGCCTTTTCAAAGTCTGTAAAAAGTCCAGTAGACTCTACAACTACATCTACACCCAACTCTCCCCAAGGAAGTTTTGTAGGTTCTTTTTCAGAAACAAACTTTACTGTTCTGCCGTCTATCACCAAGTTTCCGCCTTCTACTTTTACATCATGCTTCCAAGTTTTATAAACAGTATCGTATTTTAGAAGGTACGCCATGTTGTCTACATTACCCAAGTCGTTTACAGCAACTACTTCTAGTTCTTCTCTGTCCCAACTTTCTTTCAGGAATGCTCTACCAATTCTTCCGAAACCGTTTATTGCAACTTTTATTTTAGCCATTTATTTTAAATTATTTCTATTACTTTTATTCTAAAATTATAACACCTCCCCATAAATAGGAAAACCGCCGGCGTGTGCCGGCGGCGTCCAATAGAACTGTTGGAAGTTATCTCCTGCGTGGACCACGTCGCCTTCCGGGACGAATCACCACGAGTACGACCACGATGGCCATGAGAACCACAACAAACGATGGCGGTGCTGGGTTCATATCCTCACCTCAAGGCGTCGCGGATCTGGGCCGTTTTCGTTACGGCCAGAATCAGCAACCCGAGACAGATTGCCTGCCAGAGTGTCGGTCCTGCGGTCTCGTCCTGCATAGCGCTACCTCCCCCACTTCAAAATACCACAATAAGTCTTTTTGTAAAACTATTCTGCTTGTACTGTTTCTTTTTTTGTACCTGTTCCAGCGTGACCATCTACTTCATATGAAGTGTTTTGTGACTCAAAAAAGTTTACTAGTTCAAACACGTCTGTAGCTGTAGACATCCATTTTGCAGGGTTTGTAGCGTTGTAGTATTTTGGCATTCCAAGTTCTTGTAGTCTTCTGTCAGCCACGTACTGCACATACTGGTTTACATAGTCAGCGTTTAGTCCAAGTATTCCATTTGGGAACAAGTCTTTGTTGTATGCAGTTTCTAGGTCTACTCCTTCGATAATTATATTTCGTATTTCTGCAGCAAACTCTTCTGTTAGAAGTTCTGCATTTTCTTCCAAAATGTTGTGAATAAGGTTAATACCAAACTTTAGATGTAGTGACTCGTCTCGCAAAACCCAGTTGATCATTGAACCAAAGTTTCGCAGTTGGTTTCTCTGTCGGAATGAAAGCATAACCATAAAACCAGAATAAAACCAAACACCTTCCATCACTACGTTGTACGCAACAAGGTTTCGAATAAAATCTTTTTTACCTTCTAGAGTTTCGATATCTAGTCTATCTTCTGTCATTCTCTTTAGATATCTCATTATGTAGGCCTCCTTTGCTTTCATTGAAGGAGTTTCTAGGTGGTTGTTATACACCTTGCTTCTATCAAACGGAAAAGTTTCCAAAACGTATTCAAAAGCTACACAGTGGTTTGCCTCTTCCCACATTTGTTTAGCAATATACAAATGTGCTTCTGGAGATTTGATATACGGATACACTCCTAGTGCCAAAGTTCTGTTTACAATAAGTTCTGCTGGGTTGAAAAATGACATAATAAACTCTACAGCGTGTCTTTCGTCCTCTGTCATTTTTGCAAAGTCTTCCAAGTCTTCTTTCAATGCAATCTCGTGTGGAAACCATGTGTTTCTTACAGCTTGATTGTACAGATCATAAGCCCACTGATATCTAATGGGGTGCAGGTTTACGTCTTCAGGGGAAGTTTTTCCTATTAGTGACATATTTTTTATATTAAATTAATAATTTATAAACTACTGACAACTTATACAGACATTATCATCGGCGGGATCTTCTGGGTAAATAATATTTGGTTTTTTTACGGCTACCGTTTCCAAAGGTTTGTATTCGTTTCTTGGGGCTTCACTTACTATTTTTACTTCTTCTACAAATGTTGTCGTGACTGTTGGTGTACTGTCTTTATATGTAGTTGTTGAAACTAGTATCTCTTCTTGTATTACAGACTGTATCGGAGATGGTGTTGGCGCAACAGGAACTGGTGCTGGAATTGGAGCTGTGAAAACTTTTGGAGTAGACTCTGCCACATCCATAGTCAAAGATTTTTGTAGAGGTGCAGAAAATGCAGGTGTGTTTGCAAAGTTTAGAGCACCGAAACCAACACGACCCATTTTTGCTGCCTTGTTTACGTTTGTTGTACTTTGCTCTGCAGTATGGCGAGGCTTCATGTGTAGGTAGTATGTAGACTTTAGACCCTTTTCCCAAGCAGTACTATATATCTTCATAGTCTCATCTACATCGCGAGTTTCTAGATACATATTTCTAGACAAAGCTTGGTCAACCCATTTTTGTGCCCGTGCAGCAACTTCTATATATGCAAAAGGTGAAGTTGTGAAAGAAGTTTTATAAACATCTTTTATGTGCTGAGGTATGCCAGCTATTTCACTTATGTCTCCTTGGTTTTCTATTATCGCTTCTTTTACTTCATCCCAGATACCCATATTTTTCAAATCCTTAACAAGGTTGTGGTTTATGTCTAGATATTTTCCAGATATTTTGTTTCGAGAAAATACTTGTGCGAAACGCGCATCGATACCAGGAGTTGTTGCTGCGACCAAACCAATATTTGCATTTGGAGCAACCGCCATAAGTGTTGCGTTTCTAATTCCCTTTCGAACTTTTTCTCGCAAGATATCCCAGTTTAGACCTTTGTGTTTACTTACTTTTGAAACTGTTAGCTCTCTGCCTCGGTCTGCTTCCAAAGTTTTTATAGAGTCTATAGGTACTCTCCCCTTTGACCACTCTGAACCTGCAAAATTTTTATAACTTCCTCTTTCTTGTGCAAGGTTTGCGGACTCGTCGATCGCCATGTATGAAATAAATTCAAAGATTCTGTCGGCAAAATCCCATGCGTGTGTAGAGTCATATGACATTCCCAACTGTTCTATAGTGTCAGAAAAGCCCATTACTCCAAGTCCCACTGCTCGGTTTTCTTTGTCAGACTTTGCTGCTTCTGGAATAGGCAAAACATTTATGTCGATAAGGTTATCTAGTTGTCGCACTGCAAGTCGCACAGACTCTTCTAGTCTCGCCCAGTTTACTTCTTTATTTTTTATATGTGCAGCAAGGTTTAGAGACGCAAGGTTACAAACAGCCACGTTATCTCTGTCTTGTGGTAGACAAATCTCTGTACACAAGTTACTCATGTGTATAGTTCCAGTGTTGTTGTTTAGTGCGCGCAAGTTTATAGTATCTTTCCAAACAAGCCATGGGTGGGAAGTCGTCTGTAGTGCTACTAGTATCTGTCGGTACTGTTCAGATGCAGGAACTTTTTTAAATGTTCGCAACTTTCCTTGTGTAGCCATTTCTATGTACTGCTCGTATCGTGCTTTGAAAGCCTGACCATACAACTCGTTTAGGTCTGCAGTTTCTGCTGGGTCAAACATATACCAATCCTCACCCATAGAAACTCTTCGCATAAACTCGTCAGAAAGAAATACCGCAGTATTTGCTGTTCGCATTCTCATATAGTCGTCACCTGCATTGTGTTTCCATTCCAAAAATTCTGGGAAGTCCACATGCCAGTTTTCCATATAGAAACATAGCGCACCTTTTTTCTTGCCACCTCTTTGTATCGCGCGTATCGCTGTGTCGATGATCTTTGCAAAAGGTGTAGGACCTGTAGAAGTTCCGCCCCCGGTAGATTTTAGTGGTGAACCTGATGCTCGAAGTTTTGTAACAGATGCACCAATGCCCCCTGAACCTTTTGAAAGTAGCATCACGTCAGAAACTGACTTTGCGATATGGTTCATATCGTCCTGAATCTCTAGCAAGTAACAGTTTGAAAGTGCAGGGTTGTTTTTACCAGCAGCAAGGTTTGTAGAACCCCCAGCAACGTACTCTAGTCGAGACATTTTGTTGTAAAACCTCTTTGCCATTTCTGTAGGGTTTGCTTCGTTGTATGACAAACCCATCGCTATTCTCATAAAAAAGTATTGTGGAGTTTCTAGCGGGTTTTGTTTTTCGTTTTTTATAAGGTATCTGTTTATAAGTCCATCTAGACCTGCATACTGAAAAAGCTCGTCTCTACTTACAACAAGAGTATTTGCGAGTTCGGCAAGATCGAACCTTGCTTTCATATTTTCATTTAGTTTTCCGGAAGCAACATTTTCTTCTATGTACGCAACGAAACTATCCCGATGTTTCTTTGCAAACACTTCTTCCTCATCATTACTTTTGAAATCCCGAACAACCTGTCTGTAAACTGTTTTTAAAAGTAGTCTTTTTGCAACAACGTCATACTCAATATCTTCTTTTATGTTTTGTACCGCTGCATTTATCGTTGCCTGATCCATTTCATACTCTGTAATACCATCGTATAGCGTAAGTTGTGTTTCTGTAGCGATCTGAGTAACTTTGGAAACTGGATCAAAAAGTCCACGACAGGCTCTTTCGATGGAACGGTTGATTCGGTCCGCGTTGAACGGCTCCTTTGTTCCATCCTGCCTTGTAACAGTTATGTTCATGATTTTGGGATAAATTATTTTAATAAATGTTGCTACTTTTTTACTTTTTTCGAAAAAAATATGCGATTTTCAAGTTTTTTTTACTTAAAATCGCAATTTTTTTCTAATTTAGTTCATTTATTGTACTCCAAAACAAAAACAAAAAAATGTGGATAAGTACCAAAACAAATACTCTGAAATATAAAACTTTTTATGTAAAGTTTTGCCCTCTAAAAAATAGAAAAAACGACTTTTTTGTCAAAATTATCTGTAAAACTCAACTTTATCACCCACTTTTAAGCCTATTGCATCTGCCTGACCAGCAGAAACTTCTAAAACGTAAAGAGAAGGAGTTTCAGGGTAGAAAACATTAGGATAAGTAGAAGGACTAAGGGACTTTTCTATGTGGTTTACAGTAAGGTTTTCATCTATCCAGATGATATCTATAGGAAAGTTCATGTCTTTCATCCAAAAGCCCTCTTTTTCTGGTTTTTCAAACACAAAAATCATTCCCTCGTTTGGAGCCAGAGACTTTCTACCAGAAAGACCCTTGGTTTTTGTGTACGCAGTGTCAGAAACATCCACAGTATATGTTTTACCTTTTAAAACCACCCTGCTCTGATAGTTTAAAGTAGTTAGAAAACCTATGAGGGTTATGGCAACAACCACAAACAAAGCGAGAAAGATTCTAGACCTGTTTATATGTATGCTTATCATTGTATAAATATTGTAACACTTTTTTACAAACAAAAAACACCCTTGCGGGTGTTTTTTGTTTGTTTAGTTCTTACAAACTAAACGGAGAGATTACCATGTTCGGCCACCTCTATCGTTTCCACGATCGAAGCCTCCTGTTCTAGGTGCTCTAGGTTCCATAGGTCGAGCTTCATTTACTGTAAGCTTTCGTCCATCTAGTTCCTGACCATTCCACTTTGCGATTGCTGCATCAGCATCTGCATCGTTTGCGAACTCAACGAAACCGAATCCTTTTGATCGGCCTGTCATTTTGTCCATGATAATTGTTGCAGAAGTTACTTCTCCAACTTGTGCGAATGCGTCTTTAAGACCATCGTTACTTGTTGAGTATGAAATTCCTCCTACGTATAGCTTCTTTGCCATTATATTTTACCTAGTCTTTATTTTAAACTGTAAGGCGACTAGCTTCTCTCCTTTTCAACTTTCTCTTCGAAAATACGAAAACATTGAGATACTTACATTGCCTACTATTATACTCCTATCAATCCGAAAAGTCAAGGTGGAAAAACCCAGTTTTTAAGCCTTATTTTACGGTGACTTTAGTCATTGTTACAGGTGACACTGGCTTATCGTTTGCCCCTGTTTGAACATTAGCAATCTTATCTACAACATCCTGTCCCTCTACCACATGACCGAAAATAGTGTATAGGTTTGGAAGCCCATAGTCCTGATGCATTATGAAAAACTGACTTCCGTTTGTGTTTGGACCAGCGTTAGCCATTGCTACTACACCTTTTTTGTAACCATTTTTATAAGACTCCGTGTTTGGATTTAGTTCATCGTTGAATTTGTATCCAGGACCACCAGTACCGTTTCCACTTGGATCTCCTCCTTGGATCATAAAGCCTTTTATAACTCGATGAAATGTAAGTCCATTGTAAAAACCTTTTTCTGCCAAAGTCACAAAGTTTTTTACAGTGTTAGGTGCGTCACTGTCGTATGTTTCAATAACTATTTTTCCGTAATTTGTATCAAGTGTAATCATGTGTGTTTTTTTAGCTGTATTAATATTTTGATTATTTGTATTTGTCGTGTTTGTGTTGCTAGTTGTAGTTGCTTCGGGCAAAGTTCCATCTTCAAAAACTGGAGTCGTAGTAGAATACAAGTTTGTATTTTCTATACCCAGGTTTGTATCTGCGGGCTTATCCTCTTTAAATAAATAATACCCTCCAACTATTACTAAACCAGTAACAACAAAACCCCATAATAAATTTTTCATAGAAACAATATTACCGCAATTTACTTAACACCGCAAAGTTTTTTGAGTTGTGCGATATCGGAAACCGTGGCTTTTTCATTTATACCATTGTTTAGTCTATACATTATCGCCTTTGGATCTTCTATGTGGTCTAGCCCCAAGGCATGTCCCAACTCGTGCGCCAAAACACGAACCAACTTTGTTCTGTTTTCAAACTGGTAAATATCTATTCTCTGACCAGAACTGTCACTACTATATGAACCCTCCTCAAACTCTCCTCCCAAAGTTTTTCCGACGCTGTTGTACTGTTTTACATTCAAGTTTAGGTCACTTGCTAGGTTATTTAGAGTTTTAGTGAGCAAGTTTAGACCCTCTATCTGCAGGTTTATAGTTTCTTGCATCTTATTTATAGAATCTATCTCACTATTTAAATAATTTTTCTCACTGTTTAGTCTTTCGTAAGTCTGCTTATTTGCCCCACCTTTGTTGTTTACACTGGCTACCTCGGCTTCGTACGCTTTTTTACGTGCTTCAAAGTTTGCAAGTTTTGTTTCAAAAGTTTTTTTTGTTTGGTTGTACAAAGCAAACATAGAGTCGTATTTTGCCTTCAAAGCATCGTATGAACTTCGAGTTTTCTCTACCTCGATACCCATTTGTTTTAGTTGCAGTGTAGACTCCTGTCTTTCATCGTAAATAAGATTTACTTTCAAACTTCCATCCGTAGTGTTTTTAAACAAATCCTTACCAATACTTTTTTCCCAGATAGCCTCGGCGTCACGCAAACTATTTAAAAAATCCTCCCGAGAAACATTGAACCTAGTGTCAAAACTACCCACCGAATACGATATAGGTGATCGACACGGAAAATATCTTTGGTACGACTGCGTCCAAATATTTTGCAAAGTGTCTTGGTACAAATACCCAGCAAAAACTACCGCCCCTAAAAAAACAAAGTTGAACGCCTTATTCATAAAAAATATTTTAACACACTTTTTGTTTTACTTTTCACTCTAACCAGAATAAAATTTATATAGAGGTGCCCCGTGAAAAGACTTGCTCTGGTAGTTGCCGTACTCGGCCTCCTGTCAGAGATTTCTGGACAAGAGGCGCTCAAGGTTCCCGAAGGAAAACAGATCTGGTACAACTCCGCCCCAGGTGCACTCGACATGGCGGGAATGTTTAACCGAAACAACGAAGACAGGTTTGCTTGGAACGAACTCAGGCAGTACGTGAACGTGGTTCACTACTACCAGGGCCATGCAATGCTTTATCCACCGCCAAACTTCGTGGACAACTCCTACACGTATCTCAAAAGTCAGGGTTACTTTGCTGGCCAGAGGAGTGCGCGTCTGGACGCATCTATCGAAGTCGGTGCGGTGAAATGGTTTGCGTGCAACTGGGAAAAACGAGAGCTCGACCAAATGGTCTGGCTTGCAACCGAGTCAGTTTCGAACGTACATGAAGCAGGTGGTGATGTAAAATATCTCACCATCGACTCGTCTATCCCCGGTGGCTACGAATGCAGGAGCCTGAAACTGTACGCAAACGACATCGCCAAGATTGTTGTAGGCTGGATGCAAGACGTCCACCTGAGACTCTCAGAGCGAGGACTGCGCACTCCGTCCATAGGCGACATCGAGCCGTACCCGTACGTGGATATCGGCACACACAAATGGTACGTGGACACTTTGGTATCCGAGTCAGCGCGACTCAAAATACCGACCTTAACCCACTACCACTTGGACATAGACTACTACGCGCTACGCGATTACGAAAAACTCGCGCGCGACGTACGCGAAATGTGCGTCCATCTGCATCGAAAAGGTATCCGCTGTGGAATCATCATGAACGGCAAGGACACCGACTCGTTCACCGACTACTTCGATTCGCTCGAAAAACGTCTCATTCTGTTCAAAAGCCTTGGACTGTACGAGATGGTAGACAACATCGCGATTCAGAGTTGGGCGATGACTTCCGCCGGTAAGCAAAACCTGCCGGACAACGTCCCGGAAACACAGACCTTCACACAGACAAACTTCCTACTTCACACACTGAAGTGTGCGTTTGACTACCCCGGTTGGGACTGCACAAAGTACCCCCAACCGCACTAACCTCGGACGAGGGCTCGGGCCTTCGTCCGAGTTCTCGTTTATATATTATCTACATTTATGGATTGAGTGGAGGAAGTGCAATAGTTTCTCCACTTCTGTTACCACCCATTCTTACTGCATAGAAAATCATATTAAAAATAAAAGGCAAAAACAAAACTCCCAAAAGCACCCACCACAAACTAAATGATCCGCCAGACTTTTCCGGTAAGTTTTTAACCGCATCAGCACCAGTCACTCCCAAAGCACTAGAAATGTCATTATTGTTCCAACCTCCACTTTTCAAGTCTTGTGCTATTTGCGCATCTGACCTTCCCAAACTTCTCGCGTCATCAATATATTTTTTTAATTCTGGATTCATATTTTTAATTATTATAAGCTTCTTCTAATTTTGCGATATCGAACTTTTTCATTTTAAGAAACGCTTCTGTAACTTTTTTATTTTGATCTGGAGTTCCTTGTGACATCATTTCATTCATTCGTTTTGGGATTATCTGCCATGACAAGCCAAATTTATCTTTGCACCATCCGCACTGTTCTGCTTCTGGAACACTAGAAAGTTTCTCCCAGAAATAATCTATCTCTTCTTGCGACTCACATGACACCATAAAAGAAACTGCTTCGTTGAAAGCAAACTGGTGTTCACCTCCACCATCCATTGCAGACATCCAAGTATCCCAAAGTTTAAAGTCGGAAAACATTATTGTTCCTGCCTTGTTTGGACCTTGGTCAGTTTCGTATTTTACTCGCTGTCCCAGTTTTGAATCTTCGAAAACTGAAAGATAATAGTCCACGGCTTCTTCTGCTTTGCCGTAAGAATTTTTCACAAACAAAAGTGATGGAACAATAAATGGTCGCTCTTCTCCATCTGGGTTCGTAAGTATTAGTTGCCATGCAACTCCAAACTTGTCTTCACAAAAACCATACCATTTACTAAATGGGTATTCTTGAAGTGGCATCATGACTTTTCCCCCGTCCACTAGTTTGTTCCAAAGGTTTGTTAAATTTTCTTTAGCATTAGTGTCTTTCGAAGGGTCAAAGTTAACCATAAAAGAAACTGATGGATTTATTTTGAAATATGGTCCGGCACTTATAGACATAAAAGAAAAGCCATTTAGGGTGTACGACATTATGTCACAGTCACCACTTGGTGTACCTTTTACAACACTGTGATGATCTATTTTTGAATTTGGGAAAATCGAAACATAAAACTCTGCTGACTCTTTCGCTTCTTTATCGAACCAAAGATGTGGAATTATTTTTCTCATTCAACAAGTATAGCATAGAGAAATTTTGTAATGAAAAATGGCGCCTGGGTGTAAACCCTGGCGCCACTTCGGTAGTCGACTTGCGATCTAGATCTTCCAGATCGCGTTTTCGACTCCGTACTTTGCGGGAGCGACCCGCGTCGTTGCCGGCTTGTGGTCGACCGGTGCGGGACCGATGTTCTTGCCCATCCAGGCAAGAGCCCAAACAGTCCCCACACACAGAACCACAGCGATAAATCTGTCTCTCAAATGTCTTCTCCCTGAAGAACGTTATAACCTATATTATAGCATATTATATGTATTTGTCAAACATTAAATTTCTCCTCTACAAGAAAAGTAAGTTCCGAGAAAGATCATCCGTATCTGTGCCAAGTGGTTTGTTTTTTATCGCATTATGCGTTGAACCTAGATGTACCACACCTTTGCCAAACTTTTTTTCTAGACTGTCTATTTGTTTGTGTATTGTCTCAAACTTCCCCACTCTTTCTATATTTCCAAACAAGTCACCCTGTTTTACATCTTCTGGTTCTAGCTCGTGAAGTGTGACACCGGTCGTGCGATACAAAATATTTGGAGACCAAATTTTATATATTGAACTCTTAACAAGATTTACTAAAGTTTCTGGTGCATTTGTTGGTGCCGTCAAAACTTCTGTTTGCATATAATATTTGAAATCTTTTGTTTTCAAAAAGAAAGAAAACTTTTTTGGCACCAAGTTGTAATGCCTAGCTTTGCGACATGCCTCTTCTGTATGTTTAGAAAGTTGAGATAGTAGAAAAACTTTATCGTTTGTATATGGATGAAACGAACGAGTTTTCTGTACCGAAGAAAATTCTGTTTTTGGTTTGCCATCTACTTGGTTCACACAGACACCATTTAACTCCAGCCATATTTCTATATATGGTTTAGAAAAATTATTCCGAACCCACGACATATCTTTCTGAGCAAAGTCCCCAGCTGTTTTTATTCCTCTAGTTATAAAATTCTCAGCTGTGCGCGGACCAATACCCCAAATTTTACCAACCGAAGTTTCTTTCAAAAATTCTCCTATTTTTTCTGTATCAATAAAAGTTAGTCCATCGGGCTTTTTCCATTTGGATGCGACCTTCGCCAAAACTTTTGTAGGTGCAACTCCAACCGAAACAGAAAGTCCGAGTTCCTCTGTCACTTCTTTTTTTATTCTTTCGGCGATTTGTCTATATGTCATATACAACGGCTTATCTAGTCCCGTCAGATCTGCAAAACATTCATCTATACTGTATTCTTCTACATCGTCCGCGTACCTGCGCACGATATCAAACATTTTTTCAGAATATTTTACATAGGATGCGTAATCGCCAGGCAAAACCAAAACACTCGGGAAATCTTTTTTCACGCGAAAGATAGGCATGCCACGCGTTACACCGAGTGCTTTGGCTTCGTATGAAAGTGCAGAAACAATCCCACGTTCTTGTCCGGTCACAACAGGCAGACCTTTTAGTTTTGGATTTTTGGCAACTTCGCAGGCGACAAAAAAGGCATCGCCATCCATATGAAAAATAACTCTGCTTTTTCCCATCCATATATTATACAGTGAACCGTAGTTCACTGTATAACTGTGGACAAGTATTCTATTTTTCTAGTTCAGATAAAAGGTTGTTTAGGTCGAGGGGTTCTGTAACCATCTCTACTTCCCCGTCGTTTTTTACTTTCCATTCATTTTTTGGTCGGTCACAGTACAACTCTACTCCGATACCGTCTGGGTCGTTCAGATATATTGCTTCAGATACACCGTGGTCCGATGCTCCTGTTATTGGGTACTGCGCATCTATAAGTCGCTTCAAAACTTTTGCGAGTTCAAGTCGTGTTGGAAAAAGTATTGCAAAATGGTACAGGCCAGAGTGCCCTTGTGGTGAAGGTGTTACTCCACGACCCGCCCATGTGTTGAGTGCAATATGGTGGTGGTATCCACCGGCGGATAGAAAGACTGCAGAGTCACCATAACGAGTCGTAACTTCGAAACCTAGAATGTCTCTGTAAAAAGAAAGTGCTCGGTCCAAATCCCCGACAGTCAAATGCACGTGCCCTATTGTTGTTTCTGGATGTGTTGGCATTTTAGTTATTTAAAATTTTTCTAAAAATTACAAAGTTATCAATGTCTCTCTTTTTGATTTGAATTTTTAATTCTCTTTCATTTCCGTTTGGATTTTTGCCCTGCCTAAAATCTGAAACGTATTTTTGGTTAAATTTATTTATCTCCAAAATAAATATTTGCTTCAATAACACACTATGTTTCATACGGTTGGCGTAACTACCTTCCTTTTTATCCAAACCCTTAAGTTCTATTATTTTTCTCCGCCAAAAATCACTTGTTTTAAATCCATTGTCTCTATCCTTTGAAGAATCTACTTCAAGCACTATATACCAGATTTTATTATACTGCTCAATTGCATTTAGAAACGATATCTTATCATTACCTAAAATTGCCGAACTTTTAAAGTCGTGAGTTTTAAGGTCTCCTAGAAAATCACTCTTTACAAATCTAACATCAAAATCTAAACTTTTAGCACCTTTTTCTCTTATGTATTTACAGATATTTAAATATTCCTTATTTGAGTTTAAAAAATCTTCAAATTTATACTCTAAGTAAAATCCGGGCCACTCAGCCTGAAATGCCTGTGAAAAATTCGCCTCCATCATTTTTGTATATGCATCAATTCCATGCCACTCTTTTTCTAGATCTTCTGAAAACTTATCTATAACCTCAATTTCCTCGTTGTTTGATATTTTTGCATCTGAAATCATGGAACCAAAAACCTTATGAATATTTTCTTTGGTAAAAACAACTATTTCATTGTTATTTTTATCTATTTTTCTAAAAACCCCAAACTCAATACCCTTGAGTATATCTATAGTTGATACATGAGCCGAAGAACTTTTACCCCTTCTTTTTTTACTAAACACAACAAAAACAACATTGCCTTTGTAATGATAAATCCCCATCAGAAAACTTGTATTTTTTAATAAATCATCTCCCCAATTTATTGGAACTTGAATTCTTTTTTTGTATATAGGATGTGGATGACCCAAATAAGTAATATTTTTTACAAACAAGTCACACGTTTTATCTTTAAACGTAAAAGTAAAATGTCCTTTTTCTTTCTTGAGGTTTTCAAATGAACTCTGAAGTACCGAGAATTTTTTATCACTATCCAAAATATCGTCGTTATCTAACACAACTCTTCCCGAACTATCTATTTGTTCGATTTTTTTCATATTTTTTATTTAAAATCTTGTCTATGATTATCTTTACCACTTTAACATTAACAGAATTACCCAAATGCTTCATGGCGACTCTATCATCAGAATGAAGTTTAAAGTTATTTGGAAAAGATTGCAGTCTTTTTGTTTCGTCAGGAGTGAGTCTCCTTTTATACTTTCCAACAATCTGAGAATGGTTCATTGCTACCAGAGTAGAAAACTTATTTGCTCGCTTAACCCTAACTCCAGAAGGACGGAACTGTATAAGTCCTTGGTATATATCTGTAATACTATCGCCAGCTTGCCACTCTAGTTTTGTGTGAGTCTCATTGACCCAAGATAGATTTTCATTTTCCTTCAGCCACTTGTCTATAAATTTTTTGTTTCTAGAATACAAATCCATATTTTTTTTAATAAAATCCTTTTTCCATTTTGGCAGACTCTGATCTATCTTTTTTGTTTTAAAGTATTTTGCCCAAATAGGAAAACCAATTGTTTTTAAATCTATACCTTTGTAAAAGTTGTTCCACATGTCCAAAACTCTCTCCTCGTATTCAGAAATGTAATATTTTTCCTCTTTTTTATTTGTATCAACTATTTGAAAAACGTCTTTGACGCTTTTTAGATCTCCACTGAAATCCAAACTAAAAGAATCTGCACCAACTTGATCAGTCCTTATCGCCGGAATATATAACCTGTTTCTTATAACTGGGACACCAAACATATCAGGACTAAGTATGAGCGGACTACTATTTAATGCGTATCCTAGTTCCCTTAGAGTTTTTTTAATAACCTCAAAAGTTTTACCGCCGTCGTGTGTAAGTAAGTTTGAAACATTTTCAAGCAAAACAAATTTTGGTTTGTATGTATTTAGAATGTTGGCAATATCAAAAAATAATGTACCTCTGGTGTCCTCGAAACCTTTTCTATGACCACCTTTTGAAAATGGCTGACAAGGAAAACCCGCAAATAGAAAATCAAATTTTTTTATCTTCGAAATATCAACCTTTTTTATATCACCCGCAAACTTATCTTCCTTAAAAAGAGATGGAGATTTATTTTTAAAATTTTTTATGTAAACTTCTCTGGCTTTTTCATCCCACTCAGATGAAAAAGAACATTCTCCCCCAAACTCGTGAGCGGCTATATGAAATCCACCTATTCCAGCAAACAAATCTATAAATTTAAAATTTTCTGTTTTTTTTCCTTGATTCATTGAGATCGTGCTGAATAAATTACCCTATTGAATTGAATCCGTATATTTTATCACAGTTATAACCAATACACCGTATATAAGTATTAAGTATAGAGTAAACTTAAATTCACCGTCAAAGTTAAGTGTTTAATTACTTAAAAACACTATTGACATTATTTATAAAAGAAGTCGGCTGCCACCCAAAGGATGACAGCCGCTTGTGACCGCGCGATCGTCGCTACCCGCGGCCCGACCTGTACAAACGGTTGGCGTATTCGACGCCCTGGAGCGCCTCGAGTTGTGCAGGCACCACACTGTCGTCGGTCTTTCTGCCATCGATTTGACGTGTTCCCTCACGCTTCAGGTTTTCGAGTGCCTGACCCGTGACGCCACGTTTGCGTGCCTGTGCGTACTTCTGACCGCCGTTTTGAACTTTCGCATGAGCCATGTGTGGCCCTCCCCAAAATTAGGTTAATATTTTACACAATCAGTGTCAATCTTCCTCCTGCGGATAATACAGGATTTAAACCTGTGAAGGAGTTCCCTTTTGCTGTTATACGTGACAGCCCCGCGCACTAGTGTGCAACGGGGCCGAAGTTGTTGTCGGGCACTCAACTATACGTGCCGCGGACTGATCATGTCGAAGTGTTTGCAGGCGGTTTCGAGATCACCGCCGATAAACACATAGCAGTGGCGTCCGATACGCCTCAGGGCGACTGCCTGTTTCGTTCGGCGCATGAGAACCTGCGACATGTGGTCTATGGAACTCTGCGGGATTCGTGTGGACCACATACCGATGTAGTTCATATGCGGAATTTCCTGAACGGAAGCAATCTCCTGCATGCTTATCCTTTCTTTTTGTACAGTTTCATTTTTCAGTCTACAAAAAAGTTTTACTGCTGTCTAATATTATGCGAAACGGCCCCACGTACGTATACGCGGAGCCGGATCGAGCTACTGCTCGACTACATCTTGTCGGTGGCGCGGTAAAGCGCGATACCATCGAACTCGGTGATGTTGTCCTCGATGACCCGCATCACGAGGTCGACGTCGCCCGTGGTGAAGATGGTCGGCATCTTGTTGACGTACTGCCAGTCCACCTTCTGACGACTCACCATGCGAACCGTTCGGACGAACTTGTCGACCTGCTGGGTCGGTGCGTCCTCGAGCTGACAGACGAATTTACCTTCCCTGTCCACTTCAGGGTCACACGCTTTCACGACCGTGGCTTTCACAACCATGTGCACATATCCTTTCTGGGATATTTGTCCCGAATTGAGTCTACATAAACTGACCTAAATTGTCTATGAAAATTTGCGGGGTCGCTGATAAAATATATTTTGTTGGTTTCCTGCGGAGAAAAAGGGATTCGGTCACAGATAATTTTTTCGCCGTCGCTCAAAAATTTCCGTCACCACGACTCGCGTCCTGTTTTTACTAAAACAGGAATTGCTCCGTCTGCGGATGGTACAGGATTTGAACCTGTGAAGGAGTTTCCCCCTTACTGTCTTTCCAAGACAGCGCACTAGACCGCTATGCGAACCATCCAATTATTGTGGAATAAGTCACCCATAATTTCTTGTTAGAAATTTGCGCGACCCCGTCTCGGCACGACTGCCTCCGACTTTGAAATGCTCTTATTTCGCATTTCAACACTATCCGACGTTTCCAAAAAAAATATTTTTCCTAAACTATTATACAAAACATGGGGGCGGGAGAAATCCCCGCCCCCACTAGAACGCCGCCATCTCGCCCGCGACCTCGATCGGTCGATAAGAGACCCTCACCTCACCCAGAAGTTCCCTCTGACCAGGACTGTAGGTTACCTCGGCGTACATGTGATACCCGCTGAGGAACTGGGGTAGCCAGTACTTGTCACCGGGCAACATGTTCAGGCGCGGAATGTCGCGCGCCTTGTACACCCGTGGATTCTGCATCTCCGAGGTAGAACGAATTTCTCCCTTCCACGCCAGGGTTGTGTAAACAAAGATGTCGCACACCGAGAAACCACCGCCATCACGGTAGTTCATGGCACGCACCATCCCGCGATACCGGAAAACTCCAGACGCGACAACAATCTCGCTGATGTAGGCGCCCCCGGTTTCCTCGTAGAACTCGCGCAGAGCGCACCCATCTAGCGTCTCTCCAGGTTCAACACCTCCTCCGTAGCCGTTCAAACGACCCGCACCCGGACCACTTGTTTTTGTGGCGAGTGTAATACCGTTGCCCTGAACGGGAAACACCAACGTCGCCAGAATTGGCGGGTCACCGTTTTCCTGCATAGGAATCCTCCCCTCCGAAAACAATACTATACTGAATTTATAAAAATGAAAACTAGTTCACCAAGTCGCTAAGATCTGGTTTTTTATAATTTGGACCTTTTAGGAATTTGCCGTCCTCTCTAAAAATAGGTTTGCCATCTTCCCCAAGTTTACTCATATTTGATTCATGGACTCGAAGAAAAGCTTCTTCTAGTTTTTGCAAAGGTTTGAGTGCGACAGAAGTTCCAGATAGCACCACCTGAATATCAGCGACCTCCTTTAGCATATTTTCATAAAGAGATTTTGGAACTTCCTCAGCATTTTCCATATGCGCAATAGCAGTATCTATGTCTGCAAAAAGTTCTTTGACTTCTTCACCTATTAAAGTTTTTCTCAATTGTAAAAGTTCTACAGTAGGTTCTGCATTTATATGTAACCCAAAAGCCTTGTGAATCTCTCTAATATAATCTTCTCTAGTTTTTTTATCGTTTTGCATATTATTTTATTTCTGAGTAAACGATTACTTTATTTCTCCCCGTCTCCTTCGCTCGATAAAGCGCCTCGTCTGAATGTTTCACCATTTCTTCAAAAGTTTTCCCCTCCTCAAACTCTGCAACACCAACACTAATAGTTATTTTCAAATCTATAGGCTTTTCAAAAACCAAAGATTCTACTTCTTTTCGAATTTGTTCAGCTTTATTTTTTGCTTCGCTTTCTTTTGCACCTAAAAGTATCGCAACAAACTCCTCTCCACCCCAACGAGCCACAATATCTCCCACACGCAGACTTTTTTTTAAAAGTTCGGCTACTTTTTTCAAAACTTCATCACCCACATCGTGACCATATGTGTCATTTATATTTTTGAAATGGTCTATATCAAAAAACAAAAAAGAAATATCATTAAAACCCATCCACTGCCTGCGTCCATCTGACTTTATTTTTTCTGTTGTGTCTAAAAATTGTTTTGATTTCTCTTCAAAGTATCCTCTGTTTTTAAGGTTTGTGAGTTTGTCATGGTTTAGTTTGTTCTCCAAATCATGAACTTTTCCTTCAAGTTCCCTTATTGTTTTTATTAGTTCTTCATGACTTAGTTCATTCATTTTTTTATTCTAGCACAAATTATGACTACAAAAGTAAAACAAATAAAATTGCCTCAGATACTAGGCGCAGGATATTTTTTGAGTGAGCCTTACAGGTGTAAGGTGAACGAAAAAAATTGAACTGCAACAACGCAGATGAGGTGGTTTTATTTGTTTTACCAGCTGCCGGAGGAACCCCCGCCGCCTGAAGACCCACCCCCAAATCCACCAAAACCCCCACCACCGGAACCACCTCCACCACCCCTACTCATCCACCAAGGATATCCCCCGTTTGCTCGAGCATTTGTATACGACCTTGAAACCACATAGTCCAAAAATAAACCGAGCAAAATAAGAATAACAAGTGCAGGTAAGCCTATAAACACCGTACTAATAAATAGATACCACAAAATCGCTCCCAAGATTCCACCGACGACCCCACCGCCCCACCATGACTTTGTGCTAGAAAGCAGAGACAAAACTACCTGGAAGAAAATAATAAAAATCCAAAACAAAAACTCAAAGTTTACCCCGCTACTTTTATTATAATTTTCTGGAACTATATTCTCTCCACCCAAAGCCTCTATCATTTTGTCCACTGCGCCATTTATGCCTTTATAGTAGTTACCCTCTCTGAAAGCTGGCGAAACTATGTCGCTCTGTATATATGATGTACCTATATCTGTAAGACTTCCTTCTACACCATATCCTGTGTCTATACGTGTTTTCCTATCGGCAAGGGCCACAATAAACAAAACTCCGTTGTCTTTGTCTTTTTTACCTATTCCCCATTTTGTGAAAATTTCTTGGGCAACATTTTCTATGGTGTCACCATCTAGACTGGGAATAGTTACAACTGCTATTTCATTTGTGCTACTTTTTTCATAGTTAGATATTTTTGTTTCAAGTTGTTGTCTGTCTTCTACACTCAAAAGCCCCGCATAGTCAGAAACAAAACTCGTAGGTTTTTCTGGCACAATAAAAGCCAAAACAAACATAGGTATAAAAACGCTAGATATAAGCAAAGAGGTTTTTAGAGAAAAACGCATATTGTTTTTTCTTATACTATTCTGAAATAACTGTAGGAACTTTTTCTTCTTTTAGGTTTACCCAAACTGCGATAACCAAAATAATAGATGGCAAAAATGTAAACATTTTCAAACCAGTAAAGAATGATAGAACTGAAAGCAGTGTTGGCAAAGT
The DNA here is from genome assembly GCA_964596875.1 of uncultured Candidatus Saccharibacteria bacterium. Taxonomy (GTDB): domain Bacteria; phylum Patescibacteriota; class Minisyncoccia; order Phycocordibacterales; family DATDWN01; genus C7867-006. Next base: position 23,948 of record CAZQVT010000001.1, on the reverse strand, counting down.
CACAGCGTAAAGTGCTACATGATATGACTTTCTATAACTTAGATTTATTTTCTTTATTTTTGCCACAAGATACACAAGTAGTGCACCCCAGAATAAATAGATAAGTTTAAATACATAAGCGATAAATAGCCCAAGGAAAACCATAAATGGCACCACGAAGTTTAATGCCTTTTTAACCTGATCTGTTTTTTCTAGCCACTTAACTATGTTTTCATGGTTTACTGTAAAGTTTGGCAATGTTTTAAGTGGAGTCATTGTCACCTTTCCATCTTTTTCAATAGAAACAACACTGTCAGCAGTAAGTAGTGCTACAGTTTTGTAACTCTGAAACTTTTCTAAACTAAAAGGATTTTTTGTATCAATAACCAAAATATTTTCTACGTCTGGCATTTCTGTTTTTACCTGCGCTGTAGTTTCTGGGAACTTTACAAAGTATGGCTCGACTGCATTTGTAGTTGCTACACCTTTTTCTATTTTTACTTCGAGATCTTTTGGATAGCCTTGCTCGATACTTACTTTTGACTCATCGATAAACTTTTTTATTTCTGGAACTGCCTTAAAAGGTAATACGACTGCAAAAACTACTGCCAAAAGTAGTGAGAGTTTGAAATAATACCTAAAAGGTTTGTGTTCAACCCCACTTATCACATCACTGTAAAAAGATGGGTTATAAATACTAGATTTAATAGTTTGTAGAAAATTCATTGTTTTCTCCCAAAAGGGTTTTAGTTGTTAAAATCTACAGTAGGGTTTGTCTTTGCTTCATCAGAAACCTCAAAGTATGATCTTTCAGAAACACCAAACATACTAGCAACTAATGAAGAAGGAAATACTTTTACTTTTGTATTGAAAGCTCTTACCTGGTCGTTGTATTTCATTCTTTCTACAGAAATTCTGTTTTCTGTTCCTTCTAGTGTAACCATAAGGTCTCTATATGCCTGACTAGACTGTAGTGTTGGATAAGCTTCTGCAATAACCAAAAGTCTGCCCAAAGCACTTTCTACTTGGCCAGCTGCTTTTGCTTTTTCATCTGGAGTAGTTGCACCAGAGTATTTTGTTCTAGCATCTGCTATTGCTGTGAAAACTGTAGTTTCTTGTTTTGCTACACCTTTTACCGTGTTTACTACATTTGGAATAAGGTCAAAGCGTCTTTGGTACTGGTTTTCAACTTGTGCCCATTGTGAAGAAATAGCCTCGTTTCCTACAACGAAACTATTTTTAACTCCTACAGCCCAGAAAGCCAAAAGCACTACTACACCCAAAACTACCACCCATTTCATATTTCTCTGTAAAAATCCTTTTTCTTGTGTTGGTTCCATTTTAAATATTAAGTTATAAGTTCTAATGTGGGGTATTATACCATATATATGTGTAAATCGCCTCGAAAGTAGGTATTTACAAAAATATTGAAAAAGGGTATGCTTGTTTCATTATGAGTATTGTTCAGAGTTTCCCGAATTTGATACCGATAGTCCAGATAGTGCTATCTATACTACTTATAGGAGGAATCCTACTACAACAATCAGAAGCTGGTTTGGGTAGTGCAATGGGTGGAGGAGATGGTTTTTCATCTGGTCATCATACAAAAAGAGGAGCTGAAAAGTTCATCTTTGTTTCTACTATAGTTGTTGCTGTGCTATTCGTAGCCGTATCGTTCAGCCTTCTTTTCTAGTAAATTTTCCAAATCTAGCGCATTTCTTTGTCGCTTCAATTTTTTACTCCGCGCACTGTACTACCTGTACAGTTTAGTCGTAAAAAATCTTGCTCCTCGAACTGCATCTAGATTTTAAAAATTTGCTTAATGAAAAAGTAGAAATACTCTAATTTATCATTTAAAACTAAAACGTGAACAGAGAAAAATTTCAAGAACTAATGAATAAAGAGTGGCATATAGGCACTTTTGAAAAGATAATGAACATAGTTAGATCGTTTTCACTAACAGAGAAAACTTTGTTTGTTGTTTTTTCTATTGTTTTTATTTTCAGTGGGCTTTCAATGCTATACAAAGTAAACAAATCTTTCCTTATCGAAGTCCCAGACTATGGCGGTTCACTAACGGAAGGTGTTGTAGGTGCGCCTCGTTTTATAAACCCATTACTTTCTTCTAGTGATACTGACCGCGATTTAACCACACTTATTTATTCTGGTCTTATGAAAGTAGATGACCAGGGCAAACTTGTTCCAGACCTTGCGGAAAGTTATGCAGTTTCTGATGACGAACTAACATATACTTTTACACTCAAAAACAACCTAACTTTTCATGATGGAGAAAAAGTAACAGCAGATGATGTGATTTTTACTATTGAAAAAGCACAAGACCCAGAACTAAAAAGTCCTCGTGAGGCAAATTGGATCGGTGTTAAGGTAGAAAAAATAGATGACAGAACTGTGTCTTTCTCACTAAAACAAGCCTATGCACCTTTCCTACAAAACACAACAATGGGAATCTTACCCAAACATGTTTGGAAGGACGCGAGTATAGAAGAGTTCCCTTTTAGTCAGTTCAATATAAAACCAGTAGGAACAGGACCATATAAAATAGAGTCTATTTCATACAACGATAGTGGTTTGCCAAAAGAATACAGTCTACAGTCTTTCAACAAATACGCCCTGGGTAAACCTTTTATTACAAATATAAACATAAAATCTTATTCGAACGAAAAAGAGATTATAACTGCATATAAAAACGGCGACATAGAAAGTCTGCATAGCATTTCACCAAAACAACTTCCAAACCTAAACGTTGCAAAAGATGAAATACTTCTTTCACCTCTTCCTAGAATCTTTGGTGTTTTCCTAAACCAAAATGTTGCCGGAGTTTTTGTTTACAAAGAAGTACGCGAGGCATTAAACATGTCTGCCGACAAAAAGGCTATCATCGATGAAGTTTTGGATGGTTACGGACAAGTAATAAACAGTCCAGTGCCAATAAAAGAAGTGGTAAGTAATGTAGATGTAAAAGATATCAGTACACGAGTTGAGGACGCCAAAGCATTACTTATAAAAAATGGCTGGAAACAAAACTCTGGAGGTATCTTTGAAAAGAAAGACAAAAAAGGTACTGTTAGACTTTCGTTCTCAATATCTACAGGAAATGCTCCGGAGTTAAAAGATGCTGCCTACCTACTACAAAAACAATGGCAACTTATGGGTGCAGATGTTGAGGTAAAGATATTTGAAATCGGAGATCTAAACCAAAACATTATAAAACCAAGAAAATATGATGCATTGTTGTTTGGAGAGATAGTCGGCAGAGATATGGATGTGTATCCTTTCTGGCATTCTTCAGGAAGACTTGCTCCAGGACTTAACATCGCAATGTATGCAAATGTTAAAGCCGACAAACTACTAGAAAACATAAGAAAAACTAGTGACGAAAACGAAAAACAAACATACATCGACAGTTTCAACAAAGAGATAGCAAACGATATACCAGCTGTGTTCACCTACTCACCTCACTTTATCTATATAGTTCCGAAAAAAGTACAGAACGTAAACCTAGGAACACTGACCAACCCAGGTGAAAGGTTCGTGGACGTGCACAAGTGGTATATAGAGACAAATAATGTTTGGGAAATATTTAAAAGAAATTAAAAATTAATAACAGAATGAATATGGAAAAAAACGAAAAAACGACAGATATAGATAAAAGTATAGAAAAGGTTACTGCAAACGTAAGCAGTAGTCCTCGACCGCACTCCCCTTCAAAGGGACGATCTTTTGGTAAAAGATCTTTTGGTCGAAGAGACACTCCTACAGTAAAAGGTACACCTCGCAAAGTTGAGGATGTGATACCTCCTATCGAAGGAAACAATATTCGAATCATACCGCTAGGAGGTGTGGAGGAAATCGGACGAAACATGACAATGATCGAATATAAAGGAGACATCATTGTGATTGACGCAGGATTTTCTTTCAAAGACGAAGACACCCCAGGTATCGACTACATTTTGCCGAACACAAAATACCTAGAAGATAACAAAGACAGAATCAAGGCTATGTTTATCACACACGGCCACCTAGACCACATCGGAGGTATTCCTTTTATCATAGACAGAATCGGTTATCCAAAAATCTACACAAGACAGTTTGGTGCGATAATGATCCAAAAAAGACAAGATGAGTTCCCACATTTGAAACCTCTTGATATCCAAATAATAGAAGGAAATGAAACTATCACTTGTGGTGCTCTAAAAATAAAAACATTCCCTATTTCTCACACAATTCCAGACTCTATGGGTCTAGTTATTGAAACGGAGCAAGGAAATATTGTTTTCATCGAAGACGTTCGTGTAGATAACGTTGCTGGAGTTCCAACAGAAGAAGAAATAGAGCAATACAAAATGTTTAAAAACATGAACACTCTGCTTTTGACTATGGACTCTACTTCTATAGAAAAGCCAGGATTTTCTCTTTCAGAAAATGTAGTAAAAGATAACCTTGATTTATTTATTAAAAATACAAGTGGAAGACTTATTATTGCTACTTTTGCATCACAGGTTGAAAGAATCATTGCTATTATAAAATCTGCAGAAAAATACGGTAAAAAACTGGTAGTAGAAGGTAGAGCAATGAAGTCAAACATCGAGATAATCAAACATCTAAAACTTGTCGAAGTAAACAATATTATCCCCCTAGAAGATATTGAAAACTATCCCCCAGACAGAATAGTTATGCTTGTAACAGGTGCCCAGGGTGAAGAGTTTGCTGCCCTAATGCGAATAGCAAACAAAACTCACAAATATGTACGGATCAAACAGACAGATACTGTTTTGCTTTCAGCCTCAGTTATTCCAACAAACCACCGATCTGTTGTGAACTTGAAAGACAATTTGTACAGATCTGGAGCCAAAATTGTTACTTATCTAGATACAGATATTCATGCATCTGGTCACGGAAACAGAGATGAGTTGAAATGGATACACCAACAAGTCCCTTACAAATTCTTTATGCCAGTGCACGGTAACCACTACATGCTTTGCCAGCACGCGGAGCTTTCTTACTCTTTGGGACATAGCAAAGACGATGTAGTTATCCCAGACAACGGTTCTATCGTTGAGATCTATGACAACGGAAACAAGATCCGAGTACTAAAGGAAAAAGTTCCTGCTTCACTTGTTTTGGTTGACGGCTTTGCTGTTGGAAATATCCAAGAAATGGTCATACGAGACAGAAAGATGCTTGCACAAGACGGAATCTTCCTGATAGTAGTAAGTCTAAATACAAAGACTGGTAAACTGAAAAAATCTCCGGATATTATTTCTAGAGGCTTCGTATATTTGCGAGAATCTCAAGACCTACTAAACCACACGAGAATGATAATCAAGAAAACTGTAGAAGATACTACAAAAGGTATGAACCCTATAGACTTCGATCTTATCAAAGGCGCACTTGTAGATGATATCGGCAGATACTTGTTCCAGCAAACAGCAAAGAAACCTATCGTGATACCAGTAATACTAGGAGTATAAAAATAAAAACTAAAAAATCTCTAGAAATAGAGATTTTTTACTATAATTTTTCAAGAAAATTTATTATAATACTCTAAGTATGGATCGCGTTCTCTTACCCTTCAAACAAAATAAATTTTTAAATAGAGTGTTTCTTTCAAACATCTTTATTTCTTTTCACTATGCACTCGTTATATATGTAAACTCTTCTTTTCTGAACGAGTATTTCAGCGACGCTCAAATATCTACACTATATATCATAGGTTCTATCTTGAACGTTGTAATACTTTTAAACGCATCTAAAGTTCTAGAGAAAATAAGCAACTACGAGTTTTCCCTGTACACAATGGGTCTAGAGTTTTTGTCTATACTTTGTTTGGCATACACACATAGCCCGTTTCTCATAGCTCTAAGTTTTATCACTCACCTGTCAGCTATTTCTACCCTGCTTTTTAACCTAGATGTTTTTATTGAAAGTGTTTCAAAAGACGAGTCAATAACGGGCAGTATCCGTGGAACATACCTCACCATAACAAACATTACACTGGTTCTGGCCCCGCTTTCAGTCTCTTTTCTACTTGAAAAAGGCGACTTCTCTTACGTTTATATTTTATCCGCCTTTCTAATACTTCCATTATATTTAATAGTTAGAAAATTCAAGTATGTAGAAGAGGCAAAAATGCACCATATTGAAATAGAAAAAACTGTTGGCGAATATGTAAAAAGTAGCGACCTATACAACGTTTTTGTAGCACACACACTGCTTCAACTTTTTTACGGATTTATGGTTATTTACACGCCCCTGTATCTAGGAAAATATATTGGTTTTGCTTGGTCTGAAATCGGCGTGATTTTCACTATTATGCTTGTGCCTTTTGTGATTTTTGAACTACCTGTCGGCGAACTAGCAGACGATAAATACGGTGAAAAAGAATTTATGACTATTGGTTTTGTGATAATGGGTCTGTTTACTCTTTTAATAAGTTTCATAACCGTAAAAAGTTTCTGGCTCTGGTCCACTGTACTTTTTATTACTAGAATAGGCGCAAGTTTAGTTGAAATAAGTACTGAAAGTTATTTTTTCAAAAAAGTAGATAACCGAAGAACTGATGTAGTTAGTTTGTTTAGAATAAGCCGACCACTAGCACTTGTTCTAGCGCCCATTATCGCCACAGTCGCTTTTGGTTTTATACCATTTAAATATATTTTTATAATAGTTGGCTCTATTATGATAGTGGGAACACACTACTCTTTAGCACTCAGGGATACTAAATAATACTCAGACCTCCTTCCAACTCTGGATATATTTTTAATATTCTGTCTACTAAGTCATATTGCTCTTCTTGCATTGCTTGAAGATATGTTTCCTGTGCATCTTCAAAAGCATCTTCTGGCATTCCGGCCGCAACATACATATCAAACATATCTATATTTAATATAATCGAGTCTCTAACACTTTGAACAAGAGTTTCTCTAAACTGCCTCCACTTTACTATTTCAGATCTTATTTCTTCACTAAAACCTTCAGAGTGTAATCTCGCTATCAAATCTTCTTTGACTAGCAGAATTTCTTGACTTGGAACATTCTGGGTCTTTTCAACTTCCACAACTTCTTCTGGCACTACTGGCTCTTGCGGTATACCATTAAATCCTTCTGGGCTCATTTTATTTTGTAGTTAATACGTCTAAAAGTTTTTTAAGTGATATTGAGGCCACATCTATAACAGAATCCCCGCCTCCATAGTACATGTAGATGTAACTATTTCTTACTATAGCACCACATGGAAACACCACGTAGTTTACCTGTCCTTCTATCTCATAGGCCTCCCGAGGCTCAAAAATAGGGTCTGTAGTGCGTGCTAGAACCTTTGTTGGATCTTTCAAGTCCAAAAGCACAGCACCTATTCTATATCTAGAACGTCCAGAAACACCGTGATACAAAAGTATCCAACCTTTGCTTGTTTTTATCGGAGGCACAGACATTCCAACTTTTACAGAATCCCACATACCCTTTCGCGCTTTTATAAGAGGAATATTTTTAAAGTTATTTCTTTCTGGAAATGCAGGAGTGGAACCGTAGTCAACACAAACATAGTTGTGAACTCGGTGGTACAAAAGATATTTACCGTTTACTTTTTCTGGATGCAAACAACCATCCTTGTCATCTACACCATCTGCTGTTACCAAAACTGGTTTTGTCCATTTCCATTTTCTATCTTTTAAATCTTTTTCTTTTATACTAGACATCGCCACAGACGGTGGAGTAATACCGTTGTATGCTGTGTAATAAAGATAAACAGTGTTTCCTATTTTTATAAGTCGTGGGTCTTCACAACCAGAGTTTCCATTTGGAACACCTTTTGATTCAAAACCTTCGCGAGGCACGTACGCTGGTTTGTCAGATATATATGAAATATCAGTAGCATTTATACTTTCGGCATATCCAACCACCGAGGTATTGTCATTGCCCATGGCACGATACAAAATCCTAGCAGTACCATCTATATCTATAGCAGCAGGGTTAAAGATAGCCTTTTCTTCCCAAGGTATATTTTTTCTAGGCTTCATGAGTGCACCCTCACCTATTCTATGGAAACCTATTTCTCGATATGGATACTCCATAACATCTAAAAGTTGATCGAGATTAACTTTTGCCATTGCAATGGTTGTATCTGTCGCTCCGTAGTATATGTGTAAGTCGCCATTTTTTATAAGCGCACCACTTGGGAAAATAGTATTGCCTATGGTTCCATTTATTTCATATGGTTCTTCTGGCACAACAAGGGCCCCACGAGTTTTACCGATAATTTTCTTTGGATCTTTTAGGTCTAGGAGCAATGCCTCTATTGCAAAAACTCTGTCAGATGATCTGTGGTTTTGGATTCTACATGTGACCAAGAGCCACCCTCTCTCTGTTTTAAGTGGGCAACTACCGATCTCGATTCTATCTATATCATCGCCGTGTATAAAAATATGTTTATCTAGTTTTGCATACCATTTTTTCCAGTAGTTTTCATCCCACATGTCTTCTAGTTTAGAAAACTCGGCAATAGCAAGGTGAGTTGGAAGTCTATCTGGGTTTACAGTAAGAAGGGCAACATACTTGCCATTTATTTTTTCAGGAAAAAGGGTCATCGCCTTTGCATTGAAAGGAGTGATGAGATGCTTTTCAGAAACCTTTTTCATGTCCCGACTTATAGCAAGACCAACTTTGATTCCTTCTGGAATATTTAGTGGAAATGCAGAAAGTGCAGTATAGAAACAGTAGTACTTCCCGTCTATTTTTGTAACTCTAGGATCCTCACAACCATATCTCTCCCAAGGATGTTCTGGTGAAATAAAAACCTCTCTGTTTTTAAAGTTTACTCCGTCCTTACTTTCTGCTTTTCCAATCACAGACATTGAAAATGTATTGCCTTCGACATGTTCAGGAGTACACTGCGCTCTGTAAACCATGTGTATCTTATCTTTTATTTGAACCGGGTTACCATTAAACACAGCATAGTTCTCCCAAGAATTTTCTTGATTTGGTGCCAGTATCGGATTTAGTTTTGAGCGTTTTACTACGTACATATTTTTAATCTCTGTAATTAATAATCTTTTTACCTTTTTGAAAAAAAGTTTTTCTTATACCATTATTATAATAACTTAAATCTTTAGAACTTATTAGTTTATTTGAAAACTCCCCAACTCCAAGTTTTAGTGCCCTAAGTATTTTCTGTTTCGGTTCTGGCTCATGATGTGTAATTAGACCAATATTTCGCCAAAACATTTTTCTACCTTTCTTTATTCCAAAAAAACTTTTTTCATCATGAACAGGTTCCCTTTCTACCATCCTAAAAATGTGATCTTCGGATATATTTCTTAATAGGTTCTCACTAGGAATATCAACTGACTTCATAATTGCTTGCTTAAAACGAACAGCAAAAACACGTTCTAGATAGATTATTTCATCACGATAATAAAATACTTCTGAATACTTTTCTAGAAAATCAGTGAATCTTATCGGAAACAAACCGTATTTAACTGCCCATTTAATATTAAAAATATTAAAATCAATAGCCATTCCTATATTCCACATATTATCTTTTTCAGTATTCCCCCATGGACATGTCGCAAGATACTTTTCTTCTTTTTCCATTATATTAATAATATTCTCAATATAATCTGTATTAGCCAGCCAAGTGTCCGACGCTAGAGTGATTACATAGTCAATTTCTGGATATTTTTCTGAAAAAAACTTAACCCCTTCATTTAATAAAAGTTCTGCCCCAGTAAAATGTCCAGGATTAGGTAAATATAATAAATCATCTTCCAAATACTTTTCTTGCCACCATTCTTTTTCGCCATTATAAGAATGTACAATTTTAACATCCCTTAACATCCCACTTTTATTCCAGACACTACGAATAAGTTCCATATTTATTTTTGCATCATCGGTTCGGTTGTATGTGTACATTAGTACCCCAATTTTAGGATTATTCATTATGCTTTTTTTAATTGATATGGTTTTGCGTTACCAGTAACTAAATATTTCAAAAACTGTTTAAGAGGAGTTGTTGCAACACAAACTACCTTGTCACCACCGCCATAATAAACATACAAGTCGTCACCTCTTATAATAGCCCCGGAAGCATAAACAACTCCTGGCTTTCCGTCATTTTCATAATCCATATCCGGAGAAAGTATTGGATGTTCTGAACGATATAAAACTTTTGTTGGGTCATCCAAGTCAAGCAACATCGCACCTACTTTGTATTTATGCGACTCGTGCTTTTGGGTTGCATGATAAAGCAACAACCAACCTAGTTCAGTTCTAAGTGGTGGTGGACCTGATCCACGAATTTTCGTATCCCAAGTTTTTGTTCTTTCTTTTTGCTCTCTTGGATGTCTACTTTGTATATTCTCTTCTTCCAAATCTTCAAGATTATCCACATACTCGATTAGTACAGAAGGTTCAATACTGTGAATAATTGCAAATTTGCCATTAATTTTTTCTGGGAACAACAGCCAGTTTTTATAAAACTGATCTGGAGGAGAAATTTTAATTGGTTTTTTCCACTTCCACTTGCCCGCCTTAAAATCTTCGATGCTAATAGAAGTTAGCGCAAGTCTTGGGGTTGAACTCCATCCCTCAAAAACAACATATATCATATAAACTCTACCGTCTATTAGAACTGTACGAGGATCCTCAGCCCCAGTCCAACTTCCACCTGAAGAATATGCTGAAGTATTGTAACCAATAGGCCCAACTACTTTATTTGAATCAGCCAAACCAAACCCTGTGGATGGCTCAAATACAGGATGTGACAATCTATAATTAATATCTTTACCATTTGTACTTTTTGCATAGCCAACTCTAGATATTCCATCACCACCAACTGCGCGGTACAAAAGGTGAATATCCCCCTCTTCGTCCTGAAATGCGGCGGGATTAAAAGTACCTTCGTCCTGCCAGGAACTGCCTCTTATCGGCTGTATTACGGGGTTACCGTGGTATCTGTCCATAATTTTAGGATATCTTTTGGCCTCTTCAGACTCTCTAAATACTGGAGGGATTTTTGCAACTATAAGAGTTCCGTCTTCTGTCAGCCAATACAAAACAAATGATTTTGAAAGTACTGCAAAACCAATCGGTTCTATTGGTCTAGTATCGTCTTTAGAATCCACAACTCCTTGCCATACAGGCACACCCGCTCTCCAAATAACTCTTCGTGGATTATTTATATCTATTATCACCGCACCGATCTGTAGCAAAGTTTTAGTTTTGTACTCGACAGAAGCATCATACATAACCACAATGCCTTCACTCGTAAGTGTACTGCCAATAACTTTCAAATCACCTGCATCAAACTGACCGGCACGTGATGTAAAAACAAGAGATGGTTTTTCCTTCCAAACCGAAAGAGAATACGAAGCCTGGTTTTTTATAAACAATCCATCACGGTACATTTCAAACTTATCTTTTTGTTTATCGTAAACAACTGTTGCATTTTTTGAGTCTTGAGCCAGTCTTTCTGACTTCCCTTCCCATTTATGCAAATCCTTTGACCTTGCAACTACAAGTTTTTCTTTACTGTTTTTAATTTTTGGATTTCCTTTTCGAAAATATGTCATCACAAAACCGTTTGGAGTTTTTGAAAGTGAAAAGTTGTAACAAAGATTTATTTTTTCTGGCTTCTTATTTAAAGTTTTTAAAACTATTTTTTTTGCATCCTTAACAAAATCCACTCCATTGCTACTCCATGATATAAAAAGCGCAGGAGAACTCTGCTTGGTCTTACTCAAAAGTACCACATCATCTGAAACACCAACCACAGCAAGTGGTACACCTTCCAAAATTTTTACCTTATTAATTTTTGAAGTACTTTTCTTCATTTATTTTAAAAAACAGAAAAACTTAGCGTCCGTAAACGTCTTCAAGTCTTACTATGTCGTCTTCATCAAACTCTCCTTTTGATATTTCTAAAATAACCACGTCGTCATTTGGCGCAGATATCCTGTGTTTCACACCAACTTGCACAGTGAACTCATCACCTGGTTTTGAATCAAAAACATCATCACCAATAACAATCGTGGGGCTACCTATTACTATTTTCCAAAACTCCTCTCTCTTTGAATGATATTGCAAACTTAACTGTTCCCCCTTATTTACATACAAAAGTTTAACAGTTGATGTCTCATTATTTGTAAAACGAGTAAATGACCCCCACGGTCTTTTGGTGGTGATTGGTTCCATACGAAAATTATAGCATTTTGTAGGTGCCTTTAGTTGAGTTTTCTATGCAAAATGTTGATATCTTACTGACTTTTTCTAACCTAATTTTTTAAATAGCGATGAAGGATTTCGATGGTTTCTTCTGGACCATCTGCTTGAATATAGTCGACACCAGTTTTCTTTACAGGAGAATCATTTCCACCTTTAAACAAAGCATCACCGATAAAAATAATATCTTCAGTTTTAACCTTCAACAGTTCCTCTATTTTTCCTATTGCGTAAGCCTTGTCGACACCTTTTCTAGTTATGTCCACAGAAGTAGTGCCTCCAATACTTATTTCATACTGAGGTATTTTTGATTTTAGTCGCTCTACTATTGATTTTCTTTTCACCTGGTCATGATCCCAAGTCACTTTTACTTCTATAGGAGCGTTTTGACCCCTACCAGAAAAAGTAATCTGGCTTCCTCTGTCTTCAATCAGTTCTCCATACGGGTCACTAACGTCGATACCACATTCTGCAACCGCACTGTTTAGTGCATCAAATATTTCTCTTTTTTCTACTTCAGTAAAATGTTCGTCGTACAACTGTTTCCATGAGTCACTTTTTTCATCATACACAAAACAAGTACTTCCCATGGTTGGAAACAAATATAAATCCCTTAACAAGTCCTTCGGACAGTCAAAACTAGAAAGAAATTGTTTCTGAAACTGTCCGTAAGCGCCCCCAGAAACCACTACAAAATAATAGTTCGGCAATAACCTTGTAATCACATCCGCCATTTCAGGTGTTAAAGATGTTTTGCTTTTTGCTAATGTTCCATCCAAATCACAAACGATTGCTTTTTTTGATTCCATAAAATTATGTTAGGATTATATCACATGACTAAAAATATTATTAACTTTTTTGACAAACTTGAGGATAAAACTCGGGCAAAACTTAGTCGAATGCCTATTTTATATGCCTTTTTAGGAGGTATCGGCATAGTTCTTTTCTGGAGGGGGGTCTGGCACACTACTGACTTTTTAACTGCTTATATATTGGGAGAAACAGATGTTACACTTTTTAGCGTAATAGACGGACCACTTTCTTTCATGGTTGGCACACTAGTTTTACTCATTACAGGTGTTTATGTTTCTGCATTTATCGGTAACAGACTTATCATTACCGGACTTTCTGGAGAGAAAAAACTTGCAGAAAAAACAGAAGATGAGATAAAAAGTGAAGAAGATGAGATAAAAAGTATAAAGAAAACTTTGAACAAGGTTGAAACTGAAATATCAAAAATAGAAGAAGAAATAAACAAACATCACCCTAAATAGTCCTAGCCACAATACCAATAAGCATAATACCTATAAAGTTAAAAAATAATGAAAGAGGTATAAACTGCACCAACTTCATTCTAGAAAATCCCAAAAGACCAATACCAAGTTCGTCTGGTAAGGGCGATGCAATAAGCAAACCGCCAGCAAGAAAAGTAAGCCACCTAAAATACTTTAGCTTATAAAGCGTATGGGTTCTTTTCCAAATACTGTTATGTCCAATAACATCGAGCAAATGTTCTGATAACTTATCTCTTATAAACTGAAATATAACTATATCTCCCAAAACCGCGCCCACCGCACCAAAAAGCGCATTAAGAACTATCGAGTTGTCTTTTGCAATATGTCCCAAAGTTGCTATGGCAGGGGCTGTAGTAAATATAGATGTAAAAAACATACCAGCAATAAAACTGCCTAATGTATGTAGTTTTTGGGTTGTAAGTAAAATATTCGAAAGTATATCTGCCTTCACCAAAACGATAGCAATCAATATACTAAAAGAAATAATGGCAACATCCTGTATAAGGAACGCTTCACCGTTTCTCAGTTTACTTTTAGTTTGAGTCATAAAAGAATTTATTTCTTCTTTGGTTTCTTTTTTTCTTTTTTGTGTGTTTCTCCTTTAGCCATAACAATATTGTAACATGAATGCAAAATAAAAATCCCCAAACTGGGGATTTTTATTTTATAACTTACTATTTAATTAAATTATGATAGATGCTTAGATACAAGTTTTGTCATCTCAAACATGTTTACCATAGATTTTCCTCCGAAAACTTTCTTTAGATTATCATCAGCATTGATGTTTCTCTTGTTCTTTGGATCTTGTAGATTGTGTTTTTTGATGTAAACCCAAAGAGCCTTAACAACTTCTGAACGAGGCATTGGGCCCTTACCCACAACTGCTGCCAAGTCGGCGCTAACAGTCATTGGTTTCATAAATGCAGAATTAACTTTTGTTGCCATTTTGTTTTAAATTATAGTAATGGGTCTATTATACCCTATGCCGTACTATAGGGCAATACTAAAACCCCCTCTAGACAGACTAGACAAAGTGTGTAAGATATTTTATTGTATTTGTATATTTTATGAAACCTGCCGAAATAATAACCTTTGAAGAATTCGAAAAAATAAAAGACGGTCTAGGCACCATAGTCTGCACTTCTGGTGGTTTTGACCCCATACACCCGGGACACATAACTTGCATAAATGAATCCAAATCATTTGGAGACACTGTTGTTGTGGTGGTAAATGGTGATAATTTTCTTAAAAACAAAAAAGGTAGGCCGTTTATGGACCTGAAAACCAGAAGTCAGATAGTTTCATATATAAAAGGAGTTGATTACGTAATCCCCTTTGAAATTGATGGGGATTCTACTGTTTCTGTAGCGCTGCAGAAAATCAAACCACACATATTTACAAAAGGCGGTGACAGAATAGACGAAACTAGCATACCAGAATGGAACACTTGTGTAGAAAACAATATCAAAATCATTTCAGGCGTTGGGCACCGAAAAGACTGGAGTAGTTCAGATTTTCTAAAAGAATGGGGGGATTTTTGGAAAAACAAATAACTACTCCCCATCCTGAAAGCGGTTGAATAATGCGTTTACTAGTGAAAGTATAATAGAGAACCAGAAAGCACTCCAGAAACCAGAAACACTGAAACCTGGGACAAGTTTTGATGCAAGAATAATAAACAGAGCGTTTATAACCAAAGAAAAGATACCTAGAGTAAGTATCGTAAGTGGAATAGTTATTAGTTTAACTAGAGGTTTTATAAATATGTTTATTACTCCAAGCACCACTGCCAAAACTATTGAACCAGTAAGAGTTACAGTTGCTCCAGGCAATAAATATGCGGTAATAATAATTGCTATAGCTGAAACAAGTAAATGTGTGAATAATTTCATATGTTTTTAATTATAACCTTTATTTTCCAATCTCAATAGACGTTCTGATCGCATCAAATATACCTGTTATCGCCTTTGGATCGAACTCTTTAATACTACCTGCTGGATAGTTTTCGAAAACACCATAGTGAACAAAATATCTTATACCTAAACAGCCTCCTTCTACGGGAGTAGCGTAAACAGTTTCTTCATATCTGTTTCCAGCCCCAGCACCCAATGAGTAAGCCACTGTATACCTATGCTTACCCGCGTCTGCAAAACCTCGCAACTCTGAACTATCTAGAAATATTTGTGCTATGCAGGCATCTGCGACCGCTTGTGCAAACTCCACACTTATATAACTATCCTCAGAAAGGTTTGTGCCTTTATATAAATTTTTCGGGATCTTAAACCTTACACCTGGAAAACTTTTCTGAGGAGTAGACTCGTATCTATAGTCTTCATCCACCACAAAATCTTCCGGTAAATTTATAGTAAATTTATACAAACTATTTTTATATAGTTGGGGTAATAGGCTTAGATCTGGCTTAGGCTCTTCTACCACAGGAGTATCTACATCCTCAATATTATTTGTTGGTCTAAAATACCAAGCACCCAACACGAGCAATGCAACAACCACTAAAATATAATATATATTTTTCATATTTATTTAAAAATTACGGAACCACTGTCAAATTTTATATTTAACACAAGTTCTCCCCTGTTAGTAAAATGATAACTTGTTGAGTCTAGTACCATTTTGGAGAAATCCTCTTCCTGTGAACCTTCGCAGGCCATCAAAGTCGACATAACGTTACTGAATGCAATAGACTTGTTTTTAGTTGAATATTTCCCACTCATAGCATTACAGTCTGTAGTTGCAGAAAAAGTACCGTCTTTTTTAAAAGTCAGAGTGAACTTACCTGTAACCTTTGGCAAAATAACTTTGCCATCATTGTATGACGCACTTAACCAGTCCCAAGTCTTCATGGTAAGGTTCATTCTATTTATATCAACCTCGCCTTCAAAGTTTTGCACCACCTCTCCAAACTGCAAACTTGCTGGGTCTAGTTTAAGCCAAATGCTTTTGCCAACACTGGGTATTTCTGCAAAACTTTCACCTGGTTTTCTTTCTGCATAGTTTACAACAATTATATTATTTTCTTTTATCTCGGTTGTCTGTGGAGCAATACGATCCCCTAAAAATATCGCATCGGAACCCACATAACCCGTTTCTTTGTTTAGAGTAGCAACAAGATAATAGAAAGTTCCTGTACCGCCTGTATTTTGAGTCAAAAGAAACGCAACATCCTGTCTACCATCTGCATCAAAATCCGCATTCACCTCATTTCCAAAATAATTTGTCGTCACGAATGAAGCAGAACCAGGCGCAGCCGGAACTTTTGATACACCGTCCTTTAGTGTAACTTTTTCTCCGCCTATCGTGTAAGTGGTATTTTTATAAGTATTTGAAATATTTTCTCCACTCTTAGTGTTTTTGGTTTTTGCGAAATACACCAAAAGTACAAGTGCTAAAAGTACAAACAAAACTCCAAACAATTTTATGCTGTTTTTCATATTTTTATTATATCAAATACTGACGCTTACAAGCTTATATTTCTTACAACTTCTGCGTCTATTATAGGTTCGTCTACTTCTCTTATAGCACCGTAGACTCGGACAGTATCCTCGGTTTCAAATCTATTCAATGAAACCTTACTTCTTGCTGTATTTAATACAGAGGTATTTTCAGTTATATTTATTGTGTACACCTTACCCTCTATCAGCATCTTTATACTTCCAGGTACATTGTTTACCACCATCTCTTTTAAACTTCCTTGAAAGTTTCGAGGTTTATACATATTTAAATCTACATAAGTCAGCACACTGTCAGCAACAAGAGTTCTTGTGTTTATATTGTAATCCCCAGCAACTTTTGTAATAGTGTCACCAACGTTTACATGTGCCAAATCCAGAGTTCTGTTACCTTTCACAAAACGTGTAGTCGTTGTCGAAAGTACAGTAATTGTTCCAATTTTTTTGTCATTCAGGATAAAACTTTTTGAAGCAACATCAACTCCCTGAACCTTTCCAGAAAAAACTGTTTGTTTTTTCTGCACTGAAGAGTTTTTTACTGTACTTGTAACCAAAGTCAAAACATCTCCACCTGTAAGTTGTCCTGTAACGTCTAGCATGTCCCCCACTGAAACTTCGGCCAAAGTAGTAACTTCACCCGTTCCTCTGTAAAACTTTGTATTTTGGTCAGTTTTGACCGTCAGGCGCACATAAGAGTCACCCCAGTACATACGTGTAAATAGAGTGCCACCGGCTATTTGCATAACTTTTGTGTCGGTTATTGTAGCAAGCCCATCTTTGGTTATATGAACCTCTGAACCAGAAAAAGCCGAGGAAATTACTGGTACCGCAACGAAGAGTAAACCTAGGATAAATTTGTTTATTTTCATTTCGACAATATACCACAAATCGTAAATAAATGAAGTGACCCTCTCCCAACCCGGAACTTTTTCCTTGTAAAAACCCATTTTTTAGAGTATCTTTTGAATATTGCTTGAATTCTGATTAGAGCTGGGAGATCGTCTAATGGTAGGACATATCCCTCTGGAGGATATTATCTTGGTTCGAGTCCAAGTCTCCCAGCCCTGCTTGGAATTATTTCCTCTTCAAACAAGCATTTATAAACGCAGTAAATAATGGGTGTGGGTTAAGTGGTCTTGCCTTGAACTCTGGATGTGCTTGTGTACCAACAAAAAATGGATGCTCGCCTGCAGGAAGTTCCGCAAACTCCATAAGTCTTCCGTCTGGAGAAGTTCCAGAAAAAACCAAACCAGCCTTTTCTATATCTTTTATGTATGGAGATGCAACTTCATATCTATGTCTATGTCTTTCAAAAACTTCTTTTGCTCCGTAGGCTTTTTCTACGATACTTCCCTTTTTAAGCATTGCTTTGTAACTACCTAGTCGCATTGTGGCACCATAGTTTCCAGTTTCCAAGTTTGCTTTTTGGTCTGGCATGATATCAATAACAACATGCGAAGATTTTGTATTTATTTCTGCAGTTGACGCATCTTTCCAACCTATAACATTTCTACAATACTCTACAACTGCAAGTTGCATACCGTAACACAGACCAAGATAAGGAATTTTATTTTTTCTCACATATTCTATCGCAGAAATAATTCCCTCCACACCAGTTTCTCCAAAGCCTCCGGGAACAATAACTCCATCAAAGTTTCTAAGTTCTTCTACTTTTCTTTTGCCGTTTTCATAATCTTTAGAATTTATCCAGGTAAGTTCTGTATCGCTATCCTTCCAATACGAAGAAAACTTTATGGCCTCAATAACAGAAACATAAGCATCGGAAAGCACAAAATCCCCTGTATCAAAATATTTGCCAATAACCGCCACACTCAGTTTGTGTTTTGCTTTTGTTCTTTTTTCTACAAACTTTTTCCAATCGTCAAGTTCACCATTTGGAGCTTTGGTACGCATGTGCAAAGTCTTCATTATAATTTGACTGATCTTGTCTTTTTCAAAGTTTATTGGAACATCGTACACACTTTTTATATCTGGTGCAGAAATAACATTTTCTGGAGCAAGTGCACATGAAAAAGCGATCTTCTCTTTTCTTCTATCATCCAGCATATGTGTTCCTCTAGCTATAACAATATCTGGTTGAACTCCATAAGAGTTTAATTGTCTTACCGCGTTTTGAGTTGGTCTAGTTTTCATTTCACCCAAAGAACCTGGAACTGGAAGGTATGAAACCATAATAAAACATACATCCTGTGGGTGTTTTATTTTTAGAGTTCTGGCTGCTTCAATAAAAAGAATATTTTGATAATCCCCAATAGTTCCACCTATCTCGATAAGAGAAATATCAGACTTGTGATGCTCGGCGGAATTCTTCCATCTGCGAACTATCTCATCGGTTATATGAGGAATAGCCTCTACGCATTTACCTCTGTAACCCAGGTTTCTCTCTTTTTCAATAACATGTTTGTAAACCATACCGGAAGTCATGTAGTCGTCAGAAATAAGATCCATCTCAAGAAATCTTTCATAGTTACCCATATCTTGGTCTGTTTCCAAACCAGAATCCAGCACAAAAACTTCGCCATGCTCTGTTGGGTTCATATTTCCAGCGTCCACATTTAAATAAGGGTCAACCTTTATAGGGTTGACCTTAAAACCTTTGCTCTGAAGAATCTTTCCGATTGAAGAGGACGCAATACCTTTGCCGACGCCCGACATTACTCCACCAACTACAAATATATACTTGTGCGTTCTTTCTTTTTTCATTCTGAATTTCTGTTACATTTTAATTTTTAAACTTTTAAATACTTGCGAACAGCTAGATAACTAGATATTGAACCAATAAGAACACCTGAACCTATAATTATAAGGAAAATTTGTCCAAAGTTTGAAAGATAGTAATGGAAAATATTTAGACCAACAAAAAAGTCTGCTGTCTTACCTCCTAGCCATAAAGTGACCGGATAGAAAACAACTAGTGTTATGATCGCTGAAAGAAAACCATATATAGAACCAGCCACAAAAAATGGACCTCGTATGTAACGGTCAGATGCTCCCACGAGTCGCATAACAGATATCTCGTCTCGAGACATATAGATAACCAGTCTAATAGTATTGAAGGTGATCAAAACTGATATTGCTACCAAAAATAGAGTAAGGATAAAACCTAAGTTATTTGCAGAATTAATGATTCTTGTAAGCCTATCTATTGCATCTTTGTTTTGATAATAATTTACCTTATCAATAATACTGTCAGTACCAACAGATGAAGTTCTTTTACTTTCTATATATCTTGCAATACTTTCGTATTGTGAAGGATCCTTAGCCTTTATATTTAGTGTTGCTCCCAAGGGGTTTTCTCCCAACTCTTCTAGTGCCTGCAAAGTAAACTCGTCGTTTTCATGTCGTTTCTTAAAATCTAAAAGTGCCTGCTCTTTTGTAATGTATTCTACGGGTGGCATAACTTCTGGAAGTTGTTCCAGGCTTTTCTTCATCGCCAAAATTTCATTTTCAGAAGCAGTCGTTACAAAATATACGTTTATATCTACTTTTTCTTTGATTTGATCTAGAGTAGATTTTAGAACAACACTAGAAAAAATAACTGAACCAATAACAAACAAAGTAACCACCATTACCAAAATAGAAGACAGAGAAATAAAACCATTTCTCCAAAAAGAAAAGAATCCTGCCCGAACTACTCTTTTTACTTTAATCCAAAACATGGTTTTTATTATACACTATTTTACCAACTTCCAAATTTTACTATTTAGTCCTATATTTGAGCAAAGTTCGAGGCGCGAGTGCGTATTGCGACTAAGATGTACAAATAGTACATTGCAGAAGCAAACGCAAGCGAGCAACAAAGAAATTTGCCAAATACGGGACTAAATTACATACTTTCCCTGCTGGTCATCCCTTATAACCCGACCATTTTCCATAGTTAAAACACGTTTTTTAAGTGAGTCAATTACTCCCTTATTGTGAGTTGTAAGTATAACTGTAGTACCTAAGTCATTTATCTTCTTTAAAATCTGCACGATGTCATAGGTGTTAAGCGGGTCTAGATTTCCCGTAGGTTCATCGGCAATAATAACGTCAGGCTGGTTTACTATCGCCCTAGCAATAGAAACTCTTTGCTTTTCACCACCAGATAGTTCGTGTGGAAAATTCCATATCTTTTTACCCAAATCCACCAAATCTAGAACATGCGGAACATCTGCCTCTATTTCTTCGTCAGTTCTTCCGGCTGCCTCCATCGCAAAAGCAATGTTTTCATATACGTTTTTGTTTGGAATAAGTCTAAAATCCTGAAAAACTACCCCTATCTTTCTTCTAAACAAATCCATCTCTTTTTTACTAAGTGTTGAGATATCAGTAGACTCAAAAAATACCTTGCCTTTTGTCGGAACCTCTTCCCCTAAAAACATTTTTAAAAGAGTAGTCTTTCCGGCACCAGAGTGTCCCACAATAGAAACAAACTCCTTTGGTTCTATGACAAAAGATACTTCTTCCAGAGCCACCGAGTTATCTGAATATACTTTTGAAACATTATCAAAGTGAATCATACGCTTTTGATTATAACTTATTAAAACAACAAGAGTAAAGGCAGTTTAGTTATCAAAATTTTGAGCCTTACAATTCCTTTTCGGCATCCAAAAAACCTTGTATTTCTCCATCTAAAACAGCGTCGATATTTGAAGTTTCAAAATTTGTTCTATGATCCTTTACCATTTTGTATGGATGCATAACATATGAACGTATTTGGTTTCCCCACTCTATCTGGGTAGTTTTCGACACATACATACCTTTTTCTTTTGAGATTCTTTCTTCTTCTAGTGCTTTATATATTTTTCCATACAAAATCTGCATCGCTTTTTCTTTGTTCTGAGCTTGTGATCGTTCGTTATCACTTTGTGCTGAGAGGTTTGTGGGTATATGCACCACTCGAACAGCAGTTTCTCTTTTGTTTACATTTTGTCCCCCAGGACCAGAAGAACGAGAAAGTTCTACTCTTATATCGCTTTCATTTATCTCGAGTTCATCCTTACCTATTTTTTCAAATTTTGGTATCACTTCCACCATAGAAAAAGATGTGTGACGCAGAGACTTTGCATTGAAAGGAGAAATCCGAACAAGCCTGTGCACGCCAGACTCATTTTTAAGTGTTCCGTAGGAATTTTTTCCTTTTATTTCTATGGTGACATTTCTAAAACCTCCGTGGTCATTTTTGTTTTCATGCAAAAGCGAAACTTCAAAGTTATTTTTTGAAAAGTATTTCAAATACATATTTAGAAGGATCGAAGAAAAATCTTCAGAGTCATCCCCACCAGCACCAGAAAAAATAGTCATAAGTGCATCTCCTCTGTCGTACTTTCCGACACCCTCTATTTCTGCTTCCAAATCTTTAATACGTTTTAAAACGGACTGTGCCCTGTCTTTGTCAGACCAAAAAGTTACAGAATTCATTTCTGCTTGTAATGTCTCTAGTTCTTTTTTTAAAATTTCCTTGTCCATGATTTTACTGAGCCGCCGATGGGAATCGGTCAACAATATTTTGTTCGCCGTCGCTCACAAAATTTCTCGACCCGGACTCGCACCCCACTCTGTTGAGTGGGTACCCCGCTCCGTCTTCCGATTCTAACAGAAAAACTTCGTTTTTCTTGAGCCGCCGATGGGAATCGGACCCATGACCACCGTCTTACCAAGACGGTATTCTACCACTGAACTACGACGGCAGACCTAAAATATAACAGAAAATTATTCTTTTTCACACTCAACCAACTTACCCATTTCTATTTCTATTTTGTCTGCATTACGCAAATTTTTTATTTGTTTCGGTGTCAAAATTTTGTAATGTTTTACATCATCTAGATACTCTGTAATTTCTGAAATATCACTATCACTCGTTCGCCAACCTAACTTTTCAAACTTCTTTAGATCTAAAGGAGTAGAATACTCTCTGAGAGTCTTTACTCCTGTATCTAGAAAGTATTCATGAAAATAAGACATAACTAGTTCTCTAATGTTTTTGTAAACCGGCTCTCTATATCGCAAAACCCCATGGTTAGTTTTGGAAACTGCCCCCCAAAAACCATCCTTTTCATATACACAAACAACATGGTCATAATCGTATGGTTTTGAAGTAGAACGAAGATCTAAAAGTTTTGGTTTAAAACCATTTTGTTCTAATGCCGCATACGCAAATATTGCCCCCTCTACACAGTGAGCCTTTTTATTCTCCAAAACTTTTCTTGGCGACATACAGTAACTTCCCTGGTCAAAATTGAAAGGAATAGAGTTTAAAAAATCCTGAACTTTCGCTGGACTACTAATTTTTCTAAACAAACCTTTCTCATTTTTTGTATACCCAAAATCTTTCATTATCCTATTATATAACACTTTTCGTTATCAAGAATTTATGTTATATTCTCCCTATTGTCGGCGTAGCTCAGGTGGTTAGAGCGTGGGACTCATAAGCCCAAGGTCGGAGGTTCGAGTCCTCCCGCCGACACCAAAAAACTTTAGTTTTTTGCGGCGGAAAAAGCTCTGGGAGAGCTTTTGTGAGGGCTCGAAGCCTGATTGAGATATTTTGTGAGTTTGCGAAACAAAATATCCAATCGGGATACTGCTCCTGTAGGGAGAGAGTTCTTCCAGCGCCGACACATTGAAAAAATACAATTTTCGTGCTATTTTTTCATTATTGCGATCGTAGCTCAATTTGGTTAGAGCACTCCCCTGTCACGGGAGAGGTTACCGGTTCGAGTCCGGCCGGTCGCGCCAGCGAAAAATCCCCACTTGGGGATTTTTACGTGCACGGACTCGAACCGAGAGAGGGGTCGGGAGAGAATTTCTCTCCCGTAAAGGAAGGATTGGGAAAACCGTGGGTTTCCCAGAGTTCTTAGTCCGGCCGGTCGCACTAGGTTGATTTTTCAAAATCAAGTGGTATACTAACAGTGTAAATATAGCGGGATAGAGAAGCAGTATCTCGGTAGGCTCATAACCTGCAGACCCA